>NZ_JBEXVD010000001.1:0-793520 GCF_040638655.1 Streptomyces sp. NPDC005963 | reverse complement strand
GAGGAATGAATCACTGCGGAGCATTGGTGATTGACGACAACGCGGCGAGGCGCGGTGCCAGGGCACGCGAGCCCAGCAAGATCCGAAAGAAGGGCGCTAGGCGTCTGGCAGTGAGGCCGCGAGGTGCTCCCAGGCCGTGTGCACGTCCTCGCCGACGATCCCGAACTGTGTGATGACCGCGACGCAGCGCCCGTCCCCGTCGTCGAGTTCGATCGCCGAAGTCGGGCCGTGCGCGGCCGTGGAGCGGACGAGATGACAGGCACGGACACCCGCGAGGTCGATCTGCACCGAGCTCTGTGCGAACGCCGCGAACACCTGCCCGCCCACGGTCTGATCGGTGACGTGCACCCGACCGTTGCACGCCTGCATGGCCGCCGGGGCGAACACCGCCACGCCGATCGGCAGCCCGGCGGAGCAGACGTACTCCAGCACCTCGGGCACGACCCCGACGTCGATCGCCCGGTGCTCGCCCCGGTATCGGGCGAACTCCGCGCGCCGGGCCACCCCGCCGTCGACGAGGATCGCGTCGAGCTGCGCGAGTTGGTCACCGTCCTCCCACGCTGGGGGCTCGGGGACCGCGGACGGTTCGGCGATCAGCGCCCCGGTCTCGGCGGCACGGGCGAGTTCGACCAGCAGCCGGTCCCCTTCGGAGAGCAGCCGCCCCTGGTGCGCGGTCCGGCCGTCGGCATCGCGCAGATGCAGGACGACCGTGCCGGTTCCCCCGTCCCGTACGACCGCGGCGGACGCGAAGCCCACGCCGTCCACGCGCAGGGCGATCGACCCCGGCCGGATGGTGAACGCCTCGCCGCGCAGGCTCGGGACCGCGTAGGTGCCCGTCTGGTCGATCCGGGCGACCGGCCCACCGGTGACCGCCTGCACATACTGGAGGAGCGTCAGACAGCGCGCGAGCTCCGCCATCCGGGCGTCGATGGGCCGGACGGTGGTGTGTCGTCGCACGCAGAGCTCCTCGAACGCGCACAGGCCGTCGGCGTCCAGCGGTTCGGGATGCTGGTTCATCATGCTCAGTACACGTCCCGTACATAGCGTTTCGCCCGGCGCAGATCCGCCAGGTACTGCGCCGCGTCCTCGTCACCGCGTCCGCGCTGCTCGGCGATGACGGCCAACAGCGCCGCTTCGACGTCCTTCGCCATCCGCGAGGCATCGCCACAGACGTACACGTACGCGCCGTCCTCAAGCCAGCCGTACAACGCGCGGGACTGCTCGCGCATCCGTGTCTGTACGTAGATCTTCTCGGCCTGGTCGCGGGAGAACGCCAGGTCGAGCCGGGTGAGCACGCCCTGCTCGCGGAGCTCGGTGAGCTCGTCCTCGTAGACGAAGTCGGTACGGCGGTGCTGGTCGCCGAAGAACAGCCAGTTGCGCCCGGAAGCCCCTCGCGCCGCGCGCTCGTGCAGGAAGCCGCGGAACGGTGCGATACCGGTGCCGGGGCCGATCATGACGATGGGAGCGTCGTCGTCCGTGGGGACGCTGAAGGAGGCGTTCGCCTGGAGGTAGACGCCCGCGGTGGCATCGGCGGTGCCGGGTGTGGTCTCGCCGATCCGGTCCGCGAGGTAGGTGGAGGCGACGCCCCCGTACCGGCGGTCCTGGGCGCCGTACCGGACCGATGCGACGGTGAGGTGGATGCGGTCCGGGTGGGCGAGCGGACTCGACGAGATCGAGTACTGGCGCGCCTGGAGCGGCCGGAGGAACGGCAGCAGTTCGTCGAGACCCGGTGCGGCGGATCCGGCGTCCCGGAGCAGGTCGAGCACGTCCCGGCCCCAGAGCCAGGAATCGAGGTCGGGCCGGTCGCCGTGTGCGACGACCGAGGCCAGCTCGCTCGACGGGGCACGCTCGACCAGATCGGCCACGAGCTCCTTCGACGGGGTGCGGATCTCACGCCCGGTGCGCAGCACCTCGACGAGCGGTCGACCGTCGACGTCCTCCTCGCCGCTCGCCCCGAGGTGCGTCAGGAACTCCCCGACGAGCGCGTCGTCGTTCACTGGTACGACAGCGAGCGCATCCCCCGCCGCATAGGTGATGCCGCTGTCGCCGAGGTCGAACTCGTAGTGGCGGATCTCCTTCGCACTGTCCGGTGACGACAGCAGCCGGTTCACCACCAGACGGGAGCGGTACGGATTGCGCTTGTGCCACGGGGAACGGGTCGCGGCGACCGGGTCCGCGGCAGTCGTCGGCGCAGCGCTCGTCGCCGTCGCGCCGGTCTCCGCGGCGAGCACGTCCAGGACCGTGGTCGTCCACTGAGCGGCGGGATCTTCGAAGTCGACGTCGCAGTCGACGCGACCGCACAGCCGGGTGGCGCCGAGCTGCTCAAGGCGGGTGTCGAGGAGCTTCGCCGCCTCGCAGAAGTCGTCGTACCCGCGGTCCCCGAGCCCGAGGACCGCATAGCGCAGGCCCTCCAGCCGTGGTGCTCCCTCCGCCCGCAGCGCTTCCCAGAAGAGCCCGGCGTTGTCGGGCATCTCGCCCTCGCCGTACGTCGAGGTGACGACGAGCAGATGGGACATCTCGGCGAGCCGCTCGGGCGTGATGTCGTCGAGCGCGGTGACCCGCCCGCCGAGGCCACGGGACCGGGCCCCGGCGACGACCTCGCCGGCCAGGAACTCGGCGGTTCCGGTCTGTGTGCCGAACACGACGTCGATCGTCGCCACGGGAGCGGCGGCCGTCGTGTCCTCCCGCCGCCCGGCGGCGGCGATGCCGGCGATGAACCCGGCGAGCCAGGACTCCTGTTCCGCGGAGAACGGCGCGTCGGCCGGGATGAGCGACCCGGTCGGGGACATGAGCGTCACGTGGTCACCGCTTCGGTCGGGGCGTTCGGGGTGCGGCGGGCTGCCATCTCCGCGATGTCGGCGAGTGCCGCGGTCGCGAGCAGTTCGTCGAACCGGGCCGCTCGGACACGGCCGGCGTTCTTGGCGTTCTGGTGCATGATCCAGCCATGGGTGCCGGGGGCGTCCACGCTGAGGTTGTTCCGCTGCCTCAGTGCGTGCTTGTAGTCGTCGAGGCGCTTGATCGCGATCAGCGTGGCGAGTTCGTCGTCGTCGAACCGCTCCAGCGTGCCGCGCAGGTACTTCACGACGCGCTGCTTGACGAAGAAGTCCTCGGTGAGCACGAGGTTGCGGACGGCTTCGGCGACCCGCGGGTCGTCCGGGCCGCTCGCTCCCGGCACCCGCTTGAGCGCGAGGTCCTGTGCGACGCCGAGCACCGTGTACGACGACAGCAGCGAGAACATGTCGTCGCCGCCCTGGTCGCCGAGTGCCGGGGCACGCCCGCCGAGCACGGTGCGGCGGTCACGGTAGTCGACCTTGAACGCACGGAGCTTGTCCGTCGCGATCGAGTTCGCGAGTTCGTCGAGGAGTTCGGCCCGGGTGGCCGCAGCGAGGATCTCGGACGCGTCCTGGTACAGCAGCAGCGCCCTGGGCATTCCGCAGTACACATGGCGCCGCTCGGTCGCCCAGTCGTGCAGCAGCCGGGCCGCGAGCGCGGAGCCGGTGGCGGCCACGTGCCACTCCAGGAGCAGCCGAACGGCCTGCTCGTGGAAGACGCCGTGCGCGGTGTCGGTCACCGGGAACACGAGCAGCGAATCGGCGCTCACCTGGCCTGGGAGCTCGCCCGAGGGGTCGTACTGGTACAGGAACCCGCCGCTCATGCCGTTGCCCAGGCCCTTGCCGAAGCCGCCGAGGTTGAGCACGGTACCGCCGGTCATGTACTCGCAGCCGAAGTCACCGACGCCCTCCACGACCGCGGTCGCCCCCGAGTTGCGCACGGCGAACCGGTCACCGGCCTCGCCCTGGACGAACGTCCGACCGCCCGTCGCACCGAACAGGGCGAAGTTCCCGATCAGCACATTGCCACCGCGTTCGGTGCTACCGCCGCCCGGGGCACGGACGACGATCCGCCCGCCGCTCTGGCTCTTGCCGACGCCGTCGTTCGCGGTGCCGGTGTGCTCCAGCGTGATCCCGTCGTTGCAGAACACACCGTACGACTGACCCGCGGACCCGGTGGTGCGGATGCGGACGGCACCGTCCACCAGACGGCGGCGACCGCGGTCGTCGGCCACGACCGCGGGTGCACCGGCGAGGTCGGCCGCGTCCGACTGGTGGTTGAGGAGCCGCTCGACATCGATTCCGAGCTGCCCGCCGACCGACTTGTCACTGTTGCCGAGGTGAACGCCCTCGACGAGCACGGTCGACTCGCGCCGGTCGATCAGGGCGGCACGGACGCGCTCGATGAGGGCGTCGTCGGTGGTGAAGTCCTTCTCCAGGTACTCCGGGTCCTCGACGACCTTCTCGGGCACGTGCGCGAGCAGTCTGCGGACGTCGAGACGCCCGACGCTCGCGGGGTGGTCGAGCAGTTGCAGCAGGTCCGTGCGCCCCCGCGCCTCGCGCAGCGACCGCAGCCCCAGGCGGGCCAGGATCTGTCGGACGTCGTGCGCGATGTTCAACAGGTACTGGGCCAGTGCGCGCGGATCGCCCTCGAACGCCTCGGCGTTCGTGGTGAGCCCGGCGGGACACTTCACATTGCAGTTCTTCGCCATGACACAGCCGAGCATCATCAGCGCCGTCGTGCCGAACTCAAAACTGTCGGCCCCCAGCAACGCCGACGTGACCACATCGCCACCGGTTTGGTGGGCGCCGGAACAGCGCAGCACGACCTTCTGCCGGAGCCCGTTTGCCACGAGCGCCTGATGCACCTCGGCCACACCGATCTCCGCCGACCGACCGGCGTACTTCAGGCTGGTGACGGCCGCTGCGCCCGTGCCACCGGTGTTCCCGGCGACGTTGATCACGTCCGCACCGGCCTTGGCGACGCCGACCGCGATGGTGCCGATGCCCTCCGACGACACGAGCTTCACGACGACCCGCACCCGCGCGGCCTTGCAGTCGTGGATGAGCTGAGCGAGGTCCTCGATCGAGTAGGTGTCGTGGTGCGGCGGCGGGGAGATGAGCTCGATGCCCGGGGTGCCGCCGCGCGCCGCCGCGATGTCGACCGTGACCTTGGGCGCGGGCAACTGGCCGCCCTCGCCGGGCTTCGCGCCCTGGCCGATCTTGATCTCCAGCTCCTGGAGCATCGGATCGGCCAGATAGCCCGCCCAGATGCCGAACCGACCGGACGCGAACTGCTTGATCCGGGAGCCGCGGATGGTGCCGTACCGCGAGTGGTGTTCGCCGCCCTCGCCGCTGTTCGACATCCCGCCGACCATGTTCGTGCCGTGGGCGACGGCCTCGTGCGCGGTGGCCACGAGCGCGCCGTGGCTCATCGCACCGGAGGCCAGCGAGCGGGTGATCTCATGCGCGGGCTGCACGTCGTCGAGCGGGACGCTGCACGGTGCGCGGTCGAAGAGCGCGAGCAGCCGTGCGGCGGTGCCAGTAGCGGTGACGAGAACGCCGTCCGCGGCTGCTTCGAGCGTCTCCACCTCACCCGGGTGCACTCGGGCGAGGCCGTCGGCGAGCGCGGAGTGGCGCTCGACCGCGTCGGCGCCCGGCGCGGTGAGACACAGTCGAACGGTCACCGCGTCGCTGTGCCGTTCCGTACCCGCAGGCGGCTCCACGGCGGACGCGACCACACCGCGGACCGTGATGCTCGCATTGCCGGAGGTGGAGAACCGCCCGAGCTCCCGGGCGAAGTCCTCCGGTGTGCGCAGCCCCGTCACGTCCGCGGGCAGGGCGAGTACGTCGCGGAGCGCGGACGGGCGGCGCAGGCGCTCCTCATGAGTCGTCCGCAGGAAGGCTCGGTATCCGGGCGTGATCCGGAACCCGTCGATCTCGGCGTCGCTGAGCGCGTCGTAGCCGGTGTTCCGGTAGGCGGCGTCCGTGATGCCGAACGCATCGTCGAGCTGACCGAGCGTCAGCAGGCGCAGCGCGTCCGAGTCATCCGGCCTGCCGAACTCCGGCTGCTCCTCGGTCATGCCGCCGAAGCCGCGCACGGCCGTGACGCCGAACGAGTGCCCGGCGCCGTCCGACCGCTCCTTGAACAGTCCGAGCAGCGGGATCTGCTGCTCGTTCTCCACCGTACGGGCCTGCTCGTGCCAGTCCGTCGCGGCCTGGGCGATCCGGGCGAATCCCACACCGCCGACGGGGGCGTCCATGTGAGGGAAGATCCGTGCGAACACGTCGTCGCGGGTGTCGAGGTAGTTCGGCTCGAAGAACTCGCCGCCGATGTAGCTCTCGGCGGTGCACAGTCCGACGCGGCCCATGGTCTTGGCGAGCGACTTCTCGGCCGCCTTGCGGAACCGGGCCAGGGCGCGATCGGTCTCGGTGATCTCGCCAGCGGGCGCCGGTGCGCTCGGGTGCTTCTCCTCGGCGCGCAGCCGTGCGCTGAGGCTGTAGACCGCCGAGGCGCCAAAGCCGAGTGCGGTCGCGACGTGGTGCGAGGAGGCGAGCTGACCGCTCTCCGCCACGATCGACACCCGCAGGCGCACCCCGGTCTCGATGAGTCGCTGGTTCACCGCCGCGACGGCGAGGAGCGTCGGCAGCGGCGCACGCGTCGACGAGATCGCCCGGTCGGTGAGGAGCGCGATGCCGCCCCGCTCCGCGGCGAACCGCTCGACGTCGTCACAGAGCCGCAGGAGCGCGGACCTCAGGGCGTCGGCGTTCGCGTTCACATCACCGCGTACGGGCTCGTACAGCATGTCGAACCGCTCCAGCGGCACGATCCGCTGGTCGCGCAACCGGACCATGTCCAGATGGCCGAGCACGGGCGAAGACACCACGAGCTGCCGGCCGTTGGTGTTCCCCGTACCGTCGGGCTTCGGGCCGAGGGCGACCCTCATACTCATGCCGTCGGCCTCGCGGATGCTGTCCAGCGGCGGGTTCGTCACCTGGGCGAAGCGCTGCGAGAAGTACTTCGCCATGCCGCCCTCGGTGTCGCTGAGCGCGTTGATGGCGTTGCCGTAGCCCATGGCGGAGATCCGCTCCGACCCGTTGGCGAGCATCGGGTCGAGCATGAACCGGAAGCTCTCCTGGTTCAGCGAGTACGCCACGTAGCGGCCGGCGAGCGTCAGATCGCCGTCGTACCCGAGGGTCGTCGTACCCCGCTCGTAGTCGGGGGACGGCAGGTCGTCGAGGTTCACCCGGGCCGCGGTGAGCAGTTCGGAGTACGGTCGGCGCGCGGCGAGGGCGTCAAGCACCTCGCCCGTGCGCATCCGACGGCCGATGCGGTGGTCGAACACGAGCATGCCGCCGGCTTCGATGCGGCCCCGGTGCACGACCTCGTCGTCGGGGAACGCGACCTGCCCGGCTTCCGACGCCACCATGAGGTACTCGGCGGTCTCGACGGTGCGCAGCGGGCGCAGGCCGAGCCGGTCGAGTCGGGCGCCGATGACATCCCCGTCGCTGAAGATCACGGCCGCCGGGCCGTCGTTCTTCTCCTCGTACAGCGAGAAGTACTCCAACATGTCCCGGACGGCGACGGGCAGCGTGCGGTCGTTCTCCCACGCGGGCGGCATCAGGGACACGACGGCCTCGACGATGTCCAGACCGTCGTCGAAGACCCGGCTCTGCAAGGTCTGGTCGAGGCGGCTGGAGTCCGACTGCCCCGGGGGACGCACGATGCTCCGGGTGCGGGCCCGCGCGAGGGCATCGTCGGACAGCCGGTTCTTGCGGTCGGTGTTGAGCTCGCCGTTGTGCGCCATGAGCCGGAAGGGCTGTGCCATGGTCGGGTGCGGTTCGGTGTTGGTGGAGAACCGGGTGTGGAAGTACAGCGACCGCACGGAGTGCCGTGGATCGCCGAGGTCACAGAAGTACCCGATGACCTCACCGGAGTTGAGTCGTCCCTTGAGGACCTGGGTCCGTGCGCTCAGGGAGAGCGGGTACAGGCCGGCGTGGGCGTCATCGGCGTAGGCGACGGCTTCGACGGCGAGCAGCGCACGGTTGGCAGCCGTGTCGACTTCGGCGCGCTCCCAACGCTCGGGCGCGCGGAACACCCACTGCACGATGGGCAGTTGGTACTGCTCGGCTGCGGGCCGGGCGACGCTGTGGTCCACCGGGACGTCACGGACGAGCAGGACGTCGAACCCCTGCTCGGCGATGCTCCGACCGACGAGTTCCACCGCGCCTTCGCGACGGTCGGCGTCGGTGGGAACGAAGCAGTTGGCGACGCCGAAGTGTCCGGCGCGCAGTTCCTCGCCGGTGATGGCACTGAAGAACTCCACCGACAGGTCGATGCTCACGCCCGCGCCGTCGCCGACGCCTTCGGCGGACTTGCCGCCGCGATGGGGGATGGTGCGGAGTGCTTCGTCGCCCTTGCGGATGACGTCGTGTCGCGGTACGCCGTCGAGGCGGGTGAGGAAGCCGACGCCACAGTCGCTGTGTTCGCGGGCAGGGCTGTGCAGACCAAAGGGGGAGTGATTCACGTGGGTCCTGTCGGCGAGAGTTCCGGCAGCGGACGGCCAGGCTGCGTCGGTGAAGCGCTCGCCGCGGGCCGGACCGGTGTGACGGTCGGGCCCTGAGTGGTGGGAGTGGATACGCTAAGGCTTACCTAAGCATCCCCGCAAGTGGGTGCCTGCCGCAGGCCCGGAATCGGAGGTCACCACCGGCTCGCGGCCCACTTCTCAGGGGCGCGCACACCTGTTCACCGGAGGGTCGGCGGAGCGACGCCCACGGGGTGCGTGCCACGGATCCGGCGGGCTTCAGGACCGGTGGTCCTCCGGCTCCCACACCCGCTGACACGCGCGGCACTCCAGCATCCCGTTCAGCCGATCGTCACTGACCACCGTCCGCACCCGGAAGCCACCGCAGTTCGGGCAGTTGCGGCCACGGCGATTCGCCCAACGGGGGGTTGGGCGCCAGCGGCTGACGGCGTAGGTCACAACGACCACAACGACGACGAACGCCACCAGCAGGATCACACCGAGCACGAAGCACCCTCCTGTATGCGCACGTTTGTTCGCCTCGCCGCAATCGTAGCCCCGCCGCGGGACCCCCGGGACCGAGTCCCGGTGCTCACCGGGTCAACGCGTGACCGACGAGGTCGGTTTGGAGACCGCAGTTCCGTCGGTGTGACCGGTCCGCCTGGCCGTCACTTTCACGGTGATCTTCTTGCCCGCCTGTGCCGAGGTGAGGTCCAGCGTGCTCCTCGTCGCGCCGGAGATCGCCGATCCATTGGCGTACCACTGGTAGCCGTAGGAGGTCGGTACGGGCGTCCAGGTGCCCGGCTTCGCCGTCAGTCTCTTGCCCACCCTGGCCGTGCCGGAGACCGTGGGTGACTGGGTCGCTTTGGGTGCGCTGCCCCTGGCCACGGTGGTCGTCGTCGAGGTGGCCGTCCCCGAGGGGTGGCCGGTGCGCCTGGCGGTGACCGTGACGCTCACCTTCTTGCCCAGCAGCGAGGCCGGGACGGTGAAGGTGGAGCCGGTTGCCTTGGGGACGTCCTTTCCGTCGGCCTTCCACTGGTAGCCGTAGGAGGTCGGTACGGGCGTCCAGGTGCCCGGCTGGGCGGTCAGCTTGACACCCACCTTCGCCGTACCGCCGACCGTCGGTGCCTTGGTGTTCTTCAGGACCGCCGGAGTGACGGTGAAACTCCCCAGGGGCCGTTCCTGACCCCCGTGGGGGATCACACCCATGCTCCACACGCCCGTTGCGGCGGACGCGAGGTCGAGCCGCACGGTGAGCGTGGTGCGGGACGTGGTGACGGACACCGCGGAGGAGTCGATCCGCCGTGCACCGGAGCGGATCCGGATCCGGTCCTTCTCGTGCAGGGCGGAGCCGCTCACCTTCAGTGTCACCGTGGACCCGGATGCCCCGGTCGTCGGGGTGGCACCGGTGACGGTGTACTTCTGGGTACCGCACCACGGTGATGTGCAGTCCAAGCGCAGTCGGTACGACGTCGCGGACGCCGTCTCCGGCAGCCCGACGACCAGGACGGTCGGTTGGGAGGTCCCGTGCGGTCCGCTGCCGGAGGCACAGTAGTAGGCGCCGTCCCAGGACAGTCCACAGAGGTTCGACAGGGAGTCGTTGTAGAGCGACGGCACGGCGGTTGCGGCACCACCCGCGGTGTCATCGAACGCGACGGCGAACTCGTCGCGAGTGGCGGTCGGCAGCGCCACGCACTGCGCGGTGCGCTGCTCGTTCAACACACCGCTGATCGGCCCGTAGCCGTAGGTGACGTTGGGAGCCCTGCTGCATTCGGGGGCCGGGGTCGATCCGGTACGGATGCGCAGTGCGTCGAACCGGTAGGAAGCGGGCAGTTGCTTGCCGGGCAGTGCGCTGACGATGACCTGGTAGGCGGTGGAGCCGTTGGCTCCGCAGGCGCGTTCCCACCAACAATTGGCAGGCACGCCCGAAGCGTTGAACACGGCGAAGAACAACGCCTTGTGCACATCCCGCACATTGAGGTGCAGGGCGTCCTTGGCGCTTGCCGTGGTGACACGGTGGCAGGTCATGCTGCCCGCTGGTGCGGGCTTGCCGGCACTGGAGGGGCCACCGACCGGGACCGCCGGGGTGCTGGTGCAGCCCTTCGCACCGCTGGTGACATCCCGTCGGGCGAGGGTGTAGGCGGCTGGTTTGTCGACGCCGGCAAAGAGGACGGTGTGTGCACCACCGCTGCGGAGCTTGCAGGTGATCCAGGTGCCGCCTTCGTGTCCTTCGAGTGAGCAGACGACACGGCCGTCGCTGTTCACGACATAGACGTCGGTATTCCGGGAGGATCCGGTGACGGTCCTGATCTGAAGCGTCTCGACGGAACCACGGTCCGAAGCGGGGATGGCGAGGCACTCGGCGAAGGAACCACCTCCGGTGGTGAGGGACACCGAAGGGCTCTGAGCGGTGAAGTCCCCGGCGGGCAGTACTCGACAGCCGGCCGGATCGTCCGTACGGATCAAGGAGAGGCTGTAGGGACCGGCTCGCCGGTCGTCGCTGTGCCCGGTGACATGGGCCCGGAACGGTCCCGTTCCGGTCAGCTTGCAGAAGCCCTTGGCCAAGCTCTCCCAGCCGCACAGTTCCTTGCCGGACGCGTCACGGACGACGCTCTCGGTGGGCACGTCCTGGGCCCCGAAGGATTGCGGAAGGGCGATGGAAGCTCCCTGAGCGAACGGCAACTCCAGACAGTTGGTCGCGCCATGGGCGAGGGTGCCGCGGTGTGAACCGGGTGGGACGGTTTCACAGCCCGCACCGGACGCGCGGTCAAGGAGGAGCGTGGCGTCACCCGTGTGCAGCACATAGGTGGTGCCGGATTTCAGCTCGCAGGAGACCCCTTCGTACGCCGGGCAGACGATGGCTCCGGTGTTGTCACGGACGGTCTGTCGGTATCGGTAGCCCTCGCCTACGGAAAATGCGTCGTACTGTCTTGTGACCGGGACGGTGAACGTCTTGCAGTGCACCCCCGGAGCGCTCGCCGTGGGGGCGGAGCCGTAGCGGTTCACGGGAACGGTCTGGCATCCCTCGGGGTCGGAGAGCCGATGGATCCGCAGCGTGTAGGCGGCGGGGAAGCCGCCCTCGGCCCTTCCGATCTGGCCGATGAGGCGATAGGGCCCGGTGCCGGGGAGCACACAGGTTCCGAAGTCGTCCTGGTTGGCGGGACAGATGATCGCGCCGCTGCTATCGCTGATCCAACTGCGTCCGGAACCGTGCCGCTCGGGCTTCAGTTCAGAGAGGATCCGCTCGCCGGGCTGGGCGTTGAACGGCTGGCAGATCATGGCCAGCGGTGAGGGGGAGGAGCCGGAAATCGGTGGAGCGCCGAGTGAGGTGCCCACCGTCGGCAGACAGCCGGGGGTGCCGACACCCAGGGGGACGACCGAGACGTGGTACTCGATTGCGTCCCACGTGTCGTTGACGATCCTCAGCGTGAACGCGCCCGTTCGGGGGAGGTCGCAGATTGCCAGCTCACACGCCAACTGGTCCTGGCCGTCGAAGACCTGGACGTATCCGCTGCCCGAGGAACCGGGGCTCTCCAGCGGGGTGTGGTGAGGGCCCGCTTGTTCAGCGGTGAAGACGAAGCAGCTGCTCCCTTCGCTGGGCACGGTCACCTTGCGGAGGGCGGAACCCGGGTCGCCGAAGGGGGCGAGCGGAAGGGCGGAGCAGTCGGCGGCGTTGGGGGCCCCGGCTGCGGCGGCCCGGGCCAGGGCCCTGCTTCCCTTGGACCGGGCGGTGTCCTCTTCGTCAGCGCCGTCGCGCTTTCGGTCCTGTTGCTCGTCACCGGCTGCGGGCTCGGCCTCGGGCCCGCGGGCAGGGTCGACATCGGAGGGCAGCCGCGAGGGGTCTACCCGCGAGGAAGAGGGCGAGGGCGAAGGCAAAGTCGAGGAAGATCCCGCGGGTGTCGCACCCAGCCCGACCGTCCCGTCTGCCGCCCAGCCCGCCGCGGCCGGGAGCAGCAGGGACACGAGGACGGACAGGGCGAGCAGGATCGCGGTGTACGCCCTGGGTCTCGCGGGCGTACCCGATCGGTGGTGCATGGAGTTCCCCCGTGAAGGCGCAGGCGGTGAACAAGGGTGCCCGGACCCGCGCGGGACTCACAAGGATGCGGAGCGGGCACGACGGCGCGTCCGTACGGCGCCGTCGCACGCAGCGCGGGGGATCCGGAGATGACGAGATGATGATCGCATAAGTGGCTGAAAATCAGCAGTAGTTGCCCGATGTATTGATCTGCCCGCCGCCCATGGACAGACAAGGGGCGGTTGCTTCCCTCCCTGGCTCATCGGTGCGCGTGACGTCGGCGCCGCGCGAGAGGACAGGGGTCGCACCCCGTAGCGGCGGTGTACCGGGTCACAACCAACCGTTGCGCTGCGCCTGCAAGGCCATCTGGAACCGGTTCGCCGCGCCCAGTTGGGCCATGAGGATCTGGAGGCGTCTGAACAGGGTGCGGCGACTGATCCCCATCTCGCGGGCGATGACGTCATCACTCGCACCGCCCGCGAGGAGCCACAGCAGACGCCGATCGGCCGGCGCGAGGCCGCCCGGGCGGGTGGTGCGGCCCTCGAAGGGCAGGGCGTTCTGCCAGGACTGCTCGAAGAGCGCGATCAGCCCGGAGAGCAGGCCGCACGGCTGCACGACCAGCATGGTGTTGTGAACATCGGCCTCCTTGATCGACAACGAAACCAGTGCGTACGCCTCGTCGATGATCACGAGCTTGACCGGGACCGACGGCAACACCCTGGCCTGCTCGCCGGCTTTCACACACGGCTCGATGACTTCCTTCAGATGGCCCGGATGTTCCAGGGACGCGCGTGAGTACACCACGCGCTGCGTCACCCCGCGGGCGAGTGTGGCCAGCGCGTCGTCCGTGGCGCCCGGGAGGGGGAAGTACGGGGGCGACTCGAACTGGCGGATCTGATCACGGGCGCTCGCCCAGGCCAGCCGCATCCTCGGGCCGATCGCGTCGCCGGTGACCACTTCCACGAGGTCGTCGTTGTACGCGGCCAGTCGCTGCCGCCGGAACGATTCGAAAGCGCCGCCGACCGCGATGCGTGACTCCTCCACCTCGGCCGCCCGGTGGCGGGCGAGGATCTCCAGACCTGCGGTGGGCGAAACCGGTGCGACCACGTCCGCGCCTTCACGGACGGCGCTGGCCAGACCGGCCTCCACCAGCGCCCCGTAAGCGCCGGCGATCTCCGTACCGTCCACACCGGCCGCGTCCGCGATCGTGCTCAGCGGGGCGGGGGCCAGTTCGAGGAGGGTCAGATAGACCTGGGCCGCCGCACGGTCGAGCCCCAGAAGCCGCAGGGCCTCCCCGAGTTTCGCGTTCGTCATGCGTCCCATTGTCAACGGATCCGGGAAGGGTTTTGGCCGATCTGTGCCAGTGGCACTCCTGGGCACCGGGCCCGGCCGGGACGGGATACCGTCCGAGTGCCGCCGACGACCGGGGGCAGCGAGGGGCCTTTGAGCCGCACCGCAGGCGAGTGGAACCGCACGGCTGCCGACCCCCTCGTCGGTGACGGACCCACCCAAGGAAGGTGTACGACGTGGCGAAGAAGGGCCGGAAGAACGGTCTCTACGCAGAGATCTCCGAGGAACTGTCCGCGCTGATGCGAACGGGGTGGGCGGACACCGAGCGCCACGACCTGCGGCTCGACGAACAGGCTCCGTACGCGGCCCGACGCCGCGACTCGCTCTCCGCGCGCTTCCCGGGCGAGCGCCTCGTGATCCCCTCCGGGAACCTCAAGGTCCGCTCGAACGACGACAGCTACCCGTTCCGGCCGTACACGGGCTATGTGCACATGACCGGCGACCGGGCCCGGGACTGCGCTCTGGTCCTCGAACCCCGTGCGGACGGCGGCCATGACGCCTACTGCTACCAGCTCCCGCGGGACGGCAGGAACGACGACGAGTTCTGGACCGGACCCACGGCGGAGCTCTGGATGGGGCGGCGGCGTTCCCTGGCCGAATCGGAGCTCGTGCTCGGACTGCCCTGCCGGGACATCCGTACCGCGACCGTCGACCTGGCCGGCTCCGATGTGCCGACGCGGATCGTCCGCGGCATCGACCCGTCCCTGGAGGCCGCCGTCACCACCGATGCGGACCGCGACGACGCACTCGAAGAGGCGCTCAGCGATCTCCGCCTGGTGAAGGACGACTGGGAGATCGTCGAACTCCGCAAGGCCGTGGACTCCACCGTGCGCGGATTCACCGATGTCATCGCCGAGCTCTCCCGGGCGATCGCGTCCTCCGAGCGCTGGATCGAGGGCACCTTCTTCCGCCGTGCACGCCTGGAGGGCAACTCCGTCGGCTACGGCTCGATCTGTGCCGCGGGCGATCACGCCACGATCATGCACTGGACGGACAACGACGGTCCGGTGCGCCCGGGCGACCTGCTCCTGCTCGACGCGGGGGTGGAGACGCACACCCTCTACACCGCCGATGTCACCCGTACGCTGCCGATCAGCGGAACCTTCACGCCTCTCCAGCGCCAGGTCTACGACGCGGTGTACGAGGCGCAGGAGGCCGGCATGGCCGCGGTCAAGCCGGGCGCCGCCTACCGCGACTTCCACGAGGCGTCCCAGCGCCATCTGGCGGCCAGACTGGTCGAGTGGGGCTTCATCGAAGGCCCTGCCGAGCGCGCGTACGAACTCGGTCTCCAGCGCCGCTTCACCATGGCCGGCACCGGTCACATGCTCGGTCTGGACGTCCACGACTGCGCACAGGCACGGAACGATGAGTACGTCGACGGCGTCCTGGAGGCGGGCATGGTGCTCACCGTGGAGCCCGGTCTGTACTTCCAGCCGGACGATCTGACCGTGCCCGAGGACTGGCGGGGCATCGGAGTCCGGATCGAGGACGACCTCGTCGTCACCCACGACGGTCACGAGAACCTGTCGGCTGGCCTGCCCCGGTCGGCGGACGAGGTCGAGGCGTGGATGGCCCGTTTCGCGGGTTGAGCGAGCCCCGGAGGGCTTGGCGCCCGCTTCCCCCGAAGATGAAGGTCTTGGGGGCGGCGGGCGCTCACGCAGCCGGTTCGCCGGGCTGGTCGTGCGTTGCGCAGTGGATTCCGCCGCCGCCCGAGGCGACGGTGTCGATGGCGATCGGCACGATGTCCCGCTTGGGGAAGTGCTCCTGGAGGATGGAACGGGCGCGCCTGTCGGCCGTGCGGTCGCCGAAGCGGGGCATGAAGACGGCGTCGTTGGCGATGTAGAAGTTGGCGTACGTGGCCAGGAAGTCATCGCCCTCGCCCGTGATCTTCCTCAGATCGGGCTGGGGGAGGTCGATGACCTCGAAGCGTCGTCCGCGGGCGTCCGTCGCCTTCGACAGGACCGACTTCGCCTGGTCGGCGGAGCGTGACCAGGAGTCCGGCGGGGTGCCGGGGTAGGCGCGGTCGAGCAGGACCACACCGGGTTCGGTGAAGCGCACCAGGCTGTCCACATGGGCGTCGGTGATGTCTTCGCCGCGTACGCCCGCGAGCCAGATCACCTTCTCCACTCCCAGGTTCTGCTTGAGCTCCGCTTCGATCGTGTCCCGGCTCTTGCCGGGGTTGCGGTTGGCGTTGACGATCGAGCTCTCGGTGATCAGCAGGGTGCCTTCCCCGTCGGGCTCGAAGGAGCCGCCCTCGGAGATCAGCGGCGCCTGCTCCCGGGGGATCCGGTACCGCTCCAGCACCTTGCGGCCGACCTGGGCGTCGTTCGTGTGCTCCTGCTTGTCGCCCCAGCCGTTGAAGTTGAAGTCGACGCCGATGACCTTGCCGTCCTCCTCGACGAAGACGGGGACGGTGTCGCGGGCCCACAGGTCGTCGACGGCCAGCGGAATGACTTCGACCCCGGAGCCGCACGCCCGCTGGGCCGCCTTCACCTGCGAGGGCCGGGCCATCATGACGACCGCCTCGTACTCGCCGATGGCGCGGGCGATCCGTGCGATGTCCTCCCGTACGTACGGCAGGTCCTCCTCCCAGACCGAGGTGAGGGCCGGCCAGGACATGAACGTACGGGTGTGGCTCTCCCACTCGGCGCCGAGACGACGCTCCGACGCCTTCGAGGTCCGCTGCGGGGAGGCGGCGGGGGCGCTGGACCGCACGGCTTCTCCGGAGGGGCCGCAGGCGACGGCGCCGAAGGCGAAGGTGCCGAGTCCGGCGAGGGCGCGGAGTACGGTCCGGCGGCTGCGGGCGGGATTCGACATGGGGCTCCGATCGTGGGACTGGGCGGGCGGGCGCATCCGGCCCGGGCGGGCTCGGGAGCGCGGCACGAGCCCCTGGAACCAGGGTGCGCGCTCAAGCCGCAAAGGGTCGGAATGCGGGAGGAAGCGATACGGCCGCGTGTCGCCACTGTGCCACTGACTGAAATTTCAGTCAAACGGGAAACGCGATGAACCCGCCGGCTGATCACGGTTCGGTCCGTCTCGTGCCAGGGCGGGAGCACGACCCCGCAGGGCGCCGCGCGAGCGACGGCTCAGCGCCTCACGCGGTGCGCTCGACCGCACGTCACCGGCCCGCGTGCCCGGTGGCGGGCCCCATGCGTCTGCCCCGGAACGTCCCGGTACAGTGCGGGCCATGGCGTCGCGCAGCACTCAGATCCTTGAAGCAGCCGCCCGGGTGATCGCCCGGCGCGGCGTCCGGGGCCTGCGGGTGGAGGAACTCGCGGCCGAAGCCGGAGTCTCCACCGCCTTGATCTACTACCACTTCAAGGACCGTACGGGGGTCCTGCGCCGAACCCTCGAATTCATCAGCGACCGCGCCGAGCGCTACACCACCGACCGGCACCCGGACGATCCGCCACTCACCCCCCGCGACGAGTTGGCACGGACCCTGCTCCTCGAACTTCAGGACACCACGGAGGTACGGGAGAACAGCACCGCCTGGGGCGAGCTGCGCGCGAGCGCCGTCTTCGACGAAGTGCTGCGCGAAGACCTCGCCCGGGCCACCCTGGAATGGGTGCAGGAAGTAGCCGCACTCCTGGGCCGCGTCCGACCCATGGCCCCCGCCTCGGCGCACGCCGCCGCGGCCGAACGGCTCACCGCCCTGCTCGAAGGGCTCAGTATGCGCTGGCTCAGCGGCGCCACCACGATCCCCCACGCACGGGAACTGATGCACGGCGCCATCACCGCCGAACTCGACGCGCTCGGACAGAGCTGAGCCACTTCGGATCCGGCGCTCTGGCATGGCGTCCGGGTACCTACCCCCGAGCCGTGCGGGGGCAACCGGGATCAGGCCCTCGGCCGCCCGCAGAGATGGTCCAACGCGAAGGCACCCGCTTCGGCCTGTAGTTTCCGTTCCGCTTCCAACTGCCGCAGCAGACTTGCGAGCAGGGCGTCGTCCTCCGGGGACTGGAGGAACTCCAACACTGCCCGTTGGAAGGCACCGCGCAGGGTGGAGGGCATCGCGTCGGAGGCGTCGAAGCATATTTCGTCGGCCCCCGCCAACAACTTCAGCACCGCCGAGGTGGCAGGAGTCACCGGTCGTGGGCCCGTACCGCCGTCAGGGAACAACGGACGCTCCGCAGGATTCGCCGCCGTGGCCCAGTCGTTGCGGGTCCTGCGATCGATCAGCTCCTCCATCAACTCCCACGCCGCATCGCTGGACGTGAACACCGCCGCCATGTCGCCCGACACCTCGAAGGCGCGGGGGCCGCCGGTCGGCAGCCCCGGCACCACCTCCGATGTGGCGGTGGGGAGCACGTCGTCGCCGTAGTGGCGACGGATGAAGGAACCCTGGTGTTCATGGGTGCAGTCGCCGCGGTTCAACAGCCCGTACCCGCGATCACCCAGATCCTCGAACGGAGTGGACACCGCCGCTGCACCCGTGCCGGGACCGCCCGCCAGCAGAAGCTTGCGCCACGCCTCCCAGGCGCCCTTCACCCGGGGGTCGTTCCAGGCGATCTCGCCGATGGCCCAGCTCTCATACACCTGGGGGCCGTGGAGTTGGAGGAGCAGGTCCTCGATCCAGTCCGTACCCGGCCACCCCGATGTGGCGCCCGACGCCATACCCAGACACCACCGTGGCTTCGCGGCGGCCCGGGCATCGCCCTGTCGGCTCCACACGATGCTCTTGAGGTCCACCCGCACCGGCACGCCGTAGGCGTGCTGCCGCTGCTCCCCGCTCTCGTCGAGGAGCGTGATCCTGGGCGCCCAGGGGGCGATGGCCGCTCCCGCCAGCTTCTCCGGCAGCGGTTTGGCGTCACGCTCCCGGGCGTACTCGGCCAACTCACCCTGACCGTTGAGTATGGCCACGTCGGGCGGCGAGTCGGTGCGGAGCTGGGCGACCAGCGTCTCCCGCAGGGAGCGGGTCCCCTCGTACACGTACCGTGTCCCCGTCCGTTTGCTGATCTTGGCGAGTGTCGCTTCGAACGGCTTCTCCTCCCCGTCGGTCCACGGGCCGAGGACGACCAGCGTCCGCTGCTCCTCGACCGAGCAACTGGCGGAGGCGAGCGTGGAGACGGCCAACAGGGCACACACCAGGGCCGAACGCACCAGCGGGCGTGATCTCTTCACAGCGTCCTCCAATGGATCGCCAAGTGTCTGCGGCCGTAGTGGAAGAGGGTGAATCCACCGGCCAGGGCGCCCGCGGCGCCCAGGGACAGGCCCACCGAGACGATCGACGTCCACTCCTGCGGATGGGCGCGTCCCAGATCGGCCGCAAGCCGCTCGCCCTCGTCGTCGATCCGGGCGTCGGTCCCGATCTCGTCCTTGATCTCGTCCTTGATCCCCGTGCTCGCCCCGTAGGGAACCGCGATCCGACCGAGCCGATCGGCCATCTCGCGCACGTGGTGTTGTGCACGGTGTTGACCGGCGATGCCGAACGCCACCATCACCAGCGCCAGCACGACCGGGACCGTGTACACCGTCAACAGGGGGCTCCGCACGCGCAGCTGTCCACGGACGAAGTCGAGGGTGCCCACGACCAGGAACAAGAAGAACAACGAGGCCAGTACGGCGATCGACGCCGTGGTCGCGGACAGCGGGCTCCACCCGGACAAGCCGGCGGCGTCGTTGCGCAACTCCTGCTCCAATGTGCGGATGCGGTCGAGAACGGCCGTGGATTCGACCTGGCCCCTGCCGTCACCCAGAAGACCCGATGCGTACTCCATGCCCGCCCGACGCAGCCCGTCGTTGTCATGGTGGCTGTTCGCCCAGTTGATCCAGTCGTCGTAGGCGACCACCAGGCCCGACACCACCCGGATCTCCTGCTCCTGCGCCCTGCTCAGGGCCCGGGTCTGCGCCGCGTTGTTGAGGCTCTGGGACGCCTCGGTCAGCAACGAGGGATAGCGTTCACCGAGCCCGACCAGATCGGTCTGCGGCAGCGGGGCGCCGTCGGACGAACCGAGCCGCCGCCCCGCCTCGTACTGCGCCAGCGTCAGCGAGACCCTGGCGTGGGTCAGTTCGACGAGTGCGGGGGAGTGCCGCTCGCTCAACTGAGCGGTACGGCCGTGGAGATGGAAGTACGCGCTCGCCGCGAGGACGAGGACCGTGAGGGAGACGGCCGGTAACAGCAACATCCTGCCCAGTAGGAACTGAGCGGTGGGCTTGCGCCCGTCCCCGGCCGCGCGGCCCGAAGCCCAACGCCACACCGTGCCCCCCGCCGTACGCCATGAGGCCGGTCGTACGAGTCGCCGCAGGAGGTGTCCGGGAATCTGCCGGACGGGGCGTCGTGCGCCCGGGGTACGGAATCGGCGATCGGTCATGGCTGCCCGCCCTGCTCGTTCTGTCGGGACTTGCGGGACGGCAACCAGCTGCGGAACAGCTCGTGCCGTGGCTCGCCGCGTCGGTGGCTCAGACCGAAGGGGCGGGTGCGGTACGCGTTGTCAACCAGGGCCTCGGCCAGCGCCCGGTTCTCGGGCCGCGGAGCGAGCGGCACCTCTTCGGACAGTCCGAGGTAGCAGGCCGCCAGCTGTTCCCGCAGCTCACGTTCCGACAGGGGGGCGGGGATGGCTTCCGGCAGTCGTTCGAGCTGGTGACGAAGGGTCACCAGGGGCGATTCGCCCGCGCCGCCCCGCACTGCGGATCCGTCGTCCGGCGGTGGTTCGGTCGGGACGCTGGTGACCAGTTGGAGCAGCAGTTCCTGGAGGTCGGCGCGCAGCCGCGCCTGGGCGTGCCGATCGGTGAGCCCCTCTTTGAGGGTGAGCCGGTGCAGCGCCACCCAGGCCCGCCGGGCAGCCACCACGGTGGGCGGGGAGCCGTCGGCGGGCGGGTCGGCGAGGATGCGCACCATGGCCGTACGGGCGGCGGTGCGGTGTCGTGAGTCGGCGGGGACGGCGCCGAGGCAATTGAGTGCGAGTTGCGGTCTTCCGTCCGCGAGGTGGATGCGGGCGAGTCCGAAGGCGGCGCCGCCCAGCGCGCGGTTGCGGTGCCACACCGCCCCGTAGAGTGCGATGGCTTCCTTCGGCCGGCCGAGGAACTCGTGGCAGTAGCCGAGTGCGAGCTTGGGCGCGTACTCGCCGGGGATCGCGGCGTAGACCCGGTCGAAGCACTCCAACGCCGCTTCCATCTCGGCCCGGGAGAGGTGGAGCAGACCGCGGTGCCAGTGCAACCGCCAGTCGTACGCGGCGAGTGCTCCGATGGCGGCCTTGGCCCGGATCAACTCCCGTTCGGCGGAACGGCGTTCGGCGAGGGCCTCGCCGGGATGGTCGCGGGCGATCTCCAGATGGAGCCGACAGCGCAGCAGCGCCCGTTCCGGCGACTCGTCCCAGGCGCTGCTGAGCTGGAGCAGTCCCGCGGGGTCGTCGTAGGAGGTGCGTTGCAGTTCGGTCCGGTTCTCGTCCGCTCCGTCCGGTTTGGGGAGTGGGAGGCCGAGGGCGACGTCCGCCGGTTTGGGGGGACGGGCGGTCAAGCGTCGTTTGACGTTGCCGCCGTGCCGCCATTGATCGAGCGGCGGTGCCTTGCCGAGCTCCCCGTCGAGCGCGGCGGGTGCCGCCCCGAACAGCGGCGACGGCTCGAACGTCTCCTCGCCGAGCCTGAGCGAACGCAACTCCCTCAAGACTCCCCGTAGTTGTACGGACATCTCCTCCGCGGATGCGAACCGCTCCTCGGGCAGCAGTGCCGTGGCACGGTTCAGGAGCCGCCGCAGCGAGGTGGGGCCCAGCCCCGAGGGGTCTTCGGGCACCTGGTCGAGCAGTGTGTGGAGGACCGTCCCGACGGCGTAGAGATCGGCGGGGACGGTCATGCGGGTGTCCGCGTGGAGTTCGGGGGCCGGATACGTCACGGGACCCGGTGCACCGATGGGGCGCACCCCGGCCACGTCGATCAGTTTGATGCCGTCGCCGCAGTGGATCACATTGCTGAGGGAGAGGTCCCCGTAGACGAACTTCCGCTCGACGTGCAGATAGGTGAGCGCGTCCAGGATGCGCAGCCCGTAGGCCGCGATGAACTCGTGCACCCGGTAGTCGTGGAAGGGCTCGATGCGTTGGGCGATCTGGTCGGCGACCCAATGCAGTGGTGCACCGTCGGCGAACTCCATCACGATGAACTTGGCGGTGCTCGCCGGATGGCTGGGGTGTTTGGCGTAGTTGAAGACCTTGATGATCGAGGGGTGGTTGAGGCTGACGAGCCGGAGGCGTTCCATCAGTGCGGTCTTCATCGCACTCGGGTCATCGGGGTCGCGCACCCCCTTCAGGGCGACGGCCCGTTCCTCCAGCATCTGATCGCGGGCCAGGTAGACCTGCCCGTAGCTGCCCTGACCGAGCCGGCCGACGACCCGGTACTGCTGGTGGAGTTCTTGCCCCCGCACGAGCGCGGCACCTCCGACCGCGGTGGCCTCGCCGTCGGGCTCGGGCTCGACGAAGTCATCCGGATCGCCCACGGTGATGTGCGGCAGGTCGATGAGTCCGTTACCCGGCGGGAGCACCACGTATCCGCGGGATGGACGCGGCGGATCGAGGGCCTGTACGGCGTCCTCCACCGCAGTGCGCAGTCGGAACAGTTCGTGGCAGAGGGCTGCGCTGTTGTTCAGGGCGCCGCCCCGGCGTAACTCGGCCAACCGCGCGGCGAGTCGACCGGACGCCGGTTCGCCCTCCGGCCGGGACCGCGGGCCCGTGCGGGCCTCCTGGAGCCTGCGCTCCCGGTGTTCCAGTTCGGCGAGCAGACCCAGCCGTACGGCGACGGCAGCCGCCCGGCGCTCCGCCCAACCGGTGTCGAGCAGCTCTTCGGCAACCCGCTCCAGCAACGGGGAACGGGCGTCGCGGAAGGTCAACAGCAGCCGGCTGTGTCCCGGTTTGAGGAGGGCGTGGAGCAGGGGCAGGACCGCTTCCCCGGTCGGTTCCGCCCGGTCGACGGAGAGGAAGGCGGCCGAGAGCGGTGGGCCCTTGGCGGCGATCCGCTCCAGGAGTCTGCCCGATTCGGTGTTCGGCGTGGTCGGGGCGTCCAGACCCGCCCGGGCGGCAGTGCGGGCGATGAGCTTCTCCGCGGTCCAGCCCGTGGCGTCCAGCGCCAGATCGATGGACCCGGCCAGCGGCTCCCTCGCTCCCGTACCGGGTAACGCGCGGGGATTGCGCTCGCGGTCGGCGAGGATGAGCGTGGAGTGGATGACGGAGAGGGCGTCGAGGTCGTCGTCGGCGGCGAAGGCCAACTCCACCGGTTCCGGGGCGCCGTGCTGGTTCCGGGGGCCTTCCGCCGAGGCCGCCGGGCCGATGCCGGAGCCGACGGAAGTCCGTCTTGACGGCGCCGAAACCCTTCCCGTCCCGCTGCTGGTCCCGGCCGTGGGGCCGCCCTCGCTGAGCCACTGGGTCATGGTGTGCCGCAGACCCGGGGCACGTGCTGATGTGCGGGGGGTGAGATCGAGCGGGATGGTGTGCGAGACGGCGCGCGGTCCCGACACCAGGAGGTGGAGCTCGTCGGACGGCAGGTGCCGCAGGATCGTCTCGGTCGGGATCATATAGGCGTGGCTCAGGGCGACGGGGACCCGTTCGGTGCCGTGCTGGTGGACCAGGATGCCGATGACCCCACCGGTCCTGCTGTGCACCACCCCGCTGCCGCTGAAGCCGTGCCGCACGACGTAGGGCGCTGATTCCGGATCGAGTTGTACCCATTCGGGATAGAGCCCGGGGCCGCCGCGACCCATGAGCCGGGCGTTGATGTCCTCCCCGCCCGGGAGGTCCTGCGGATAGCCGACCGTGTGGACCAACTCGTTGCGCGCCGGTATCTGACGGTGGAGCACGGCGGGCCGCACCGCGGGCTCTTCGACCAGTCGCAGCAGGGCGAGGTCCGCGCTGTAGCGCGAGGTCGGCGGACGGAGGTGTTCGGTCAGCACTTCGGCACGCAGCGGATGTGGTACGGCCGGCCCGGCGGCGGGGAACTCGGCGTACACATGTTCCAGCGGTCGGGGCGACTGGGTGTTCGACCCGTCCCGCGCGGCACGAAGGGGATGGAGTACGACATGGGCGCAGGTGAGCACCAGACCGCCGGGCAGGAGCACTCCCGCTCCCAGGGGCGCGGCCCCTCGGGCCTCCCCCTGGAACAGTCGCACCCGCCAACAGCCGTCGCTCACCGCAGTATCGGAAGTTCCCTCGGGCTCCCTCATACTCCGCAACAATAACCACGATGGGTGGCGATCCGCCCCCGTAGTGTCACGAGAGGGCCGCGATGAGCGCAAGTGGTGGGCGGGGCGGGCACGAAGGTGACGAGACCGCCGGACTGGCCGAGGTGATCGGCCGGATCCGGGAGGAGTTGGAGGCGGCGCAGCGCAGCGCCGAGGGCAGCAGGCTCCGCTTCCTGGTGGAGCGCGTCGACGTCGAGTTCGCCGTACAGATCCGACAGGAGGGCAACGGCAGGGGCGGTCTGCGCATCGGTGTGCTGACCGCCGAGGCAGGGGCCTCGGTCTCGCGGGAGAGGACCCACCGGATTGCCATAGAACTGAAACCGCATGACCGGGACGACCGGCCGGAGGGCCCGGGCATCAGCGTGGGCGGCCCGCGCTAGCGACCGCTTCCGGGCCGGGTCAGCTCGACCGCTCGACTGGTCGAGCTGACCCGGCCCGTGCGTCAGCTGTCCCGCCCGGCTGGACGCCGGCTCAACACCCCCGGCCACCAGGACGCGGGGCCGATGTCCCGCACCAGCGCGGGGACGAGGAGCGAGCGCACCACCAAGGTGTCGAGCAGCACCCCGAAGGCCACGATGAAGGCGATCTGTACGAGGAAGGCGAGCGGGATCACCCCGAGCGCGGCGAACGTCGCCGCCAGCACGACCCCCGCGGAGGTGATCACTCCGCCTGTGGCGACGAGTCCCTTGAACACTCCCTCGCGCACCCCGTGCCGCAAGGACTCCTCCCGCACCCGGGACATCAGGAAGATGTTGTAGTCCACGCCGAGAGCCACCAGGAACACAAAGCCGTAGAGCGGTACGGACGAGTCGGTTCCGGCGAATCCCCAGACGTGCTCGAAGACCAGGGCCGAGACCCCGAGGGTGGCCAGGAAGTTCAACGCCACCGTAGACACCAACAGGATCGGCATCACCAACGAACGCAACAGCCCCATCAGGATGATCAAGATGATGACCAGGACGACGGGGACGATGACCATGCGGTCCCGCTCCGCGGTGACCTGGGTGTCGTACTGCTGAGCCGTGTAGCCGCCCACGATCGCCGCCGCGTCGGGGACCGCATGGAGCGAGGTGCGCAGCCGGGCCACCGCCTCCTTCGCCGCATCGCTGTCCGCCGCGTCCTGGAGGGTGACGTCGATGCGCACCCGACCGTCGACGACGAGCGGCGGACCGCCACCGGGACGCCCCGACTCCGTCACCGCCGCCACGGATGCCACCCCCGGGGTACGGCCTGCCGCCTCCACCACCTGATCCGTCCGGTCCGCAGCGGCGATGACGACCGCAGGGTTGCCCGACCCGCCCGGGAAGTGCCGGGCGAGCGTGCTCTGTGCCGAGACGGACGGCGCGTCCTTGACGAAGATCTCGTCCAGCGGCACACCCTTCGAAGTGAGTGTGGGCGCGAAGGCCGCGCAGGCCAGCAGGCCCACCAGCGAGAGCGACCACACCCGGCGGGGCGCCCGGTCGACCAGTGCGGCCACCCGGGGCCACACTCCCGACGAACTCGTGGACGACTGCGCCGAAGGGGGCTTGGCCGGCCAGTAGGCCGCCCGACCGAGCAGCACCAGCACCGCCGGGAGGAAGGTCAGGGCGCTCAGCACCGAACAGACGATCCCGATGGCGCCGACGGGTCCAAGCGCCCGGTTGTTGGTCAGATCGCTCAACAGCAGCGCCAACAGCCCCAGGGCGACCGTGGCCGCACTGGCGACGATCGCGCCCGTGGACTGCCGCAGCGCGGCCCGTACCGCAAGGAATCGGTCCGTCGTACGGGCGAGTTCCTCGCGGTAGCGCGCCGTCAACAACAGGGCGTAGTCCGTCGCAGCGCCGATCACCAGGATCGACAGGATGCCCTGGACCTGCCCGTCCACCCGCACCACCCCGCGATCGGCGAGGAAGTACACCACCGCGCACGCCAGACCCAGCGCGAACACCGACCCCAGGATGATGACCAGCGGCAGCAGCACGCTCCGGTACACCAACAAGAGGATCACCAGCACCGCTGCGAGGGCCACCCCCAACAACAGCCCGTCGATCCCGGCGAAGGCATCGGACAGATCCGCCTGCGCGGCGGCCGGCCCCGCCAACTGCACCGAGGCACCGGGCACGCTCCCGGCAGTCTTCCGCACCCGGTCGAGCGTCCCCGCTAGTTCGTCTCCGAGGTCGGGGCTGAGCTGCACGATCCCCTGGAGCGCCCGCCCGTCCCGCGAGGGCAGTGCGGGGGACGGCCGCCCCTCCACACCCCGCTCTCCGGCGACGGAGGCCAACGCCCTGGTGGCCGCTGCGCGCTGCGCCCCATCCAGCCGACCGCCGCCGTCGGCGGTCCACACCACGATGGCGGGCACCGTCTCCTGCTGCTGGAAAGCCCGCTGCTCCGTGATGACCCGGGTCGACTCCGCACTCCGCGGCAGGAAGGCGGCCTGGTCATTGGTGGCGACCTCACCCAGCTTCCCCGCGTAGGGGCCCAGCCCCCCGCCGATCGCGAGCCAGGCGATGAGCAGGGCCACGGGGATCAGCCAGCGGGCCCTTCGCGGTGGGGTGGACATGCGCGCTCCGAGTGGTCACGTTCACTTGCCTCAACGAGACCGCCCGGGCCCTTGAGATAGAGAACCGAATCCGACCCGGCCGGGGGTTCCCGGCCGGCCCTGCAACACCGCATGGCGTCGAACCATCCGATGATCGGGATTCCAGAGGTGCCGTCGTTCTGGATGCACCGGGCGCCACACTAGTTCGAGACGATCCGGTGCTCCCGGCCGGGTGACCAGTCAGTTCGAGGACGCGAGGTCCCGGAGCACCGTCCGCGCCGCCCTGGTGCCCGAAGCCAGTGCACCCTGCACCGAGCCGGTCGCCCGGTGGTCGCCGCAGACGTAACGCCCCGGGCCCACCCACGCCGTACGGCTCAGCGGCTGCGGAGGCGGCATGGCGGGCAGCGCATCGGGAACCGTGCGTACGGTCAGCAGCTCCCAGCCGTCGGTTCCGGTGCCGTAGACCTCGGCCAGTGCCGTGCGCACGAGGGCTTCGCGCCCCGGCTCATCGGCGCCGAGTACGGAGGTCGCGACCAGATGACGGCCTGCGGGGGCGTACCCCGACTGGACCTCGCTCAGTACGCAGGTGTTGAGGAACCGTCGCTCCGAATCGGTCAACAGGGTCGGCTCGGGCAGCGGAGAGGGACCGCCCGTCGCGTGGTAGTAGGTCGTGACCACGCGCGATACGGGCACCACGAGCCCGGGTAGCAGCGAGGCAGCAGGCCCGGGCCCGGTCGCCACCACCACGGCACGCGCCGCGACCTCCTGCCCCGATGCGAGCAGCACCCCGTCGTCGGTGAGCCGCTCGACCGGGCGCTCCAACGACACCACATCGGCCGGCAGCCCCGCCGCCAGCTGGGCGGGCACCGCACCGATGCCCCGGGCCGGAAGGCAGAGCGTGCCCCGCACCATGCTGCGCCACACCAGATGGAAGAAGCGGCTGGACGTCTCCAACTCGTCCTCCAGGAACACGCCCGACAGGAAGGGCCGGAAGAACCGCTCGATGAACTCCTCGGAGAACCCCGCAGCCGAGAGCGCCGTCCAGGTGGTGCGGTCCTCTCCGCGCTTGAGCGGTCCGACCGGCCCGAGCACGTCCCGTGCCGAGAGCACCCCCAGCGCCAGGAGGTCCCGCGCGGAAGCGAGGCGCCCGGGGCGGAGGTCGGAGAACCGGTGGGGTGCGCGGGTGGGGTCGGTGAAGCGGAGGTTGCCGCGCTCGGTGTGCACCACCACTCCCGGGGTGAAGGGGCGCAGCTTCAGGGCGGGCAGGGACAGCCGTCGTTTCACCTGGGGGTAGGAGGTGTTGAACACCTGGAAGCCGCGATCGATGACGAAGCCCTCGTGCCGGTCGGACCTCATTCGGCCGCCCACGCCGTCCGACGCCTCGACCACCCGGACGCTCAGCCCGGCCCGCAGCAGGTCGACGGCGCACGCCAGCCCGGCGAGCCCCGCTCCGACCACCAGCACGTCCGGGGACGCTCCGCTCATCGCAGGCATGGCAGCCGCCCTTCCTCCGAGCCGTACCGCGGTCGCGACCGGGCTCGGCCCTCGTCATGGATTGGTCCTCTGCGCTTCTTCCCGCGGGCGGCGGTCCATGGATGCGGACGGGCGAGGTTCGTCCGAAGGCGCTCGGTGCCGGTGGCAGGTGGCTCACAGTCCCGGCGCGCCGTACCCGGCTGCGGAGAACGGTGGAGGGGGCCGCCCGCTCCGCGGACAGCCCCCTCCACCATGTCTCCGAACCACTCATCCGTGCCGTCGCGACGGTGTGACCGACACTCGGTCGAACGAGAGCCCCAGAAGGCCCATGCGTCCGACCCGGCCCTGCACAGCGGCTCTCATCAGCTGAGGGCTGGTGCAGGTCGAGCAGGTCACTCGGGTGAGCGGGAGGCGCTTCGTCAGCCGGCGTCCTTCACGACCTCGGCCGACTCGATGACGATCTGCTCAAGCGGCACGTCCTGGGCGTTGGTCGGAGTCTGCGCGATCTTGTCGACGACGTCCTCACCCTCCACCACCTTGCCGAACACGGCGTAGCCCCAGCCATCCTGCCCCGGGTAGTCCAGGAAGTCGTTGTCCTTCACATTGATGAAGAACTGCGCACTGGCGGAGTGGGGAGCCGAGGTCCGGGCCATGGCAACGCTGTACTTCGCGTTCTTCAGGCCGTTGCGCGCCTCGTTCTCCACCGTCTTGGGCGCGGGCTTCTGTCGCATCTTGCTGTCCAGGCCACCGCCCTGGACCATGAAGGTGCCGATCACCCGGTGGAAGATGGTGCCGGTGTAGTGACCGCTGTCGAGGTAGCTCAAGAAGTTGGCGACCGACTTGGGGGCCTTCTCATCGTCGAGTTCGAGCACGATGTTGCCCTTGGATGTGGTCAGACGAACTGTGGTCATCAAATCCCCACTCGAAATGCCGTAGTCAACTGCTGGGTAGACCCAACACGATTTCGTCCGAGTGGTGGATGACTGTCAGTCGGGCCACGCATCCGGACTGTGGCTAGCCGCCAGCCTCAGCAGTCTCTCATAGGAGCCGTGCCGTCACTCGGCTACCACACCCGCCGACATCGCTCCACGTCACAGGGGTGTACGGCCACCCGGCACCGGCCCGGCCCCGGGTGCCGTGGCCGTCAGACCTGGGACTGGGCCAGCAGTTGCAGGGCCAACTCTTTGAGCCAGGGCTCCGCCTCCGCCGCGTTTCCCGAATCGAAAGGGGGCTGCGGGTCGTATTCGAGTGCGAGCTGGAGCGCTTGGGCCGTGGTGTCGCCGGCCATCAGCGCGGACAGCTGGAGGGCCATGTCCAACCCGGCGGACACGCCCGCCGCCGTGATGATCTTTCCGGAGCGCACATAGCGTTCCGGGACGTAGGTCACACCGTAGACGGATTCGAGATAGGGCGCCGACGCCCAGTACGTCGTCGCCTTCCGCCCCTCCAGCAGACCCGCGGCGGCGAGCACGAGGGAGCCCGTGCACACGGAGGTCGTCCAGCGGGTGTGCCGGTGCACCTTGCGTATCCACTCCAACAGAGATCGATTCGCGATCGTGCTCGTCGTACCCCGCGCCCCGGCTCCCGGCACCAACAGCACATCGAACCGGTCGACGTCGGCGATCGACCGCTCGGCCATCACCCGGAGGTCGCCCGTGTCCGTACGCACCGGCCCTCGGCGTTGCGCCACCATCGTGACCTCCGCGCCGGGCAGCCGGGACAGCACCTCCGCGGGGCCGGTGGCGTCCAGCACGCTGAAGCCGTCGTACAACAGGATGCCGATGCGGGGGCCCGGCCGCACCGGGCTGGTGGCGTGGGCCGCCGTGCTCCCGGCCAGGCCGACCGTGGTGAGCGCCGCACCGGCCGCCGTGGTGCGCAGCAGGGTCCTACGGGTCGGCGCAGGCCCTGACTTCGAGAAGTGACTCAAGGGGGGATTCGAGGGGGGATTCGTCATGGCGGGGAAGTCTGCCGGCGGGCGGGGTCTTCGGACGAGGCATGTCCGGCATCCTGCGAATCCTGTCCCCGGTGACCCCGTAGTGGTCCAGGAACGCCTGCCGCAGGGTCTCCGCCGATCCCAGACCGCACCGGCGGGCGATGGCCGCCAGCGGGAGATCGGACGACCGTACGAGGTGGGCCGCGGCTTCGGTCCGCGCGGACCGCACCGCCCTCGCCGGGGTCACTCCGAGGTGCGTCGCGAACAAGCGGGTCAGATGACGGGTGCTGACGCCCGCCCGGAGCGAGAGGGCACGCGGGGTGAGGTCGCCCGCCAGATGGGCGGCGATATGGCGGGTGAGGTCCTGCACCAATCTGTCACCCGGTGGCGGGGCGGAGAGGAACATGCTGATCTGGGCCTGATCGGCTGGGCGGTGCAGATAGGAGACCAACTGGCGGGCCACCGCCCGGGCCAGCGTCGGGCCGTGGTCGTCCTCGATCAGGGACAGGGTGAGATCGAGGGCGCTGGTGACGCCCGCGGAGGTGTAGACGTTTCCGTCGCGGATGTAGAGCGGACCGACGTCGACGGCGACCCGGGGATGATCGGCGGCCAACTGTTCCCCGTATCCCCAGTGCGTCGTCACCCGCCGGTGGTCCAGCAGTCCGGCCGCGGCCAGGATGTAGGTGCCGGTGCACACCGAGGCGATGCGGCGACTGCACTGTGCCAATCGGCGGACCTGGGCGAGCAGCCGACTGTTCGCCGCCGCGGCAGGGGTGCCGGTACCGCCCACCACCAACAGGGTGTCCAGACGTCCTGTCACCGACTCCAGCTCGCACCCCGCCCCCAGGACGATGCCCGTCGAGGTGCGGGCCGGACGCTGCCCGAGCGTGCCCAACTCGACGGCGTACCGGGGCGTTGCGCCCTGCCGGTTGGCGATGTCCAGGGCGCCGCTCGGGCACGCGACGTCGAGGATCTGCGCGTTGTCGAAGGCCACGATCAGGATGCGCCGCTCGTCGTCCATGCGGTGATGCCATCACGGTCGACGGGGGCGGCCCAGGGCCTGGAGTGCGGATGGCCGGATCAAGGCGGTGTTGGCCGTGATCGAGCCCTCGGGGGTGTGTCTCTACGGGCGGGAACGTCCGGGTGCGCGGGTTCGAAGGGAAGCCACCGTTGCGTCCGCGGGCCGCAAACCCAACATGGCCCACCCGAAGAGCAGAAACACGGATCACGGAATCCGGGGCGGCGCCTGATGCCGTCTGATGGCGTCATCTCACCATGTGTCACAACTTGACATTAGTTCGTCTTATGCAAGATAAAGAGCAAGCTTTGGGTTGAACTTCACGCCAAGTGACTTTTGGGCGTGAAGTCGTCGAATCGTCTACGCGAGAGTCCATGCCGTGTCACACCCCGTCGTCCCTGATCAGCCGTCCCTTGACCCCGTGGGGGAGTGGGAGGCGTGGTGCGTCGAGCGACACCGCTCGCTCGCGTCCGCGACCGGGAATCTCGCGCTGGTGGAGACCCGCTGGCTCCCGCGGGGCGAACGACCCGATCCGGAGGCGGCGAGCCGAGGGCAGGAGCCGGGAGTGACGGTCACCACGGTGGAGCGCACCGACCCCCTCACGGGAGAGCCCGAGCACGCCCTGCGGTTCTGGGACCCTCGTTCGCCTGCGATCGCGGCCTTCGAGCGCACGGACGTCTTCCCGTATGACCCGGCTTGGGTCCTCGATGCCTCGTACACGCCGGTTCCCGGAGCCCGCAAGGTCGCCTTCGAGCACATCCGGGACAACGGCGGTACGCGTGACCTGGTCGTCCCGGGAGACATCGCGCTCACGGTGGATGGTCGGGACTATCGACTCAGCGCCTTTGATGACAACGGTGTCCTGCTGCTGGTCTTCGGCGACCCGACCAACGGCGACACCACGTACGGCGCCGGGCGCTTCCTCTTCGTCACACCGACAGGTGAGGGCACCGTGCGGCTCGACTTCAACCGTGCATTCGTGCCGCCGTGTGGATTCTCCGATCAGTACAACTGTCCGATGCCGCCGCAGCAGAATCGTTTCCACCTGCCGATTTCGGCCGGCGAGAAGCGGCCTCTCTTCCGCGGCGGCGTCCCCGCACAGCACTGATCACCCCATCCCCATCCGCATCGCCGCACGAAAGCGCCCCTCACTGTCATGAGCATCAAGAAGTCAGCCCTGTACGCCACCGCCACGGCAGCCACGCTCGCCCTGACCCTCAGCGCCTGCGGCACCACCACCACCGGCAGTGCATCGGGCGGCGGACACGACGCCGACGCCACCGTCAACATCGGCTCCCTCTACGAACCGCAGAACCTCGACAACACCGCAGGCGGCGGCCAGGGCGTCACCGAAGCCCTCAACGGCAATGTGTACGAAGGGCTGTTCAGACTCACCGACGGCGGCAAGGTCGAACCGCTCCTCGCCCAGTCCCACCAGGTCAGCCCCGACGGGCTCACCTACACCTTCACCCTGCGCGACAACGTGACCTTCCACAGCGGCAAGAAGCTCACCAGCCAGGACGTCAAGTACAGCCTGGAGAAGGTGACCGCGAAGGACTCCCAGTCCGCGCGCAAGAGCAACCTCGAAGTCATCAAGTCCATCGCGACGCCCGACCCGAAGACCGTTCAGGTCACCCTCGCACAGAAGTCCATCTCCTTCGTCTACAACCTGTCCTACGTCTGGGTCATCAACTCCGAGGCGAAGGACCTCAAGACGAGCGAGGACGGCACCGGCCCCTACCAACTCGGCAAGTGGACCCGTGGGTCCGCACTCAGCCTGAACCGCTTCGCCGACTACTGGGGCGAGGCGGCCACCAACAAGCAGGTCGTCTTCCGCTACTTCAAGGACGCCACCGCACTCAACAACGCACTGCTGACCAACGCCGTCGACGTGGTCACCAGCGAGCAGTCCCCGGATGCGCTCGACCAGTTCGAGAACAACCCGAGCTACAAGGTCAACGAGGGCAACTCGACCACCAAGCTCCTGCTGGCCTTCAACGACAAGGTCAAGCCCTTCACCGACGTCAAGGTGCGCCAGGCCGTGTCCGCCGCCATCGACGACAAGAAGCTGCTGGAGTCCGTCTGGGGCGGCCACGGCAAGCTGATCGGCTCGATGGTCCCTCCCACCGACCCGTGGTACGAGGACCTCACCGCGATCGACACCTATGACACCGAGCGTGCCAAGACCCTGCTCACCGAGGCCGGATACCCCAAGGGCTTCAGCTTCACCCTGGACACCCCCAACTACGACCCGCACCCCACCGCTGCCACCTTCATCAAGTCGCAGCTCGCCAAGGTCGGCATCACCGTCAAGATCAATACGATCACCCCGGACGAGTGGTACACCAAGGTCTACAAGAACCGCGGCTTCGAAGCCACCCTCCAGGAGCACGTCAACGACCGCGACCTGGTCTGGTACGGCAACCCCGACTTCTACTGGGGCTACAACGACCCGCAGGTCACCCAGTGGGTCGAGCAGGCCGAACAGTCCTCCACCGCGGCCGAGCAGACGGAACTCCTGAAGAAGGTCAACCGCAAGACCGCCGAGGACGCCGCCAGCGAGTGGCTGTACCTCTACCCGCAGATCGTGGTCGCCAACAGCAAGCTGTCCGGCTACCCGCTCAACGGCCTGAACTCGCAGTTCTACGCCTACGACATCAAGAAGGGCTGATGGCGTGCTACCTCCTGCGCCGCTTCGCCTTCCTGCTGGTGTCCCTGGCGTTGGCGAGCGTCGTCCTGTTCGTCCTCTTGCGCATGTTGCCCGGAGACCCTGCCAACGCGCTCACCTCGGTGGGCGCGTCCCAGGAGCAGATCGCAGCAGCCAGGGAGTCGATCGGTTCGGACCGGCCACTGCCCGAACAGTTCGTCCACTGGATCGGGCAGCTCGTCCGCGGCGACCTCGGCAACTCCTTCATCAGCTCGCTGCCGGTCCAACCCGAGATCAGCGCACGGCTCAACGTGACCGTCCCGCTGACCCTGGCCGCCTTCGTGCTCGCCGTGCTCATCGCCGTCCCCGCCGGCTTCATCGCCGCACACCGCCGTCGCACCTGGTACGGCGCCCTCCTCAGCGGAGTGTCGCAGTTGGGCATCGCGATCCCGGTGTTCTGGCTCGGCATGATCCTGATCGCGGTGTTCGCCCTCAACGCCCGCTGGCTCCCCGCCGGCAGCTTCCCGCCCGACGGCTGGGCCCAACCGGGCGAAGCGATCCGCTCACTGGTCCTGCCCGTCGTCACCATCGCCCTCGTGATGAGCGCATCCCTGATCCGCTACGTACGGTCCGCCACGCTCGACGTCCTGGGCAGCGACTACCTCAGAACCGCCCGCGCCCTCGGGTCCTCCTTCGGCGGGGCCATGTGGCGACACGGCCTGCGCAACGCCTCGGTGCCCGTGATCTCCATCCTCGGGATCGAACTCGCCTCCACCCTCCTTGGAGCGGTCGTCGTCGAGTCGGTGTTCGCGCTGCCAGGGCTCGGCTCGATGCTCGCGACCGGCATCAGCCAGCACGACTATCCGGTGATCCAGGGAATCCTGTTCGTCTCCACGCTCGCCGTCCTCCTCATCGGATTCGCCGCCGACCTCGTCCAACGGATCATCGACCCACGGCTGCGCACCGGACTGTCGGGAGGCACCCGATGACCACCCGAACCCCTTCCGTCACGCCCGTGGGAATCCCCAGTCCCACACCCCCCGCCGGCCCGCGGAAACGATCAGCCGCCAGGTCGTACACCCTGATCACCGGCTGCACCCTGGCCGGGCTGATCGCCCTCCTCGCCCTGGTCTCGTACGTCTGGCTCCCCTACGCCCTGGACGACACCTCCGGCGGACGGCTCACCGCGCCCGGAGCGGACCACGTCCTCGGCACCGACAAACTCGGTCGCGACCTGTTCACCCAGGTGATGAACGGCTCCCGGATCGCGGTCCAAGCCGGCCTGGGATCGGTCCTGATCGCCGCCACCATCGGCGTCACCCTCGGGGTGCTCGCCGCGTTCGCCGAGGGCTGGCTCGACGACACGGTCTCCGCCTTCCTCGACATCCTCATCGCATTCCCCACCCTGCTCCTCGCGATGCTGATCGTCGCCGCCCGCTCGGCCACGCTCAGCTCCGCCGTACTGGCCATCGGACTCGCCCAGAGCGCGATCGTCGCCCGGCTGGTCCGCATCCTCGTCAAACGGGTCCTCGCCCTCGACTACATCACCGCCGCACGGACCTCGGGCACCTCCTGGATCCGCATCGTGGCCGGACACGTGCTCCCCAACATCTGGCCCACGCTCATCGTGAACCTGGCCCTCCAGTTCGGGCTCGCGGTGCTCGCCGAAGCCGGTCTCTCCTATCTGGGCCTCGGTGCCCCGCCGCCCCACGCGTCCTGGGGGCGGATGCTGCAAGAAGCACAGGCAACCTTCACCACCGCACCCGCCGGCGCACTCGCCCCGGGCATCCTCCTCGTCCTCCTGGTCATCGGCGTCAACCTCATCGCCGACGGGCTGAGGGACACCCTCGACCCGGCCACCAAGAGCAGGCGCGCATGAGCATCCTCGACATCCGCGACCTGACGATCCGCACCGCGGACGGGCGCACCCTGGTCGACCGCCTCTCACTGAGCATCGAGCCGGGACAACGGCTCGGCCTCATCGGCGAATCCGGCTCGGGCAAGTCCCTCACCTCGCTCGCGACCCTCGGTCTGCTGCCCGACGGCATGACCACGAGCGGCAGCATCACCCTGGCCGGTACCCAGGTCATCGGCGCCCGCGAACGGAACCTGCGGCGCGTACGGGGCAGGGACGCGGCCATCGTCTTCCAGGAGCCCCTGACCGCGCTCGACCCTCTGATGCGCGTCGGCCGACAGCTCGCAGGCCCGCTCGCCCGGCGGCACGGCCTCAAGGGCACCGAGCTCCAACACGCGGTCACCGCCGCCCTGGAGCAGGTACGGCTCCCCGATCCGCAGCGGATCAGCCGTGCGTTCCCGCACGAGATCTCAGGCGGCCAACGCCAACGGGTCGCCCTCGCCATGGCCCTGGCCTGTGACCCCCGACTCCTCATCGCCGACGAACCCACCACGGCCCTCGACGTGACGGTCCAGTCCGAACTGCTGACCCTGCTGGACACACTGGTGCGCGAACGGGAGATGGCCGTCCTGTTCGTCAGCCACGACCTCGCGGTGGTCGCCGAGATCGCCGAACGCGTCCTCGTACTGAAGGACGGGCGGGCCGTGGAAGAGGGGACCGTGGCCGAGATCGTCAGCACTCCCCGCGAGCCCTACACCAAGGCCCTGGTGGACAGCGCGCGCCAGCTGGAATCGGCACTCGACCCGAGGAACGGACGATGACCCCCGTACTGGAGTTGGACGACGTCTCCTTCACCTACCGAGGACGCACCGCGCCCGTCGTCCAGAACATCGCCCTCACCGTCGAACAGGGGCAGAGCCTCGCCCTCGTCGGAGAATCCGGCGCGGGGAAAACGACCCTCCTGCGGCTGCTCCTCGGACTCACGAGCCCCACCGCCGGAGCCGTCCGGTTCGACGGCGACGAGCTCAGGCTCCGCGACCGCGAACTGATGCGACGGTTCCGACGCAGTGTGCAGTGCGTCTTCCAGGACCCCTACTCATCGCTCGACCCGCGTCGACGCGTCGGGCACATCGTCTCCGAACCACTGCGTTCGCTCGGACTGGACACGCGCGCCACGGCCGGGCCCAAGGTGGCCGCCGCGCTGGAACGCGTCGGGCTGTCGGCCGACGCCGCCGAGCGCTACCCCCATGAGTTCTCCGGTGGGCAGCGGCAGCGCATCGCGATCGCCCGGGCGACCGTGTGCGGCCCACGGGTACTGCTCGCCGATGAGCCGGTCAGCGCCCTCGACGTGACGACCAGGGTGAAGGTCGTCGACCTGCTCAACGAACTCAAGCGGGATCACGGACTGACGATGGTGATGGTCTCCCACGACCTGTCGGTGGTCGCCTCGCTCTGCGAGCGCACGGCGGTCCTGGAGAACGGCCGCATCGTCGAGCAGGGCGCCACCGCGGACGTACTGGTCACACCACGACACCCCTACACGGCCCGGCTGGTGGCGAGCGTGCCCAGGCTGCCGGCAGCCAGCCGCTGACAGCCCCGTCGATCCGACGCGTACGAGGGGCCGACCCGCCCTTTGCACCGGCGGCGTTCCTTCGCGTCAGCGGGCGGGAATGGCCCCTTCCACCAGGGCCACCGTGGAGCGGGGGTCTTGGACCTCGACGACCAGACGCGCATAGGGCTCGTCGACCAACTCGATCACCACGGCCCTCGCGGCGTCACGGACGTCCCAGAACACCTTGCCGTCCTTGCCGTGAAAGGTGCCCGAAGTGATCACACCGGGGAAGTGGGTGCCGGGCGCCCGCAGCCCCTTGGGCTCCTTGACGATCCCCGGGTCGGCGGTCGCGCCGCGAACGTGCTCCAGCGGGATGACGAGCCGGCTCTTGAGCGCCCAGACCTTCCCGAGTCCTTCCATCTCCACGATCAGTCGGCCGTCTTCGATGCTGACACGGGCCATCGGTGCTCCTTGGAACGAAGGGGTGGGTGGGGTCAGGGGTGAGGGGTCAGGTGCTGCACCAACGCGGCCCGGACCTCGTCGGCCGCTCGGCCGGTCTGCGGACCGGTGGACCTGGTACGGATGCGCAAGCCGAGGAGCAGACCGGTGAGGGCGACCGCGAGCGCCGGAGCGGACGCGTCCTCCTGCCGGGTAGTCGGTGCTGCGGCCGTGTCCAGCGCGGCGAAGGCACCGCCCACCAGAGCGGCTACCTCGTCGTCCACCGGTGCCCGCTCGATCGCGGCCAGCAGGAGCAGATCGAGCCCGGACCCGCTCACGGCGGTGTCGAGCGCGTCGCGCACGCCCTCGGGCGTGCCGCGAGCCGCGGACAGTCGGTCGATCAGCGGGGCCACCTGGTGCTCCAGGGACCAGCGCAGTGCGGTCAGATACAGACCCCGCTTGCTGCCGAAGGTCTTGTACAGACTGTTGCGGTGCAGCCCCAGCTGGGTGACCAGGTCGTCGATGGAGATGCCGTCGTACGACCGCTGTGAGAACAGCTCGGCCGCCGACCGCACCACTTCGGTTTCGTCGAATCCTCTGGGGCGTCCCATGACAACGACCATAGGGGTTTAAGGAACGATCAGTCAAGAACGATCGTTCCTTAAACCCCAGATGGTGCTCCGGACGGTTCCCCGGGCTGTTCTCCAGACCCGGGGGTGCCGGCCCTCAGTCCGCGGGGTCGAAGCCCTCACCGGCCATGGCGGCGGCCATCCGCAGATGGGGAGCCGCCTCATCGGCCCGGCCCTGACGCTCCAGGGTGCGCCCGAGCATCAGCCGGGCGTAGTGCTCCACCGGGTCGAGCTCCAAGACGGCCCTCAGCTCCGTCTCGGCCCGGGACAACTGGGCCGAGTGGTAGTACGAACGCGCGAGCAGCAACCGCTGGGCGACCTGTCCGGGCGCCTCGTCGATCAGGCCGCGCACGATCCGTGCCGCGGTCTGGTACTCCTTGGCGTCGAAGAACATCTGCGCACGGTCCCACCGCTCGGCGGCGGTGCCGAACTCGTAGTAGGTCTCGCTCACTGGTTCCTCACTCCTCGGAGTCTGGTGCTGTTGCTGTCGACGGCGTCAACGGAATCAGGTCAGTTGAATATTCCACTACTGTTGTGGAGGGTTTGATCCTCCCCGCACGCACAGGAATAGGTTGAGCGTCATGAGCAATCTCGATCGTCAGGCCGCCCCCTCCGTCTGCGGCGGTCGCGGGTTCGTCGTCGCCGAGCCCGTACGCGAACTCCTCAGCCCGCGTCGGGTAGCCCTGGGTGAATCCACCGAGGTCCGCAGGCTGCTGCCCAACCTCGGCCGCCGCATGGTCGGCGCCTGGGCCTTCGTCGACCACTACGGTCCCGACGACATCGCGGACGAACCCGGAATGCAGGTCCCGCCCCATCCGCACATGGGCCTCCAAACCGTCAGCTGGCTCCACGAGGGGGAGGTGCTCCACCGGGACAGCACGGGCAGCCTCGCCACCATCCGCCCGCGCGAACTCGGTCTGATGACCTCGGGCCGGGCGATCAGCCACTCGGAGGAGAGCCCCCGCTCCCACGCGCGCGTTCTCCACGGCGCACAACTGTGGGTGGCCCTCCCCGATGCCCACCGGCACGTGGAGCCCCACTTCCAGCACCACACGGCCCTCCCACAGATCACGGCACCCGGCCTCACGGCCACCGTCATCCTCGGCGACATCGACGGCGCCGCCTCACCCGGCACCACCTACACCCCGATCGTCGGCGCCGACCTCACCCTCACCGACGGCGCCCGCCTCGACCTACCGCTGAACCCGGACTTCGAGTACGCGGTACTCGCCATGTCGGGCCAGGTCCGGGTGGACGGCGTACCGCTCACCCCGGGATCCATGCTCTACCTCGGATGCGGTCGCCGCGAACTCCCCCTCCTGGCCGAATCGGACGCCGGCCTGATGCTGCTCGGCGGAGAGCCGTTCGAGGAAGAGCTGATCATGTGGTGGAACTTTGTCGGACGTACACAGTCGGAGATCGAGACCGCCCGCAAGGACTGGATGGAGGGCTCCCGCTTCGGTGAGGTGAAGGGTTACGACGGGGGTCCGCTACCCGCTCCGGAGTTGCCCCCACTGCCCTTGAAGGCCCGGGGAAGGGTGCGCTGACCTGCGGTGATGCTGCCTTTCGATGCCGCTGGCTGATTCGGCCGGCGGCATCATTTTTTTGTGCGCGGAACGCCTGGCCCGGTGGTGCCTGGCTGGCTCTGAGCGGGGGTCCCCGGGCTGGCGAGGATTCCCGTCTGTGGGCGGCTGTGGGCACCTCTGGGCGGACTCTTGCTGACCTCATGCTGACTTTGCTGACGATTCGTCAGTCGAAGTATCGGCTCGCACGGGCTGGTCCAGGAGTTGGCTAGGCGTTTGCAGATGCGATGGCTGTCGGATGATGCTGACCTCGTGATGGGGCGGGGGCTCTGAGGTGGAGCTGAGGTACAAGGGTGGAGGGTGTTTCTTGTATGTATCTGACAATGATCCCCGGCCTGTTGTGCGAGCAGCGTTGCTTCTGTCCGGCGCACGCCGTTCGGGTTGCGGAGGCTCGTCCTGGGTGCTGGTCGAGAGCCGAGGGGCGGACCTTGACTGTGGGGGAGAAGGGCGCGGGGCGTCCTGCCGCAGCTTGACGCGTCCCGAGACATTGGGCTCGTTTCACTGGCGTGGCATTCGTGGGGCCGCGCCTCTGTGAGGAGACTCCTCGCGTGCGACTCGGCTGTTCGACCATGCCGAACCCGATCCCGGAGTCACTGATTGGCCCCTCGCCCTCGATCAGCGAAGGTCGGGTCTCCTCGGCGTGTTGCCAACCCTGTACTTCGGAATGTGTGATTGGGCGCTCTACAAGGCAGTTCGACACGGCCGTGCACTCCACATGGTGCGTCATCGGGAAGAGATCGACACCGACGGTGCTGGGGGAAGTAGCAGGTCAGAGGTCATTTAGTGTCGTCTCTCGCGGAAGATTTTGGGGCCTGAGCGTCATGCGAGTGTCAGGAGGCAGGAGGGGTAGTTAGGGTTCCGGAGCCTGATGTTGCAGTCGGTCCAGTAGGGATGTCACTCTGCGTAGTGGACTTCGCCCGTTGGGGTGTAAGGGCGAAAGCCTCGGCGAAATAGTCCTCATGCCGGACGGGTTGGGCCCTGAAGCGATCTTGAGATGGGGGCGATGGGGCTGAGGCTGTTCAGCACGAAGCGCGGCATGACTGAGGTCATGCCGCGTCTGGCGGATGTCGAGGCGGGTATGCAGGGCCTGGTCGAGGCCCATTGGAGATCATGCTGGGGGTCCGGTTCCTGCCGAGCGAGTACAGCACCGGGCCGGTTCACGGCGGTCGGATCGACTCGCTCGGCTTGGACGAGAACGGTGCGCCGGTGATTGTCGAGTACAAGCGGGCGACGGACGCAGGTGTCATCCACCAAGGCCTGTTCTACCTGGCCTGGCTGATGGACCACAAAGCGGAGTTTTAACGCCTGGTGCGCGACCGGCTCGGCTCCGAGGCCGCCGGGCAGATCTTGTGGAGCGCGCCCCGCGTCATCTGTGTGGTTGGTGGTTTTAACCCGCTACGACGTGCACGCTGTGCGTGAGCATCGGCGCAGTATCGATCTGGTCCGCTACCGGCTCTACGGCGACGACCACATCGCCCTGGAGACGGTCGCCCGTTTCGGGGCACGTCGGCACGCCCCGCCACGCGGGGTGCGGGTTCCAAGCCAGGGATGTCGCCGGGCCGTGGTGCGGCCGAGGGGACGATGGCGGATCTGTCCGCGGTGCTGGGCGAGGTGCTGCTCGGGCTGGGGGCGATGTGGCGGTGCGGGCAGAAGCAGTACACCCCCTACCGGTGGCTGCGGAACGTCGCTTGTGTCCCGCCGGCGCAGCAGACGAAGGTTCTCGTCTACGTGAGGCTGCATTCGAAGGAGGTGGACCTCGTGCCCGACTTCACCCGGGATGTGACTGAGGTTGGCCATCACGGAACTGGCGACCTGGAGGTGCAGTTGCGCACCGAGCGCGAACTGGAGCGGGCCCGGGACCTGTTTGTCCTCGGCTACGCCGCGGCATAGGGAGGGCGCGGCTGGCATGCGGCAATGGGGCGTGCCCCTGGGCGGGGCGGATGTCTGTGGCGGTGCGATGTCCCGTGTCGGCGTGGTTGGACAGGACGTGGCGGTGGAGGAATCAATAGTCCGGCGGTTCCCGATTTCGCGAACCGTGGAACCGTCGGTATGTTGCGCCGGCCGTACGCATTCATGTGGCCTCATTTGCTGGTTGGGCTGGGGGCTCAGGGGCGGGGAACAGCGATACAGGGTTGCGACGAGGGCGCTCAGGACAGTGGTGGTTATGGCGGCTCGGCGGTGTCCGGTGGGGGTGACATCTTTCTGGCGGGTCGGGTGTGGGCCCGAGGCAGCCCTCCAGGCTGGGGGAGAAGTCACATCCTTCGGGGGCAGGCGGCACTGTAGGGGGATTTGTGCGCTTCGGCTGCAGGCGCCTCAGGGTGGCAACTTCCGTTGCGTCTATGAAAAGGACATGAGCGACGTATTCGTCTCTTCGGACTCTTCCTAAAGTTGGATGAATGACCTGCCTGGGATCTTTACCAATCCGCGAGTAGACGCCGGTCATGCAGGGAGCATCCCCGCATGCGCGGGGACCACGAGGAGCCCCCCAGGTCACCAAACGTCGGCCCGGGAACATCCCCGCATGCGCGGGGACCACGTGTTCCCGCCATCGGAGGCACCGGAGTTGGGGGGAACATCCCCGCATGCGCGGGGACCACCGAGCCTCCCCGCGGGCTGGGCATAGCGGGCTGGGAACATCCCCGCATGCGCGGGGACCACTTCAGAGCGCGATAGGCCCGGTTTGCCGTCGTGGGAACACCCCCGCATGCGCGGGGACCACACTTGCCCACCTGTGGTTCTATGTTGGGCAGAGCCTGTTTTTACTCACTACTGCAGATTGCGACCTAGCGGTCATATGGCAATCTTCTGGGTCGAATGATTCATGAGTCATCTCTACCGTCCCCCGAATCTCCGCCGCTTGGCAGCGTTGCTCCAACCTGAGCGGGGTTTCTGAGTGATACGGGCTCCCGGGCTCCTTCCTGTGGTGCTGCGAGGTTTGGACGTTGGATCAAGGTGAGGCCCTCATGGTCGGTGGGGTGCCAAGCATGGTCGTGGGTCTGGAAGGTGAAGCCTTGCCCGTTGTCAGTCTGGTGTACCAGGAGGGCACGGCCTTGGTTGACGTACTCACGAACTTCCGCCCAGAGAACGTCGCGTACACGCGCTGATGGGGTGCCCACGAAGACGCCGGGAGAGATCTCAAGGAGCCAGCGGGTGAGTAAGCCACGCAGTCCTGACGGGCAGTTGGCGAGGATGATGACGATCACCAGATGGGCTCGTCCCCGTAGTTGCGGCCACTCGGGACGTGTAGACCACTGTCGGACTGCAGGATCATCTGACCCCGAACCTCTATCGCTTCGCGGGTGCCGTCGTAGGAGAGGAGCTGTTTGATGTCACGTACGCAGCGGTTCAGCAGGCCCGTTTCGTTGATTCGGTCTCGCAGGGCCCGGCGGGTGCGCGAGGCTACGTCTTCTTCGCCCTCGGCAGCAGCATCGAAAGCTGCTGGGATCGCGACGTCGGTCTTGTAGAGGTCGGCCACGTCCACGACGAAGGAGCGTTCGTTGCCGGAGTGGACAAAACCCAACGCCGGCGAGCAGCCAAGTGCAGAAACAACCGTGTGGGCAATTTCGTACATGCACTGTCCGGCGGCGGTGATGCCTTGGTTGGGAGCGTCACCGCCGCGGACCGGGACTCCGCGTTCGACACGGCGGTCAACCTGCTCGACCGCCACCGCTAACCCCCGCCGCGCGGTTCGTCCCGGTCCGTCCGTGTCGGTCAGGGCGGCACCCGTACCCCTGGACACCCCAGGGCGCCCCCCCACGGAGGAGCGAACCGGTCGTGCCCGGGGCTGTGCGACGGCCCGGTCCCGCGGCCGGGGGAACCCAGGCGCCTCGGCATACTCTCAGCTGGACGGCGGCCCGGGCTGAGGCCCCCACCCGCCGCGAGGCGCCCACCGTGCGCCGGCCACCGACACCGAAGGCCTCTTCGGCTTGCCCCGCCGTTGGGCGGTGGAACGCTCGCTGTCGTGGATCATGCGGGCCCGCCGTCCCTGCCGTGACCACGAACGACCGCACGCCACTCATCACCTGGGCATCTATCACCCTGCTGACCCGCCGCCTCACCCGCAAACCCACCAGGAAATCAACGCGGCCAACCGCTGCTGTCCCCTCCCCACTGCCGATTGCGGCCTGACCGGCCGGCGTCCAGCCGCATTGCCGAGGGGCCTTTGCTGAACACCGTGTTGCCGAGCTGCCGTGCCTGCCGATTCCGGCCCGGCGATCGCGGTCGGGGCAGCGGTGGGATGGCGACTGGGACTGGGCGGGCTGACCGCCGCTCAGCCCCAAGTGAGCGGGTCGAGGTGGAGGTAGAAGCGCAGGCGGTCGTGGTCGAGGGAGATGCCGTACCCCTCGGCGAACGCCGTGTCCGCGTCCTGTGCCCGCTCTTCGTCCGGCCATGTCTCCCGCGCGTTGGCGAGCAGCAGGGCCAGGTCGGCGTAGCGGTCGGCTCGGCCGAGGCGGCCCAGATCGATGAAACCCGCCACATCCAGGGTCTGCGGGTCGAGGATGACGTTGGGCAGGCACAGGTCTCCGTGGCAGACGACCGTGTCGGCAGCCTCCTGTTCCCGTCGCCGCGTGACCTGCGGGACGAGGCGGGCCAGCAGCTCCGTGGCCGGCGTGTGCTGCTGCTCGACAGGGAGGAACTCCGGGTTCACCGTGCCACGGGTCACAACGTCGCGCGCTGTGGTGACCATCGCGTCCAGGTCCCGGCTGAACGGGCACCGCTGTACGGGCACGTCATGCAGCCCGCGGACCGCGTCCGTGATGCGTCCCCAGGCGGCTCGTAGGTCCGCGGCGGACACCTGGTCGGCGGGTACGCCGCCGACGGCACTGGTCACCAGGCAGGCCCCCGCGTCGCCGGAGCGCCAGCCGAGCACCCGTTGCCCGGGGACGCCCTGATCGCTGAGCCACGCGACCCGGTCGCGCTCGGCCTCCAGGCCAGCAGCTTCCGCTGCCACTACGCACTTGGCGTACCGGGTACCGTCCGCGCTGCGGAAGACGGCGGCTCCCGACTCACCCGCGGTGACAGGCAGCCAGTCGCCCTCACCTCCACCCGCACCCAACAGCACCGGCGAGACTTCCCGTGGTCCGCGACGATCACTCATGGAAGCCACTCTAAGCGGATGGATACAGTGAAGTTGCTGCCCGTCCCGCGCCCAACGAAGCCATGCCGGCATGAGCCGTCAACCGCTCTGTGTAGATCGCCGCAGGAGCTCCTGATCGGCGGCGCTACCTCCCTGCTGCATCCCGGATCGCTGCCAGCCACTGGGTCATATGATCCTCTGCCGAATTCAATTCTCCGGGGTGGCGGAAGACGCTATCCATGTGCTCCGTCACGACCTCGTTGAGCTTCTCAGTGAGGTGGTCGAAGGAAAGGTCCAGGCAGAAGCTGAGCATCAGTTGACCGGTGGACCTCGGCGACGGCGTGCGCTATCGCGGACTGCATCCGCACCCCCAGCACATCGAGCTTGAGCAGCCCGAAGATCCTCGCCGTCCTCCTTGTCGGCCTGGACCATCGGATACCCGCCGGGGGTCGGCTGCACCACGGTCTGCTGGAGGCGGGCCAAAGCGCAGAGGGAGGAGGCTTCAGCTGGATGTGGGGGTGGGGGTGACGCCAAGAGCCTTGCCCAGCCGGGCCATGACAGCCGAGTAGTCGGTGTCACCCTTCATGAGGGCGATCTTGGCCTTGGTGACCTGGGTGGCATCGTTGGCGGTGGAACCGGTGAGGCACTGGGTCGCGCCCTGCCGCAGGTTCGTGAGCGCCGAGGACCACAGTGCCTGGGTGGGCGGGTCGGGAATCGGCTCAAAATCCTTGATGATACTGAGGTCATGGTCAAGGTCTCTGCAGGCCGAATGGACATTCCTGAAGTCGGCAGGCGTGCTGGGGGCAATGGCCACGCTGCGCTTGAAGTTGCCGAGATCGCGGTCGAGGACGCCCATCCCCTGCTTGTGACGACCCTCCTCGAACCATGCGACGAGCTTGACCTGGTCATCCGCGGAGAGAGTCGGGGTATTGGCAGGGTGTGGTGTGCTGGCGACCGGAGACTTACGCGCGGATGACACCGCATCGCTGGCAGGCGAGCTGTCGCTGCACGCAGCAAGGGGGACTAGGGAAAGAACGATGGCCAGACGGAGTAACAGAGGACGCATGGAGACTCCCTTGAATGAAGATCTGAACACAGTAGCGCCGCGCCAGGTTCTCTGAGTCGGATCTCCTGCCCACTCCGGACACCGACGGGAACGCGGACCGAGAAGGTGCATCGTTTACTGGCGGCCTTGCCTTCCTCTCTACAGATGGCGCTGTCCAGCCTGGACCAGGTGATGAAGGTTTCCACAGGCCTTCACGCTTGGGTCCGCTCGCGGTTCGAGTGGTAGGGACGTTGTTCGGCCCACTCGTCGAGGAGGGTTGCGGTTGAAGCGCTCGACTTTGCCGATGCTCCTATAGCTGTCAAGGATGGTCAGGCTGCGGTTGTCAGGTCCTGTTGGGATGGCGGCTGGGTCGGGACGCGGGGGATGGGCAGGCGATAGATCTCGTGTGCGATGTGCCGTTTCAGACAGCGGATGATCTCGGTCTTGGTCTTGCCTTCGGCTGTCCTGCGAGCGACGTAGGCGTGTGTGCGTTTTTCCCAGGCCATGCGGGTGGCTGTGATCATGTAGAGGGCGTGGTTGCCCTGCCGGTCACCTCCGCGGTTGAGACGGTGGCGGCTGGTTTTGCCTGAAGAGGCGGGTATGGGGGCGACGCCGCAGAGATGGGCGAAAGCCGACCCGGAGCGGACCCGTTCGGGGTTGTCGCCGACGGCGATGAGTAGAGCTGCGACGGTCTCGGCACCGCTCCCCTTGACGGCCATGAGCTCGGCTGCTGCCTGGCTAACGAGCCGGTGCAGGTGCCAAGGCCGGGTTCCGGGACACGGAGCTGTACGAGCCGGCGGCTCCGTTGCCGGGGCACACCGAGGCCCTGGCAGTAGACCGGGAGTCGGATTTCTGACCGCGCCGACGTGTAGAACCTGTAGGCGAATGTCGGTCTGATGTGCGAGTCGCCGGGCCGCTGGTGTGTCCCCCCGTGCACCAGCGGCCCCATCCATAGACCCGCTTCCCGATCTTGCCCGAACGGCTGACGGACCCGTCTGCGCATGGCACTTTCGGTACCGCGCAGCGCAACAGTCATGAGCCGAGGGGGACTTATGCCCAAGTACGCCGAGACCGCGGAAGAAGCCGAGCGGCACCTGCGGGAGTACTGCGAGACGATCGGGTTCGACCCCGAGTGGATCAACCCCACCCAGTGGGATTCGTCGATCCGGATCGCGCAGGACAAGAAGTACGGCTTCGAAGAGGCCCGCAAGACCATCGACAGCGACAAGGCTGAGCTGGTCAAATCCGGCGCGAGGGACGCCCGCAAGGCCACGCTCGACGGGGACGCGAGCGGGCTGATCGCTGCGGTGGGCAAGCACTGGAGCCTGAAGGACACGCTCGTTCCGACGATACTCAAGCAGTGTGCCGCCGCCTATCTCGGCGGGGAGCGCGTCAACCTCGGCCTCGGCGGCTCCCCGATGGACGCGGACGCCTACGACGAGCTGCGCGGCGAGTGGACACAGGCCGCCGGGCTCGCCGGGGGCGGTATCTACACCAACTTCGTCAGCCACCCCCCGCAGGACAAGGCCGCGCTCGGCAAGGGCTCGGTCGGCGGTACGCTCGCCAAGCGGAAGGTGCAGGGGAACATACTGGTCAAGATCAACGGTGTGCGCTTCAACATGCACATCGACATCGCGGAGTAGGACGCCGTTCCGGCCGGAAGATCCGGGAAGGCCGGGCGGCATGACGGTCGGGCGCGGCCGTGGGACGGGCCGCGCCCGACCGTTGCCGTTGCCGTTGCCTTCCGGGGTGGTGCAGGACGCCGCCTTCCCGCTCACTGCTCCCCGTCTCCCGGCGGTCCGGTCGCCGGCCCTCGCCCCTGAGCAAACAGGGACACCTCAGCCCCGCTCCCGGGACCCGACCCCCGCCCCAGGCTCATCACCCGGCGATGCAACTCTCGTCTGAAGCCGCTCTGCGTTCCGCCCGACTGCCCACGCCTCACCTCGCCAGCCGCTCACCGCCGCAGGTCGCCCGTCCGTACCAGCCCGTCGCCGTGGCGCGCTGGACGTGTTCAGCGCGTACGGCGACCGTGCAGGCGGCCGTACCCCCGCGTTCGCCGAGGACGACAGCGACGGTCGGGGACTTGCGGTCATCGGATCCCTCTCTGTCAGCCTCGGGTGAGACTTCCCGCTTCGGCGGGTGAGCCCGAGAGGGCACCGGCAGGAGAACCACCCCGTCATGATCAGCACCAAGCCCGCCTGATCTGACCCGGACGTCACCTTCCACGAGGACGACTCTCAGGTCGGGACCGGTACGGCTCCGCGGGCGACTGCCGGCTTCCACAACCTGGCCCTCAGCTCGATCCCCCTCGCCGGACGAGCCGGCATCGCCCACGTCCGCCGCGACCTCCTCCACCACGGGACGCTTGCGCCGTTTACGACATCTCATCAACCATATTGAAACCGGGCAGAGCGGAACTACGCCGGGGCCGTTCCTGGAGAACGATGACGACTTCGCAACCGAACTCGTCGAAATCAAGCCATCACAACGAGACTGAGATCAATTGGTCCACAGATCTCGACGACTACTTTTGGCCCGTGACCAAGCTGTGAGTACGCATGCTCATGCGCCCCATGTGAGCGTGCGGAAAAGATCTATCTATGCCATCAATTCGCTTCACTGCGTCCGTCGTCATAGCGGCTGCGGGATCCCTCGCCCTGACCGGCTGCGGCACCCAGACAGCCTCATCCACATCCACCACCCCGGTCGGCTCCCAGGTCTCCGCCTCACCCGCCCGGCAGCCCACCGAAAAGCAGTTCCTCGACATCCTCAACAAGTTCGCGCGCCAATGCTCCCCCGACGCCACCAGCGGCAGCGGCGCCGCACCAGATCCCGGGACACTGCCCGGCGGCATCCCCAGCGGCGTAGCCCCCCGCACCAACAAGCCCGCCGGGACACCTGACGCGAACGGCGACATACCCATCTCCGTCGATGAGTCAGGTGAGACGCCCGACAAGCCCATGCAGTCCGGCCCACCACAGGAAGTCGAACTCGGCGAAATCGAAAAGTGCGCCGCCGCCAAGCACGCCGAGCGCCTGACGACCAAAGCAGCCGGAGAGCCGCACACCACCTACAGCACACTTCAGCAGACCATTATCGCCGCCGGATACCGTACCGACCGCATCCACAAGATGCCCGACCTCGGCGGCGACCCGCGCGCCCGAGTGGACCTTCGGTTCATGGGCTCCGGCCTGGCCGTGGAAGTCATCGGCACCGGAACAGGCGTGATCGCGGAACCCTTCGGCGCCCCCGAAGACGAGAGCGTGTCCGTGACTGAGGTGAGGCGGAAGCCGAACCTAGACGCGCCCTCGTCCTGAACTGCGAGTAACCGTTCCGGGCTCGGTGGAGACTCGATTCCGTGAATGGAATTGAGCCATGGCACGCTCTTCCCGCTACCCGCTTGAGCTGCGCCGTCGTGCTTCTTCTACTCCGGCGTCTGTGGTGACTGGGGGCACAGCCTGCCCGCGGCTGACTGCACTGCGGGCTGTAAACCAGAGTTGGTTTGAGTCGGACTCGCTCCGGTAGATGTCCAGGAGCCGAGAGAACTCTGATACGGGAGTTGAGCCTTCGGGGGTACTGCGCTCGATGCCGGCTGCCCAGCCGTATGACACGCAGTTGCCGAGGTGTTCCTTGAGCCACTGGCTGAACCTCCAGAAGCTGAAATTCTCATTGGCTGAGTGGACGCTGACGGCGACCTGGTACCCGAGAAGCATGGCCTGGAGTTACTCAAGCGAGCCACCGGGCAGCCACATGCCAGGCCTCAAGCGGATCTGCTCGAGGAAGTTGTCGGCGTCCGTGCAGTCCTACCAGTGTTCGACGGTGTTCTGCGGGCTCTCCTCGGTCGGTATGAACTGAGCCTACGGTGCCGACGAGCGTTGTCGTTCTGGGGTGGCGGCGGCGCCGGCGACTTCAGGGCAGATCCCCGCGCGTCGGTAAGATCAGCGCTTTCCATGGGGGTGCGATGCGAGTACCAGGGCGGGGCGGCGAGGGGCAGAAGTACGCGCTGACCTCGGACGATGACGACAGCGACTTCTGGGGCTTTGCTCAGGAAGCGGAGGGGTTGTTCACGCCCCTGCCGGATGAGGAAGGCGCCCGCCGAGTGCACCTCGCGGGTTGCCTCCCGCAGGGTGGCCTACTGCGGTGCGTTGACCACGTCGGTAGTCGTCGTGCCGTGGCGGGGAACGCCTGGTTCGAGCTCCTCGACGGTGACGGTGCCACCATGGGCTCCTACTTCGTCAACGAGGTCACCGTCATCCACGTCAAGCCCTCCGCCGGCGGTGCTGGCCTCGTTGACCTCACGGTGACGCTCTGGTGCGAGAACGCCCTTCCTGGAGCAGGACGACCGTGGGAGCTGGTCCGCACCGGTCACCTGAACCACACCGGAATGTGGCACGAACTCGCACCCGAGGACCGACACGCGTGGCTGTCGGTAGCCCTGTGGTCCCGGGAGTACCAACGTCAGGGGAGGCCCGATGCGCCTGCAGGCCAGGTGTTCGCCCTGGATGGCCGACACGTCGTTGACCGGGACACCTTCTACTGCGCGATCGGTGAGGCCATCAACGGACCCGGAGGATATTTCGGCTGGAACCTCGACGCTCTGGACGACTGTCTGAGCGGCGGCTGGGGCGCCACCACACCGTTCACCTTGTACTGGGAGTCGTCGACCGAGGCCAGAGCACGGTTGGTGGAGCGCGTGCCAGCTGGCGATCGCGAGGTTGCGCTGTTCGACCTGCTCCTGGAGATCTTCGAGGAGCGGGGTGTGAGCGTCCTCCTCCGGTGACAGCCTGCTGCTTCCGAGCATCGGTCTGAGGAAGGTCATTCGGACTCCTTCGGATGGCGGCGTGCGGGGATGCCGAGGTGGACAGCCGAGCGTTGTGCTCAGCGTTGGGTCTCGTCGCGCTTGGCGCGGAAGGAAGGTGAGGGTGAGGTCGAGGGCATCGACCTCACCGATCCAGCCCTCGGCTTCGGCTTGCTGTCGGCGGTGCAGTAGGTCGGCTTCCAGCTCGTTGAGCCGGGCGAGCATCCTGGGTCGACGCGGCGCATCGGGCAGCAGTGTCGGGCGTACGAACTTTTTCTGGTCGGGTGGCCCCGGGCATCGCAGCCCAGGACCACCCGACCACTTCTCCCCAGTTGCGTACGACGAACGTCTCCAGGCCTGACCACAGCGGTAGCACGGCACAGGATCTCGCTTGAGATCGATGCCCCAAACCGGGGACACTCGCGCGATGACTCACAGCACATCGTCTGAACCGATCAAGCGAGGGTAGGACGAGCCCTGGTATCGGGTCCGCATGGAGGGCTTCCAGGCGTCGTTCCTGCCGAGTGACGGCGAGGATTAGGACGAGGTCTGCAACGTCGATGTCTTCGTGACTTTGGAGGATGGGTCTCGTTGGGCCGCGACCGTGTTCACCGTTGCGGAAGTCGGGCGCCTGATGAGACCCCGGGCGGGGACCGACGAGGCCCTCAGGGGCCGGTACTTCTGGGTCCGTACGGCCTGATGGTCAGAGATCCAGGCATCGACAACATGACCGGCGTGATCGCCGGACTGATTGAGAACGGCGAGTTCTCCGAGATCTTTCAGCGGGTGATCAACAACTGATCACGTGCTCGGCCGCCGTAAGTGACGTGGTTGTCAGGCCACGTCGATGTCACGCTCGATTGCCTTGAGACGGTTCTTGGGCCGGTAGCCGGGGCCGTTGATGGAGATCACTTCGCAGTGATGGAGGAGTCGGACAATGATGGCGGTGGCGAGGACTACGTCGCCGAAGACCTGGCCCCCTTCGCTGAAGGTCTTGCTCGATGTCAGGTCGCAGTTCTTGGGGACGGCGAACACTGGTCCGCCCTCACCTATTCAGGATCCGGTACCGGACCTCAGCCGGACGGCAGGTTGAAGAATCAGGTTTCAGCACTCAGGACGAGGCCATCCGCCGACTGAAAGAACTGTTCGACGCGTGGAAGGCAGCGTCCCGAAACCAATCGCGAGCGGACCGCATCGCGCAGTTCGGGGCGATGCGTTTCGAAGACTACGTCGCTGAGTGGAAAGACGGCCAACGCGGCCTGGCTGCCTCTTCTGTACGGCATCTCGACTCGTTGCTGAAACACCATCTCCTGCCTGCGCTCGAGAGCCGACGGATGAACACGTTCGACCACAAGGTCGTGGACGGGGCCCGGGGAAGGGATCGCTGAGCTGTGAGGATGCTGCTTGACGGATGCCGGTGGCTGGTGTGGCCTGCGGCATCGGCCGCAGACTCGGGCCAGCGGTCCGCCGGTGTCTTCGGGGCTGCTGTGTGGCCGTGTTGGGCTGGAACCGCAGGACTCAAGGTCGATCTCGGCTCCCTCGGCAGGCTCCGGAGACACAGGTTTGACCCCATGAAAGACGGCCACACGATCACCATGACTGCTTCCCAGAAGACCAACTCCAACCAGACCCGCCGATCTTCCCGTTCCGCCGCGAAATCGGAGAAGGCGGCCGAGACCCCGGACGAGGTCCAGGGGGCGCTGGCCCTGGTACCCGCTCCCCTCACGCAGAAGACGCAGGTGGCCCTGCACGCCCTGCGCGGTGCCGTCGGGCCTGCGGGGACGGTGTGGTCCGCCATCGGTGCACGGAAGGCGCTGAGCGGCGGGGTCTCTGTCGCCTCGCTCGCGGCGCTCGGCTGTGCCTACGCGCTGGGTCGCAGGATGGCCCCCCGCCATCGCGGTCCGCTGACCCGGCTCACGGGCGGCAGGATCTGACTGCGGTACGTCTCCTCGGGACGGCCGCCGTCTCGCGAACCGATAGACGCCCCCGGAGGATGACGGCATGACCGCGGTGCCGCTCGTCAACTGGTTCTGCACAAGCACCGTGCCGGGCACCGGGCTCTGGGGCATCGGCGTCTCGGCCGAGCGGAAATGGTCGGTGCGGGGCCTTCAGGGGTGTGAGGTCAGGTGCACTTCCCGGTGGGGCAGGGGAGGGCAGTGGTCATCAAGGCTCCTTGACTTGATGCGCCCGGGAGACGGGTCGCGGCGTGCCCTCACCGCAGCTCACTCGTAGGTCAGCCCGTGCCCGACAGGGTAGAGGAGCTGCGTCGGGTCGGCGGCGCTCTGGACGGGCACCGGGAGTCGGCCTCTTGGTTTCACCCGGCCCGCGATGACCCGCGCGGCGGCCTCCAGTTCGACATCGCTCCAGCCGTAGGAGGCGAGCGCCGCACCGACACCGTCGAGGTGGGCGATGTCGTAGGGGTTACGGATGGCGACGGTGACCACGGGTAGCCCTGTGGCGACAAGTCGGGCGACGAGAGTGCGCTGGCTGCTCTCGGCGGAGACATTGTAAGTGGTGATGATCACCGCGTCCTTGCCACTCGCCGCCAACACCGCGTCGTCGATCCGCGCCTCGGTGGGTTCGGTGCCGGTGGACAGGGCCGTGGTGGTGAAGCCCAGTTCGCCCAAGGTTCTCGCCAGCAGAGCGGTTGGTGGTCCGGACGTCCCAGTGGGGGAGGCCGGGTCAGCGCCTGTGACCAGGAGGTCATTCCCTCTACCCAGCCTCAATGGCAGCAGCCCCGCATTGTTGCGGAGCAGCGTGGTGGCGCCGTCGGCGATCCGGGCGGCGGCAGCGAGATGGCCTTGGGTGCCGACCGTACGCTCCACTCCCCGGGGGGAGGCATACGGATCGCGGAACAGTCCCAGCTTCTCCTTCAGCCGCAGGATGCGCAGGACCGACTCGTCAAGGCGGCCGGTGGAGATCTCGCCGTCCCTGACGGCTCCCAGGACAGCGTTCCAGGCGAGGGACAGATCCGGAGGGTAGAGCAACTGGTCCACGCCCGCCTTCAGCGCGAGCACGGGGACCCGGTGGTCACCGTACTTGTCCCGTACGCCCTGCATGTTGAGTGCGTCGGTGGTCACAACACCGTCGTAACCCAGTTCCTTGCGGAGGATGCCGGTGATGATGGCGTGCGAGAGAGTGGCCGGATCTTCACTCGGGTCCAGTGTCGGCACCTGGACGTGCGCGGTCATGATGCAGTCGATCCCGGCGGCGATGGCAGCGCGGAACGGCGGTGCGTCGATCCGGTCCCACTCCTCGCGGGTGTGGTCGATGCGGGGGAGGCCGGTATGGCTGTCCACACTGGTGTCCCCGTGGCCGGGAAAGTGCTTGGCGGTGGCGGCGACGCCCGCGCCCTGATACCCGCGGACCTGTGCGGCGACCAGCTGGGCGACCGCGTCGGCATCGGACCCGAAGGAACGGATACCGATGACGGGGTTCGCCGCGTTGACATTGACATCGGCGACGGGTGCGAAGTTCTGAAAGACCCCCATGGCGGCCAGTTCGGCCCCCGCGATCCGCGCCGCCTCCCTGGCGGCGCTGGGTGACTCCGCAGCGCCCAGGGCCATCGCACCCGGCAGTTGGGTCGCGGGCTTGCCGATCCGGGTGACGATCGCGCCGTGCTCTTGGTCCACGGAGATCAGCAGGGGTACCGGCGCGGGCTGGGCGAGCGCGGCGCTTTGGATGCCGTTGGAGAGGTCCGCGATCTGGTGAGGGTCTCGGACGTTGTCGGCCCAAGAGAAGTAGATGATGCCGCCGAGGTGGTACTTGCCGACTACCTCGTTCGCCGAGCGGACACCGAAGTCACGCACGTTGAGGTCGGCGCAGAGTTGGTTGGGCTGCGTGGCGGAGTGCCCCCATACCCTCGACACGAAGAGCTGTCCGACCCTCTCCTGCAGACTCATGCGTGCGATGAGGGCTTTGAGCCCGCGCTCCGATCCACCACGCACGTTCGCCGCGAAGGCGCGCCGGTCGCCCGCGCCGGTCGCCGCAGTGGCGGTTGCTGCCGCAGTGGTGGTGAGAAGGGTGCGTCTGCTGAGGCTCCACTCGTGCATGTGAGCTCCTTCCGGTGCAGCCCAACGGGGGTGTTGAGGGGAACATCCAGAGCCAACACGAACGTCCTGACCATAACGGCCGGGGGAAGGGAATCCCTTGAGCGGCAGCCAGCACCACGCGGAAGATCACTGAGATGGCCTGGCGGTCCGGCACCGAAGCAGAATGCCGCCGAATCCGTCCGGTTGGATCGAGCCGTTGCGCTCGGCGTCGGCAAAACCGCATCGCCGGCCGTCGCCAGATTCCAAGACCGAACGGCACAGGAGTATTGGGAACGCGACCGCCCTCGTACGGGGGACCCGCCGTTGGGCGATGCCGACGGTGTGCGGCGAGCGCGTTGTACGGGGTGTTCCAGGCGGTTTGCGTTTGCACCAGGCCGTTGGGGCGGCCGGTCGCGTCCCTACCAGTGTGAGTAGGCTCGGTGGGTGTCCGAACTCCTCGCGTTGCACGGCTACTTCGTCCGTTGTGTGGAGAGTTCCGACAAAGTCGGCTTCTCGCTCCGGGACGGCAGGGAGTTCCTCGGCAGGGAGCTCCTCGGCTGGGTGGTCGAGGTGGAGGAGGGCCGGATCCAGGTCTCCTGGGCGCCGGATCCCACTGTGATGACCTGGCCGACGACGACGGCGACGAGGAGGGTGGCGACGAGTGGGTGGCGTTCACATCGACGGTGGAACTCGGTCGCGTCCGGCACCACTTCAACCGACGGCCGGAGACAGCGCGCGAGGCCCTCGCCGACGCGATCCTCCAGACCCAGGAGGAGCTGGACGAGCTACGGGCGCTCTCGCGCGGCATCGCTCCGCCGATCCTCGTCGACCGCGGTCTGCACGAGGCACTCGCCGCCCTCGCCGCGCGCTCCACCACCTTCGCGGAACTCGATGCCGCTCCTCTGGACCGCCGGCCGCAGGACGCGGTCGCGACCGCCGCGTACTTCGTGGTTGCGGAAGCCCTGACCAACGCGGCCAAGCAACAGCCGCGCGCAGCGGTGTGTGATCGGGCTACGCCACCGGGAGGGCATCCTGAGGGTATGGGTGAGGGACGATGGAGCGGGCGGCGCGGCACTGGAAAAGGGGCACGGTCTTCGGGGGCTGGAGGATCGGCTGCTCGCTCTCGGCGGCCGGTTGCGGATCAGCAGCCCGCGCGGTGGCCCGACCACGATCACCGGGGAGCTGCCATGCTGACCCCGTACGAGGCAGCGTCCGAACCGGCAAGGGATCCGACTGCCGGGGGAGGGTTGCGGATCGTCGTGGCCGATGACTCGGTTCTGCTGCGCGAGGGGTTGGCGCGTCTGCTCGTTGAGGACGGCCACCAGGTGGTGGCCGCGGTCGGCGACGGTCCTTCCCTGGTTCGGGCGGTCTTGGAGCACCGCCCGGATGCATCGATCGTTGACATTCGGATGCCTCCGACCCACACGGACGAGGGACTGCGCGCGGCGATCGCCGTTCGCCTGCCCGGTACGCCGGTGCTGATTGTCAGCCAGTATGTGGAGACTTCGTACGCGGGCGAGCTGCTCGTGGACGGCTGTGGCGCGATCGGCTATCTCCTCAAGGACCGGGTCGCCCGGGTCGACGAGTTCCTCGATGCACTGGGCCGGGTCGCGTACGGCGGGACGGTTCTCGACCCGCAGGTGATCGCCCAGTTGCTGACCGGCCGACGAGGAAGTGCCCTCGCGGCTCTCACCGCACGGGAACGGCAGATCCTGGCGCTGATGGCCGAAGGTCACTCCAATACCGCCATCGCCGAGCGGCTCGTGGTCTCCGCCAGCACCGTGGAGAAGCACATCGGCACCGTATTCGCCAAGCTCGGTCTGCCACCCGACGACGCCCGGCACCGCCGGGTACTGGCCGTCCTGACGTATCTCAGGGGCTGACGGCAACCCGGGTTCGGTCGGTGTGGGCGTCCGGGCTCCCGCCCCGGCGGAGGCCTGCCCCAGGGGCGGGGTGGGGGCCTGCCACACCCCGATCGTCCGGCCTGCTCCGGTGATCTGGGGGCGTCGGTGCGCAACCGTGGTCGGCATGACGACAGCACGACGTCTGCTATCTCCGCACCCGGTCGAGCCGAAGGAACGCCTTGTCCAACTCGATAGCCCCGTCGCGATTCGCGTATCTCCCCGGTCGCGCAACCGCCCTGCTCAGCGTCCTTGCCGTGGCCCTCGCCGCCGCTTTCGTCCTCGCCCCGCGCATGCTGGCGGCGAGCAGCGCGGGCAACGATCTCTCTGATAGGGACGAACTCTCCCGAGCCGTCCGCGAGGCGTTCATCGTGTACTGGGCCTCCGGCGACCGGGAGTTTTCGCCGGAACTGAAGACAGTGGTCGACTACTGGTTCCGCTACCACGTGGCAAAGGCCGTGATCGCCGCACTGCTGACGATCGTGCTCATCACGCTCGGTGTTCTCCTGTGGAAGGCGTTCTCGAGGGCCGGTGGTCCTGGGGCGAGCAGAAGCGCGGCCCTCGCGTCGAGCGGTGTCCTGGTCACCGTGCTCGGCCTGTTCTCGTTGGCGGTGGTGATGGCCAATGTCCAGGGCGCGGTGGCGCCGTTCGCCTCGCTGTTGCCGATGCTAGGAGTCACCTCGGCCCATGGAAAACTTGGTGCGAGCCTCGACGAGATCAGAGAGTACCTGGCCGGTCAGCCGGGTACGGGTGACTGGACGCCGCCCGCCATCGAGGTCATGATCTCCGACTTCGACCGCTATCACCTTGCCATGGCCGTGCTCGCCGCGACCGTTGCGGTCGTCCTCATCGGAGCCAGCGTGCTGCTGTGGAAGAAGTTCGCAGGAACAGAGCCGTCCGACAGACGAACAAGGCGCGTGTGGGCGTCGTTCGCAATTCTGTCCGCGGTGCTCTCGCTGTGCGTGCTCGTGGTCGCAGTGGCGAACATCAGCACCGCGGCGGACCCGGCACCGGCACTCCTCGCCTTCTTCGAAGGCGGCTGGTGATAGGGCGTAGCCGAGTACACGGGGTCACCAGCCGCTCACTGGGCCGGCCAGTGACGCGGCCACGGCCACGGGCAGCAGGACGAAGCCGATCTCGGTGGCGGTCTCCCCGAAGCCGTTGCCTTCGCCGGAGACCGCGAACAGTTGCGAGGTGTCGAGTATGCGCTGACCTTTGGCGTTGAGCTCAACAGGCTCGGTTCCGAGCATCTGGGCCAGACGCGTGGGTTGATGCCGGTGGGGGTGTTAGCGCTCTAGGACAAGGGCCAGTGCTGCGCGTGGAACTGGCGGTCAGGTCCGGGTAGACCCAGGGGCGCCGAGGTAGGGCTCGAAACCGAGCCTTCGTCAGGAATTCCTCAATTGCATCCCGAACGACCGATGACGAAGGGCCTGGCCGCAGTGAGTGGGACGGCCAGGCCCCGGATGGTGAGTTGCTATCCGGCGAGGCTGAATTCTCCGCCGCCGGCGATGAGCGAGACGCTGCTAAGACTGTTCACCGGAGTGACGAGGGCAGTGCGATTGGTAGTGGTGCCGTCGCCGATCTGCCCGTTGTTGTTGTAGCCGACGGCGCTGACCTTGCCGTCCCGGTCGAGGACGAGGGTGTGGTAGCCACCGGCGGACAGAGCACGGACGTTGGTCGCACCGTCGAGGGTGATGGGGGAGGGGCGATTGGTCGTGGTGCCGTCGCCCTGCTGACCCTGGACGTTGTAGCCCCAGGTCTTCACGGTTCCGTCGGCGAGGCGGGCAACGCTGTGGTACACGCCTGCGCTGATCTCGCGGGCGGTGGTGATGACGTCGACCTTGACCGGGGCGAGACGTTGTGTGGTGGTGTTGTCGCCGAGTTGGCCCTCGGAGCCGCGACCCCAGGACCAGACGGTGCCGTCCGCGAGGCGGGCGAGGCTGTGGTAGTGCCCACCGGCGACGCTGCGGGCGCCGGCCAAGCCAGGCACAGTGACCGGGGTGAGGCGGTTGGTGACAGTGCTGTCGCCGATCTGGCCGTTGCTGTTGTAGCCCCAGGTCTTTACGGTGCCGTCGGCGAGGACAGCCAGGCTGTGGAAGGCTCCGGCAGCGATCGCTTCGACGTTGCTCAGACCGGAGACGGTCACCGGGTTGTTGCGTTGTGTGGTGGTGTTGTCGCCGAGTTGGCCCTCGGTGTTGCGGCCCCAGGAACGTACGGTGCCGTCGGCGAGGAGCGCCAGGCTGTGTTGGTATCCGGCGGCGACGGCGACCACACCGCGCAGGCCGGTGACCGTGGAAGCTTGGTCCTGTGCGGCGGTGTTGCCGATGCCGAGCTGGCCTTCCGCGTTGCGGCCCCAGCTTTCCACCGTGCCGTTCGAGAGGAGGGCGAGACTGTGGAAGTAGCCGGCCGCGAGACTGTCGATGCTGCCTCCGGTCACTCCTGGAATGGTCACCGGCTTGTACTTGGAGCTGGTGACGGTGCCGCCGAGTTGGTAGCTGTCATTGGCTCCCCAGCCCTTGACACGGCCTTCCTGTGCCGTGGCTGTCGCCGTGGGCAGCATGGCCGCGGTGGCGATGAGCGCGAGAAGCGCCAGGAGTGTGGCCAACGCCCGGGCTCCGCGGCCCCGGCTACGAGGGTGTGCGTTCATATCGTTCCTTAACCTGAAGGGTGTGGGGCAGAGGGCGTCCGTACCTCACCTGTCACCACTGTGCACACATACCGTCGAAGAGCGCGGGTAGCGCGGGAAAGCGCCGACCACAGGGGCGGATTCACCGGATCGATGGGCGCACCGTTCTTCAAGGTGACGCTCACGGTGCGTCCCAAGCCGCCCCGCGGTCGCCCGGAGGGCGAGCCCCCGAGCCCCCTTGTCGCTCACAGCGGAGCGAAGCCCTCTCATCCGCGATAGCCCCGCATGCCCAGCTTCGGCCGGAAGAGCGCAACTGAGGTTGACAGGAGTGTGGCGAAGCCGGCGAACCATGCTGCTGGCAGCCGGTCGGCGTCACCCGTGCACGGGTGACGCGGGGCTCGGACCGTGGGGTCGGGAGCGAAAGAGCCAGGTGCAGCTGCTCCGGGGGCGCTGGCATGACGAAGGCTCGCATGAACACGCCGGGGCAGGCAGTCTGGATGCGTGCGAGGCTGAGTGCCCTGGTTCTCGCAGCCTCCGCTCTCACCTGGTGCAGGGCCCGCCGCCCCTCTACTGGGCTGCTGTGGGCGAGGCGTCTGACCGGCCGCCCGCGCGCACCGGATGGCACGGCGCCCGCCTTTCTGTCTGGTTGGACATATCCCCGCCCTGCGACGCGAGAGGCTAGACGCGCCCGACCTCACCGAGTACCGAGTAGGAAGAGTGCGCCGCGTGCCTGCTGTACTGACAACCGATCACCCACTTGGGCCGATGCGGGAACAGGAGACTGTGCACGAGCCGCGGCTACCGAGTCCGGGATCTGGGCCCTGTCGTGGAACCGCGAACGCTTGCACACGGTGTGCGTGCACGGCGCTGAGGACGTGAAGCCCGCGGTGGTCTCCACGGACCCGGGGTGCCTACTGGGACGGTCCCCACACCGCTTCGCGCGGGCCTGGAGACCCTCGGTGCGACGCGGCGCGTGGCGAACCCGTGGTTGTGGGACGCCATCAGCACCGCGATCCTCCGGCAGGTGGTCCGGGCGAGCCAAGCCCGCAAGCTCTACCGCACCTTGTGCGGGACCTACGGCATCGCCGTCGACACCCGGTACGGTCGACTGGACGTCGCCCCGGACCCGGAGCGCGTTCTGGCCCTCGGCGACGACCAGTTCGCCACTGTGAGCGCAAGTTTCACCGCAGCGCGCTGCAAGCGGCCGCGGCCCACTACCAACAGCACGCTGCACAGTGGCACAGCATGGCTGCTCCCGACCTGGCCGTCGCGTTGACCGAGATCCCGCGGATCGGCCCGTGGACCGCGTCCGCCGCTGGCGGCTCAGATGCCGGGGAGCCCGGCAAGGGCGGCGCCCAGGCCGAGGGCGGCGCAGATGCCGAGGGTGCGCAGGACGCTCCAGCGGAGCTTGAAGATCAGCAGCGCCGCGACCACGGTGATCACCAGGGCTGCGGGGCGCAGGGTGGTGAGGTCGGGCAGGGCGATGTGCAGCGGGCCGAAGCTTTTGGCGTCGACGTCGGTGAAGAGGGCGTGTTCGGCGAAGTAGAGGGCGAGGTTGGCGATGACGCCGACGACGGCGGCGGTGATGCCGGTCAGGGCGGCGGAAATCCGGCGGTTGCCGCGCAGGCGCTCGATGTAGGGGGCGCCGAGGAAGATGAACAGGAAGCACGGCACGAAGGTCACCCAGGTGGTGAGCAGGGCGCCGAGCAGGGCCGCCGCCCAGGGGTCGAGGGTGCCGGGGTCGCGGTAGGCACCGAGGAACGCGACGAACTGCACCACCATGATCAGCGGCCCCGGCGTCGTCTCGGCCAGGGCCAGGCCACTGACCATCTCCTTCGCGCTGAGCCAGCCGTACGTCTGCACGGCCTGCTGCGCGACAAAGGCCAACACCGCGTAGGCGCCGCCGAAGGTGACAAGGGCGGTGCCGGAGAAGAACAGTCCCTGCGTGGTGAACACGCTGCCGGTGCCGGTCAGTAGGGCGACGGCGGCCACCGGGACGCCCCACAGCAGCAGACCGGCCGTCAGGATGCGCCAGGTGCGGCGGCGACTGGGCTGCTCGTGGTGGAGGGCATCGTCCGGGATCAGCGGCGTCGGCCCGTCGCCGGCTCCGTGACCGGTGGGGGGCTTGAGGGCGTCGGGCTTGTGGCGGCCGATGAGCCAGCCGGCGAGGGCGGCGGCCGCTACGACGGCGGGGAACGGCACCGAGAACAGAGCTAGGGCCGCGAAGGATACGGCGGCGAGGGCTATCAGGAGCGGGTGGCTCAGGGAGCGCTGGGCGACCCGGGAGACGGCCTGGACGACGATGGCGACCACGGCGGGTGCCAGACCTGCGAAGACGCCGACGAGAGCCGTGGTCGAGCCGAAGGCGACGTAGAGGGCGGACAGCGCCAGCAGGGCCAGGACGCCCGGCAGGACGAATAGGCTGCCGGCGATCAATCCGCCGCGGGTGCCGTTGAGGAGCCATCCGGTGTAGATCGCGAGCTGCTGGGCCTCGGGTCCCGGCAGGAGCATGCAGTAGCTCAGAGCGTGGTTGAACCGGTGCTGGCCCATCCAGCGCTTGTCCTCCACCAGGGCCCGCTGCATCACCGCGATCTGCCCGGCCGGACCGCCGAAGGTCTGCCACGAGATCGCGAACCACGCACGAGTCGCCTGCCGCAGCGGAATGACGTCACTGCCGATGGCGCCCCGGCCGGCGTTGTCCGGTGGGCTGGGGGGCTGATCGGTGGCGGTCATCGACACTTCTTCCGTCCTGAATGAGGCAGTCCGAGGAGGCCGGGGTCCGGACGGCCCGGGCACACACGACCGCCCACCCCCACCCCGCCCACTGCTGTGTAACCATGGTTACATCACGAGTCGCGTCGTTGGAAGAGAGGTCTCGCGAGATGGACGTGAACAGTTCGTTGCGGGGCTGGCCGGGAAGCCGGGCGTGAACGGCCCCGCCGCCGAACGGCAGTGGGTGCTGCTCTCCTACCGCCTCCCACGGGAGCCCTCCACCCCGCGCATCACTGTGTGGCGCAAGCTCAAGCGCCTGGGTGTCGGACAGATCAGCGACGGCCTCGTCGCGCTGCCCGCCGACGCCCGCACCCAGGAGCAGCTGGAGTGGATCGCCGAGGAGGTCACCGACTTCGGCGGCAGTGCCACCGTATGGATCGCCCACCCGGCCGCCGCCGGCCACGAACACCAGCTCGTGGCGGACATGACCCAGACCCGGACAGCCGAGTATCGGCAACTCCTCGCCCAGGCCGAAGCCGCACGCGACACGGACGACGCCGAACGGCGGCGCGCGCTGACCAAGCTGCGCGCCGAACTGCGCCGCATCCAACGGCGCGACTACTTCCCCCCGCCCGACCGCCATGCCGCCGAAAGGGCCGTCGAGGCCCTGCACCCCGCCAACACCACGGAAGAGAGCACCTCATGAAGTGGGCCACCCGCGCCGGCATCCACATCGACCGCGCCGCCTGCGCCTGGCTGATCGGCCGCTTCATCGACCTCGAAGCCGAGTTCGTCTTCGTCACCGACCCCACCCGCGTCCCGGACGACGCCACTCCCTTCGACATGCGCGGCGCCGAACTCGGCCACCACCACGGCGACTGCAGCTTCGAGACCATCCTGCGCGTCCACCACCTCACCGACGACCCCGCACTGGGGCGCATCGCGCAGATCGTCCACGAAGCCGACATCGACGACGAACGCTTCCACGCCCCCGAAGCCCCCGGCCTCGACGTCGTCCTACGCGGCCTGTCCATGACCGGCGACGACACCCACACCATGGCCATCGCCAACCCCGTCCTCGACGGCCTTTACGAGTACTACCAGCGCGCCACCGCCTTGGGCCGCGAACCCGCCTGACCCCAAGGACTACCGCTCCGGCCGAGCCGCTCTCCCCTACGCGAGGCCAGCCCACGCCCGCCCTCCGTGAACAAGCCGGAGTCGGACGAATACGCCGAGCACCGCCCATGGCGAAGAAGTGCACAGAGCGAGTACTGGAGCCCGCCGATGCCCGCCAACGAGGCGTCAAGGACACACCCGGGGAAATCGACAGCTCCGCGGGACAGAGGGGTATGACACGGCTGTGGGATCCGGATGTGAAACCACAGATCAGAGCGATACGAGACGACCTTCGGGAACCTACGTTCCGCTCCGCCCGTGCGAGGCCTTAAGGACCTTGCCACAACGCGGGGCCGGCCGCTGCTCCTTGTCATCGCTCATGCCACCAGGACGCCACCGGGTACCTGTGGACAGGGGCGAGGTCTCGTGCGGAGCCTGTGGGGCGGCGGGCCCTGCGGCAGGGAGTGATGCAAGACGTTTGTTCGCCCGTGGGCACGCGCGAAGCAGCCGGTCGGCCCGCGAGGAGACGGTGCTCGCCGTGCTGCACACCGGGCCGTGATCGCCGCGCCTCGGTGAGCGGTCGCTCTGGGCGGGGCAACACACGCGCCCCGGGGCAGAGGATGGCCGCACTGCCCGGAGAGTCCCCGGAGGAAACGGGCGGGGCGGTGCGGGAGTCAGACGCCGGGTGGGAGGGTCGCCCGCGCGTTCCGGTCCAGCTCCATTCGGGTCCGGTAGGCATGCGCGTCGTCGTACCGGGTCACATACCGGGCGCCGATCAACCGGTAGCGCGGGTTTCCCGTGCGCAGCGCCGTGTGCTGTTCGACCGCCGTCCCGAGAACGCCCGTACCGGGGGCGCTCGCCTCGGCGACGAGGAAGTCGGCGAACGGCTCCGCGTGCGCGGCCAGTTCATGGTTGAGGATCTCCACGATCGCGCCCGGGTGGAGGGTCTGCTCGGTGACGGACACCGTCACGTACAGCGTCAGGGCAGCGGCCGGGTGCCCGGTGAGCCAGGTGCTCAGCCCGGCCGCCGTGAGGTCCGTCAGATCATCCGGGTTCGCCGGGCCGGGCCTGCCCCGGTACAGCCTGGTCGCGCCCTCGGGGAGCCGGTCGGGGACACCGGTGACGATCACATCGGTGTGGGGCACTCGGGCGAGTTTGGGCAGCAGGGCCTCGGCCGGTCCCAGGGGCTCCGGCCACAGCCCCCAACCGGCGTCCGCCTCACCGGCCGGCCCGTCGCACTCCCGGAAGCGGGCCTCGGCCTCCTGGAAGACCCGTACGGTCTCCGTGTCCTTTCGGAGCTTCGCCGCCATGACCCGTTCGTATCGCTCCGCCTCACGAGGATCGTCGTGGATGTTGGTCGCCCTGGTGCCCCAGGAGGCGCCCACGTCCTTGAATCTGCCGGTGAAGATCAGTGCCATCGAGCTGTCCCCCTGGTGTCCGCGCGCCTGCGCGCCCGTACCACCGCGAGCTCTTCGCGCGGTCCGCGAGGGATCTTGTCACAGTCCCGCCGTGAACGTTGGTGAATTCCCCTGTAGAAAGGGCGAGTTGCCGTGTGACCGGGCCACGGCCGGGGGGCGTCACCGCGGGCGATGCTCACCGCCCGCGGTCGTTGGTGTGCGGTGGTGTGTCCGGGGTGGGGTGGGGCGAAGGCTTCCGGAGATCCCGTGAGGGTCTGGCTGCCCTGACGTGTCATCGTCATCGACCGCGCATCCGTCGGGTGCCAGGCGCTCAGCCACTTGGTGGGGGTGCGTCCTCAGGACCGTCCGGGGCTTGGCGCGTGACCGTGGCGGAGGCGGTCTCCTCGCCCCGGGCCAGCAGGCGCAGGGAGGCGACCAGCCCCGTGTCGCGCATGCTCGCGAGCTGCCACGCCCACGCCATCCCGCAGATCAAGTCGGCGACGACCAAGTAGCACAGGACACGTACGGCGCCGAGGTCCGACGGGTCGCGCACCAGAAGGATTCCGGCCCAGATCTCGAAGACCACAATGCTCAGCAGCCCGGCGGCCAGCCCGTACGGCCGTCCCGCCGCGCCGTCCCGAACGCGCAGCGCGGCGAGCGCGAAGGCGAGAACACAGAGTCCCCCGGCAGCGGACCACCAACCCAGATCAACCCCGGGCACCAGGGCGGCCAGGGAAAGCACCAGGGCGTCGGTGAACACCAACAGGGCGGCCGAGGCCAAGGTGCGGAAACCCGTGCTCCCCGCCGTCCCGGCCCCCTGATGCGGAGCCAGCGAGATCGCGACGAAGAGCAGTCCGGCCAAAGCACCCGTGGCCCCGGCCGCCGCGGTGAAGAAGTCGCGGTACTCCTCCGGCATCATGCCCGCACGGTACCGCCCGCACCTGCTGCTCCTGTGGGTGCCGCACCCAACGGGGCTTTTCGGACAGGCGCCGCGTCAACGTACTGCGTCCACGAGCGGGGCGTGTGTCCGGTACTCAGCGGTCCAGGGTGGGGCGGGGTGTTCGAGATTGCGCTGCGTTTTCCGAAGCGGCACCAGGGCGGGAGCGTACGAGTCAGGGCCGCTGAAGGACGGGGTCGCCCAGTACGACGGTCGCCGTAGGGTTGTCCGTCTGCCCGCTCTCGATGTGGAGGATGGCGATGCCGGTGAGGTCCATGGATCCCACACCGGGCGGTTGATCTGTGCCGTAGCAGTCTTCAGAGGCTTCTCACCATCTTCGCCGCCACCGAAGTTCACAGTGACGGGATAGGCCGCGGCTGTCGTCGTCGAGACCGACGGTGAGGGTGGGGGACTTGTAGCGTTCGTTGATGCTATGGACGAGCCGGCCGTAGGAGTCGACATCGGCGACCAGTGCGTTGCGAAGCGGGTGCCGCCTATGACGGCGGATGTGGTCTCCCACCCCCCGTCAAGACCTGAAGGGGTGTGAGATCGGTCAGCGGTACGTCTGTGGTCGCCCCGGAGGCACCCGGGACCGGCGTGACAGTGCCCGGCCGGTCCTGTTCCGGCCCTGGGGCAGGGGTGGCAGTCACCGTGACCGTGGCGGTGGCAGTCGCGGTGCGCACGGTCGGGGGTGTCACAACCGTGGAGACACAGACTTGTACTCCTTGGCGGCACGGACCTGACGGTCACCGAAACCGGCTACCGCGAACTCCAGGCGGTTCCCGTCCAGTTGCTCGTCGCCTGATGAGCAACCCACAGAACTGAAACCGCCCTGGGCCGATGCAGCCGCTCCGCGACATACTCCGATCCGATCCGATCCGATCCGATCCGATCCGATGCGATCCGATGCGATCCGATGCGCGACGCCGGCCAGCGCCGGAGTCACCATGACCACAGTGCTTGTCGAGGAATGCGCACCTGAGGCGGGTGAGAGTCGACCTGCGCGCGAGGTGGGACGCCTTGGTACCAGCGTCGGCGTGGACGGCGTCGAAGCCGCGGGCTTCCGAGGAGCACTCGCGCCGTTCGATAAAGCCTTGGTGTTCGAGACCGTCCGAGATACGGATGGTTCCGCGGCGGATGGGCAGCAAGGACACGCCGGTGCCCTTCATCCGCAACCGTGAACCGAACCTCATCGTGCCGTCCGGATCGCAGCCAGGCCGGCCGGCCTCCAGATCCGGCCGGCCCGACCCCACCGGAAGAGCGCGACGCGCGCGATGCCGGGATGGCGCGACGAGGTAGCCACCGTGCGGACCTCGGTTCTGAACGCGCCACCACCTGGCGCGTACTGCCAATGCAGACGGACCTCCTCACCGCGATCCGCACGGTTGTGGCGGACCGGAGAACTTCTCCGAGCGTGAACGCCAGGTCCTGACCCTCGTGGCCCGGGCTGAACAACACGGAGGTCGCCGAGATGCTGGGCTGTCCCCACAGACGGCGAGAACCATGTCAGCCGTTTCATGGGCAAGCTGGGTGCCCGGTGGTCCCGGGCGAGCGGTGAACCCTCGGCCGGTCCGGTGCGTCAGCGGACCGCCCTGCTCAACTCGCCGTCTCGGGTGTCGCCGCCCAGTTCCCAGATGAAGGTGCCGCCCAGTCCCTGCCGTTTCCCGTACGCGACCTTGTCCACGATGGTGACTGGGGTGTCGTAGCTCCACCAGTCGGTGCCGCAGTGGGCGTACGCGGTCCCGCCGGCCCGCCCGGTGACCGGGCATCTGGTCTTCAGCGCACGGTAGAGGTCGACGGTCGGCTGCTCCGTCCCCTGGGCGGGTCCTGTCGCGGCCCCTCCGGGCTTGGACTGGGTGACCCCTGTCCAGCCGTGGCCCTCGAAGGAGATGCCGAGCAGCAGCTTGCGGGCGGGGATGTCCTGGTCCTTGATTTTCCGGATCGCCGCGTCGACGGTCGCGTGCCGGTGCGGAATGCCCGGGTAGGCTCGCAGTGGCGCGTGCGGGGCGGTCGGACCGCGGCTCTCGTGCCAACCGTAAAGCCGGTAGGTCATTACGTTGAACCAGTCGACGTACCTTGCCGCTTCCGCGTGATCGGTCGCGTCGATCCCGCCGCCCGGTGCGGCGTCGCCGGAGATGGTCGCCGTGACCAGGTCACTGCCGAACTCCGCGCGCATCGCGGACATCAGCGTCCTGAACGCGTCGCCATCCCGGTGGGGGTATTGCCAATTGATATCGATGCCGTCGAAGACGTCACCCCAGCGTGAGTCCTCGACCAGCGCGCGGCAGGACCGGGCGTACCGTCTGGCCTCCTGCGGCTCGCCCAGTTCGGCCTGCTGGTTCCAGTCGGTGAACGACCAGATGACCTTCAGCCGGGGATGCAGTTTCTTGAGCTTCCGCAACTGATTGAAGTTGCCCCACCCTCGCCCGTCCCAGACGTCGGCGACGCCGTCCACGCTGTTGTCGGCGCTGTGGTGCATGTCTATGTCGGCGTGCCCGTCCCCGGGATAGCAGCCGCGGCTCTCGACAACTCCGTGGTAGTACCGGATGTGCGTCAGTTTCTCCGCCGCACCCGAGGTCTGGAGGTCCTTGATGTAGTTGTTGCGGTAGTGGCTCCAGTTGGTGAAGGTGCCGACCACCTTGTCCTGGGGTGGGGCGCTGGCGCGTGCGGGAGTCGATGCGGATGTGGACGCGGATGCGGTGGGGGTAGTGCCAGTGAGGAGGGTTGCGCCGAGTGCGGCGGTGCAGGCCGCTGCGATCAGAGCCCGTAATCGGGTACGCGGACGATGGTGAGCGGTCATCGGATCTCCTCTTGGGGGAGAACGAACGCGTGACTGTCGATCGTCTGAGCAATGTGGCATGGGCATGGGCATGGCCGTGCTTGGGGCACGGTAGGAGAACGCGGTCACCTGGTCAATGACTCCGGCAAGGGCCCGGCAGGAGCAGGCGGCGCTGTCGCTGTCGCTGTAGATCTGGACTGATCTCGGTCGGGCGCCGAGGACGATCGACGCCTACGCCCGCGGGCTGGCCGAGTACCTGCTGATGTGTGAGCGGGAGAACGTTGCCCCGGTCACCGCGAGCGGTGCACATATAGTCGTCTATGTAAGGGAATTGACTTCACGGCCTCACCGTCGGGGGCAAAGTGGTGTCGATCGACTTGGAGGCAGGACCGGCCAACGCCACCATCCAGCAGCGCCTGGTGCCGGTCCGCTTGTTCTACGGCTTCCTTATGGAGGAGGGCCTGCGGGAGTCGAACCCGGTCGGCCGGGGCCGTTACACCCCGGGGCGCCAGAGGGGCGGGCAGGAGCGCGGGCTGGTGCCGCGGCTGACGAAGCTGCCGTGGATCCCCAGCGAACAGCAGTGGCTTGGAATCCTGCAGGTCGCGCGGGAGGAGCCGGTCCGCAACCGGGTGATGCTGGCCCTGGCCTACGATGCCGCGCTGCGGCGAGAGGAGCTGTGCTCACTTCGGACCGACGGCCTCGGCACGACGGCGGAGGTGTCGCGGTGACCGCACCACTGCAGGCCATCGCCGCCGAGGACGGGGCCGAACGCTGGTCATGGCCGATCTCCCCGCCCCGCGACGACGCCGCGGTGGCAGTGCGACCTGCCGAGGCCAGGGCCGTGGCCAACCTGGGCGTGCGTAATTTCCGCCGACTGCAGTACCACGACCCGTCCGCGCCGGGCTGGCGCGTGATCACGCGACTGCTGGTTCCGCTGGAGGCGGTCAACGCCGCACTGGACTCCCCACCCACCCCGCACCGCCGACGGGCCATGCTCGACGTGGTCGCGATGCTGCTGACGCGGTGCGCGGAGACCGGCCGGACCTTCTGGGGCTGGACCGAGGAGGAATGGTTCCACCTGCTCGGCCGCACTCAGACCGAGTTCCGGCGGCACGCGCCTGCCTGGACAGGCGACGAGGTCCGCCCCTATCTCGCGGCACACTCCTACCTGCGACCCGCCCACACCCATCGGCGCGAACCGCCCATCCATCCCACGCGAACAACCCATACAGCCCCCACCACACAGAACGAGTCCACCAGCACTCCGTCCGGGCCCTGTTGGTGCCCAGCTTCTTTGACCCGTGCCAGCGCTCTGCCGATCGCGGGAGGCGGGTGCTGGGCGCAGTTCCGTACAGCCCTGTTGCCGAGTCTGCGTCCTCTGGCTGAAGGCGCGGGCCGCCTACGTCGCGAGACCCTTGTCGAAGCCGGTCAGCTCCAGCAAACGCAACGCGGGGGAATCGCCTGTTCCGTTTGTCTGTCGTCGTTGCGAAGCGTGTTTCAGAGTGCGACCTCCACGCCCCTCTTTCGGGTGCCCCAGGAGTCGACGCGCCAGAAGGTCGCCAGGGCGAACAGGTGCATGGGGCGGACGACGAGGGTGCGCCATGCGCCGGCCAGCGGAGAGCATAGGACCAGGGCGAGTTGGAAGGCGACGCTCTCGTCCGAACGGCGCAGGGCGATGTAGCGCAGCGATGTGAGCCAATTGATGCCGACGCCGACGAGGACCGTGGAGAGCAGCAGAGAGCCTGCGGCGTCGCGTAGACGCGGGTCGGCGAGCAGCAGGATTGGTGCGCAGATGGCGAGTGAGAGTTGGATGAGTTCGATGAGGGGGATCCAGAAGACGGGTGAGAGGACGCTGCGGGCGTAGCGGAACCACCAGAAGGTGCGAATGAAGGTGCCGCGCATCCAACGCATCTGCTGGCGTCGGTACTGGCCGAGGGTGTCGGGGACGAGGGTGTAGGCGACACAACTGGGTTGGTGGACGGTGCGGCCGTGGAGGAGCCCGTAGAGCGTCATGAGGGAGTCGTCGTTCATCTGCATGGGGCGGCTGCGGAACGTTTCCTGCGGGTAGGCGTGGTGGTAGGGCCGTAGGACGTCGCCGCGGTAGAGGGCGAGCGTGCCGGAGTTGATCATCACGCGGCCGAGGACTGACTGGGCGGAGCGGAATCCGCGGGTGAAGGGGATGTAGAGCACCGAGGTGAGGCGGGTGAGCCAGTTGCGGCGGGTGTTGAGGACCGCGACGAAGGGTTTCAGCCCCTCCCGGAGCGCTTGTTGGTCCAGGATGCTGTCGCTGTCCAGTGTCACCACGATGTCGGAGTCGTCGTCGGCGAGCGAGGTCATCTGGGCATAGCGCTTGCCGCGGTTGGTGGTGCGCTGCCAGCGGGCGTCGACGCCGGCGTGACATGCTCGGGTGAGGAAGTCGTCGCGGATGTCTTCGAGCGGATCCGTCGAGCCGTCGTCCAGGACGCGGACGCGCTGTGGTCGTCGGCTCTGGTTGAGCACGGAGTCCAGGCAGGCTCGCAGGGCGGCTGGGTCCTCGTTGTAGACGGGCACTTGGACCACCACCGTGAGTTGGTCCAGTAGTGCGTCCTGTTCGGGCGTCGTCTGGGCAGGACGCTCCCACCAGGACAGCGGTACCCACCACAGCAGGAGGAAGGAGACGGCGAACACCACCGCCAGCCCGCCGCCGTGGCCCGCGGCCGGGGCGAGGACCGTGTACAGGTGCCAGCAGGCCCACGTGGTGAAGCCGAGGAGGGGCACCGCCGCCAGAGCGGCCAGCGCCGAGCGCGAGACATGCCGGGCCGACGGCGGCACCAGCGTGCCGGTGTGCGGCCGGACGGTTACGGGCGTGCTCATTCCGCTGGGCTTCGCCGGGGCCGGAACCCGGCCCGCACGAGCAGCGCGCCCATCAGGATCGGGACGGCTACGGCCAGCAGGATCTGCCAGCCAGAGATGGCCACACCACCGATCGCCAGTGTCAACGCACCCGTGTTCGCCAACTGATGGTCATACATGTACCCACTACTCCGCTCTCACCCCCACACAGAAACAGGTCGGCAGAAAAGTATCAATAAATGATAAATAGGAGCACTATTTACCATAGTGTGTCGTGAGATCCGGGCATGTTCACGGGCGCCTCACGACCGGGCCACAACGATGGTGGGAGCCGGTCCGGTGGCGGGAAAGGAGCGACGCTGTCCGCCGCCTGGACGCGATATGGGCCAGGGTCGGGAGGGCGACCTACCAGCCGTCGCCGGCGAGCGCTCGCTCAGGAAGCGTCCGGATTGATCAGGATCTGGCGCGTTGCGGGGAGTCTGCATGAGAACCAGCACATGGGCCACGCGCCCGAAGGAGTCAGCGCCAGGTGCGGCGTTAGTGCTGATCATGTCGACGGGGACCCTGGCGAGGTAGGGGGCCACGGACGCCAGCGCTTCCGTATGCGCGAGCGGGCCGATCAGGTTCTCCACGGCACGCCGAGCCGATGTGAGATCGCCGAGTACGGGATGGGCGACGGCGCAACCCGGCAAGCGCTCTCAGGATGATCCGGAGCAGCGAGAAGAACGAGCACCAGTTCGTCTTGCGGGGACCGGGCTTGCTGGCTGCGGGAGAATGCTTCGCGGATGGCGTCCTTCAGCCGCTCACGGCATGACCGGTCCTCGGTACCGGCGGCGACCAGGAGCTCTGCGTGCTCGGTGATGAGGCCGCTCCACCAGCCGGACATCCTCGTTTCCGGCCACTGCCAGGCAGCGTTCGGCACGCTCGATCACGTCGGGATCGATGTCCCGGCTGATCACCGCACCGTCCGGCCCGACGAGATGGCACAGCAACGCCGCGTTGTAGCCACCCGAACCGACCTCCAGCACCCGGTCACCTGGCCGGATCTGCAGGCGTTCGAGCATCATGGCCACCAGCCAGGGAGCCGAGACCGAACTCAGCGGACCGCCCACCAGACCTCCGGGGCCAGGAGTCAAGACGCAGCAGCGGCCCACACAGCCTCCTCCAGCAACTCCTTGCCGCGACTCGGCCACGAACACCTGACCGACAGACTGAGGAACCCCACAGAAATCCGTCTCAGTGGGGCATGGTCCCGCAACCCCAAGGTGCCCAGCGCTTCACGTGAACGGCGCGGGTCGCTACAGGATGCCGGCCTGTTCGGCGGAGGTGATCCAGGAGGGGAACTCGGAGAGCAAACGGTCGTAGAGCTCCGTGTCAGGCATGTGTTCCATGTCGTCGACGGTGAAGAAACCCACATTGTCGACGCGGCGGCCCTGCATGGTGTCGAACCGGGACAGGATTCCGTAGTTCGACTGCCCCAGCCCGACGAACTGCCAGAACACCGGCTCGTCGACCGCTTCCCGTAGCTCTTTCTCGATCTCGACGTTGCGCTGGATGCCACCGTCGGAGAAGAACAGCACCAGGGTGGGAACGGGCACCGGGTTGTGCCGAACGAAGGTACGGATCTCGGCGATCACCTTCTGCTCTTCGTTCTGGATGCCGACATCACGCATGTCCACCTGGCCGGGCTCAAGTCCCCTCTTCGGCTTCCTCCGGAAGAAGCCCAACTGCCCGACACGGACATGGAGCCTTAGCCACTCCGGCAGCTCGCCCAGCGTCAGATCCGGTAGCTGGGCCGGATTCGTGGCGAATGTCCACGCCTGCATGTCGCCGTCGTCGTCCAACTCCGCGGCCACGGCCGCCATCCGCTCCACCACGTCGGCCACCGTGCCCCTGGTGTAGAGGCTCGCCATGGAACCGGACGCGTCGAGGACCAGGATGACGCGTGCCATGACCCCGGCAGCCCGGTGCTTGCGGAGGCTGACGGCCACCTGCTCCTTGCGCAACGACAGGCGCTCGCGCATCTCGACGGGCAACTGCTCCACCCCCTTCGCTAGTCGTGGACCGGGGGTGGCAGGAGGCGGGGGTTCTTCGTCGACGGTGATGCCGAAGTCGGTGGCGAGTCCGGCAAGCCCGGACGCGTATCCCTGCCCCACCGCGCGGAACTTCCACTGCCCACCGCGTACGTACAGTTCGCCACCTATGAGCGCCGTCTCGGTCGTCGCCTCCATCTCGAACCGAGCCAGTTCGGTCTGCGTCCCGGCGTCGAGTAGCCGCAGCACCAGCCCTGACAACTGACCGAACGTTCCGCCGTCCGCCGAAGCGGCCAGCACGATTCGCTCGACACCAGGTTCCATCTGCCCGAGATTCACCTCCAGTGTGTCCGTCACGGTGCCGGACGTTTGCTGTTTTCCCAGGTGGAGTACCGCGCCGGAGTCGTGCCTCGGCTGGTTGTAGAAGACGAAGTCCCCATCGCCGCGCACCCGACCATCGCTGCCGAGCAGGAGCGTCGAGGCATCAGCAGTCGGTGTGCCGGATTGATGCGTCCAAGAGAGCACGGCGTGCACCATGGTGGAACCGATGGGCAGGTTCGCACCCTTGCTGAGGGAGTTCGCTGTCATGGCCCCAGTGTGCCTGGCCGATCCACCTACCGGACCGGCCACCACCTCAGATTTCGACGTGCGGTGCGAGGAGGTGAAGCCGCACCGTGGTGTCAGCCCCGGCCGTGGCGAGTAGCGTGTCGTCGGGGGAGAACGTTGTGCTGAAAACTAGGGGAGTATGGCCGGCGATGCGTTCGTCGATCGGGTGTCCGCTGGCAGGGTCCCACAACCGCACGGTCTCATCCGCGCTGGCCTTGGTCAGCAGCGAGCCGTCGGGCGAGAACGTCACGCCGAACACCGGACCGATGTGGCCGGTGAGAAGTTCGCCGAGCGGCTCCCGGCTGATCTGCTTTCACAGCCACACCATCCAAAGCGGTGGCTGACAATGCCCCGAGCGCGTTGTGACTGGGTGTTCCAGGCGGCTTGAGTTTGCAGCAGGTTGTCAGGGAAGTCGGTTGCGTTCATACCCGTATGAGTAGGCTGGGCGGGTGTCTGAGCCCCTCGCGTTGCACGGCTACTTCGTCCGTTGTGTGGAGAGGTCCGACAAAGTCGGCTTCTCGCTCCGGGACGGCAGGGAGTTCCTCGGCTGGGTGGTCGAGGTGGAGGAGGGCCGGATCCTTGTTTCCTGGGCGCCGGGCCCCTTTGACGACCCGGTCGACGACGGCGACGGGGAAAGTGGCGACGAGTGGGTGGCGTTCGCAACGATCCGCCTCGGCTCGGTCGGCCACTATGACTGGACGGCCCGTCGCTGGGTGAGCATGCTTGGCTGAACCGCGCGATTCATCGGGTGTTGCGGATGCCGCCAGTACCCGTGCGGGAACGGGCAGCAGGCCGCGAGCGCTGCCGGAGTTGCAGCCGCCCGCGACCGCGAGACTCGAACCATGCAGTACCGGTAGATGTGTCCCCTCGGTATCGTCTCGGTCGGATGCCGTTTGGAGCGACGGCGACGCGGAACCCCTGCGTTATCAGCCGTGCCCAGCCGCGCTGTCCGGACCTCGTTGAAGACGGCCGTGCCAACCGCCGCCTTGACCTCGCGCGTACTCGTAACACCACACTGCACCAGCCAGACACGCATCCCCATCGCCGTCATGCCCCCCGGTTACTCGGCTGCGTGACCTGCTGGGAATTCCCGCGTCGCTGAACAGGTCTTTCTCACGAGCCAGAACGCGAATCTCTCAGCAAGTGCGCAACCGCTGCGCGTAGACCGTGCTCTGCCACCAGGAGATCCGTCTCTACCGCTCGGGCCTTTCAGTGAGAAATCACCTGGTCGACGAAGCGAGAGTCGCCACTGCGCCATCTGAGGGTCAGACCACAGGGTTCTCCAGGAGGGTGACCCGGTTGCCGTCCGGGTCTTCCAGGGCAGCGAACCGGGTGCGGGTACCGCCGGCCTGCACCGGCCCCGCAGTCAAACCGCGTTCCTTGAGCTGTGCAAGTGCCTCGTCCAGATCAGGAACCTCCAGATTGAGGAGCGCCGAACCAGAACGCTCGGCGTCCTCGAAGACCGAGAGCCAGCCCCCTGTAGTGAGATGCCAGTCCGCCAGCGACGCCATCGGCCGGGTGTCCGCAGGACGTCCCAGCAACTTTTCATACCAGGCCACCGCAGTCTCAACGTTCCCCACAGGAGCAACCATCAACACGCGGGCAATTTCCATGAATGCCACCTTTTCTCGAACCACAGTTTTCGTTCTCTTCTCCAGACTGCTTGAGCCAACAGAACTCATCGCACGCTGCCAAAAAGGCGGGCAAGGCGGGACAAGCCCCGGCCGTAGGCGATCGAAACGTGGACGGTCACGGCATTGCAGGCCACGGAGCGTCGCCGTTGTCCTTCTCAATGGTGTGAGCAGTCCGCTCAGAAGTTCCTCCGCCCGCCGTCCCACCCCGGATTCTCGAACCTGGCGGAGGGTCCAGCGGCCTCCACCCGACGGCTCTGCTCAACATGAGGCTTTGCATCCCAGGTGCAAGTGTTCTTTCGGTACTTCGGGGCGCGTACGGGCGCCCACGTCCCCCGTGCGCCAGGTAGCTGCTTCTGAACGGTCATCGTCAGCCTCACACGCCTGGTGCAGCGCGATCTGGGCTGAGTCGACGCCGGAGAGCTTCAGAGCTGGCTGCTCGCTTCTCCAGGACGAGGCTGTCCTTCAGCGGGCCCGAAGCCACCGGCTTTCCTGACTCAGCTACCACCACCTCATTGGCTGTGTGCACGTGGCGTCGTACTCGTGAGTATCACCCCAGGTCAAGTCCTCTTTTGGGGAGCACTGTTGCCGTTCTGGAGAGCAACACCGCCGGGGTGTTGCTCTCCAGAACGGCAACGCTTCGAGCCGTTTTCGGAGCCTGCTACCTGGTCCTGATCATCCAAGATCGGTGCCGAGTAACAGAGCTGGGCCATTCAGAAGAGGAACATCATGAACGACAACACCAAAACGCTACGTCGCCCTTCGGCGGTCTTCTGGCGCCGCCTCGCCCGCCATGCAGCTCTAGGTGGCGCAGGGGCGGTCGGTTCCGGAGCCGTCAGCGTCCTTCTGTGGTGGCTGCGGAATGGGTAGTGGTCTGTGTGAGAGATCCATTAGTCGGCCAGGAAACCATGAGCCTGGGCTCCTCGCGTCAAACGCGGTGCGGGCCATCCCAATGTGCACGTCGTCCAGCTTGAGCGCGCGATCAGAGGGCCGAACGCCGATGCAGTGCGAAAACACCGCCCTCATCCCGGACCTGCCGCCGCCCGTCTGCTCTCCGGTATGCCCCCCACTGCCCGCGACCTTCCCTCGGCACGGAGCAGGAAGAGAACTCGACGCAGGGGGGCGAAGGCTAGTAAGCCACCCCCACAGCACCGTAGCCATTCGGGTCCACACGAGCCGGGTGGGAGAGCCCGCGGTCCGGACTCTCGCACCCGGCCGCATACCGTCGCTGTGCCTGCCGCCAAGAGTGCGACCTGCGGCTATCAAGCCCCGCAGTCTGGCTCTGCTGTTGCCACCGTATCCGTCAACACCGAACTCGCCAGCAGGCGCTACCGTGACGGCAATACTGGCCGAATGCATGACGGAAACACCCTCGCTAGGAACGGGACAGTGACCCCCACGTCGGGACGCGCCCCTGGGACCCTCTCCCCCCTCCGGGACGACCTCGACCCGGACATACGCGCCTTCGTCGAAGACCTGCGACAGGTCTTCTCCCAACTCGGGCTCGGGGTCCGCCGCTACGCCACCCGCCGATTCCTCACCGCCAGCGCCCTCAGCCGCTACCTCAGTGGCACGCGCATCCCCCCGTGGGAGTTCGTCGCAGACCTCATTACAGACGTCGAGGAAAAGCGCGGCCCGCTCACGCCCGGCGCGGAGGCTGCGTTGCGGGAACTGCACCGGAGGGCGAGCGAGCGAGAGCGTGGCGGACGCGAGGCACAGGTGCTGGAGGCCCGGCTCGCCGAGGCTGACGAGGAAACCCGCCGGATCACCACACGGCAACGCGCCCTGGAGGAAGCCCTGCTGAAACGCGAGCGCCGCCTGAAGGAGGTCCAGGCCCGCTGCCACAGGCTGGAGCTACGCCTGGAAGGCGAGGCGCTGGCCCGTCGGGGTGAGGTCGAGACCTGGAGGGGCGAGCACGCGCGTCTGGAGGAGGAGCGCGCTGCTCTCCAGGAAGCAGTGGTCCACTTGCGGGAGGCGCTTGCGGTCGCGCAGGCCGAACTGGCCGCCGCCGAGGACCGGTGCCACCGGCTGGAGCACCAACTCGACGAGCTCGCCACCGCCCCGGACGGGGGCGAAATGGCGTGGCTCACCGCAATGCTGGAGGCCGACCGCCGCCCGGTACCAGAGCTGGTGCGGGCGGTCGGCGATCTGGAGCAGCGAACCAGAGCCGCGACAGCGATGGACCTGGTGCGCTCAGCCGGACAGTCCCGCAGCGTCGAAGAGGTCGCGGGGCTGCTGGCCGCGCTGCGGCGGGAGGGCTGGGACAGCCACGCCCGCACCGCACTCGCGGCCATTGCCGTGGCACGCCCGGCCGGTGACCTGAGCGCGCTGGCCCAGGAGCTCCTCAGAGAAGACATGGAGGAGTACCTCGTGGTCCTCCTCCAGGCGTCAGCCGCGAACCACCAACCGGTCCAGCTGGCCGAGTTCACGAACAGCCTAGGCCAGGCCGGAATGGGAGAGTACGCGAACAGTTTGCTCGGGGCGGCGGCCGTCGTCCGCCCTGTCGAGGACGTGCTGGCCGTCATCGACGCGGTACCGTCCGGCGCAGGTCGCGCGGAAGCCGCACTGCGCGCGGCTGCGAAGCGCCGGCCAGTACCGGATCTGGCGGACCTGGCCCTAGCGCTGCGCCTTGCGAGGATGAGCAGGGAGTGCGACGCCCTATGCCGGGAAGCGGCGGCGGTCCGGACCGCGGGGGATGTCGCCGGGCTGATCGACCTGTTAGAGAACACCGGCCTCGTCGACTCCGCCGCGACAATCCTCTCGGTCGCGCAGGACCGCACCGCCGACTACCTGATCGGCCTCGTGCAGGCCTTACCCTTCCACCATGCTTGGACCGTTCTGCACTGGGCGGCGTTGGCGAGACCGATCCCCGAACTCGCCGTGCTGACCGGCGGGCTGCATGTCACCGGGCGTCCCCAGCTGGCCTCGGTACTACTGGCGTATGGCTTGCCAGGACTGAACACCGAGCAGACCGCGCAGATGCTGGACGCCCTGGACCAGATGCAGCCGGGCTGGGACACCCTCGCGCGGGAAATGGGCCGGAGACTCACTCCGGTCGAGGCAGCCGACCTCGTGGCGGGACTGGAATCGGGAGGCATGGCGCGGCAGGCCGACTCGCTGTTCCGGGCTGTCGTGGACGGTGACCTGGTGGGGCACGTCGCCCACTTCCTCGCCGCGCTGGACGCCGCGGGATTCACCCGTGGGCACCGTGACATGCTCCACCGGTACGCCAACGGCGCAGGGGTGCGGGCGCAGGCGAACCTTCTGCTGGCCCTGGAAACCGCCGGGCTGGCCGAGCACCGTGACGCCCTCATCCGTAGCCGCTACGCGGTGTGCCCGGTCGGCGAGACCGGCGAGCTGATGACGCGCCTGACCGCCGCCGGCGGTGAGCACGCCACGGACGTGGTCGAGCACGTGATCGACCGTATGGTCACCGCGCGGTCCGTCGTCGATCTCGTGGCCCTCTTCAGCGTGCTGTCCTCGGCAGAGCTCACGGTCGTGGCCCACACCCTCGGCGACCGTGCGTGGGCAGTCCACGGGAGACGGTTCAGGGACGAGATGAAGCGTGCCAGAGCCAAGCAGGAGCCCATCCGGTCACGAGCGACATGGGTCCTGGATGACACACCACCGGGACCGATCGCCCTCTGGATCCAACGCACCAAGGCAGAATCCGAGCGCTGAGGAGGGTCGGGGACTGGCGCGGTGGCTGCTGCTTCGGTTCCAGGCCCCGCCGCTCCAAGCCGAGACCGTGCATGCTCTCCTCCCGTAAACGGCTCTCCGACATCGTTCACCGGCTGGCATGTCCCGTCGCCCCGCGTACGGCGGGAGTCCCCGAGCCGAGCAATCCACCCACAGGCGCTGCGGGTGGTCCGATTCCCGCCCGCGCGGACCGATTCCGCCTCCATGCCCGCAATGGGATGGGCGCCGCGTGCAGGGCCCCGGTGGGTCAGGGGCGGAACGAGTCCAGTCCGTGGCGGATCACGCGGATCGCCTTGATCAGTTGGCCGGAGGAGACGAGCCCTGTGCTGGGGTGAGCGCAGACGTTGCGGATGCGCCGTGCGTACCGCACCTGGGTTCCTCACCGACGAACTCCAGGGCTCGCACGACCGTCCGACAAGCCCATGGCGCAAGGCACCTTACGGGTTCGGGGGCTGAGATTCCTCGCGGAGTGCTGTACTCCGTGCGTAGTCCGCACCCGCTTCTGGTGGCTTACCCCATGCTTCGGGGTGGAGGTACGTGCCTCTCTCTTCCTCGGGCTTCTCTTCTTCTTTGCGCCAGCCGCGTCGACCTGACACCGAGGTTCTCGGCCGCGGCGGCTGACGCGCCAGCATCACGCCGATCGCCGGAACCTCGACGTCACCCGGTGCGGTTGTGGTCAGTGTGCTCACGAGGCCGACACCGTACGGAAGAACGCCCGGGACGCCTATGCCGCGCTGGGCACCCGCGTCTACGTCGAGCGGTGCGAAAGGGAGCTCCAGGTCGGCGGGGTCCATGCGCCCCCGGGTCACCCCGGGCATGGCCCGGCTCAACTGCCGCCGGGACTGCCGCTCGAACACTCCCGGCGGCCCTACGGTCGTGCCGGGCGGACAGCTCCGGAGAGGCCGTGGCTGCGCCCTACGCGCTGGGAGTGCCCATGAAGAAGAACCGGTTGGCAGCAGGCGGTGCGGCGGTGGTGCTCGCCGCGGGGATGGCCATAGGAGCCACCGCCCCGGCGACCGCCGCCCCCGCCACCGAACGGATCGCCTCCGCCGAGCAGTTCCACGCCCACCTGGCGAAGGCGGTCGAGCGGGAGAGCGCCCAGGCCGGCGAGATCAGTTGCTGCCCGGCCGGCCAATACGTTCCCGTAGCGACCGGGGCCTGACCATGGACACCGTGGGAGCGGTGCGGACCGCAGCCGAGCAGTCCGGCCCGGCGGCGGGCCCTGGGGAGTCCTCGGTCACCTGGTGTCCGAGCGGACGCCCGGACCGGCCCGAATCGCAGGTGCTCGGGGTCCGTTCGGGCCAGGACGGCGCGGTCGTCTACCTGGAGCGGCCGATGCCGGCCGCCGAGGTGCTCGGAGCCGTACCGGAGGGCATCGAACCGACCCGGGTGCTGAGGTTCGCCTCGCACTGCGTGTCTGCGTGCGTCCACCGGCGGGGCAACGACTGCACGCTCGTGGAGCGGGTCGGGGTGCTCCCGGAGGCCGGTGAGACCCGGTCGGTCCCACGGTGTCATCTCCGCGGCCGGTGCCAGTGGTGGCAGCAGACCGGGGTGTCCGCCTGCCACCGCTGCCCGGCCGTGGCCACGGCGGTCCTCCAGGAGGACACCCTCACCACGCTGGTCGCGAACCCGGCGACCACGCTCGAACAACTCGGCGAGTGGATCGCGCAGTCCCCGGACGGACCCTCCCCCGAGGGGCCGTCCGGCAAGGCGGGAGGCTGACCGCCGCGGACAGGGGTACGGCCGGTGTGTCAGGGGAGCGGTCCCCGGGACACACCGGCCGTTCGCGTATGCGGTGGTACGGCGATGAGCCGTTGCCCGGCGGTGCGTGCGCTCGTATCCGCGGTACGACCTACGCCGTACCGCGGGTTCGTGGTACGGCGTCCGCCGCACCGTGGTGTACGAGGGGCGAGTGGTACCCGCTCGGGGCGTACGCCGCCCGGGGCATCGGTCGCGGTACGGACCGAAGTCCCGGACGCCGCCCCGCCCGACCCGTCAGCGGTCGTCGGGTGGATCGGCCAGGGCCAGGGCAGCGTGGTGGCCCTCGGGCGCGAGGACGTCGCCGAGGGTCCAGCCCGGCGGCGAGACGGGCACCGGACCTGCGCTCACGTAGTCCATGGACGGATCGGCGGCCAGTCCCACGCCCGTTCCCTTGAGATAGGCCTCCTTGCGGGTCCACACCCGGGTGAACGCCAGGGGGCGTTCGTCCGCGGGCAGGGCGGCGAGTTCGGCGGCCTCCCGGGGGTGCAGCACATCGGCCGATTCGGCGACCGCCGCGGCGTCGGGCACGGGCTCGACGTCCACACCGACGGGCGTCACCGCGAAGGCGAGCAGGCTCAGCCCGTCGCAGTGCGACAGGGAGAAGTGCAGGGCCCCGCCGGGCACGACCGGCCTGCCGTGCGGTTCGTCGCAGTGCGCGCACGGAGCGCGCTCCACGACCACGTCACGGGCCGGCATTCCCAGATACGCGCCCAGCAGCCGACGCAGGGCCACATGGGCGCACACATAACCGTCGCGGTCGGCCGCGCGCACGAACTCCGCGGCGCGGGACAGCTCCAGGGCGTCGAGGGTGCCGGGCGCCTGCCCGGCTGCGTACGCCCGGTAGTCGGTGGTGTCCACGAGCCACAACCCCGGCTCCGCCGGGGCCGGGGTCGGGGCCGGGGCTGCCGGGGTACCCGGTCCGGAGCCGGAGAGCCGGCGGGGGACCAGCAGTTGTCCGATGGCCGGCGCTGCCATGGGGTGCCTCCAGTTCGCATGGGGATTCGCCCGCGCCGCGGGGCGCGGGCGCGGATCAGGTGGGGAGGGGGAGGGGTTCGCCGGAGGGGTGCGGTGCTCCTCCGGGCGGCGGCTCGCGGCCGGCGTCCGCCGGATACCCGGCCGGGGCCGGGGCAGTGGGAGCCGGGCGGCCGGATCCGGCCTCCGCAGGAACGACGTCGCGGCCATCGTGGTCGGAGCCCGGTACGGGTGGTACGAGTGGTACGGCGAGCGCCTCCGAGGAGTCCTTTACCGAAGGCAACGGTCCCGGAGACCCGGTGCCGTCCCCGCCCGCCGGGGGTCCGCCGGGGTCCCCGGCCGGCGGGCGTGCCCGCAGCGCGAGAACCGCCGCGACCGGTGAGACGGCCGCGACCGCCCCGCACAGCAGCCAGGTCTGCTCCACCCCGAGCACCAGCGACAATGAGCTGAACAGGGCGATCGACAGCGGCGCGGCACCGATTCCGGCGAGGGCGAGGGTCGACATCGCCGCCCCCATCCGGCCCTCCGGCGTTGACTGCTGATACAGCGTCACAATGGCCGGGCCGTTGAGACCCGACAGCAGGCCGACACCCCCGGCCACCGCAGTCAGCGACCCCGGCGAGCCCATCAGCGCCATCAGCGTGATGCCGGCCGCGAGGCCCGCACCGGTCACCACCAGCCGGAAGAACACCGGAATGCGGTGCGCGAAGGCGGCGCCCAGCGCGCTGGAGGCCAGCGCGCCGAGGCTGAACGCCGCGAGCACCATGGCCACCGCCCCGACGCCCCACCCCCGTTCATGGACGAGCAGCGGCAGGGCCACCTCGACCGGCCAGCTGAACGCCATGTCCAGGCAGAGGGATGCGACGAACATCCAGCGCAGCCGGGGGTACTGGGCCAACAGCTGGAAGCCGTCGCCGGAGCGCCGTAGCAGCGACCGGCCGCCCGCTTGCCGGGCGGGCCGGGTGAAGCCCCGGGTGATGAACAGCAGACAGCCCAGCCAGACCACTCCGGTCGCGGCGGCCGTCAGCATGGCCACCCACAGTTCGCCGACGGTGATCAGCCAGGCCCCGGCTGGCGCGCCGAGTACCGGGGCGACCCGGAGCACCGTCGCATACGCCGAATTGGCGCGGGCCAGCTGATCGCCGCGGGCGAACCGGGGCAGCAGCGTCCCGGATGCCGGTCCCGCCATCCCCAGCAGGACGCCTTCCAGCAGGGCGATCCCCACCAGCGGCCACAACTGCTGGGTGGTGGCGGTGACCACCGCGCCGAACGCGAGCAGCGCCGCCCGCGCGGAGGTCGTCCGCAGCAGCACGAACCGGGGCCCCAGCACATCGGCCAGCGCCCCGCCGAAGATGAGCATCAGGGCCCGCGGCACGGTCGCGGCCAGCATCAGCAGGGTGACCGCCCCGGCGCCGCCGAGCTGTACGGCCGTCCAGTTCATCGCGATCAGTAGGGCGAAGCTGCCGAGCTGCACCGCGGCCTGGCCGCCGACGAGCGCGCCGACCCGGCCCCAGGGCACTGCGGCGGACTCCGCGGGCGGGTCCGTCTCGGTCACGGTCATGGGGCGGTCCTCCGGTTCGTGGGTGATGGGGGAAAGGCGGCGGTGACGGCCCGGACGGCGGCCCGCTCGGCGGCCCCGGCGGGCGCGCCGAGCACCCGCAGCTCCAGAAGGCCGCCGACATGGGCCCGTCCGGTACGGGCGAGCCGCCGCGCGGCGGCCCGTCCGGCGGCCCGGGCCGTGGCGGCCGGGGTCTTCGGCACCACGGTCAGCACGGGCAGCGAAGTATCGGGCAGGAACCGGGCCCGCACGGTCCGGAGCTGCCCGGCCGATCGGGGCCGCGTCCCGCGGCTGCCGGAAGCCGAACCGTCCCTCCGCGCGGGCCCGCGGGTACGGCCGGGCGGAGGCCGCCGTACCGTGATGTTCCCCGCGGATCCTGGCCCGGCCGGTCCGCCGCCCCGGGCGGAGCCGTCCACGGGCGACGGAGTCCGCGACGGTTCCGTGCCCCCGGACCCGGCGTCCGGATCGTGCCCCGACGGGATCACGGCCGCCCACCGCCCGCCGCCCCGGCTGGCACGGGCCGGCCCGCCGCCGGCGGCGGCCACAGGTCCGCCCGGGTCAGGTCCCCGGGCCTGTACTGGCCCAGGGCGTGGAGGAGCAGCCTCAACTCCAGGGCGAGGGCCTCCACCAGCCGTTCCAGGCCGTGCTCCCGGTCCTCGTCCACGGCCAGCAGCGCAGCCCGGCCCAGACCGACGGCCGTGGCGCCGAGCGCCAGGGCTCGGACCGCCCGGCCGCCCTCCCACATCCGGCCGGAGGCCAGCAGGCTCGCGCCCTCGGGCCGGTCGACCAGGCCGAGGCAGTCGGCCAGCGGCAGCCCCACACCGTCCAGGAAGACCCGGGGCGCCCAGCCCGTACCGCCCTCGGCGCCGTCCACGGTCACCGCGTCCGCCCCGGCGGCCCAGGCCGTCGCCGCCGCTGTGCCGAGGTCCCGGCCCGGGTGGAACTTCACCCACACCCCGGCGAGCGGGAAGTTGTTCCGCATAAAGCGGATCTGCTGGCGGAGGATCTCCTCGGTGAACGTTCCCGGGGTGGCACAGCGCAGCCGGGAACCGTCCGGGCCCAGCTCCGCACCGAGGGTGAACAGCCCCGCAGCGGTGAGCCGTTCGGCTTCCGCGGCACCGGCCACCGTCATTCCGCCGAGACCGGGTTTGGCGCCCTGACCGGTCTTCAGCTCGAAGCCGAGCCGGCCCGAGTCCCTCAGCTCCCGTACCGCCGGATCGCTGTAGAGGAGGTTCCACACCTCCGAGTCGGCGTCCTCGGTGGACTGCTGCACCACCACGCCGCCGGGGCCGTCGCCCACCGCCTCCGCATAGGCTTCGATCCGGGCGAGAAGCACCGAGCGGTAGCCGTGGACGGGTACGGTGTTCTCCCCGACGACCATGGGGATCCCGAGCCGCCCCGCCTGGCGGGCCGCCGCCACCGCGAGATCACCGCTGCCGGCCCGGGTCGACCCGAACGCCGAGAGGTACACCGGTAGCGCGGCGTCGAAACCGCCGATCCCGGAGTGCAGTTCGACGTCGTCGTGGCCGGGCTCCCGACCCAGTGCGATGAGCTTCTCCAGCCGCCGCGGCATGAACACCGGCGGCGCGGGACGCAGGGCGTCCAGCGCATCCGGCGGCCCGCCGCCCCAGGGCGCGACCGCCGGCCGGATCCCGTCGGATCCCTGGGCCGGAGCATCCGGTCCGCCCGCGGCCCCCGCGCCGAACAGGCCCGTCCCGTACTCCCCGGACGGCGGGAAGACCTCCGCGGCGCCGTGCCGGGCCCGGGCCCGTACCGCCTCCTCGGGAAAGCCGGCCGCCGTCACCGTGCCCGTACTCACGGCGTGATCACCCCCGGCAGCTTCGGATAGGCGCTGACCTGCCACAGGGCGTCCAGCCCGGTCAGGAAGCGGACCAGGCGCTGGAGTCCCATGCCGAAGCCCGCGCTGGGGGAGAGGCCGCGGCGCGCCACGTCCAGGTACCAGGCGTACTTCGCCGGGTTCTCGCCGCTCTCCCGCATCCGGGTGACGATCGTCGCGTAGTCGGCCTCGCGCTCGCTGCCGCTGACCAGTTCGCCGTAGCCGCCGTGCGCGATGAGGTCGAAGTTCCGCAGCACACCGGGGCGTTCGGGGTCCTCCCGGTCGTAGAAGCCGCGGGAGCCCTTCGGATAGTCGTCGATGAAGAACGGGTGCCCGGCGTCCAGCGACAGGATCCGCTCTGCCTCCCAGTCGATCTCCGCGTCCGGGCTCTGCGCATGACCGAGGGCCGCCAGTCGGGACACCGCCTCCTCGTGGGTGCAGCGGTCGAACTTCCCGGCCCGCAGCTCGGCGAAGTCGGCCTCGTCGCGGCCGAGTTCCCGCAGCACGTCGGGCACGGCGGTCCAGACGTGCTCCACCACCCGGGTCAGCAGCCCGGCGGCGACCGACTGCGCGTCCTCGCGGCTCGCGCCCGCGATCTCCACGTCGATCTGGTGGAACTCCACCAGATGGCGGCCCGTTCGGGCGGTCTCCGGCGGCTCCACCCGGATGTTCGGGGCGATGTAGAAGAGCCGCGGGAAGCCCTGTAGCGATGCCTGCTTGTAGAGGATTGCGCTGGTCATCAGCTTGTACTTCTGCCCGTAGTAGTCGACGTCGAGGGCCTTGGCGCCCCGGCCGCCGGGGTCGGTGACCGGGCCGATCAGCGGGGGCAGCAGTTCGGTGAAGCCCTCGCCGCGCAGGAACTCCCGCGCCGCGTACAGCGCCTCCTGCTGGACGAGCATCGCGGACCGCAGCCGCGGCGACGCCAAATGGTCACCGAGCGGCGGAAGGACGGGGGCGGCTGCGCGGGCGGATTTCATGACGGTCGACTCCAGACGATCGGGTGACGGGGTTCAGGAAGACGAGGGGGCGGCGGAGAGGATCCGGCCGCCCGGTGCCGGGGTGTCATAACGGGTCGCGACGCCGTACAGCGCGGCCAGCAGCCCATCGGAGGTCAGCGGGGTACGGGCACCGTCCGGCACCGTGCCGGGCGGTACCGGCATGCCGCCGGTCTCTGCCCACCGCAGTCGCCCGGCGGAGTCCACAAAGCTGCGGCTGCGGCCCGCGTTGTCGGGGTGCAGGCAGTACGGGACGTCCAGCACGCCCCGGGCGAAGGCGGTCCGCAGCGCCCGCCCGAGGTCGTCGCCGAGGTCGAGGACGGCCTCCACGAAGGCCCGTGCCTCGCGGTAGACGGCGCTGTCGCCCCCCTCGTCCACGGCGGGGTCCGGGACGGCCGGGGCACGGGGCCGGGAGCGCGCGGCGAGGTCCGCGGTCGCTGCGGCGATCTCCAGCGCCCGCAGGTTCTCCCGTACCGTCGGAATCCGGTGCGCCTCCGCGGCCGTCTTCACGATCAGCCGCTGGGCGCCGGCCCGTACCGCGAGCCGTGCGGAGGCCTCCAGCAGCAGGGTCGCGCCGCGTTCGGTCCGCGGATACACCCCCATATAGGTGTAGAGGACCACATGCCGGTCGGTGTCCGGCGGCAGGAACTCCGCGGCCAGCCGGTGCAGCGCCCGGACGGCGTCGGCGTCCTGGCCGGGGTCGGTCTGCTGGGCGAAACTGAGGGAGACACTGCGGATGCCGTGACGGGTGAAGAAGAGGGCCTCCAGCAGACTGAGCGCCACCAGCAGCCCGGGCGGGCAGAGTTGGCCGAGCATGCAGCCGCCGAAGCTCTCCAGGTGCGGCAGGTCCGGGGCGGGCACCAGCTCCGTGAGGAGTTCACAGGCCCGCGCCCAGTTCTCCACCGAATCGGCGAGCGGGGTGCGCCCGTAGGGCAGGCAGTACGAGACGGGGCCGCCCTCGGTCGCGTGCAGACCGGCCGCGGCGAGCGCCCGGACGATGGCCCCGGGCCGGGACGAACCGTGCCGCACCTGCACCGGGAACGCCGGGCCCGCGATGCCGTCGAGCACGGCCCGGGTCCGCTCGGCGGAGTGGACGGTGATCGGATATCCGTTGAGCCGGGCGCCCTCGGTGACGGCGGCCCGGGCCCCGGCGTGATCGCCGACCCGGGTGTAGCTGTCGATGGTGAGCGTGCCGACGGTGACCGCCGCGGCGGACCGGGTGGCGGCCAGGCCCGTGCGCATCCGGGAGGGGTCGGAAAATCCCATCCGCGGCTGGACCACGAGCCGGCCGGCCCGGGCGGCCCGGGCGACGAACCCGCCGAACGACTCCGCGGCCCCGGGGTCCCGGCCGCCGTTCCTGCGGTCCTGCGGGGCGGTGAGGACCGTGCTGCCGGGTCTCATGCCACGGCCCGGGGAACCACGGGCAGGGGCAGCCGGGCGGCGGAGGCGAGGTCCGCCGCGAACGCCCGTAGCGCTTCCACGTCTCCGTCGTCGAAGACCGCGTCGCAGCCCGCCTCCAGGAGCAGCGCCCGCTGGGCCGGATCGGTCCGGCCCGCGACACCGAGCTTGCCCCCCACGACGACCGGCACGCCCAGCCCTGCGGAGCGCAGGGACCGGACGGCGGAGAGCGCATCACGGTAGCCGTGACCGTTGACGCTGCTGATGACGACCAACTCGGGCGCCGACTCCGTGCACGCCGTCAGGAGCAGTTCGTCGGGCACACACGGCCCCAGGCACCTCACCCGGTGGCCGCGCTCCTCCAGGAAGAGCCGAAGGTAGACCAGATTCCAGGTGTGGGAATCCGATGCGGTACCGGTCAGCAGTATCGTCAAACTCCGTTGTCGCATGCCGAAAATATAGGGACGATACGGTTCGGGAAGGGGAAGTTGTAGGCGGCAGAATCGGCGCAGAAAGTGAACGCAGGAAGAGAGCACAGAAAGAGGCAGTCGAAATCGGGTCGGCGAGGTAGCGAAAGGATCGGAGGAGGGCCCGGAATATCGGGTTTCATTCCCCGGGGGCATACGGAAGGGCCGCGGTCCGGAGTGTGTCCGGACCGCGGCCGGCGGTCTTGGGGAAAGGGAGGACGGAGCCCGGTCAGGTGTACTGGGCGAGCAGGCTCTTCGGCCGGATGTCGGTCCAGTTGGCCTCCACGTACTCCAACGCCCCGTCCCTCGGGCCCGGCCCCCAGACCCCTTCCCATCCTGCGGGGATGTCCGCGAAGACCGGCCACAGGGCGTGCTGCCCCTCGTGGTTGACCACCACGTGGAAGATGCCGTCAGGGTCGTCGAAAGGGTTGGTGGAGTTTGTCATGACAGGCTCCTCAAAGTGTCCGAAAGGATAAGGCCGATTTCTTCCAGGGGTTCGGGCTCGCCCATCCTGGTGTGGATGACCCCGATGGTGTGCTGTTCGACGGTGCCGTCGACATAGGGAATCCAGGATCGTGAAAGAGTGCTCTCAGGGGCGCCCTCTCCCCGGGCCGCGAAGAACAGCATCTGTGTCTTCACCGGACGGGGCGCATAGATTTTGACGATTTCCGCATGGTCGATGGAGGCGCCGATCACCGAACGGATCTCGTCGTCGGAGAAACCACCCAGCACCGGATCGGTCTCCCGGACCAGCCCGATCAGCCCCGCCACGTCGAAGGGCGCGTCCTCGGGCTCGTCGGTCGCGTCGCCGACCAGCATCTCCCGCTTCTCCGCCGGGGTCATCCGGCGCCGTTCGGGTTCGGTCGGCGACAGATGGACGTCCATCATCGCCAGCAACTCGGTCCGTTCGCCCTGCTCCGCCAGCATCACCGCCAGCGCATGGGCCAGGGTGCCGCCGAACGACCAGCCGAGGAAGCGGTACGGGCCCTGCGGCTGGACCCGCCGGATGTGCTCCAGATACTCGCGGGCCATCTCCTCGACCGACTCCGGGCGGTGCTCCAGCTCCGACAGCGCCCTGGCCTGGATCGCGTACAGCGGCTGGTCCGGGCCTAGATGCCGGGCCAGGCCCACGTACGTCCAGCCGACACCGGTGCCGGGGTGCAGCGCGAACAGCGGACGCCGGGTGCCGCCGGGCTGGAGCGGCAGCAGGACGCCCATCGGGTCGAAGCCCGACGGTTCGTCCGCGAGCAACCCCGCGACCGTCGGTGTGCGGAACAGGTCCCGGACGCCCAGCTCCAGCCCGAGCGCCGTCCGGGCCCGGCTCACCAGCCGGACGCCCAGCAGCGAATGCCCGCCCAGGGCGAAGAAACTGTCGTCGATGCCGACACCCGTCACCCCGAGGATCTCCTCGAACAGCCCGCACAGCACCTCCTCGCGCGGTGTCCTCGGCGCCCGCCCCGACGGGGCGGCGGCCGGAGCGGGCGCGGGCAGCGCCCCGCGGTCCGGTTTGCCGTTCACGGTCAACGGGATGTCGTCCAGCAGCATCAGCGCCGACGGCACCATGTGCTCCGGGAGTTCGGTGGCCGCCCAGCGCAGCAGCCCCTGCTCCGTCGGGGTCCGCCCGGCGCGCGGTACCGCGTAGGCCACCAGCCGTCTGCCGCCCGGACCGTCGTCGAGGACGACCACCGCGGCCCGTCCCACATCGGGATGCCGGGCCAGGGTCTCTTCGATCTCACCGGGCTCGATGCGGAAGCCGCGGAGTTTGACCTGGCCGTCCGCCCGTCCCAGGAACCGCAGTTCACCGCCCGCCGTCCAGTGCACCAGATCGCCCGTGCGGTACATCCGTTCGCCGCCGGCGGCGAACGGATCGGCGACGAACCGCTCCGCGGTCAGCCCAGGCCGGCCCAGATAGCCCCGGGCCACCTGGGTGCCCGCGAGGTACATCTCCCCGGCGACGCCCACCGGCACCGGCCGCAGCGCCCCGTCCAGGACGTACACCCGGGTGTTGTCCAGCGCGGCGCCGAGGAACACACCCGGTAGCACCCGGCAGTCCGTGTCCAGCCGCTGGTGGTGCGAGGCGAACGTGGTCTCGGTCGGACCGTAGCTGTGCACCAGGACCGTGTCCGGGCAGTGGTCCAGCACCCGTTGGAGGGCGGCCGGGGACGCCACGTCCCCACCGGTCCACACCTCGTCCAGCAGTTTGAGGGTGTCGAGACCCTCGTCGGCCATGATGTGGAAGAGACCCATGGTGAAGTAGGCGGCGGTCACCCCGTGGGCGCGGATCGTGTGGTCCAACTCCGCCAGATCCGTACCGGAACCCGGCGAGAACACCAACTCCCCACCGTTCAGCAGCGGCACCCACAACTCGTAGGTGGAGGCGTCGAAGCCGATCGCCGAATGCACCAGCATCCGCCGGTGGTTGCGGTGGTCCCAGCAGCGGTCGGTGAACAGCTCCACCACATTGCGGTGGGTGACCCCGACGCCCTTGGGCCGGCCCGTGGACCCCGAGGTGAACATCGTGTACATCAGGGCGTCCTCGCCGACCGCCACCCGCGGATCGGTGCTCGGGCCGCCCGGCACCGGAGTGTCCGCCGACAGCACCCGCACGCCCGCCGCCACCTGTCGCGCCACCGGTCCGGTGGAGACGTACGCCTCCTCGGTGACGAGCACGCCCGCCCCCGTGTCCTCCATGATCATGGCGATCCGGGTGTCCGGCAGCCGAGGGTCCAGCGGTACGTACGCAGCCCCGCACTTCAGCGCCGCCAGCGCCGCCACCAGGAGCTGCGGCGTGCGGTCCAGCAGCAGCCCGACCGCGCCGTGCGGCGCCACCCCGGCACCGATCAGCCGGTGCGCCAGCGCGTTCGCCCGCCGGTTGAGCTCCGCGAACGTCATGGTCCGGTCCTCGTGACGGACCGCGACCGCGAGCGGGGTACGGCGGACCTGCTCCTCGAACCGCTTGTGCACCAGCCCCGGCAGCACCCGCGGTACCGCCGTCGCGTTGTAGCCCACGAGCAGGCGCTCGGCCTCCTCCCCGGACAGCAGTGGCACATCGCCGATCCGGGTGTCCGGCGCGTCGGCCACCACCCGCAGCAGCCGGGCCACATGCGCCGCCAACTGGGCCGCGGTGTCCTCGTCGTAGAGGTCGAGCGCGTACTCAAGGGCGCCTTCCAGACCGGCCGGGGCACCGGAGGCGTCCCGGGTCTCGCGCAGCGCCAGCGTCAGGTCGAACTTGGTGAACCCGGACGCGGCGGGCAGCGCAGTGCCGGACAGCGGTGAACCCGGCAGGGGCGCCCGCTCGGCCGGATGCACCTGCACCATCACCTGCACCAGCGGGTGGTGGGCCGTGGACCGTACCGGATTGAGCTCCTCCACCACCAGGTCGAAGGGGAGCTGCTGGTGCGCGAAGGCCGCGAGGTCCGTCTCCCGGACCCGGTCCAGCAACTCGGCGAAGGACGGGTTCCCGGCCGTGTCGGTCCGCAGCACGAGCGTATTGACGAAGAAGCCGACCAACTGCTCCAGCGCTTGGTCGTCCCGGCCGGCGACCACCGTGCCCAGCGGCAGGTCCGTGTCCGCGCCGTGCCGGGTCAGCACCGCGGCCAGCGCCGCCTGGACGACCATCAGCAGGGTCGCGCCGTGCGCCAGAGCGAGCCGGCCGAGAGCGGCGTGGACATCCGCGTCCAGGGCCGGGACGGTGGCCGCCGCCCCCCGGTGCGTGGCCTCCGCGGGACGCGTCCGCGCCGGAACCGTTTCGAGTACGGGCGGCATTCCCGCCAGCCGGTCGCGCCAGTAGGCCTTCTGGGTCGCAGCCGAGGGACCCGACAGCAGCTTCCGCTCCCACAGGGTGTAGTCGGCGTACTGCACGGGCAGCGGAGGCAGGTCGGGGGCCGCCCCGCCGAGCCGGGCCGTGTACGCCGCGGACAGATCGGCCAGCAGCGGCCCCGAGGACCAGCCGTCGGCCGCGATGTGGTGCACCAGCAGCACGAGGACCTGCCCGCCGCCGTCCCCGCCGGTCTCCACGAGCCAGGCCCGGAACGGGATTTCAGCGGCCAGCTCGAAGACATGGCCGGCCGCCGCGGTGACAGCTGCCGCCTCCTCCTCCGGCCGGGCCCGCACCACCGTCAGCACCGGCCGGACCGACTGCCGCACCTCCTGGTACGGCTGCCCCTCCTCCGCCCGGTAGACGGTCCGCAGCACCTCGTGCCGCTCGGCGACGTCGGCGAGCGCGTCGGCGAGGACCGCCGGGTCCAGCGGACGGTCGAGCCGCAGCACGAAGGGCATGTTGTATGAGCGGCTCGCCCCCTCCAGCTGGCCGGTGAACCAGAGCCGGCGCTGGGCGTACGACAGCGGGAGCCGTCCGGGCCGGTCGGCCGCCGGTACGGGAGCGGGCCCCGGCCGGACCTCCCCGGAGCGGGCCGCGGCACCCCCGGCTCCGGCGGCGATCCTGGCGGCGAGCCGGGCCGGAGTGGGCGCCAGGAAGAGGTCCCGCAGCCGCAGTTCGACCCCCAGCAGGGACCGCACCCGGTTCACCAGCCGGACGCCTGCCATCGAGTGCCCGCCGACGGCGAAGAAGTTGTCGTCCGGGCCCACCGATGCCCGGCGGGTGATCTCGGCGAAGACCCGGCGGAGCACGGCGACCTTCGCCGGATCGGCCGCCGGACCCGCCACCGCGGCCTCCGCGACCGTGCCGGTCCGCGCGGGCCGGGCCGCCAGCAGGGCCCGCTCCGCCGCCGGCAGCAGCTCCGCCGGCCGCAGGGGCGCGTCCCCGCCTTCGGCGAACCTCACCAGGGCCCGTACGTACACATCGAGAAGCAACTGCGCCGTCGCCTCGTCGAAGAGGTCCTCGGCATAGGTCCACCACAGCTCCAGACCGCCCTGCTCCGGGCGGGCGACGCAGGTCACCGCGAGATCGAACTTCGCCGCGTCCAGCCCGGTCTCCTCGAACCGGCCCCGCAGTACGGATCCGATCCGTACCTCCCCGGCCGCCGGATCCGCCGCCTCCTGCACCGCCAGGGTGACCTGGAATAGCGGGTTCGCGCCCGGCGCCCGGCGCGGATTGAGCAGCTCCACCAGCCGGTCGAACGGCAGCTCCTGATGGGCGTACGCCCCCAGCGCGGCGTCCCGGGCCCGGGCCACCAGTTCCCGGGGACCCGCGGGTCCGGCGACATCGGCCCGCAGCACCAGGGAGTTCACGAAGAAGCCGACCAGCTCGTCCAGGGCTTCGTCGGAGCGCCCCGCGACCGGTGTGCCGACGGCCGCGTCCGGACCGGCGCCGCAGGCGTCGAGCGCGGTGCCGAGCGCGGCCCGCGCCACCATCAGCAGACTGGCGTCCGCCCCGGCGGCCAGCTCCGAGAGCCCGGCGTGCGCCGCGGCGTCCAGCGCGGCGGTGAGGGTACGGGCCCGGCCGCTCGACGCGGCGGGCCGCGGCCGGTCGGCGGGCAGGTCGAGCAGGGGCGGCAGCCCGGCGAGCGCCTCCCGCCAGTACGCGGCGAGCACCGAGTCGTCCGCCAGCAGCTCCCGCTGCCACAGCGTGTAGTCCGCGTACTGCACCGGCAGCGGCTCCCACCGCGGCCCGGCACCGGCGGCCCGGGCGTCGTAGGCCGTACCGAGATCCCGCAGCAACGGGCCCACCGACCAGCCGTCGATGGCGATGTGATGGGTCAGCAGCACCAGGACGGCGGACCCGTCACCCGGCAGGAACAGCGCGGCCCGCAGCGGGAGCCCGGTCTCCGGATCGAAGGTCCCCGCGGTGAACCCGGCCACCTCGGCGGCCACCTCGCCGGGCGCGCACGACCGTACGGCGAGCTCGGGGCGCGCGCCCTCCAGTACCCGCTGGTACGGCTCGCCGTGACCGTCCGCCGGATACACCGTCCGCAGCACCTCGTGCCGCTCCAGCACATCGGCGAGCGCCGCCTGAAGCGCACCGGGCTCGGGCACCGCGTCCAGCCGGACCACCAGCGGCAGGTTGTACGTCGGGAACGACCCCTCCAGCCGGTTGAGGAACCAGAGCCGGCGCTGGGCGTACGACAGCGGTACCCGCTCCGGATCCGTGACGTCCGGTTCGTCGTCGGTTCCGGCGGAGGCGGTGGGAGCGGTCGAGGGCATCGCATGGCCTCCAGAAGAAGGGGGAACGGGGGCGACGGGTCCGGGTCAAAGGGCCCGCGCAGCAAACGTACGAGCCGTCGCCCCGCGCACCGGGCAGTTGCCGGGGCAGCTACCGCGCCCCCGGCTGCCGCTACTGCCTGCCGCCTGCTCCGGGCGGGCGTTACTGCCGCCTGGGGCGCGAGCACCGAGCCCACCGGGGGAGCCCGAGCCGGAACCGCGCCCGGGCCCAATGGCTCAGGGCACCCGGGTAGTCCGTCCGCCGGCGCCGCGGCTCACCGCGCCCGGCGCACCCGCCTCCTCAGCGCCGGAACCGCCGGCGGTACCGGAGCCGCCTCCAGCAGTGCCGCCAGCGCCGTCGGCGTCGGGTGCCGGAACACATCCCGCAGCGTCAGCTCCCGGCCCAGCTCCGTGCGGACCCGGTTCAGCAGCCGCACCGCCAGCAGCGAATGCCCGCCCGAGCGGAAGAAGTTTGCGTCCTCCGTCACCTCCTTGCCGTCGAGCACCTCCCGGAACAGGGCCAGCACCAACGGCAGCCGCCCGTCGCCGGGGGACGGCTCCCCGGGGCCCGGCGGACGGTCGTCACCGGGCCGCGTCACCGTCACCACCCCCGGCACCGCGTACTCCGGCAGCCGTTCCGCCGCCCACGACTGTGCACCCGCCTCCGTAACCTCGCCCGTCAGCCGGGCCACGACCCTCCCCTCGTCGAGTACCACATCCGCGCCGTCGACCCCGGGCTGTGCCCCGAGGACGTCCCGGACGTGCCCGAGGTCGACCCGGTAGCCCGCGACGGTGCCGTAAGGCCCGGTTCCCGGCCGCCGAGGCCCGTCCGGAAGCGACCCGATCCGGACCTCCGGATCGGCGGCGAACAGGGCCAGCGCACCCGTCAGAAGGGCGCCCAGGTGCTCGGCCCCGGCCTTCGCGTACAGATCCGTGGCGTACTCCAGGACACCGTCCAGACCGCCGTGCCCGGCGCCCCCCGTCAGCGCGAACGTCAGGTCCGCCTTCGCGGTCGACGAGCCGTGGGGCAGCACCTCACCGGCCAGCGGCCCGTCCGACCCGCCGTCTCCCGACCCGCCGCCGTCCGGCTCCGGGTCCACCCGCAGCATCACCTGCGCCAGCGGGTGATGGGCCGACGAGCGGTGCGGGTTGAGGTGTTCGACGACGAGGTCGAAGGGCACGTCCTGGTGGGCGTACGCCGCCAGATCGGTCTCCCGGACCCGTCGCACCAGCTCGCTGAAGGACGGGTCGCCCGAGGCGTCGGTGCGCAGGACCAGGGTGTTGACGAAGAATCCCACGAGACCGTTGAGCGCCTGGTCGTCCCGGCCCGCGACGACCGTGCCGACCGTGAGATCGGGTCCGGCGCCGCAGCGCGCGAGCACGGCCGCGAGGGCCGCGTGGACCACCATGAAGAGGGTGCTGCCGGTGGACCGGGCGATCCGTTCGAGACCGGCCCGCACCGGTCCCGGGACGGTGAATCCGGTGAGCGCGCCCCGCCCGGAGGGCACCGGCGGCCGGTGCCGGTCGGTGGGCAGGTCCGTCAGCGGCGGCAGCCCGGCGAGGGTCCGCTCCCAGAAACCGAGCCGCTCCTGGCGCCTGCTGCCGCCGAGGAGGTCCCGCTGCCAGAGCGCGTAGTCCGCGTACTGCACGGGCAGGGGCGCCCAGCCGGGCGCCGAGCCCGCGGCCCGGGCCGCGTAGGCGGTGGCGAGATCGGCGAGCAGGCAGTCGACGGACCAGCCGTCGGCCGCGATGTGGTGCAGCAGCAGGACGAGAGTCTGCCGCCCGTCGCCGCCGGAGGGCAGGAACAGCCAGGCCCGGAACGGCAGATCGCGCGCCAGATCGAACACCTGGCCCGCCGCCTCGTCCGCGGCGGCCACCGGATCGGCGGGGAAACCGAGCTCCAGCTGCGGCCGGGCCCCCTCCAGGACGAGCTGGTACGGTTCCCCGCCCTCGGTCCGGTAGACGGTCCGCAGCACCTCGTGCCGTTCGGCGACATCGGCGAGTGCGGCGGCGAGTGCGGCCGGGTCCAGCGGCCGGTGGAGCCTCCGTACCAGCGCGATGTTGTACGTGGCGGACGGCCCGTCCAGCTGGTCGGTGAACCACAGCCGCCGCTGGGCCGGGGAGAGCGGGATCCGCTCGGGCCGTCCGGCGCGGCGCAGCGGTGGCCACTCCCCGGCGTCCGGGCCCGCGGGGAGCCGTCCGTGCAGCGCGAGGGGCGTCGGTGCGAGGAACAGATCACGGATCCCGGTCTCCACGCCGAGGACCGCCCGGATTCGGTTGACCAGCCGGCTGGCCAGCCGCGAATGCCCGCCGATACGGAAGAAGTTGTCACCGGGGCCGACCCGCGGCCGGTCGAGCACCTCCGCGAACAGACCGCTGAGCAGCTCCACCCGGGGGTGCCCTGACTCCCCGGGCCCGCCCAGCTGTCCTGCCGCCGCTGCCGCCTCCGCCACGGCGAGCCGCTCCCTGCGGGCCGCGAACCCTTCCGACTCCACAGCGGTGACCAGCCCGAGCGCGTTGAGCGGCCGGCCGGCGTCCGCGGCGAACGCGGTGAGCGCCCGGCCGTACACATCGAGCAGCAGAGCGGCCGTGGGCTCGTCGAACACCTCCCGCGCATAGCCGAGGAGCAGCCGCAGTCCGCCGTCCGGTTCCTCCTCGCAGTGGAAGCTCAGATCGAACTTCGCCGCCCCCAGGTCGACGGACCCGGCATCGGCGGTCAGCGGGCCGAGCCGCACCTGGCCGGTGCCGGCCGCCCCACCGGCGGTCCGCACGGTCAGCATCACCTGGAAGAAGGGGTGTTCGCCCAGGGCCCGTCCCGAGGCCTCGCCCATCTGCTCGACCAGCAGTTCGAAGGGCAGGTCCTGATGGTCGAAGGCGGCGAGGTCGGTCTCCCGGACCCGGTCCACCAGCTCCACGGGCGTGGGGTCGCCGGAGGTGTCGGCGCGCAGCACCAGGGAGTTGACGAAGCAGCCGACGAGATCGTGCAGGGCCTCGTCGGAGCGCCCCGCGACCGGGGTTCCAACGGCGAGGTCGGTGCCCGCACCGGCCGCCGTCAGGGCCGCGGCGAGGGCGGCCCGTACCACCATGAACAGGCTGGCGTTCCGCTCGCGGGCGAGCGCGGCCAGCCCGCCGGCCACCTCGGGGCCGAGACGGGCGCCGACGGTGCCGCCGAGGCCGGTGGGTTCGGTGGGCCGGGGCCGGTCGTACGGCAGGTCCGTCCGCTCCGGCAGTCCGTCCAGCGCCTTCCGCCAGTGGTCCAGGAGGGCGTCCGGTTCGGCGAGCAGCTCCCGCTGCCAGAGCGCGTAGTCGGCGTAGCCGAGCGGCAGGGGTTCCCAGCCGGGTGCCTGGCCCGCGAGCCGGGCCGTGTAGGCGGTGTCCAGATCGTGCAGCAGCGGGGCGAGGGACCAGCCGTCGACGGCGATGTGGTGGACCAGCAGGACCAGGGCGCTGGGACCGGGTCCGCCGGTGGTGAACAGCGCGGCCCGCAGCGGCACTCCGTCCGTCGGGTCGAGCGGTGTCCGGCCGAACCCGGCCACCCGCCGGTCGAGTTCGTCCGGGCCCGCGCACGGGACGAGGTCGAGAACGGGGGCGAAGCCCGCGACGATCCGCTGGTACGGCTCCCCGTCCAGCTGTGGATAGGCGGTGCGCAGCACCTCGTGCCGTCCGGCGAGATCGGCGAGGGCCGCACCGAGCGCGACCGCGTCGGGCGTCCCGTCGAGCCGGAGCACGACCGGCGCGTTGTACAGGGCGGACGGGCCGTCGATCCGGGCCAGCAGCCAGAGAGCCCGCTGCGACGCGGACAGCGGCAGCCGCTCCGGCCGGGCCGGCTCCGGCACCTGCCGCGGTACGGGCCGGGGTGTACCGCCCGCCCGGGTCCGGGCGGCCTCGGTGAGCCGCCGGTGCAGGGTCGCGGGGGTGGGGGCCAGGAACAGGTCCCGGATGCCCGCCTCCAGCCCCAGGACGGCCCGAATCCGGTTGACCAGCCTGCCCGCGAGGAGCGAATGCCCGCCGGTCCGGAAGAAGCTGTCGTCCGGTCCGATCCGGGGGCGGCCGAGTACCTCGGCGAAGAGCCCGCGGAGGATCTCCTCCCGGGGCGCGCCGGCATCGCGCCGCCCGGTCCGGGCGGCGCGCGGCGCGGGGGTGCGCCGGGCGGCCGCCGCCGTGTGCCGGGCCGCCAGCGCGGCCCGTTCGTCCGCGGTGGCCAGCGACAGCGGGCCGAGCGGTCGCCCGGAGTCGTGGGCCAGTGCCTCCAGGGCCCGGACGAAGAGATCCAGCAGCAGCTCCGCCGTGGCCTCGTCGAACAGGTCGACCGCATAGCCGAGGGACAGGTCGAGCCCATCGGGGGAACCATCAGGGGCCGCCCGTCGGGCGCAGAAGAAGGTCAGGTCGAACTTGGCGGCTGCCAGGTCCGCGGTGCCCGGGACACCGGTCAGCTCCGGCCCCAGCGGCACCGGCCCGGCGGACCGGGCGCCTTCCGGACCCTCGGCGCCGTCGACGGTCAGCATCACCTGGAACAGCGGGTGGTGGCCGAGGGACCGCTCGGGCGCCAGCTCCTCCACCAGCAGCTCGAAGGGCAGGTCCTGGTGTTCGTACGCGATCAGATCGGCGTCGCGGACCCGTGCGAGGAGCGCGGCCGGACTCGGCTCGCCGGATACGTCCGTCCGCAGCGCCAGGGTGTTGACGAAGAACCCGACGAGCTCGTTGAGCTCCTCCTCGGGGCGGCCCGCGACCGGGGTGCCGATCACCAGGTCGGAGCCGCAGCCGGCCGCGGTGAGCGCGGCCGCCAGGGCGGTCCGTACCGCCATCGGAGCACTCGCCCCGTGCTCCCGGGCCACGGCCAGCAGCGCGCGGTGGGTGGCGGCCGGGACGTGCGCGGTCAGCGTCGCCCCGCGCCCGGACAGCTCGGCGGGCCGCGGCCGGTCCACGGGCAGCGGCATCGCCCCGGGCGCCCCGTCGAGGGCGCGCCGCCAGTGTGCGAGCTGTTCCGCCGCCAGGCTCCCCGGATCGCCCGGCGCGCCGAGCAACTCCCGCTGCCAGAGCGCGTAGTCGGCGTACTGCACCGGCAGGGGTTCCCAGCCGGGTGCCCGGCCCGCGAGCCGGGCCGTGTAGGCGGTGTCCAGATCCCGCAGCAGCGGGCGGACGGACCAGCCGTCGGTGGCGATGTGGTGCACGAGCAGCACCAGCACCGCACCGGTCCCGGTCTCCTCGGGGACGAACAGCGCGGCCCGCAGCGGGAGTCCGGCGGTGACGTCGAGGGGTTCCCGGACGAAGGCGGCCACCCGCGCGTCGACCTCGGCCGCCGGGCAGCGGACCACCTTGGGCGCGGGCAGTTCCGAAGCGTCCCGTACCTCCCGGCGGGGTTCCGCGTCCGGCCCGGCGGGCAGGACGGTGCGCAGCACCTCGTGCCGTTCGGCCAGATCGGCGAGGGCCGCGCCGAGCACCGCCGGGTCGGGCGTCCCGTCGAGCCGGAGCACCACCGGGGCGTTGTAGGCGGCCGAGGGGCCCGCCAGCCGCCCCAGGAACCAGAGACGGCGCTGGGCGAACGACAAAGGGTTCACGGCGATGTCCTCATCCGTCCTGGGCTGCGACGAGCCCGTCGATGTGCGCGGCCAGGTCCCGCAGCCGCGGATGGGCGTAGACGGCCTTCACCGGTAGGACCAAGCCCAGCTCGGACCGGACCCGCGACACCAGTTTGATGGCCAGCAGCGAATGGCCGCCCAGTTTGAAGAAGTTGTCGTCGGGGCCGACGGAGGACGCCCGCAGAACGGTCGTCCACACATCGGCGACCAGCCGCTCCGAAGCCGAGAGACCGTCGTCCGCCGTGGCCGGAGCCGGGGCCGGGGCCCGGTGCGGCGGCGCGGGCAGCGCGGACCGGTCCAGCTTGCCGTTGACGGTGGTCGGGAAGCGGTCCACGGCGACCAGTACGGCGGGCACCATGTACGCCGGCAGCGAAGCCTCCAGCAGCCCGGTCAGGGCCGCTGCGGTCACCGGTGCCGCGGGCCGGTAGTAGCCGACGAGCCCCGGCGCGCCGTGGACGTCGTCACGGAGGACGACGACGGCCTCGGCGACGGAGCCGTGGGCGGTCATGACGGCTTCGATCTCGGGGAGTTCGATCCGGAACCCGCGCAGCTTCACCTGTCCGTCGGCGCGGCCGAGATAGCCGAGCCGGCCGTCCGGCAGCAGCCGCACCAGATCCCCGGTGCGGTACATCCGCCCGCCGAGCTCCGCGCCGGGGCCGGTGTCGGCGGTGAACCGGTCGGCGGTGAGCCCGGGGCGGCGCCGGTAGCCGCGGCCCACCCGGGGCCCGGCCAGATACAGTTCGCCGGTTCCGCCCGGGCCGACGGGCGCCAGCTTCTCGTCCAGCACCCGCATCCGCAGCCCGGGCAGTACGGCGCCGAGGTGCGGGGTCCCCCCGGCGATCGGTTCGATCCACCCGGCGGTGGCGTCCACGGTGCACTCGGTGGGGCCATACAGATTGACGGCACGGACCGTGCCCGCGGCGGTCAGTTCCGCGATCCGGGACCAGAGGGCGGGGCCGATCGCCTCACCGCCGACCAGCAGGGTCAGCGGGCGCGGCCCACCGTCGGCGGAGAGCAGTTCCAGCAGCGGTTCGGCGTGCGAGGGCGTCAGGTCGAGATCGGTCAGGGCCTGCGCGTCGGCGAACGCGGCGAGCAGCGCGGGGTCGGCGCGTGTCTCGTCGTCGACCATGACGAGAGTGTCGCCGCGGCAGACCCGGACCCACTGCTGCACGGAGGCGTCGAAGGACGGGGAGGCGTTCCAGCCCACCCGGGCGCCGTCGCCCGCCGCGATCCCGGCGTCCTCCAGCTCGGCGAGGAGCCGGGCCGCGGCGCCCCGGCCGATCTCGACGCCCTTGGGGCGGCCCGTCGAGCCCGAGGTGTAGATGACGTACGCGAGGTTGTCCGGGGCCACCGGGACCGGCTGGTAGGCGGGCGCGGCGGTGCCGCCGGCGAGCAGCTCCGCCAGGCCGAGCTGCGGCACCCCGGCCGGGAACGCGCCGTCGGTGCTGCCGTCCGGGGTGACGATGACATCGGCTCCGGAGTCCTCGACCAGATAGCGGCGCCGTCCGGCGGGCAGTTGGGGATCCACGGGAAGGTAGGCGGCGCCCGCGGTGAGGGTGCCGATCAACGCGGTGACCAGCCCCGCGCCGCGCGGCAGGCAGAGCGCGACCACGGATTCGGGGCCCACGCCGTGCGCGGCGAGCCCGGCCGCGATCCGCATGGCGCCGGCGCGCAGTTCGTCGAACGTCAGCTCGCGGTCGGTGGCGACCACGGCGGTACGGCCGCCGGGGGCGACGGCCAGCCGCTCCAGCAGATCGTGCGGCTGCGCGGCGGAGGGAGACGAGGTGCGCTCGGGCAGGACGGCGGTCATGGTGCTCACTCCCCGTGGACGGTGGTGGACGCCGGGCTGGCGGGCGAGCAGTCGGCGAGCGCGACCGGCTCGCCCATGGCGACGAGGATCTTCCGGTCGCCGGAGAAGGACTCCCGCCCGTGGGCGCAGAGGATGTTGTCCACCAGCATCAGATCGCCCTCCTGCCAGCTCTCCCGGACCGTGACCCGGTCGTACACCTCGTTGATGGCGTCGACCTCGGAGTCCGTGAGCCGGGTGCCGTCGCCGAGATAGGTGTTGAACGGCAGTCCGTCCGGGCCGTACGTCTCCTCCAGCACCTCGCGGACGTCCGGGTCGAGCGTGCGGCTGTTCCAGAACGCGAAGTGGTTGAACCAGACCCGCTCCCCGGTCACCGGGTGGGTGATGATCGCCGAGCGGCGCTGTCGGGTGACGAGGGAGTCGTCATCCGCCCACTCGTATCCGATGGTGTTCTCGTCGCAGTAGGCCTCGGCGACCGCCCTGTCCTCGGTCGCGAAGGTCGTGTACCAGGGCAGGCCGGCCAGTTCGGAGTAGTTGCGCACGAGCAGCCAGCCGGCCTTCTCGAACCGGGCGCGCAACCCCTCGGGGAGCAGTCTCAGCGCCTCCCGCATATCGCCGACGGTGGTGGCGCCGTCCTCCTCGGGCGCGGTGATGCAGCCGAAGAGCAGCACTCCCGGGAAGTCGAGGGTGTAGCTGTTCTCGTTGTGCAGTCTGATCGGCTGGGCGGCCGGGAGGTCGGTGGAGGAGAACACCCCCTCACCGAAGTCGGTGCGCGGGGTCGCCTTCTCCTTGTAGCCGGCCCGCTGTTCGATCAGGGCGTCGCGTGCGGTCGCGAAAGCCGCCGCGTCATGGACCGGCAGTCCGCGCAGCAGCACCGCTCCGGAGCGGTGCAACTCCGCCTGGACGGCGGTCCGGTGCTCGGTCAGCCAGGCGGCCGCGGCCTCGATGGAGTCATGGCCGGGGGTGGTCACGACGGCGGGCCTGCCCGGCTCGCGGATCACGGTCAGGCCGCCCAGGGCGGGGGCGTCGGCGAAGGTCGTCATCGCAGGAGTCCTCTGCTTCGGGATGGAAAGGGAACTGCTTCGGGATCGGAATGCGGAGTGGGAGCGGACGGGGAGCGGAAGCCGGAAGGAGTACGGGAGTACGGGAGAACGGGGGGTTCTCGGGGAACAGGGGCAGGCGTTTCAGACGGCCGAGGCGGTGAGCCTCCCGGACGCGGGCTCGGTGCCGTCCCCGAGTACGGTGCCGAGCAGGGCGAAGAAGGCGGGCAGCTGCTGCTGGAAGTAGAAGTGGCCGCCCGGCAGGGTGTGCGCCGCGAACCCGGCCCCGGTGATCTCGGCCCAGCGGTCCAGTGCCGCGACCGGCACCACGGGGTCCCGGTCCCCGCCGATGACGGTGACCGGGCAGTCCACCGCGGCCTCGGCCACGGAGCATCGGTACACGTCGTCGATGGCGAAATCGGCCCGGATCGACGGGATGATGATCTCGCGCAGCTCGGGCTCGTCGAGGATCCCGTCGTCGGTGCCGCCGCGTTCCTTGATGGCGGCGACCAACTGGTCGTCGTCGAGCCGCTCCGGGTGCACGGCGCTGGGATTCGGCAGGAACGGTGCCCGGCAGGCGGAGGCCACCAGGGCGCGTGCGGGCCGCCCGGCCGCGGCGAGCCTTCGTATCACCTCGAAGGCGACGAGCGAGCCCATGCTGTGACCGAGGACGACCAGGTCCTCCGGCAGATCGCCGGGGAGCGCCGCCGCCACGGGACCGGCCAGATCGGCGATGGTCGTGGGCAGTTCCTCGGCGTAGCGGGCGCCTCGGCCCGGGTACTGGCCGATCAGCAGCCGTACGTCCGCCGGAAGCCGGTCCCGCCAGTCGGCGTAGGCATGGGCGTTGCCACCGGCGTGCGGCAGCACCAGCAGCGCGGTCCGCTGCGGCCCGTCGCCGGGCAGGTCCCAGACGATGTCGTCGGCGTTGGGGAGGGGGGCGGTCCCGTCGGTCATGAGGTGATCCGTTCCTGGTCGGTGCGGCGGCGCAGGACGGGCCTGGCGCGGCGCGGTTCGGGGGCGGTCGTGGTGTCGGCCGGGCCGGTTTCGAGGTACGCGGCCAGCCGGGCGGGCGTTGGGTGCCGGAACACGTCCCGGAGGGTGAGCTTCAGCTCCAGGGCGCGGCTCAGGCGGTTGGCGAGCTTGGCGGCGACCAGGGAGTGGCCGCCGAGGGCGAAGAAGTCGTCGTCGGGGCCGGGCGGGACATCGGTCCCGAGGGCCTCCCCGAAGGCCGCGCAGACGGTCCGCTCCAGTGCGGTCCGCGGCGGCCGGCCGGTGGCACCGGCGGTCTCGGGCCGGGGCTTCGGCAGGGCGAGCAGAGCCTGTTTGTCGATTTTGCCGTTGGGGGTGAGGGGGAGTTGGTGGTGGGTGGTGATGTGGGTGGGGATCATGTGGTCGGGGAGGTGTTGGCGGAGGTAGGTGCGGATGTCGTGGGGTGTGGTGGTGGTGTTGGGTGTGGTGGTGATGTGGGCGGTGAGTTGGTTGTTGGTGTGGGTGGTGGTGGCTTGGGTGATGTGGGGGTGGGTGGTGAGGGTGTTTTCGATTTCGGTGGGTTCGATGCGGAAGCCGCGGATTTTGATTTGGGTGTCGGTGCGGCCGGTGTAGTGGAGGTTGCCGTGGGTGTCCCAGTGGGCTTGGTCGCCGGTGCGGTAGAGGCGGGTGCCGGGGGGTCCGTAGGGGTTGGGGGTGAAGCGGGTTGCGGTGGTGGTGGGTTGGGTGAGGTAGCCGTGGGCGATGCCGTGGCCGGTGAGGTAGAGCTCGCCGGTGGTGCCTGGGGGGACGGGTTGGAGGTGGTGGTTGAGGATGTAGGCGTGTTTGTTGGTGAGGGGTGTTCCGATGGGTGTGGGTTGGGTGGTGGGGTTGTTGGTGGTTTGGGGGATGGTGTGGGTGGTGGTGAAGCCGAGGGATTCGGCGGGTCCGTAGCCGTTGGTGATGGTGAGGTGGGGGTGGTGTTGTTGGAGGGTGTGGATGTGGGTGGGGGAGGCGGGTTCGCCGCCGGTGTAGAGGGTGTGGGTGGTGGTGAAGGTGGTGGGGTGTTCGTCGGTGAGGTAGTTGAAGAGGCTGGAGGAGAGTTGGAGCATGGTGATGTGGTGGTGGGGGGTGAGGTGGGCGATGAGGGCGGGTTCGGGGCGTTGTCCGGGTTGGAGGATGGTGGTGCCGCCGTGGAGGAGGGCGCCCCAGAATTCGAGGCTGAAGGCGTCCCAGGAGACGGGTGAGCATTGGAGGAAGGTTTCGTTGGGGCCGAAGGTGCAGTAGGTCTGGTTGGTGAGGGTGGAGGTGAGGTTTCGGTGGGAGGAGAGGATTCCTTTGGGGCGTCCGGTCGACCCCGATGTGAACATCACACAGGCCGAGTCGTCGGGGCCGGTGGCGATGCCCGGTGCGCTGTCGGGCAGATTCGTCAGCTGTAGGCGGTCGAAGGCGACTTCGGGCCACGGTCCGGTGAGTCTGCCGCGCTGTTCCCCGGCGGTCAGAAGGGCGGCGATGCCGGCGTCGGTTGCGGTGCTGGTGAGTCTCAGGTCGGGGTAGTCGGGGTCGAGGAGGGTGTAGGCGGCGCCGGTTTTGAGTACGGCGAGGATGCCGGTGGCGAGGGGGAGTGAGCGGTTGACGAGGATGGCTGCGAGGTCGCCGCGGCGCAGTCCGGTGGTGGCGCGTAGGTGGTGGGCGAGTCGGTTGGCTTCGGTGTTCAGGCGGCCGTAGGTGAGGTGGTCCTCGCCGAAGACCACGGCGACCGCGTCCGGGCGGATCCGGGCCTGCTCCTCGAACCGCTCGGTCAGCGATCGCTCGTCGACCGGAGCCGTCACCCCCGCCCACTCGTGCAGCACAAGCCGCCGGTCCCGGGCGGACATCGGGTCCAGCCGGGACAGTTGCAGCTCCGGAGCGGCGACGGCCTGCTCCAGCGTCCGCCGTAGCATTGCGACGATCCGCTCCGCGGAGGCCCGTTCGAAGACGTCGTCGCTGTAGAGCACCGTGCCCGCCAGCCCGTCCGGCTCGCCGTCGGCACCGCCCGTGTGCAACAGGAACTCCAGGTCGAACTTGACCGCCCCGGTCGCCACCGGCACGACCGGCCCGCTCCGGACCCCGGGAAAGACGGGCGCCGGCGCCGGACCGCTCTCCACCGCCAGGCAGACCTGGAACAGCGGATGCCGGGCCAATGACCGCTGCGGATTGACGGCCTCCAGGACGAGGTCGAACGGGGCGTCCTGGTGGGCGAAGGCATCCAGGTCCGTATCGCGGACCCGGCGCAGCAGCGCCCGGAACTCCGGATCGCCGGAGGTGTCCGTCCGCAGCACCAGCGTATTGACGAAGAACCCCACCAGCCCCGCCAGTCCGTTGTGCGCACGGCCCGCCACGGGGGAGCCCAGCGGAATGTCGGTGCCCGCGCCCAGTCGGGTCAGGGTGGCGGCCAGCGCCGCCTGCACCACCATGAAGGGCGTGCACCGTTCGGCGCGGGCCAGCCCGGCGATCCGGCGGCCGAGGTCCGCGCCGAAGTCCACCGCCACGGCACCGCCGCGCCCCCCGGCGGCCGGCGGCCGGGGCCGGTCGTGCACCAGGCCCAGCTCCTGCGGCAGCTCCGCGAGGGCCCGCCGCCAGTACGCGAGCTGCCCGTCCAGCACCGGACCGGTCAGTGCGGACCGCTGCCACAGCGCATGATCGGCGTAGGCGAGGGGAATTGGCGCCGGGTCGGGGCTCCGTCCGGCGAGCCGGGCCCCGTACGCCGCCGAGAGGTCCGCGAACAGCGGGCCCAACGACTGCCCGTCCGTGGCGATGTGGTGCAGCAGCACCAGCAGCACGGCCGACTCCGGGCCGGTGCGCAGCACGGTCACCCGCAGCGGAGCCTCCGCCGCGAGGTCGAAGACATGTCCGGCGGAGGCCGTCAGCTCCGGCTCCACCGCCTCCGGGGCGATGTCGCGGACCTCGAAGGGTGCCGCTCCCACCGGGTCCACCAGCTGGCAGGGTTCGCCGTCCATGATGGTGATCCGGGTCCGCAACGGTTCATGACGCTCCATCACATGGCGGACGGCGGCCCGTAGCGCGGCCGTGTCCAGCGGCCCTTCCAGCCGGACCGACAGGGGGACGTTGTAGGCCGTCCCACCGGCTTCGATCCCGTTCACCAGCCACAGCCGTTGCTGGGCGAAGGACAGCGGAAGCCGCTCGGGCCGCGGTCCGGGGACCGCGGGCGGCGCCGGTGCGGCGCCCCGGCCGGTGAGCTCCGCAAGCTGTTCGGCGAGCCGGGCCGGGGTGGGCCGGCGGAAGACGTCGGGCAGGCCCAACGGGGCGTCCAGCGCCGACGAGAGCCGGTTGGCGAGCTTGGCGGCGAGCAGGGAGTGGCCGCCGAGGGTGAAGAAGTCGGCGTCCGCGGACGGCGGTTCTGCGAGGTCCAGCACCTCCGCGAAGAGGCCGCAGACGATCTCCTCCAGCGGTGTGCTGGCCGTCCGTCCGCTCTCATCGGCCGGGGGAGCGGCGAACCGGGACAGTGCGCGTTTGTCGATTTTGCCGTTGGGGGTGAGGGGGAGTTGGTGGTGGGCGGTGATGTGGGTGGGGATCATGTGGTCGGGGAGGTGTTGGCGGAGGTAGGTGCGGATGTCGTGGGGTGTGGTGGTGGTGTTGGGTGTGGTGGTGATGTGGGCGGTGAGTTGGTTGTTGGTGTGGGTGGTGGTGGCTTGGGTGATGTGGGGGTGGGTGGTGAGGGTGTTTTCGATTTCGGTGGGTTCGATGCGGAAGCCGCGGATTTTGATTTGGGTGTCGGTGCGGCCGGTGTAGTGGAGGTTGCCGTGGGTGTCCCAGTGGGCTTGGTCGCCGGTGCGGTAGAGGCGGGTGCCGGGGGGTCCTTTGGGGTTGGGGGTGAAGCGGGTTGCGGTGGTGGTGGGTTGGGTGAGGTAGCCGTGGGCGATGCCGTGGCCGGTGAGGTAGAGCTCGCCGGTGGTGCCTGGGGGGACGGGTTGGAGGTGGTGGTTGAGGATGTAGGCGTGTTTGTTGGTGAGGGGTGTTCCGATGGGTGTGGGTTGGGTGGTGGGGTTGTTGGTGGTTTGGGGGATGGTGTGGGTGGTGGTGAAGCCGAGGGATTCGGCGGGTCCGTAGCCGTTGGTGATGGTGAGGTGGGGGTGGTGTTGTTGGAGGGTGTGGATGTGGGTGGGGGAGGCGGGTTCGCCGCCGGTGTAGACGGTGTGGGTGGTGGTGAAGGTGGTGGGGTGTTCGTCGGTGAGGTAGTTGAAGAGGCTGGAGGAGAGTTGGAGCATGGTGATGTGGTGGTGGGGGGTGAGGTGGGCGATGAGGGCGGGTTCGGGGCGTTGTCCGGGTTGGAGGATGGTGGTGCCGCCGTGGAGGAGGGCGCCCCAGAATTCGAGGCTGAAGGCGTCCCAGGAGACGGGTGAGCATTGGAGGAAGGTTTCGTTGGGGCCGAAGGTGCAGTAGGTCTGGTTGGTGAGGGTGGAGGTGAGGTTTCGGTGGGAGGAGAGGATCCCCTTCGGGCGTCCCGTCGACCCCGATGTGAACATCACACAGGCCGAGTCGTCGGGGCCTGTCAGCACCGATTCCGGGCGGCTCCCCGGCCGCGCCGCGATCGCCTGGGCCTCGGAGTCGACCCGCACCACAGGCCAGGGCCCCGGCACCCGGTGCGCAAAGCCCTCCGTCGTGACCAGGGCGGCGATTCCGGCGTCGCCGGCGATACCGGTGAGTCTCAGGTCGGGGTAGTCGGGGTCGAGGAGGGTGTAGGCGGCGCCGGTTTTGAGTACGGCGAGGATGCCGGTGGCCAGGGGGAGTGAGCGGTTGACGAGGATGGCTGCGAGGTCGCCGCGGCCCAGTCCGGTGGTGGCGCGCAGGTGGTGGGCGAGTCGGTTGGCCTCGGTGTTCAGGCGGCCGTAGGTGAGGTGGTCCTCGCCGAAGACCACGGCGACCGCGTCCGGGCGGATCCGGGCCTGCTCCTCGAACCGCTCCGTCAACGGCCGCTCGTCGACCGGAGCCGTCACCCCCGTCCACTCGTGCAGCACAAGCCGCCGTTCGCTCCGGTCCATCAACTCCAGCGCGGACAGCGGCTCCTCGGGCGCGGCGAGCGCGGTGCCCACGAACCGTACGAAACGGTCCTGGTGCGCGGCGACGGCGGCCGTGTCGCAGGACTCCGGCGCCGCATCGAAGTCGATCCGCAGCCCGTCCTCCGGCCCCAGGTCGTAGACCGCGACCGCCAGTCCGTCCACCGGCCCGTTCCCCAGGTTGTGCTGGGTGGTCGGCACACCGAAGAACCGCATCCCCGGTGCGAACGCCATGATGTTCAGCTGTAGGGAGACCGGCGGCCGCCCGGGCGCGCCCTCCGGGCCCAACTCCTCGAACCGGGTCCGCTGCCGCCGCAGCCCCTGCCGGACCTCCGTCACCACTGCCCCCAGCAGCCCCGTCAGTGTGCCGCCCGCGGGCACCGGCAGCCGCAGCGGAATGATGTTCGACAGCATCGCCGGGGTGCTGCGGGCCGTCTCCCCGATCCGCGCCCTCACCGGCAGCGCCAGCGTCAGCTCCTCGGCATCCGTTCCGGAGACCCGGTGGACATAGGCAGCGACCAGCGCGATCACCGCCCTCGTCCACGGCGCCCCATGCGCGCGGGCCAGCTCCCGCAACTGCCGGACGTATGGCGCCGGGAGGGTCACCGTACGCCGCACGAACGGCAGCGAACCGGGCGGTACGGGCGCCGAGCGCCCCCCGGCGATCCGCGCGGCCGGCGGCGGGTCCGCCGTCTTCGTGACCCAGTACGCCCGGTCCTCCGCCGCCTGCGGCGACTCCCGGTACCCGGTCTCCTCGGCGAGCAGCTCCGTCAGCGAACCGAACGGCGACGGACGCCAAGGCCTCTCGGCCGCCGCGTCCTCGTACAACTCCGCCAGCCGGGCGCCCAGCAGGGACTGCCCGGCGGCGTCGATGACCAGATGGTGGAAACCGTGGAAGTGGAACCACAGCTCCTCGCCGGCCTTCACCAGGGCGTGCCGGGTCAGCCAGTCCGCCGCCAGATCGAACGGGCGGGCGAGCTCGGCCGCCATCCAGCTGCGGGCCGCGGCGGCCGGGTCCTCGGCGCCGCTGAGGTCCACCAGCGCCAGTTCCTGGTCACCCGGGTCGGTGTGCAGGGTCTGCCAGGGGCCGTCGCCGTCCGCGCCGACACCCCGGATCCGCATCGCGTCGGTCTCCACAGCGAGCTGCCGGAACGCGGCCCGGACCAGCTCCGGATCGACCCGGCCGCGCAGCTCCCGGTACTCGCCGATGTTGTAGCGCCGACCGGACGGATCCAGCGTGTGGGCCAGCCAGATCTCGCGCTGGGCCGCCGACAGCGGCAGCCTGACGGATGCCTTGGGGGACATACGGTCGCTCCTCGGGGACGGGCCGGCGCGACGGGCTCGGCTCGGCGGATGCGGACCGGCCCCGCGTACGTGCGGAGCGGTCCGGCGGTTCGGCGTGCGGATGCGGTGCGACTGCGAGGTCCCCGGCCGGTCCAGCCGGTCCGGTCTTACGGCCCGGTCCGCCGGGAACTCGCTAGGCCCATCCAATCCGCGCCGTCCGGCCCCGGGCGGCAGTTGTCCCGGCACTCCGGGAGCAGTTCAGACGGCGGCAGTTGCCTGCGGCGCGCCCACCGGGGCCCCGGTCACCAGCGCCCTGACCAGCGCCGGCACCCGGAAGCGGGCCGGGCCCTCCTCATGGGCCGCCCGGACCAGCCCCGACAGCAGCAGCTCCCGCAGCCGCCGGCCGCACTCGTGCAGACTGCCGCCGGTCAGCGCGGTGAGCGCGGGCAGCCCGAAGCCGTCGGCGACGGAGTCCGGGCCCGGCGCGGCGCACAGGGCGCCGAGTACGGCGCGCGGCCCCGCGGGCAGCCGCCCTATCCGGCCGTACAGGGAGTCCCGGAGCCGGTCGTCCCGGCCGCCGAGATGGTCGAGGAACGCCGCCGGATCCACCGCCAGCGTGTCGCAGAGCGCCGCCAGATCGGAGACGACCAGCCAGGAGGCGGCGGCCGACAGCGCCCCCGGATGTCCGTCGAGGAGCCGGCAGATCCGTACCGCCCGCTCCCGGTCGGCCGCCGTCACCGCCGGAGCCGCCAGCACCCGCCGCACCTGGTCCAGGAACATCCGCACCGCGGGCTCGCGCTCGTCCCCGGCCGGCTGCGGACCGTCCGCCGCCCCCCGGGTACCGGCGGACGGCACGGGCAGCGGGCAGAGCAGGAAGAGCCGTTCACCGGGGGCCTGCCACGGCTCGTCGGAGGTCACCAGCAGCCGCAGCCCCGGCACCTCGTGCAGCAGCTGGGGCAGCCGCTCCGCGCGCGGAGCGTGCGCCGGGGCGCCGTCCAGTACCAGCAGCACCGGCCCCTCGCCCAGCAGCGCGCTCGCCGACTCCCCGCCCGCAGGCCCCCGGTGCGGTAACCCGGGCGCGTACAGCCCCGACACCAGACGCTCCGTCAGCTCCGGCCACGGCCCGGCGGCCGCCGGGCCGTACTCGCGGGCCGCGCCGGGGAAGGCGTGCCACAGCACCGGCATCCCGGAGATGTGCAGAGCCGCCGCCGCGGCCAGTGCCACCCGGGTCTTGCCGACCCCGGGTAAACCCACCAGATGCACCAGCCGCTCCCCGCCGTCCGGCGCCAGCTCCTGCACCAGGGTGGCGGTCTCCGTGTCCCTTCCCACCAGCGGCTTCGGGGCGTTCGGCGGGGCCGGAGGTCCCGCCGGTGCTCTGCCCGCGCGGCCCGGCCGCGCGGCCTCCTCCAGCGCGGCCCTGGCCCGGGGCCCCAGCCGCAGGGCGTCCGCCATCAGCCGCACCGTGTCGGCACGGGGGCGGGTGGCCCGGCCGTGTTCCAGATCGCGGATCGCCCGCACGCTGATCGTGGACAGGTCGGCCAGCTCCCGCTGGGTCAGTCCGATACGCAGCCGATGGGCCCGGATCAGGGCTCCCACCTGTGAATCCGTGACGGTCTCTGTGAAGTGGGCGGGGTTCATGGGTGCTCCCTGGACGGGGTGGGGAGGGACACGTCCCATCGTCTGCACCCCGCTATCTCGCCACCATCCCGGTGCCGCCCAGCGCACCACGGCCACGGCGGGCGGATCGCCGTGCCGCTATCACCCCGGTCGGGGCGGCACCGCGCCATCGGACGCCCTTCCTTTCGCCGGACCCGTCCACGCCGCGCACCCCTGGTGATGGTGGGGCTCCTGTGCCAACCGGTGCGGACGGTACGCCGGCGGTACGGAGCCCGCGACTCGACCGACCCCGTACCGTCGCACTCCGTCCGGACCGTGATAGCCGGGCGATAGGAGCACGGCCGGTCCGGCGATTCCACCCCTCCCTAACGTAGTTCACGAAGCAGGAAACGCCCCGCCACCAGCGGGAACGCCTCAATTGAAGGGATCGGATCATGGCTCTCGCCCAGGCCCTCCGCACTGCGGCCGTCACCGCCGCCGTCGCCGTCGCTGCACTGTTCGGCACCCAGACGGCCCTGGCCGGCGAGAGCACCCCGGCGGCCACCTCGACCACCTCGGCCCAGACGGACGGACCGGCCCCGGCCGACCTGCCCACCCCGACCCCGAGCCCCTCCAACGTCAACAACCCCTGGGACTGACGGCCGTGAACGATCCCTGGGACTGACTCCGAAGCGGACCGCCCGAGAACCTCCCCGTTTTCCTCCGACGCCGACGACCTCCGGGAGTGATCACCGTGAACGATCCCTGGGACTGACCCCGAAGCGGAAACACCCGGAACACCCGGCCCTCAAGGCCCCAGGACCGTGACAGAACCGGTCCACTCGCTCCCCCAGCAGTGCATCCGGCGCCCCTGACAGCGCCACCGGTCAAGCCCCCGAACCGCTCCCGCACCGGCCGACAGCCGGACAGCTCGGGTCCGTTCCCCGTCCGCCGGTCCCGCACCGTCGGGCCCAGCGGCGGCTCCGCCTCAGCTGCCCGCCAACAGCTGCTGCGCCTCTGCGAGTTCCGACTCCATCCGGCGGTCCCTGAAGGCCTGTACGGCGCTCCGCAGCAACTCCCGCGAACGGTCCCGGTCACCCGGCCCGCCGTCCGACGCGAGCAGCTTCGCCAGGTCCAGCCGTACGAGCCCAGCCCCGCCATGGTCCATGATCCGCTCCCGGATGCCCAGCGCCAGGTCCAGACAGTCCCGCGCCGCCGCGTCCTGACCCACCCTGACGTGCGCCAGCCCCAGGTCCCGCAGCAGATGGCCCTCCCCGATCACGTCCCCGCTGTCCCGGCAGAGCTCCAGGACCTCGGTGAACGTCGCCACCGCACGGCCCAGTTCGCCCTGCTGCTGCTGGAGCTGACCGACCCGGCGCAGGGCCCGCGCCTGGCCGCCCGTGTAGCCGACCAGCCGGTAGATGCCCAGCGCCTCGTCCAGCCTGCGCTGCGCGGCCGAGCTCTGCCCCCGCAGCATCCAGATCTGTGCGCTCTGGGTCAGCACGATGGCCCGGCCCACCACATCGCCCGACGCGTCGAAATCCCGCAGGGCCCGGTCGTACAGCTCCAGTGCCTCGTACTCATGACCGAGGAACCGTTCCAGTAGAGCCAGATCGCGATGGCAGAGACCGAGCCCCTGCCGGTCCTCGATCTCGGTGAACAGCCCCAGCGCCGTTGTCAACGCGGTCCGCGACTCGTCGTACTGGCTGCGGCTGAGATAGAGCGAACCGAGCGAGGCCAGTACGGCGGCGCTGCCCCGCTGATTGCCCGCCGACCGCGCCGTCCGCAACGCCAGCCGGTGCGTACGCTCCCAGTGGTCCAGATAGCCGCGCATCTCGAAGAGCGTCACCAGCGTCGTCGTCAGATCCCAGCACACCTCATCCAGCTGCTCGGCCGCCGCGTGCTCCACCGCCTGCACCAGATTGGCGTGCTCGCTGTCCAGCCACTCCATGGGGTCGGCGAGCAGCTCGTCGACATGCGCGGCGGGCGGCACCCAGCGCGGCGCCGATCCGTGCAGCACGGTGAAGTCCCCGCCGTAGACCCGGCGGTGGGCCTCTTCGGCCAGTGCCATCCAGCAGCCCAGCATCCGGCTCAGCGCCGCCGACCGGGTCCCCGGATCGTCGTGCGCGGCCAGTTGCTCCCGGGCGAACACCCGGATGATCTCGTGGAAGCGGTAGCGGAAGCCGCCCGTGGACTCCATTCCGACCACATCCAGCATCTGCACGTCGACCAGCGGCTCCAGCAGATCCGAGGGGAACGGGCGGCGGTCGTCGAGCAACGCCCCGGCGAGCCAGCCCGGCAGGCTGGGCCCCTGCGCCAGGCTCAGCAGCCGCAGCAGCTGCCGGTCCGCCGGCCCCAGCCCGTCGTGCGTCAGCGACAGGCTCGCCCGCATCGTCATCTCGCCGTGCGTGAGTTCGTCCAGCTTGTGCCGCTCGTTCGCCAGCCGGTGCACCATCGACGCCAGCGTCCAGTGCGGCCGGGCCGCCAGCCGGGCGGCCACGATCCGCAGGGCCAGCGGTAGCCCGCCGACGGTCCGGATCAGCGCCTCCGCCGCGACCGCCTCGCCCGCCACCCGCTCCTCGCCGATCACCCGGACCAGCAGCTCCAGGGCCTCAGCGGTCCCCAGCACATCCAGCTCCACCCGGTGCGCGCCCGGCAGCCCCGTCATCCGCACCCGGCTGGTGACCAGCACCGCGCAGCTCCCGGCCCCCGGCAGCAGCGCCCGGACCTGACTCTCGGACGCGGCGTCGTCCAGCACCACCAGGACCCGCCGGAACCCGAGCAGCGTCCGATACATCTCGGCGCGTTCGTCGAGGGACTCGGGAATGACGGGCCCGGGGATGCCGAGGGCGCGCAGGAAACGGCCCAGTACCTCCCCGGCGGTCGCCGGGGCACCGCTGGTACCCCTGAGATCGCAGTAGAGCTGCCCGTCCGGGAAGTGCGTCTCGCCCACCCCGTGCGCGATATGCGTGGCGAGCGTCGACTTTCCCGTCCCCGGTTTGCCGACGATCACGACGAGGCCCACAGCCCGCCGCTCGCCCGGTCCCAGCAGCGTCCTTTCGATGTCCGTGATCCGGGCGGCGTGACCGGTGAAGTCCGCGGTGTCGGACGGAAGCTGGCGCGGTACCTCGGCCACCGACACCGGGGCCCCAGCAGGGGCAGCCCCGGTGGGCCGGGGCCCGGCTTCCACCGTCCGGGAATTGCCGTCCGGCTCCGACGGCTCCCGGACCGGACCGCCCGCCGCCGGCCGGGCCCGCGTGTCCCCTTCACCGTTCCCGGGGCTGGCGGGCCCGGACCGCCGGCCCGGCGGCGGAGCGGCCAGACCCGGCGGCGGCACCTCCCCGGCGAGGATCGCCGAATTCAGGCTCCGCAGCTCCCCGCCGGGCTCCAGACCCAGCTCCTCCACCAGCAGCTCCCTGCCGAGCCGGTAGACGTCCAGGGCCTCCGCCTGCCGCCCCGAGCGGTACAGCGCCAGCATCAGCTTCCCGCGCAACTGCTCCCGCAGCGGATGCTCGTGCACCAGGAGCTGTATCTCGCCCACCAACTGGCGGTGCCGGCCCAGCTCCAGCTCCAGGTCGATCCGATGCTCGGCCGCCGTCAGCCGTTCCTCGTCCAGCTGCCGTGCCTTGCTGCGCAGCTTCTCGCTCGCGATGCCGCTGAGACAGTTCCCCTGCCACAGCCCGCCCGCCGACCGCAGCAACTCCACCGCTTCGGCCGCGCCCCCGGCCCGTTTCCCGGTCAGCCGGGCATCGGCGATCCACCGGGCGAACAGTGCCGCGTCGACCGAACCGTCCTCCGTCGCGAGGACGTAGCCGGGCGGGCGGGTGGTGATGGCGGCGGCCACCGCCCGCCCGCCGAACAGCTTCCGCAGCCGGGACACACAGATCTGCACCTGGGTCCTGGCGGTGTCCGGGGGGTCGTCCTCCCAGATCAGATCCACCAGATAGTCGGTGCTGACGACGCGGTTCGCCTCCAGCAGCAGCGCGGCGAGGACCACTTCCTGGCGACCGGGCGGAATCCGTACCTGACCGTCCGGGCCCTGCACATGGAGCGGCCCGAGGATACGGAAGACCACGGAGTCCGAGGTCCAGTGACCCTCACCGGGCGATAAGTCCACAGTCACTCCCAGCGAGGAACACGTCCGACCAACAGAGCCCGTGCCGAAAGCGACGCGCAAGACACGTATGCGGACAGTTTTCCCGACCATCTCCACTGTTGTAAACGGTGTACAGATCCGCTGGTGGCGATAGTGCCGCGATAGGCAGGGGTTGCGGCGCCGGAGGACGGTGGTACCTGCAACCGCCCGTCCGCGGGGCGGTCGTACGAAAGGACGTGCCATGAACAGTCGCCACCCGAGGAAGCTGCTCCCCAGCAGTCTTGTCACCGACTCCGGGGTCGACCATGTGCGGCTGGCGTACCACTATCTCGACACCGGGGACGTCGACGGCTACCTTTCCCTGCTCGACGAGGACGCCCGGCCCGAGGCGCCGGCATTGGGCTGTCGCCATAACATCGACCGCATCGTGGCCTCCGGCGACTGCGTGGTCGCGATCGGCCGGGTCAGCCCCCAGCAGGTCGACTTCGTCGATGTGTTCACCCTCTCCAACGAGGGCATGCTCCGTAGCCGCCGCCGGTACGCCGCCCCCCGGGCCGCCGCGCGCTGACACCCGCCGCGTGCCCGGGGCCGAAGGTCTCCGCCGCGCCGAGGGCTGCCCGCGGCACCGCCGAGCGCCGACAGCAGCAGGGACTCCGTCAGGCACTGAAGCCGGATCGCGTTCCTGGTGGTGCAGTCGCCGACGCAGTGCTCTGTCCGGGCCGGGCGTGCGGCCGCGGCCCGGACGACGCAGGCATGTCAGACCGGTCGGTTGGTTCAGCCGCCGTACGGAGCGGTGACGTCCAGGACCCAGGTGATGCCGAAGCGGTCGGTGAGCATGCCGTACAGCGGTGCCCACTGCGCGGGTTCCAGCGGACTCACGATGGTCGAGCCCTCGGCGAGCTTGCCCCACAGGGCGCTGATCTCCTCGGCGTCGCCTCCACGCACGGAGACGAAGAACGGGTTCTCGCCCTGGTTCCAGGGCAGCTGTGAGGGCACGTCGTAGGCCATGACGCGGAAGCCGTTGTCGCCGGCCACCTCGCCCCACATCACCCAGTCCGCCTCGCTCTCGTTCCGTACGGCACCCGCGTCCTTGTAGGTGACCGCGACAGTACGCCCGCCGAAGACGGACTGATAGAAGTCCAGCGCCTCACGTGCGGTGCCCCGGAAGTTCAAGTGGGTGGTGGTCGTGACCGACATGACCTGCTCCTTGCTCGATGTGATGAACACACCGCCGACCGTCCCAGCTCCAGCGGCGGCTGCCGTGATCAGGAGCGATGCCTCCCGAACGGCTCGTACGCCACGATGGCAAAGGTAGAGGACAGGTTGTGTCCGGTACTCCCGGGAGTATGGGTGCTATGCATAAGACATCTGCCCGGCTGCTCGCGCTGCTCTCGCTCCTGCAAACGCCCCGTGACTGGTCCGGCGATGATCTCGCCAAGCGTCTCGGCATCAGCTCGCGCACGGTACGCCGTGACATCGACCGCCTGCGCGAACTCGACTACCCGATCAAGACCGTCAAAGGACCGGCCGGCGGCTACCGCCTGGAAGCCGGCACGCACCTGCCACCCATGCTGTTCGACGACAACCAGGCCGTCGCCCTGGCCATCGCGCTGCAGACCGCGGCCGCCGGCACCACCGTCGCCGAAGACGCCACCCGCGCGCTGGCCACCCTCCGCCAAGTCATGCCACCCCGCCTACGCCACCGCATCGACCTCTTGCACATCACCGCCGTCCAACCACCCGCGGCCGCCGACGACACCCTCCAGACCGACGCCCAAGTCCTGCTGGACCTCAGCCGCGCCATCCACGCCCACGAGGAACTACGCTTTGACTACACACCAGGTCCAAACACCCCGGCCAATGACGTCCGCCGCGTACAACCCCACCACCTGATCACCTGGCGTCACCGCTGGTACCTCGTGGCCTGGGACCTCCACCGCGAAGACTGGCGCACCTTCCGCGTCGACCGCATCCGACCCCGTACACCCACCGGCCCCCGCTTCGCCCCTCGTGAACTCCCCGGCGGCACCGTCTCCACCTTCACCACCAGCCGATTCCGCGGCAACGACGGAACCACCACCGACTGGCCCTGCCAAGGCGAAGTCATCCTCCGCCTCCCGGCCGCCGATGTCGCGCCCTTCGCCCAGGACGCAATCGTTGAGGAACTCGGCTCCCACCACTGCCGGCTCATCCTCGGCTCCTGGTCCTGGACCGGACTCGCCGCCGCCATCGGCCGCTTCGACACCGACATCGAAGTCATCGGCCCACCCCAACTGGCCACCGCATTCGGGGACCTCGCCGCCCGCTACGCCCGCGCCGCCCGCACCACAAGACCAGAGACCGGCCCGGCGCGGTGAGAACAGAACTCACCACGCCGCTCAAGCCCTCCGAACCTCCGGGGCCGACGCAACGCTCAGTTACGCCCGATCCGAGAGCAGGGAAGAGGGTCATGGTCGCCCTGGTCGACGTCACCGACTGCGACGCGGCCAGGGAACTGCTGCTCCGGCTCCATCTGATGCACCCTGAGATCGGAATCCAACTACGCAGGCAAACTGGCGGGCTGGACCAGGGACCGACTCGATATCACCCTGAAGACCGCCCGCCGACCATCGAACATCAAGGGCTTTGTCGTTCTGCCCTGCCGTTGGATGGTGGAATGCACACTGTCCTGGATCATGCGAGCCCGCTGGAGCTGCCGGGCCCCCGAGAGGCTGCCCCAGGCTAGCGAAAAGCTCATCACCTGGGCCATCATCACCCTGATGCCCCGCTGCCTCACCCGTAGACCGGGTCAGCGATCGGTGCACGCGCTGATTACCACGGTCGCAATGCAGGCTGCCATCTGATCTCACTGATAAGTTTGCGGCGCTACTGGCTGACTTGCGAATCCGTTGCGCTCATAGAAGCGGATCGCGTCCGCGTTGCTGGAGTAGGCGATCACCTCGGCCAAGTCGGCTCCCATTTCTTTTGCCCAGGCCAAGAAGTGCTCGACCAAACGTGTTCCGAGCCCACCACCATGGTGGGCAGGCTGCACGTACATGCTCACCTGTGTCGCGACCAGGAGGAGTCTGGCGGGTTTTGACACCCACGTGCGGGTGGACAGGGTGTGCGTATGGATCTCAACGGAGCGATCAGGGAGTGAAGGTGGAAACAACGAACTGAACGCGCCGGTTCTCCTGCCGCTGTGCCTCGGTGGTCGGCACCAGTTTCACGAGATCGGCAGCGCCGCAGGGTATGGAGACGATGTCGAAGTTCGTCGCGTGGTTTGTATCTGGCGGAGGGGTCTCCCCAGCAGCGATGAGCGCGGCGGTGATTTGGCCAAAGACCCATTGGTAAGCGCTGATGGCCCGCTTGTCACTTGCCTCGAGCTCTTGCGCGCGGCGCTGCTCGGAACTGAGTCCCGCAGTGTCGACCCGGTCGGAGTGCCCCAGGACTGTGATCAGGCAGAACTGATTGTTCGACGGGAATTTCTCGGCGTTCACAGCAGGCTCGGTCACGCTCTCGCGGATGGCGTTCTTGAACCCTGAGGATAGTCTGTTGAACAGCTGCGCGAAGGCGACCTCTTGGGCGACGAATCCGGGAACATGAAGATCTGTCACTGTCTTGGCCATGGCGAGGCTCCCTAGGTGGTCCGTATCGGTGAACGGCCTTATCGGCGGTGGGACGCCGACAAAGCAGCAGTGTTCTATTTTCTGCCGAGTCCCCGACAGCACTCGGTCCGATCGCTGCTGTCGCAACGGTCCAAAGAAGCCGATGGAGTGAGTTGCTGTGGTCGAGAGGGATGACCGAACCGTGGGATCCTGCGAGTTTCGGTTCGTCCGGTTGAGTGCTGGCGGACAGGGTTCGGCTCTCTGACTAATTATCGCCCCTGATACCCGTGCCGACAACTTGATTTGCCGTCTATGGAGAGACTCGCCAGTTCGCCGTCATCAGAGTCCGGGAAGAGAGACGGTGTCGGTGAAAACGATTCTTTCCTTGATTTCGTCGGGAGTTCCCGACTGCAGGTGGGTTCCCTCCTGCGGTGTGCCGTTGGGGATGAATTCGACTTCACGGATGCGCACGCGGAGTGCTCCGGTGCCCGGCGGCGGGTTGAACTCGGATGTCCATTCTTTGAGGCGGGACAGGGGGACTGCCTTCGGAGTGGGTCGCCTCAACTCCACACAGCGCCACGACGGCACGCCGGTGACCTCTGTGTCGAATCCGACGAGATCGACCTGGCTTGGTGATACGCCACTTGGCGCGTTGCAGCGTTCCAGAAGCATGTCGACTCGGTTGACGGCGGCGGACTGTGACACCGCCCCCGTGAGCTTCACCTGGAACCGATTGGCGAGGCGCGTCACACGGACGGTCCGGTCGGGCTGCAGAGGCACGATGTCCGTCCTGACCACCGGCGATAGGGAGAGGTCTGCCAGACTGTTCGGCTGGTAGCGGGCGACGGCGAGTTGCACCAGCACGTTGTGGAAGGGCCTGCCCTCGGCCCCCGTCAGGGCAACGTCGCACGACCAGCAGCCTTCGTCGTCGTGATACTCCAGCTGATGCGGCTTGATGATGACGTCGGCATCGGCCTCCGGTAGCCGCAGGCGCCTGTCCTGTCCCGTGGCGCTGGTCACCTGGGGCCCGAACGGCGAGCCGACGGGAATCCCCTTAGAGACGTAGAGGGGGTCGCTTCCCGCCATCGAAACGTAGCCAGAGAGGTCGTCGTCCAGATTCGCGCCTTCCGGGCGCACCACCACCGCGAGCATTTCGCCGGGGCCGGAGCTGTGCCACGGCGATTGCAGCGCCAGTCGGATGCGACCGGCCGAGCGCTCCCGGGTGAGGCTGTGGGACGTGGCTTCGAGGTCTCCGGTCTCCTTCCAGAGGAACGCGGGCCGGGTAGAGAGGACCACCGGCGGGTCCGGACGGGCCGAGCTGGGCACGACTACTGGTGCCAGCTCTTTGGAAACGGTGAACTCGTCGATCAGCTCGGGATGGCGGAAGTAGTGCCGGAACCGGCTGACTGCCTTGAGCGTGTAGGTCACGGTGCGGTGCCGGGTGTCGCCGAACTCGTGGCGAAAGAGCGTCGTGGGCTGGGCGGGCCCGGACGGATCGATCGTGAGAGTCTCGACGGGGGCGTCGGTGACCTCCACCGCTTGGGTGTCCAGCTGGTCCTTCCAGCGAGCGGTGACGTGTACCTCCGCGGTGCTCTTCGGGTCGAAGACCGCCGACTGCGGCTTGAGTTCGGCAAAGGTGGCGTCACGAGCGCGCGCGACGGTCAGAGTCGTTTCGGGAACGCGCAGCGGATGCTGTACGGCGTGGACGAGCGTGAGGGGCCGCGCTGGGGTGACCATGGGGTGGCGGCCCAGACCGAACGCCTCCATGGCGTTCTGCGGCGGATCGGCCACGTGCAGGGCAAAGTGGTCGGTGATGCCCTCCCGAGGGAAGGACGACAGGTCCAGGGTGAGCTGCTGCGCGGGCGCGAGGCGAGCAACCAGCCGGTCCCCCTCCCAGGCGAGGACGGGGCGGCCGGATCTCGGGGTGGTCAAGTGGAGCGTCCCGGGTGGCAGGTCGGGCCAGGCGTCCGGGTCCGCCCAGGCCCGCGGCAGCATGACCGGGGGGTTCGTGCCGGTGCACGTCACGACGATGCCGCCGGCTGCCGGATCCGGCAGCCGGAGCTGCTCTGCCTCCTTGAACGCCGCCTCCCACTCCTCCTCGCTTCCCGCCTCGGGCCCTGCTTCGCTCTCCATGCCGACGAACGCCCGCCGAACCCATTGCCAGGTCATGTACGCGACCACGGCAGGGTCGCCCTCGAGGTCGAACATGCCGTGCTGCTCGGCCAGTTCAGGCGTGCCGTCCGGAGGCCGAAGCATCCGCTTGTCGTGCAGCAGGTAGCCGTGGCTGCTGGCGTACGCCGTAACGTCGAGGCCCGCCATCGGGTCGCTGCGCACCACCACGACCCCGGCCGACTCGCCAGGCGGGACCTTGGCGGGCTCCGTTGCCGGGGGGTACTCGACGACGGGGGCCGGCAGCGGTTCGTGGCGGGCGTAGAACTTCGGCTGTGTACTGTGCTGGTCGGTCACCTCGTCACTGAGTTCGAGGCCCCCACCAGCCAGGTCCGCCACGCGTGCCCGCAGGGTGTAGTGGCGCCCGAAGCGCAGGGGAGGCAGAGAGCTGGGCGGGACCTCGAAGGACATGGTGACGTTCAGTCCGGGGTCGGCCGGCGGTGTCGGGGGCGGTGACCCGTCGACGGGTGGCCGCTCCACTGCCAGGCTCCATCCACGCCAGCCGGCCACGAGTTCGTCCGCGTGTAGTCCGGTCCAGTCTCTAGTGGCGGCGTTGGTCTTGAGATGGCCTTCCTCCAGCGCCTTCGGCCGCCCGATCACCAGCGACCCCTCCTCTGTCGGGCCGTCGTCAAGACGCTCGTCGCTCTCCCGGTGCACACGGCTCTCGTAGGTGGCGTGGCGCCGGTGGAGCGAGAACCATTCGGTACCCCCGAGCGAGGGGCGGACGTCGATCCGGTAGCCGAGGACCAGATCGTCCGCGGTGAGGACGTCCGGTAGCCCTCCGCCCAGTCCGGCCGCTCTGATCAGCCGTTCCCGCATCTCCTTGCCGCGGCCGCGCAGGACGAGCTGCAGCCCGTTCGAGCGCAGGGCCGGCAACGCCGCAGTGTCGGCCGGATGTGCATCATGGGCGCGGGCCGCCTCCCGCAGGCGCTGCACGGCGACGTCCACATCGACGGTCGCGACCTGCCACAGAGGTTTCCCCTCCACGTCAGTCCGGTCAAGGGCGACCATGCCGCCTTGCACCCGGTCTGTTGATCCGGGGCGGAACTCCAAGCCGAACTCCGTCCGCGGAGACACGACCGCGGGCAGGGACGCAGGCTTGCCGGGCCACACCACACGTACCGTCCCCCCGGAGTAGTCCACGACGTCCTGCGGTTCAAGCCGCAGCTCGAAGACAAGGCCCAGGGCCCGGAGGATGGCTGGATGCTCCCGCAGCAGCGACAGGACCTTGTTGAAGCCCGGCAGGTCGGGGGAAGGTTCCACGGGCTCCGCTGATGGCGGCGCAGGTTCGGGACGCAGCCAGTGCTCACTGCTCAGGACAAGCCGTACCCGGCGGGCGAAGTCCTCCGACTCCGCCCCCAGCTCCGCGTCCACCTCGGCCTTCGCCACCTTCTCGAACGCTTGGACCACCGCGTCCGCGTCCTCCGAAGTCGCCTGTACGACCAGGCTGGCGGCGTCAACTGGTGTCTGCCGCCCAGTGGCGTTCTCGACGGTCAGCCCGGCGACCAGCCGTTCCCAGACGCCTGTCTGGAACGGGATATCGGGGGCGAGATCGTGCGTCTTGTCGGGGACGGCGGACGGCCCCGCACCGGGTCGGAACAACTCGGCTCGGACAGTACCCGTTTTGAGGGCTGCCGGCGGCCACACGGCCATGCCGTGCCCCGCGAGCGACCCGCCGTCGAGCCTGGGGACGACGAGGACCCGCAGTAGCGGTTTCTCCTGCGCCGACGGGTTGCCGTGGGTGAAACCACCGGGTACGGATATCCACAGCATGTCGCTCATAGCGCGAACGCCCTTCGGTACTGCTCCCAGGCGGTGAACGCCGCCGCGGAGCGATTCCTCGCCATTGCGGGTACCTCGGGCGCCCGTTCGTCCCTCCCACCGACGAGCTCGAAGGTCCCGCTGTCAATCGTGACGGAGCCCGAGTACAGGGTCAGGTCGAGCTCGATGACGAGCGTCGCCCTCCCGAGCAGCCGCGGCGGGCCGTCCCGGAAGAGCAGAGAGACGCGCAGCTCGATCGAGACGGTCACCAGGCCGAGAAGCCGCACGCTGCCCCCGATCCGTACGAACGCCTCCAGCTCCAAGGAGCCGTCGCTCCGGCGCAGGAAGCGCACCCCGCCCAGGGCGTGGACCTCGGCACGCGCGACCACGAAGTCGACGGCCAGCATGGCCCCGAACTCCATGCAGATCTCCACCTTCGGATCCCCCGCCCCCGCGATCTCCACGGTGGCGTACCCGCCGCCGGTGAACCCGGTGACGGAGAGCGCGAAGGGGTGCTCTCGGCTTGCGAACCCGAGCACCACGGTGACCGGTTTCTCCTCGTACGGAATCGTCACAGCGAGGCGCGCGGCCACATGCTGCAGGATGAACGCGCCGGCCGCGGCCTTCGGCAGCGTGATCTCGTATCCGACGGTGATGCCGTTGGTGGAGACCCGGCTGGTGAGGCCGTCGCTGAGGAGGGGCTCCAGCATCCTTTGCAGTTTCTGGAGAAGCTTCAGCGGACCGTGGAACTCGATCTCCGGCGTGTTGAGGGCGAGATCCGCCGGCAGACCCGGGCGCTGGTTGAACGTTGCAGATTCGAAGGACAGCGTGAGCAGTTTCGCAGCGGGCGGTGGCGGCAGCACCAGTGCGAAGTTCTTCAGGGCACAGGTCGGCGGAGGCGGCTCGGCCGCCTCCCGTGTGGTCTTGGCGGGCTGGGACCGGGAGCTGACGAACAGGTCGAGCTGCGGTGGCTGCCCGGTGGTCCTGGGTTGGAAGGTGTTGTGCGCCTTCAGCCTCAGTGCCTTCCACCGCATCTCCGTGGTGATCTCGGTGCCGACGCGCCGCTGCACGATCTGCGGGGGACTCGGCTTGTGGCCGCCTGTGGTGTCGATGAGTGAGGACAGCGGGAAGCCGAACAGCGTCGCACCGGCGAAGGCATCAGTGCCAGACGAAGCTGACGAGGTGGCTTCCTCACGCAGGGCGCACGTGGCCACCGGGCCCAACTCCCGGGAGATCCCGTCGGCGGTGAATTTCGGCGCCACCAGCGCGCCCGACCGGTCGGGGCGCCCCGTGAAGCTGACCGGGACGTCGGGCGGGACGAACACCATGGGAACCGGCGGTATAGAGGCCCGCGTGGAGCCCTCGCGTAGCCCCGCGGCGTACTTCATGGGGCGCGGTTGTTCGTGGTCACCACCTGGCAAGAGGGTACGCAGTGAGGCAAGGACGACATCGAACCCCGTCAGATCCGAACGATACTCCGGCCCTTGCGTCGAACCTGTGAAGGTGAGCGAGTGGACCTCCTGGATGTCTCCGGGCCTGCCGCCCGCCCCGATCAGGTCGATCGCGACACCGGGGATCTTCACCTTGGCGTACGGCATCCATTCGTCGAGCACGCTCTGCTTCGGGCCCAGCTCCGTATCGGCGACGAAGACGAGCGGAATGTCAAACTGCACTGTGGTGTCGCCGGTACGGCAGCGGATAGGGAACCGCATGGGCGAAGAGGCGCCTCCCGGGAGGAAGTTGATCGCCGGATTCGGGGTGGGTGTACCGGAGAGATCGAATGCGTCCCCAAGGATCTCCACCTCGTCGAACGGGAACGTCCGCGTCCGGGTGCCCGACAGGAGCGGGCGTGAGATAACCAGGATTCTCTGCTTGCGCAGGGCAGCAACACAGCCGACGGCCGCCGATCCGTACACGGGAAGGAACTCGCGTCGGGTGAAGTCCCGGTACACGCAGGGGAACCCAAACGGCCAGAGTCTCCCCTGCGCGGTACCGTCCGCGATGTTGTCGCGGCCGAGGGCCACATCGTGCGTCCAGGAGGACGTGGGCCACTTCGCGAGGAGCGACACGGCACCGCCCAGGGATGTCAGTTCCAGCCGAGTGACGCTGGGCAGCGAGTACTGCGCGCTCCAGGCCACGAACGAGGCCCGCCAGCCGTGCAGCGGCGGCGCCTGGAACAGACCCCCTTCCAGGAGGCCGCTACCCTCCCGGGAACCCGTGGGTTGGTATGCGAGGAGCGCGTCCGCGGGGCCACCGTCGCTCGCCCGCAACCGTGCGGCCCACAGGCTGACCGCCCCGGTTCGCGTCGAGGCCGCGGGGTGTGGAAGATGGTCCGAGCGTACGAGCGCGCCGACGTTCTTGGCCAGGGGGAGCGCGTCGATTCCCCACGGCAGTTCGAGCAGCGAGGACGGGCCGTCCACGCGAGCCTGCCCCTGGCGGGTCAGCGCGTTGAGGATGCCCTGGGCACTCAGTTCGATCACGGCCCCCGCGCGGACCCGGAAGACGAGCCGACTGGGCTGGCTCAGCCGTGAGTCGCTGTATACGAAACCTGCCGTGTGAAACTCGGAGGCTGTCGTCTGCTCAAGGATGGCCTGAGGGGGAAAGGTGAGCGTTACGATGGGGGCCTCTCCGGTGGCCACCAGCCGTGGCACTGGGGGGTGTCCGTCGGTTCGCAGCTCGAAACCGCTCCACTCCACGGCCAGGACGACGAAGTCCGCGCTGCGCACGATGAGATAGATCGGCGCTGCCATCGACCCTCACCTGCTTCCTTGCGGTGTCGGAGTCCATCAGGGCGCCGCCGCGCCGTACCGGACCTCGCTGCCGTTCATGTGCGCCACGTGTACGGTCCCCTCGCGGTCGATCACGAGATCGCTCCACGCCCCGCCGGCTTCGATGTCGCCGACGGTGAAGGTGGTGCCGTCTCCCTCGGCAACCATCAGCTGACCTCCGGCGCCGTAGACCACGCAGATCGGGAGGTGCTCGCCGATACTGCAGGCTGAGTACGCCTCCTCTTCGCCCTCCACGCCCTCGCTCAAGACCTGCGTCACGGGCGGTTCCTCAAGGGTGTCGCCGAAAATGCAGAACCGGATCGCGCGCTCGTTCCTTTCGTAGTAGGAGACGAGCCCCTCTCCGGAGTCCGCAAAAGTCATGGAGGGCCGCGAACCGAGGATCTGGCCGTCGTGTAGGAGCTCCACCTGTGACTGTTCCGACAGGTCCGTGCCCGCGCCCCCCGCGACCCGGGCCATCCGCAGCCGACGCCATATCTGTCCAGCGGGCGCCCAGTTATCGAAGTACGCGATGCGATAGAGACCATAGGGGGTGTAGGCCGCTGCGGTGAACCAACCCGTCTCCACGAGACCTCCTTGGTCGACCTCATGCACGTTCTTCTTCCAACGGGGAGGCTGTCCCGCCGAATGAGGAGCCTTTGCGGCATGCCAGAGAGAGGTCCCGGACTGGTAGGCGAGGTCCGGGGTGTCCTTGTTCGCCAGGACGGCGGAGCCGGGATTCAGCCGCAGCGAGACGAATCGGACCGGGCCAGCGAAGAGACCTCCCCGCGTGGGGACCTCCTCGAAGGTCCACTCGGTACCGCGTACCCCGTAGATGAGGTGATCGGTGGCCTTGCTCTGATAGGCGACATGTGGATTTAGGCCAGGGTAGGACGAAATCGCCAGCCCGATGCGGTAGGCGTCACGTGCCGCTGGCTCCGACGGCAGCAGCTGCCTGATCCATCCTTCCTTCTCCCGTCTGGCCAGCGCCACGGAGCCGCCGGTCGTCGCGTAGGCGATCCAGGGTGTGTTCGTCTCGTCGACCGCCAGGGAGATCTGCCCGCTGGCAGTTCCGCTTCCGTCCACCACTTCGGTGGAGAACTCGGGTGCCATGCTCCTTTTCATCTCCCCGTGCAGCAGCGTGTCAGGAGCCCGGAAATGCCGAAGACTGCTCGCAGTTGGCGGTTCGGTCATGGAGCGTGCCCCTGGAAGCGAGCGTCGCGCAGGTGGTGACATGCCGACAACGCCCATGGGCGGGAGGACTCTGGTGTCGTGCGAACCTCGGCGCTTCGGTGTCGCTCGGTGATCGGTTGGGCTGAAATGCCAGGCGCGCGGTGCTCCACGCCTTCAGTAACCAGGTTGCTTCCACTTCCAAGGCTACTGCGCACCGTTCACCTGGACCAACCGGGACGCGTACGCCGGGCCGACGCTCAAGGCAGTCGGTGACATCATGCCCGGAGAAGATGGCACACCCTCGATGGCGTGTGGGGCATTGCGAGTCCACCCACATACCGCGGATATCCACGGCTGTGTCAGTCAACACCCTGGGGTCGCCGGAGCGCGCCCGGGTGGGAGACGCGTGGCATGAGGTCATCAGTGTCGGTCACGACCGTGATGCTGTCAGAGCCCACCGCCCTGTCGACGGCCAAGACCGCCGGGCGGACTGGTGGGTGAGAGGAAGTCAGAGAGCCTGCATCCGCTGCTCGGCCCCCAGTTGGACCCCCACTAGAAGCCTCGCCTCATCTAGAACCTCCGCGAACGCATCCGCGAGGCTCGCGCCTACGGCTGGCTCGCCGGAAGTTGGGGGACTTCAGGTCAGCTTTGACGCCGCGATGCACAACCGTCTTAGAACTTCTAACGAAATGACACTTTGGGGTCGGCTCCTCGTCGTGGGGCGCCGTCCGGCAGCATGGGGCGATGGACTTCGATCAGCTGTTGCCTCGCGAGCTGAAAGCCGTCGATTCGGCCTCGTTGTTCGGGCTGGAGGAGCGGGCGTGTGACCTCGGCCTGAGCCAGCGGTTGGACCCGGCTTGGGTGCGAGCGAATGCGGCGCCCGATGGCACCCACTACTTGTGGCCAGCCTTGTGGCACAGCCTGTTCCACCGCCCGGACGTCCCACGTCACCTGCGGTGCGAGCTGTTGATCACTCTGCGGGCGGGAGACTGTGTCAGGGGTCTGCTGGATGTGCTTCCGGGCGACTTCGCCCCGCTGCCGAAGGTGACCTCACGCGAAGAAGGCATGCAGGTCAGCCAGCTCTTTGACCATGCCCCTTCCGTCCGGGAATGGCTACTGCGGGAGGGCGAGAGCTCGGACCGGCCGTGACAGGCGTCGCCAGCAGATGAGTGCGCATCCCAGGGTGAGGAAGGCTTCGTGGATGTCGTCGCGGATCTCCCAGCGGATCCGCAGACGGCGGAACCAGTGCAGGTGGGCGAAGGCGCGCTCGACAACCCAGCGTTGGGTGCCGAGTCCGGAGCCGTGTTCTGTGCCGCGTCGAGCGATCAGCGGCTTCACGCCGAGCGCGCGGACGAGACGGCGGTACTTGTCGTGGTCGTAGCCGCGGTCACCGAGCACGACATCAGGGCGGCGCCGAGGTCGCCCGCGCTTACCCCGCACGGGCGGCACTGCCTGGAGCAGGGGAATGAGCTGGGTGACGTCGTTGCGGTTACCGCCGGTCAGGGTAACGGCGAGCGGGATGCCGGTGGCGTCCGTGATCAGGTGGTGCTTGCTGCCCGTCCTGCCCCGGTCAACAGGGCTTCGTCCTGTCTTGGAGCCCCTTTTAGCGCCCGGATGTGGGAGCCGTCGACCGCTGCCCGGGAGAAGTCCAGGACGTCCGCGCCCCGGAGCTTGGCCAAGAGTGCTTCATGGAGCCGGGGCCACACGCCGGCCTCGGTCCACTCGGCCAGGCGGCGCCAGCACGTCATGCCCGAACCGAAGCCGAGCTCCTGCGGCAGGTGTTCCCAGGCGATCCCGGTATGCAGCACGAACAAAATGCCCTGAAACACCTGCCGGTCCGGATGCCGCTTCCGCCCCGGATGCCGGACCCGACGCTCAACCTTCGGCAACAGCGGCTCGATCACCGCCCACAGTTCGTCATCGACATCCCACGGCTTCCGCCGAGCCACCCCGCACCCCCAGACCAACGTCCCCGGAGTGATCCAACCACCTTGAAGATCATTTCGTTAGAAGTTCTTAACCTGATGCGGGAAAACAGGGGTCGTAAGGGTGGCACCCCCGAAGCAGGCCAGCAACGGCCCGCCCATTGAGTGTGGGGCGTCTCCGCCGCTAGCGTGGTCGCCTTGCACCTCACCGTTCCCGTTCGTTGTGGTGGGACTGGGCAGCGATGCGAGTGTCCAGCCGGAGCAGGCGCCACTGCAGGAAGAATGCGGTGGGGAAACTGAGGAAGAGCACCACGAAGGGCAGCCCGATCACGAGGAAGTTCACGAGGTTGGAAGGTCCCGTGAGGTCCTCGATGGCACGTTCCACCCGGTGGGCGAAGAACACGAAGGCGAAGGTGGCCACGAAGATGTAGCAGCACCGGTTCCGCCACCGTTCGAGGGCGTGTCTGCGCCGTAGGATCGAGGTGTCGCCGCCGGTCGCGGTCATCGTGAGCCTAAGGTCCCGCCGCCGGATCGCATCCAGGCGGCGGTCCAGGAAGAAGTGGCAAGACCCCAGCACAGCGGCGATCCCTACCGAGACGAGGAAGAAGATCAGGAGCGGCGGACTCACCTCCCCGTCTTCTCCTCCGCGGAACTCCTGGTAGCCCTTCACGAAATTGATCAAGGCGATGGCCCCGTAGACCGGCCCTTCGAACTGGCTCAGCCGATGCTTCGCGTGCCACAGTCCGGCCGCACGGGCAGCCAGGGCGGGATCGTCAGGCAGGGGCACGGCGTCGTCGCCGGGTGGCGGCCCGAGACCGGGTACTACCACGGGACCCCCCGCCCCGCCAGCGCCCCACCCGGTCCGCACCAGGGAGAGCGTGATGCGACGCACCATGCGTTCGGGAACCCGGGTTCGGCGGATGAAGAACAGCGTGAGAGCCCATACGAGCCCTCCTACAAGCGTCAGCAGGTAGGCGCCATTCCCCTGTGAATCCCACGCCCAACGGCCGATCAGATACTCCGGCCCGAACCAGGCCAGCAGCAGCCCCCAGAAGCAAACCACGGGGATCAGGACCACGCACATGAGAGTGATCGCAATGCGGCGAACAGCAGGGCGGGGCGGTCGCCCGACGGGCATTGCCGCAGGTCCGCCACCACTAGGCGGGGACACCGGAACAGTCATCCGTTCGGTCACCTCTGAGCCGTCCTGATGATTGAGTCTCCCCCCAGGATCCCGCAATTCGTCTCACAACGCCTGCCCGAACGACTCCGGGCGGTGCCGATCCCGATGAGCAGATGGGACTTACCGATGCGGCATCGCCGTTCAGTACCAGCGGTCGGCCCTCGCGGAGCCAAGGGATGAGTGAGACGAGATCGGGCGCGAGCCCCTACTTGTCGCTGTCCGGTTTGGGGGGCGGGGCCTTCCGCCCGGCATTCACCTTCACTCCCGAAGGGGAGCGCCAGCGCGCGGAGACCGCCGCACCGGCCACGGAACTGGTGCGTCCCCAGGCGATAGCAGTGTGGGCGGAACTTACGGCTGCCACCACTTCGGCGTCCGTGGCGGTGGGTTTGGATGACGTTGACCTCACTCCGCCTGGCCCACCCTGGTCCGCCAGGCGCGAAGTACCTCCGGCCTGAACTGATCCCAGCCAGAGCCAACTGACGCCTGAGCCGCACGACGCCCGCGGGCAACGCGGAACTCTCAAGGGCTCGCAGGAGCCCATCGGGGTAGCAGTGTTTGCACACGTAGATCTCCTCGGCGGGGGAGAGTGAGCGCCTTCTGCCGAGGGAGGTATACCGCTGCTACTGAACGAGCTGCCCCAAACCGTGGGAATCTAGCGAACGATGCTGGTTTTTTGCTGACCCACAATTCCCCAGACCGACTTTCACCTGCACCGATGAATGATGGATGCGGTATGTGGTGGTTCTTCGTGTGGATCCCGTGCCGGATGTTGGCCCCGCACAGTTGACCCGGTGAGGTTGCCCAGTGCTGGCCAGACTTGTTCCTGGGAAGAGAAGGACGGCGAGGACGGGGCAGGGCGGGACCACGAAGGCACTACTAGTCGCTAGTTAAATGGCCGATGGCCGATGTTTCGACGGCTGAACGATTTTCGCGGAGCGACAACGGTTTCGTAGCGAGGTTGCGGGTTAGGCTGCGCGCCTTCTCCTCTATAGCTATGGTCCCCGTGGATGCGTCGGGGATGCTGATTCTCGGGGGATGTTGTGCGGGTGCGGCGGTGGGTCGGTGTACTGGCATTCCTAACGGGGTCAGGCGCGGTGTTCATGGTGCTGCTGGCTCTAGCGGGGAACGCGGCTACTGCGACGGCGCGCTGGCCGGGCCTGCTCGACCTGCTGAGGCTTCATCCGTGGCAATCACTTGTGCTCCTGGCCGCAGGGGCAGTGGCGGTGGCGGCTGCCACGGTGTGGTGGCAGGAGCGCCCACCCGGGGTCCGAGGAGATCCCCCACCCCCGCCCCCGCCCCAAGTGCCCGGGTGGTTTGTGGAGCGTGCCCAGACTGGCGCGGCAGTGGAGGCAGTGTGCCGCGGTGGCCAGGCCGTTGGGATTTCCACGTCCCTTTGGGGTGCGGGGGGCTTCGGCAAGACAACGCTCGCACTACCTGTATGTGCGAACCGGAGGGTTCGACGTCGTTTCCGAGGTCGCGTCTACACCATCACCATCGGCCGGGATGTCCGCGGCCCGGCAGCAGTCGCAGCGAGCGTCGCAGCCGCGACGCGGTACATCACTGGTGACACCACTGAGTTTGACGACCCCGCACTGGCCGGAGCCCACCTGGGCCGTCTCCTTGACCAGCGTCCTCGCACCCTCCTCGTTCTCGACGACGTCTGGGACGCTGAGCAGCTCGCTCCCTTTCTCCACGGTGGCACTCGGTGCGTCAGGCTCATCACCACACGCAACCCAGGCTTGCTCCCCACGGAAGCCAAACGCATCCGCGTCGACGAGATGTCCCCCGCCCAAGCCCGCGCCCTCCTGACCACTGGCCTGCCCCGACTACCCGCGGCTCTGGTCGGGGACCTGCTACGGGCCACTGGCCGCTGGGCTCTACTCCTTCGTCTGGTGAACCGATTGATGTCCGAGCAGATCGCTACCGGCGCCGAATCGGCGGCCGCCGCCGAGCGGCTGCTCAACAAGCTGCGTGTCCATGGCCCTCGCGCCGTAGACGATCCTGTGCGCACGTGGGACCTCGGCAACCCGGATCAGCGCCGCGAAGCGGCCTCGGCGACGATCGAGGCCGCCACCACGCTTCTTCCCTCCGACGGCAAGGAACGGTTCGCCGAACTGGGGATCTTCGCTGAGGATGAGATGATCCCCCTCTCCGTCGTCACACTCCTGTGGCAGGAGGCGGGCGGTATGACAGAAGACCAAACCCGACTGCTGTGCCGAGACCTTGAACGCCTTTCCTTGATCACTCTCACCCCCGAAAGGGGAGGGCGGATCGCTCTGCACGACGTCGTCCGAGACGATCTGCGCCACACCCTCCAAGACACAGGCATTGTGCGGGCCAACGGGCAGTTATCGGACGCGGTCGCCGCGACCCTTCCAACTGCTGGTGCCCTGACACCGGGTGCTCCCGAACCTCGGTACGCATGGTGGCAGCTCAGCGATGACTACCCCCCTTGACTACCTCATCGCACACCTGACAGCAGCCAATTGCACTGGCTTGGCGGAAGCTACCGCCGGAGACATCCGGTGGATCGAGCACCGCCTTGCGCACCGGGGCCCCAACGCCCCCTGGCGAGACCTGGACCGTATCGGCACCCCTCATGCTCAGACACTCGCCCGCAGCATCAGCCAGACCACCCACCTGCTTACCCACATCAGCACAACACGCCTTCAAGCCGGGGTCCTGCACCTCCGTCTCGCCCACCACCCCCACTGGCAGCCCCAGATCACTACTCGCCGCACCGACCCCGCCGCACGGCCCGCACTTTCCCCTCTTTGGCCCCTGCCCGATGCCCCCCACCCCGCTCTGCAACGCACACTCACGGGCCACACCACAGAGGTACGTGCCACAGCGGTGTCCCCGGACGGAACCTGGTTGGTTACAGCCGACAGAAACGGAGCAGCCCGAATCTGGAACCCCCACAGCGGCGACTGCACACTTCTGCCTGCTGACCACCGGACCGGCGGTGTGCATTCGGTGGCAGTGTCGCCAGACCGAACCTGGTTGGCCACCGCAAGCCAGGACGGCACCCTAGAACTCTGGGATCCCTACACCTGCACCCGCCTCCGCACCCTCACCAATCACCGAGCCCGGGTACTTTCCGTAGCCGTGGGACCGGGTCCGACTGGCCCTCACTGTTCGCCCGGGCCAGCGCGACCGGACGCTCTACGCCGCCGGAGCCGAGAACCACGTCGGCGCCCCGGTCGTGCTTCGCCGGCTGGACCGCCCGGAGATCGACACCATCATCACGGACCACGGGATTCAGCGGAAGGAGTTCCGACAGGCCGTCATTACTCTGGCCGGCGGCAATCCCCTGCTCGCCCACACTGCCTGCCAGGTGGCCCTGTCCAAGGGCAAGTTCGACTGGAGTGACGCCTCCGACCTCCTACGGGATCTGGTCGCCGAGAGGCTCCGGGCGCTGGACGACCCTGACCTGCACCGGACGGTCGCGGTCGGCCTCGCTCTGCTGACCGAGGCCGGCGACCTGGCAGGGTACGGAGATCAGGACATCGCCGTTCTCCACGGCGCGGTCTCCGGTTTGCCATCTGAGCCCGACCGGCTCGACCGGATCCTGGACAACCTTGCCGACGCCGGGCTGGTGGACAAACCGCCTTACACCTTCCGCCCCGATCTTGCTGCCCCCGTTGTCCTGGCCGACGCCCCCTCACTCCTGGGGCCATGGTCCGGCTGGACACCAACGCAGCCCTGCGCCCCATCTGGCCACCCACTCGTGTCTCACCCCAGGGCTCACCTGGCAGGAGCACGCGGACGTTCTGGCAGCCGCGACGCGGCGGCTCGACCCGCAAATCGGCGTGCTGGCCACTCGTCCCGCGGGTACCAGTCGGCGAAGTCCTCGTCATGCCACAGTTTGCCCAGATGGTCTCTCACCCACATCGCCGTTGTACCGCCCGGGTTGCTCGCTCGTGCCATATACACGGTCAGAGAAGGAACTTGTTCACCAGAACGGGGGTGGAGCGACAACGGGCGCCTCGACAGCTGCATCGATTCTTGAACCAGAGCCGAGCATGCCTGTTGATCACGCCGCACCGCTGGGGAGATCCTCAAGATCCCGACGGAGTCAGCGTCGAGCGGCCTCGCGGGAGCATGGTCTGGAGCAGTGGTGCACACCGATCACGGCTCGCAAAATGTGAGTCAGGCTTCTCCGAAGTCTGCCGGTCAGCATGGGTCCCGTAGAGCATGGGCGCGGTCGGGTCCAGCGTGGACAACGTCGTCACCGAATCGTTCAACGCCAGCTACAAAAGAGAGACGTTGAAGGTGTCGGAAGGGCTGGCCGAGCGAGCGTGAGACCTACTCGACGACTTCTGCTGGCTGACTCGATTCAATACCCGACGCTGGCACTACCACCTCGGGCAACATCCCCAGTCGGTTACAAGAAAGCCTGCCAAGTAACATCAAGTACCCTGGCCAAAGCCACATAGGAGCGTTCAAACTCCAAGGTCAGGATCGAATGTCACCGAGCCCCTGTGGCTATCACTAGCCGAGAGGGCCCGGTGCGGGATTTCAAAGAGCTTGACTCCTCGGAGGACTTGTTGAGAGCTAGCCAATCAGGGGGGCGCCATCAGATGGCCCGCCAAGCTTTTCCGCAAGGACGATCGGCCAGTCCTCATGTTCAAGCCCGGTGCCCAACAGAAGATCTCGCCAATCCCAGGTCGCCGTTTCCAGGGTCTCCTCAAGGTCATCACCCTCTCTCTGAATGAGGATGACTGCCCCAAGGAACCGTGAGTTTCCTTCAATCACTCCGTAGCCACGCTCGAGCTCCTCTGCGCTAAGGGTGGATGCGTTGACGGCCGTGATCACCTCGGCGATCCGGGATCGCTGACTCTCGTTGAACTCGCGCTCAAACACCGCCGCAAGCCACTCAGGCAAGATCATCTGTTGACACCAACTTCAATTGACCAGCGGAGGGGGAACCATCTGATTGTACGCTGTTCCGCCTTCGCGGGAGAACGTGTATCCAGCCTTCATCAGTTGGTTGAGTTCGCGCGCAAACGTCGATTCTGGGTACCTTTTGTGATTGAGGCTTCTTGTAGTGATGTCCGAAGCCAGATACACCTTCTGTCGTTTGTCGATCGCTCCTTGAATCCATTCATCGTTGCGCTTATGACTCCACGTGCCACCGGGCATGCGCAGCACCTCGTGATTGTCCCAAGTCTCCGCGATCTTTGTATCCCCACGCTTCCCCAGGACGATGTACTCATCCGTACTACTGGAGGGAAGCGCCGTGCAGATGGTGTTATGGACCAGGACCGGCGTCGCCCCTGCCAATACATAGTACGTATGTAGGTTGGTGACGGTCAGGTCGAAGGTCCGGTGTGCCTCGTTCGTGGATGTCGTCGCTGTGACGGTGGAGTTGGCGCCGGTGGTCGTGCGGAGCATTGTGCCCAGGGTGAGGTCCTCGGCCTCGACCCAGCGGCGGGTCTTCGTCTCCCAGTACGGATGGTGCGACGTCGCCTTGAGCTTCGTGGTGCGCTTGTCAGGTGTGCGCAGCGTCAGCGTCGTGAAGCGCTTGTCGGAGTCAGTGACGATCAAACGGGTTACCGACTCCGTGCGAGTCGTTCCCGTGACCGGGTCCGTGGCCTTCACCTTGTCGCCAACAAGGACCGTTTCGATCGGCTTCGTCTTGCCGTTCGCCAGCACCACGAGCGTTCCCGCCAGGAACGAGTGTGAGGGGCATCCCTTCGCTGCCGCACCCGAGGAACCCCCCGGGCGCACCTTCGCTAGCAGCGGTCGCGCCGCCTTGGTCGCCAGCGCCCCCGCGCCCGCGCCCACCACACCGCCGACCGCGCCCACTGCCGCCCCCGTCAGCATCGCCTTGCCGTAACCGGCCAGGCTGTGATCGGCGTTGGGGTCCATGGCGTTGGCGACCGCCTCTGACGCGGCGCCGGCGATTGCTCCGCAGCCCGCGGCGAGGGCGAGCCCGGCACCGGCTGTGGCTGCGCCCGCCGCCACGGCGCCGGCCACGCAGCCGACCCCGACCACGGCCCCCACGACAAAGCTGGTGACGGCGACCTTGTTCTTCTTCACCCACTTGATGCCGTCGTCGATATGTCTCAGTGGTGCCGTGAAAGCCTTCGACGCCTTGCCGAGCCAGCCCTGCTTCTTCTTGCCGTGCGTGCCGCCCTTCGCCTTGTAGCTATAGCTGTAGGTCGAGCCTGTGCACTGGCAGTCGTTCTTCGTATAGCTCTCGTAGCACGCCCTGGTACCGCAGTGGCTGGCCGACTGGTGTGCGTTGGCCTTGGACCCGGCAGTTATCTGGTCGTAGCACTGCTTGGTGGCGCAGGCGCCGGCCGACATGAGGCCGGTAGGGTCGGACCGGCTGATCGGGTTGCTGCCCGCGTAGGCGTATCCGCCCATCTGGCGCGGATCGTCCGGGGCGAGAACGGGGTCAGCTGAGACGAATCTGCCGACCGTCGGGTCGTAGTGCCGTGCACCCAGGAGTGTCAGCCCCGTGTTGCTGTCCTGGGTTCCGCCGACGAATCCTTTGGTGCCAGGCCAGTTCGACGGACTCAGTCCGTCGCGGGGCGCGCCGTAGGGAGTGAGGCTCCGCCAGACGGGGTTGGCCGCGTTCTTGTCGAGGGAGAGCTGGCCTGTGCCCTGGAGATTGTTGACGACGAACGAGTACTCCGTGGTGCTGGTCCGTACCGCACTCTGGCCAGCGGGCAGATCGTAGTAGCGGGTCGCCGTCTTCGTGCCGGTGGCAGTGTTGAGGACAACCTCCTGGCCCGGGAGGTAGAGCGTGGTCTCGCCGTTGGGGTCACGCCTGATCAACTGTTCGCCGTCGGCGTCGTACAGATGCCCCGTGGCCTTGGCCTGGGCGGTGGACTTCAGCGAGGTCAACTCGCCTTCGCCGTTCCAGGTCAGCGTGTCCGTGCCGCTGGCGTTGGTGCGGCTGACGGTGTTGCCTGCCTGGTCGTACGTGTAACTCGTCCCGGTGGAGCCGGTGACCCCTGCGGTGACCGTGTTGGTCTCGGTGAGTGTGTCCGGCTGCAAGCGCGGGTTGCCGACGCCATTGGAGCGACCGTAGGTGAAGGTCGTCGTCTTCTTCTGGGCGACTGCGCCGCCGACCGCGAAGTCGGTTTTCTTAGTTTGGTTGCCGACGTCGTCGAACTCCCAGTCGGTCCAGTAAGGTTGCGGCCCGCCGACGTTCGCCGCGGACGGGTTAGCGCCCGACGGTGTGGTTGCGCAGTCGTCGGTCGCCGTCCACGCCTGTGTCAGTCGTCCCAGCATGTCGTTGTTGAAGCACTGGGTGTCTACATAGGTGCCGCCGGAGCGCCGGTTGGTGATCCGAGTGATGTTGCCCACCAGATCGCGGGTGTAATCGACCTGGTCCGTACGGCCACCGATCTGGGAGGAGATGTCGGTGGCGACCTGGTTCACTGCGCCGGTGTGGCCGTCGTACTGCCATCCTCCCGGCCCTCTCCTTTCCCTACCGTGTCTCAGCCCGCGATCCTGAGGTCCTCCTCGTCACCGGTCATACGGTGACCTGTGACTGCTACTGGTACCTCGAACTGAAGTGGAGCAGCGGCAACCGTGTGTGGGGGTTGTACGGATCGACGACGGTGGACAGCCGTTCCGCACCAGCGGTGTCCAGGGCGGGCCCGCCTATCTGTACGACACCGCCCTGAGGCGCTGGTCCTCTGTCGAGGGAGACGACCCGACCACCCGCCCCGCCGGCGATCCCCCCAGTCCCAGCCCCGGTGACCCCGCCACCCCTGGCGATCCGGATGCCCCCGGCCCCTCAAGGGCCCCGGCGGCCCAGGGGACACCGAGGGGTTCCGGCTGCCGGTGAGTACCGAACCGCCCCAGACGCCCTCCCGCCAGCAGTACTGACCCACCCCCTATCCTTTGCCGCCCGGAACCAGAGCCCCTCACCCCGGTTCACGGTCCAGCGTGATGACACCAGCCCCGCGACGGACGTTCACAGCCCCCCACCCGGGTCGCGCGCCAGCCTGCCAACGTGCGCACTTGTGCAACGTGGTGTGCATGACGGAGACGAGGTACACGATCGTGGAAGACTGATGTCCGGGCGGGACTCATGGGACATGGCCCGGCACTCGGCTCAGGTGCGGGGGAGGACCCGGCGCGTTTCGTAGGCCCACATTGCGATCTCGACCCGGTTGCGGGCGCCGAGTTTGGCCATCAGGCTGGCCAGATGCGTCTTCACCGTGCTGAGGCTGATGTGCAGCGCATCGGCGATCTCGGTGTTGGTCAGTCCGCGAGCAACAGCGAGGAGCACCTGCTCCTCGCGGGCGGTGACGGGTGAGACCGGCTGGGCCGCGGGCCGGCCGGCGGGCAGGTCCGCGAATGTCCGGAGCAGACGGACGGTGACGCTGGGGGCAATGAGTGCCTCGCCGTCGGACGCCGACCGTACGGCCTGCGCCAGAAGGTCCGGTCCCGTGTCTTTGAGGAGGAATCCGCGGGCGCCTGCACGCAGCGCCCCGTAGACGTACTCGTCGAGGTCGAACGTGGTGATGACGACCACGGCCAGCGGGTCGGCGACGCCCGGGCCGGCGACCAATCGGGTGGCCTCAAGCCCGTCGATCACGGGCATGCGGATGTCGAACAGGCAGACGTCGGGGCGCAGTTCGCGGGCCAGACGCACCGATTCCTGTCCGTCGGCGGCTTCACCGACCACCTCGATGCCGGGCTGGGCGTTCAGCATGATCCGTAGCCCGGTGCGGATGATGGCCTGGTCGTCAGCGACGAGGACGCGAATGGGCACTGCTCTCGGTCCTTCCTCTCGGCAACTCGGCTTCGACCTGCCAGCCCTGGTCGGCGCAGGGACCAGCCCGTAGCGTGCCGCCGAGCAGAACAGCGCGCTCGTGCAGTCCGGCAAGTCCGTATCCGGCACGGCCTCGGCCGGTGCGTTGGCCGTTGTCGCGCACGCTCACCCGTACAGTGTGCCCTTCGGCGGAGACCCGGACGACGACCTCGGTCGCGTCGACCGCATGACGCATCGCGTTGGTCACCGACTCCTGCACGATCCGGTAGACGGCCGCGTCCACGGCCGGGGGCAGCGCGTTGAGCTCGCCGTCGAGTCCCAGGTCCACCCGGAGGCGGCCACCCGGGGTCCGCACCAGGCGCTCCAGATCCGCGACGCCGGCAGGCGGCGCCAGTTCGGCGCCGACGCCGCGGTCCCGCAGCGTGGCGACCATGGCGCGCATCTCCTCCAGCGTGCGCGCCCCTTCCTCCTCGACCCCCTCCAGCGCCTCGACGGCGGCGGACGGGTCGGTGTCCGCGAGCACCCGGCCCGCCTGGGCGATGATCACCATGGCCGAAACGTGGTGGGCCACCGTGTCGTGCAGTTCCCGGGCGAGTTGCTCGCGCTCGCGGGAGCGCACCTGCTCCCACTGCCGCTCGCGAGCGGCGACCCGAAACCGCACGGCGGCCCCGATCACGCCGGGCAGCAGCAGGAAGACGAAGGCCGCGACCTTCTCGACGACCGGGGTCCCGTCCGTGACGGTCGCCAGGGAGCAGGCCGCGAGGGCCACCGCGCCGCCGAGCACGATCTCCCGTCCCGATCCCCACCGGGTCAGCGCGTACACCAGCACGACCACGACAACGCCGCTGGCGAGGCCGACCTCGCGCCGTGCGGCGACGAGCGAGACCACCTGAAGCAGGATCACCGAGCCGAACGCCAGCACGGCCATCGCCAGTGGGCGGGTCCGGCGCCACATGGGCAGCAGGCACAGCCATACGGCGAACACCACCGCCACCGGCCGCCACACGACGTCCTCGCGCAGGGCGGCCTCCAGCGCCACACCGCCCAGGCCCACGGCGAGCAGCGCCCAGTCCCGCCACACCCGGGCGGGCGCGTCGGGCGGCCGGGGTTCGTTCCACAGGGTTCGCAGGTCGTCTCGGAGCACGGTTCCCAGCCTAGGCACCACGCCGTGCCGCGCATCGGCCGAAAGAACGGGGCGTCACTCCGCCCCGGGGCCGACAGATCCACGGCCCGCGAGCCGATGTGGCGGAGCGCCGTGGCGACGAGCCTCGGCATCGGCGGCCGTACAAGTGCGGCCGACGACGTGGTTGGAGGACCCGATGCTCTCGAAAGCCCTGTTGCGCCTGGGCGTAAATGCCGCCCGCCATCCCTGGCGGGTGATCTCGGCATGGCTGATAGCCGGCACGCTCGCCGTCCTCGCCGCGATCGCCTTCGGCGGGCGGACCGCGGACTCGATGACCGCTCCGGGGCTGGACTCCCAACGGGCCGCGGAACTGATCGAGCGGGCCGGCACCGGCCAGGAGGGGATGACCGCCCAAGTGGTCGTCACCCCCCTCGACGGCGGTGCGACCTTCTTCGACCGCGGCAGCGCGCGCACCGCTCTCACGCGGTTGCAGGCCGAGGTGAAGCGGCTGCCGCACGTGCTCGGCACGAGCGACCCGGCGGGGGCACTCGACGCGGGCGGGGGCACTGCCGTGCACGGCAGCCTGGTCTCGGCCGACGGGCGGATCGCAGTCGTCCGGGTGCAGTATCCCGACCAGAGCCGGCTGTCGGGCAAAGACCTCGACGCCCTCGTCGATCTCGGCGACCGGCTGCGCGCCGAGCTGCCCCTGCGCATCGAGATGGGCGGGAACCTCTTCTTCGCCTTCTCCGAGGCCGACGGCGGCGCGAGCGAGCTGATCGGCATCCTCGCCGCGGCCGCGATCCTGTTCCTGGCGTTCGGTTCGCTCGTCGCCGCCGCGCTACCGATCGGCATGGCGGTCTTCGGGCTGACCATCGGAGTCGCCGCGATGACGGTACTGGCGGGGGTGATGGACGTCCCGACCTTCGCCCCGGTCCTGGGCAGCATGGTCGGGCTCGGAGTGGGCATCGACTACGCGCTGTTCGTGCTCGCCAGGCACCGGGAGTACCTGGCGCGCGGGCTCGATCCCCACGAGGCGGCGGGGCAGGCGGTGGCCACGGCGGGCAGGCCCGTGGTCTTCGCCGGCGGCGTCGTCGTCGTATCGATCCTCGGCCTGGCGGTCGCGAACGTGCCGTTCATGGCGGTGGGCGGGCTCGCCGTCTCGATCGTCGTTCTGACCATGGTGGTCGCGTCGGTGACCCTGCTGCCGGCCTTGCTCGGCGCCGCCGGCCCACGCCTGGGCCGGACCGGCCGGATCGGCCGGGCTCTGCGGACCAGGAAGCCGGGCCGACTCGTACGGCGGTGGGACACGGCGGCGGGCGCCGCTCCCGCCGCCGGTTGGCGGCGCTGGATCGGGCACGTCAGCCGGCACCCGGTGCTGTACGCGATTGGCGCGGCGGGGCTGCTGGTGACCGCGACGCTGCCCGTGCTCGACCTGCGCGTCGGCCTGCCCGACGACGGCTCGATGCCCCAGAGCCGTACCGAGCGCCGCGCCTACGACCTCGTCGCCGAAGGGTTCGGCCCGGGCACCAACGGTCCCCTCGTCATCGCCGCGGACCCGGCCGGTGATCCGGGAGTGCTGGACCGACTCGTCGCAACGGTCGCGGCGGATCCGGGCATCGCATCCCTCGCGCCGACGCACATCGACCGTGCCAGCGGCATCGCGACCCTCGTGGTGTTCCCGACCACCAGCCCCCAGGACAAGGCCACGGCCGACACCATCGCCCGGTTGCGCACCGACGTGCTGCCCACGGCGATCGGGGACGGCCCGGCCAGGGCCCACGTCGGCGGCGCCACTGCAAGCCTGTCCGATGTGGGCCAACGCACCAGCCAACGCCTGCCGGTGCTCGTCGCCGCCGTGCTGGCGATGTCGTTCCTGCTGCTGGTGCTGGTCTTCCGCTCGATACTCGTACCGCTCAAGGCCGTACTGCTGAACCTGCTGAGCATCGGCGCGGCCTACGGCATCCTGGTCGCCGTCTTCCAGTGGGGCTGGGGAGGCGCACTCATCGGGCTGGAATCGACGGTACCGATCGTGTCGTTCATCCCGATGTTCCTCTTCGCCATCCTGTTCGGCCTGTCGATGGACTACGAGGTGTTTCTCCTCTCCCGCGTACGCGAGGAGTACCTGCGCACCGGCGACAACGGCACGGCGATCGTCGAGGGTGTCTCATCCACCGCCCGGATCATCACCTCGGCCGCCCTCATCATGGTGGCGGTCTTCCTGTCCTTCGCCGTCGCCGAGGACCCCTCCACCAAGATGTTCGGACTCGGCCTGGCCACCGCGATCTTCATCGACGCCACGGTCGTACGCATGGTGCTGGTACCGGCGACCATGACACTCCTCGGCCGGGCCAACTGGTGGCTGCCGAAGTGGTTGGACCGGATGCTTCCCCGCGGCCCGGTCGGCACCGACGACACCGACGTGGAATCCAATGGTGAGGCCCCCCGTCCACGGCTGGTTGACCGTTGACTCAACTCCTGCCCGCCCGTGGCGTCCGGCACCTCAGCGAGTCGCTTAGGGGCATATCGAGTCGTGAGCATCGGGTGGACCTGGTGAGGTCCTTGATCCAGATCATGGAGGCGCGCAGGGGAGATCGGCGAGGTAGCTGTCGGGAGTCTTGTCGTATCGGGTGGCGATGCCTCGCCATGCCCTGAGCTTGTTGATCGGGCACGGTGCCCCGCTCGCTGTCCTGCCGACCGGCCGGGGCCGTCTCCCGGCTGACCATCGGTCACATCGGGGAGGCCCCCGCGATGGTCCGCATCTGCCTCAGTGATGTCGCGGTCGCCCTGCCCGGACCCGTCGTCGCGTTGCCCCTGAAGCACGTCTCAGCTCGTCGCAGCCTTGCGGGTACTGGCGCGTGGCTGTGCCCGGGGCGGGTTGCTCCTGCCCCGGGCACGGTGGTGGGGATTAGACGAGTGCCAGGCTGATCTGGTCCTTGAACACCACCCAATGTTGGCCGGGGTCGTTGGTGTCACATGGCTGGCTGGAGACGTTCGGCGTGCCCCAGGCGTTGGAAAGGCAGTATGCGGAGGCGAAGTTGAGCGAGATCTGCTGGCCCGCGACGTCCCAGTACTGGCCCTCGTCGTTGGGGTCGCATGGCTTGGTGGAGATGTCCGAGGTGCCCCAGGTATTGGCCAGACAGTAGCCGGGCGCATCGGTGAGGGAGATCTGGTTGCCCGAGACGGTCCAGCGCTGGCCGGGGTCGTTGGTGTCACACGGTTGGCTGGAGACGTCCGGGGTGCCCCAGGCGTTGGCGAGGCAGTACAGGCCGGGGCTCATGGCCTGCTGGGCGGTGGGTGCCGCCCCGGCCGCAGTAGCCGGCAGGAGGGAAGCCATGGCCGCCAGGGCGACGAGGGCGAGGGGCTTGCGGAGGGTGATTCCCATGCGCGGACTCCATTCTCGACCCAGGTCGGGCGTGTTGTACGCACGGCCTGGGGAAGGAGGGTGCTCGGCTCGGATTCGAGCGCACGGAGATTGATATCAGCGATATCGAGGCAACCGAACAGCGTACACAACACATTCGCCCAAACGCATGACTTATGGGATGACCCGATGAATCCAGAATGGTGTTGCTGCGACCTCAAGGGTTCAGAGGTCGAATTCTCTCGTTGTTTCATACCGTCACGCGAGTTTGATCCGGTGATGTCGGGTCATGCTGGGAGACGGTGGGTTCGCAGGTGAGTTGACGTGCCATCAGGTCGGTCCCGGCGCCGGCTGGATCACGACTTCGGAGCCGCCCGGAGCGGTCTCGTAGTCGCGGGCCAGGCGTCGGCGTGCTCGACGAAAAGCTTGCGGTAGCCACCGTCCACCCTCCATCACCCGTCCACAACCTGCCGGGGCAATACGGCTAGCCGCTTTCCGCATGCTGCTTCGCTCGGGATGGGCCCGCTATCGCGGGTGCTCCACCAGCAATCCCGCAAGTGCCGCGCGCCGCTGACGCAGTTCCTCCATGCGCTCGTCGGCAGCGGTCAACTCCGTTCCAAGAATGGCCCGCACGTCCACGCACAGCTCCACCTCGGGCCGCTCACCCCGGACACACGGCAGCACCTCGCGGATCACCTCGGTGGACAGCCCCGCCGCCAGCAGCGCGCGGACCTGCCGCACAGCAAGCACCGCGCCCTCGTCGTAGTCGCGGTACCCGTTGGCGGCGCGGCCGGCGACGATTAGTCCCTGCTCCTCGTAGTACCGCAGCAGCCTTGAGCCCACCCCGGTGCGCTCCGACAACTCCCCGATCAGCATCCGTCCCGCTCCATTCCTGTTTGACCTTCTCACCGGTGTGAAGGCTTAACGTTGGCCCGTGAGCGCATGTTCCGCGTGGGTGGTCCCACGGTGCGCCCTGGCGTCCCTGCCGGAGGGCCGCAGGGACATTCGCCGCTTCCGTTCCCCTTCTCTATCGCCGGAGTTCCTGACATGAGTTCCTTCGTCGTTCACCGCGACGGCCGGGCGGTGACCGCTGAAGACCTGGCGCCGCTGGTCTTCGCGGGCCACGCCCACTTCACCGCCCTGCAGGTCCGCGACGGCCGGGTACGCGGCCTGGACCTGCATCTGGAGCGGCTGCGGGCCGCGTCGGTTGAAATGTTCGGCCGGGCCATGCCCGACGACCGGGTCCTGTCCCATCTACGGACGGCGGTGGCGGCCGGCCCCGCCGACCTCTCGCTGACGGCGACGGTGTACTCACCCGCCGGCGAGTTCACCGTCGCCCCTGCTGGGATGGAGCCGATGATGCTGATCCGCACCGGACCAGCCGCATCCGGCCCCGCCGGCCCGCTCGCACTGGCGACCGTGACCCACGAACGGTTCCTGCCCTCCGTGAAGCATGTCGGCGAGGTGGCCAAGACACACCTCCTGCGCCGGGCAGTCGCAGAAGGCTTTGACGACGCGGCCTTCGTGGACCGGCAGGGCAGACTCAGCGAAGCAACCATCTGGAACCTTGCCTTTTGGGACGGCGACGCGGTGGTGTGGCCCGTGGCCAGGATGCTGCGCGGGACCACGATGAGCATCCTCCGCCGACAACTGGACCGTGCCGGCGTACCCCAGCACGACCGCGAGGTCACCCTCGCCGACCTGCCGGATCTGGCTGGGGCCGTGGTCATGAACTCCTGGACACCGGCGATCGCCGTCCACCGCATCGGTCCGCATCCCCTGCCCGAAGCATCGGCATTCGTGCAACTCCTCCACCGTGCGCACCAGGCCGAACCCCTCACCCGGCCCTGACCCCGACCAACGCGCTGGACCCGCGCCCGCCGCCAGGCTCGAACGCCATTCGAAGACGTCGAATGGGTCTCGACACCGGCCTGGCTGCCACTGTCCTGAGCGGTGCACTCGGCCAGACTGAACACGACCGATGAGTCTGTGGCTCGCGGCCGGTCCAAGTTCGTGACACCCAAGGAAGGGACACCGCCATGTCAGAGCTTCTCGTCGACTTCATCACCTCCCTCGACGGTCATGCGTCGGGAGAGGGGTGGCCCGGGTTCTGGGGCCTCGAAGGCCCGGAGTACCTCGCATGGCTCGGCAAGCAGCCCGAGGCCACCTATCTGATGGGAGCGAACACCTACCGCCTGATGTCGGGCTTCGCCGCAGGCGAGGTCCCAAAGGGTCAGGACGAGTTCAGGCCCGAGGAGGAGGCGTCCGTCGACGAGCTCACGCAAGCGTCCAAGGTGGTGTTCTCCTCATCCCTCGAAGAGCCACTGACGTGGGCCAACTCCACGCTCGTCCGCGACGACGCCGTCGAGTCGGTCCGTGCCATGAAATCGAGTGGCTCGGGGCTTCTGAGCACGATCGGCAGTCTCAGCCTGTGCCGATCCCTGCTGCGAGCCGGACTCGTCGACCGTTTCCGTGTTGTGATGTTCCCGGTGATCACTGGGGCCACGGGCGAAGAACGCATCTACGACGGCTATCCGGACGTCGCCCTGGAGATGATCGAGCACCGCACCTTCGACGGTCGCATCCAACTGGTCGAGTACAAGCCCCGCGTGCTCGAACATCCGCCGCTCGGCACCCCCGAGTGACGTCATCCCGCCGGCGCCGGCCTGGACGGCCGCCCACCGACGCCGGCGGGCTTGGACCCTTCGGTCAGCAGGAGGACTCTGCCGACCGTGTCAGAGAAGCAGGCCGCGTCAGCGCTCGGCCGGGTCGGTGGCAATGACGCTGTACGGGTACGGGAGGGCCTGGTCACCAGCCGCGGTGAGGAGGGCGGCGTCTGCCGGGTCGAGGTCGACGCCCGCTGCGCCGAGCAGGTTGTCGAGTTGATCGAGGGTGCGGGCGCCGACGATGGGGGCGGTGACGGTGGGGCGTCCGCCGAGCCAGGCGACGGCGACCTGTGCCGGGGTCAGCCCGCTGCGGTCGGACACATCGAACAGGGCATCCAGCACGCGCCAGGTGCGCTCGTCCTGGTAGGCGCTCCAGGACTCGCCCCAGCCGAGCCGTTCGGCGGTCTCCACCCGGCTGCCGACGGGCGGGGCGGTGGCGCCGCGCCGGATCGAGCCGCTGAGCCAGCCGCCCCGCAGCGGGCTCCATGGGATGACTCCGAGGCCTTCGTGGCGGGCGACCTCGATCAGTTCCCACTCGGTGGAGCGGTCCAGCAGGTTGTACAGCGGCTGGAGGGCGACGAAACGCTCCCAGCCGTGCTGGCGGCTGAGGTCCAGGGCCTTCTGGAGTTGCCAACCGGTGAAGTTGCTGGCCCCCAGGTAGCGGACTTTGCCGGACTTCACCAGGGTGTCCAGGGTGGAGAGCGTCTCCTCCAACGGAGTGGCGGGGTCCCACGCGTGCACCTGGTACAGGTCGATGTGGTCGGTGCCGAGCCTACGGAGGCTGGCCTCCACCCCGGCGATCAGGTGGTTGCGGCCCAGGCCCCGATCGTTGGGGCTGTCTCCGGTGCCGTACCGGACCTTGGTGGCTATCACCAGGTCATCACGGCGGCGCTGCTTGAGCCACCGGCCGAGGATCTCCTCGGAGGCGCCTGCCGAGTAGATGTCGGCGGTGTCGATGAAGTTGCCGCCCGCCTCGGTGAAGCGGTCCAGGATGGCGTGGGACTCCGGTTCGGTGCTCTCGCGCCCGAACGTCATGGTGCCCAGGCAGAGTTCGCTGACCGCCAGGCCGGTCGATCCCAGGAAGCGGTGACGCATCGTCAGTCCTCTCGGTAGTTCGTTGCTGCGGTGCAATGCCGGTCTGCGGCAGTGCACGCCCTTCGCGGACGCTGCGGCAGAGGGGCCGGATCAGCGAGGCGGCCGGGATGCACCGTCCAGGGTGACGGTCACCTCCTGCACACGGTGGTCGGACAGGTCCCCGGGGTCGCGGAACCGGTAGGTGTGTACCCGTGCACCCGGTGTGGTCAGCACCCAGTCCAGCCGCCACCACCGCACGCCGGGGCGCAGCCGCCACGATGCAGGATACAGCTGGCCTGTCATATGCACGGTGTCCATGCCGAGTTGAGCGATCTTGCGGGCTTCCCCCATGGCCGGGGTCGTATTGAAGTCACCGGCGATCAGGGCCGGGTGCGGACAGTCGGCGACATCCGCTGTCAGGCCGCGGTACTCCCGCTCACGGTCGGCGGCCCGGGTGCGCACCGCCCGATAGAACTCGACCCGCAGCGGGCTGATCAGCCACAGCTGAACGGGGATGTGCACGTTGAAGGTGGTGAGCACTTCCCCGTCCGGAAGCCGCAGGTCGACCCGTAGGGTGCGTCGGGCGGCGGTCTCCACGACGTCGACCACCGGCAGCCGGGACAGGGTGACAAGCCCCCGGGCGGTGACGATCCCGTACTCGGGGAAGGTGGCGCGGAGCAGGTCCTCCTCGTCGATGAGCGTGTAGGTGCCGTCGAACTGGTCGTGGTGGTACTCCTGCAACAGATAGACATCGGCGTCGAGTTGTCGCAGGTAGGGGTAGAAACGTTCCGGGTCGGTCTGTTGGCACCAGTGCTGGGTGTTCCAGGAGACCAGTCTCAGCGCGCCCTCGGGCGGGGCGGGCCCTCGCCGCACCCGGGGCCGTTGCAGTCCGCTGCGGCCCGCACCCGTGATCAGGGCTCCGGTGGCCAGCGCGGCGGCGGCCAGGCCCGCTGGCCCACCGGCTGCGAGGCCGAGCGCGCCGAGGAGGACGGGCACGGCCACGAAGAGCGGCGGCGGGGCCAACGAGGGCAGCAGCCAGCCCCACCACCGCCCGCTGAGCAGCAGGTCGGCCAGGAGGTAGCCAGTCCACAGGGCGGCTGCCCCGAAGGCGAGCGGGCCGATCGTCATGCAGTCACCCTGCCGGCGGCACCGAGCTTCCTCAGGAGCGCGTCGTAGCTGTCCAGGCAGCCGTCGGTGCCGTACCGAGCCCGGGTGGCCCGACCGCCCTCGGCCCGCTGCTGCGGTGACAGGGCGGCGGCCTCCAGCAGGGCTGTGGCGAGGGCGCCGGGGTCACCGGGCGGGAAGAGCCGACCGAAGCCGGTGCTGGTGATCGGTACCCGCATGCCGGGAGCGTCACTGGCGACCGAGGGGACGCCCATCATCATCGCCTCGGTCTGCGAGATGCCGAAGGACTCCTCGGCCACCGACGGCAGTGCGAAGACGTCCAACGATGCGTAGAACTCGGCCACGTGGTGTTCGGCGAGAAATCCGGTGAAGCGAATCCGTGGATCGTCCGCGGAGCGCTCGCGCAGTGCACCGACCACGCTGCCGCCGGCCACCTTGGAGTAGTCCCCCGCGATCAACAGCCGGGCGTCGGGGTCCTCGATGGTGCGGAAGGCGTCGACGAGGTGGTGCAGGCCCTTTTCGGGGGCGATCCGTCCGAGGAACCCGAAGTGCGGGCCTGGCCCTTCCCGGAAGGTGGCGGGGGCCGGCCCCCGCTCACGGCAGGGCGGGGCGATCGCCGCGAGCCGATCGCGCATGAGTGGCCAGTGGCGGGAGTGCTCGGCGTGGTCGACGTTGTTGACCACGACGGCCGCGGAGCGGCGCAGCGCGGTGGCCACCGAGGCGTCCACGACCGGGACTTGGAGCCCGGCGAGGCGACCTGGTGGCAACCAGACGTCGTCGTGGTGGGTGGCGACCACCGGGGTACGCCCCGTCAGGAGGGCCAGCGGGCCCGCCTCCAGCATCGGCAGGTGGATGTTGACCGCCCGGGAGGCGCGGGCCAGCCGGGCGGCCAGAGGGAGGAAGCCGGGGCTGAGCACCCCCCGCCCGATCCGGGCGGCGACGGGGGCACGGAACACGTCCACCCCGTTGACGTACTCCCGTACGGGCGAGGACGGGTCGTGTTGGGATGCGACGACCGCGACGCGCCGGCCGCCTGCCGCCAGCCCTTCGGCGACTGTCCGGGCGACCTCGGTCAGCCCGCTGGTGTACGGCAGATAGTAGGTGAGGACAACGGTCAGGTCGTAGCGGTAGGGGCGCGCGGCCCGGACAGTGATCATGGCTGGACCTTCGGGTCTTCCGGTGCCGGGCGGCCGTCGTCCGCCGGGGCGGGCGACGGCGGCAGGGAGAGTCGGAGGTGGATGAGACGGTGGGTGGAGAGGCCCGCCGGCGGATCGTCCAGTGACTGGCGGTGGATGTCGATGCTCGGGGAGGCGAAGGTCCAGTCGAGCCGCCACAGGGCGGCGGGCCCGGCCGGGAAGGTCGCGGGGTAGAGGTCGGTGCCGGAGTCGGCGGTGTCGCGCAGGCCCCGGAACCAGCGCAGGTCTTCGCTGCCCGGCAGCACGTTGAGATCGCCGCCGAGCACCACAGGGTGGGTGTTGGCATCTAGATCGGTACGGAGTTCGCGCAGGTGGAGCAGGCGGCGATGGGCGTGCTCGCCGACCGCGTGGTAGTAGGCAGGGGTCAGTGGGTTGCGGTCGACGTTGAGCAGGTCGGGCAGATGGGTGTTGTAGAGGGACAGAGTGCGTCCGCCGATGCTGACGTCGGTGCGCAGCGCGCGGACGTCCCAGTAGTCGGGCCAGTCGGTGTCGGGGGCGGGCAGCCCGGCCGGGCGCAGCGCGCGGATCAGGGTGACGGGATGGCGGGAGAGGGTGATGAACCCTCCCTCGGTCGCGATCCGGTAGCCAGGGAAGGCGGCCCTGATCCGGGCGAGGTCGTCGATGGGGATGGGACGGTCGCCGCGCGCGTTCTGGTACTCCTGGAGCAGATAGACGTCCGCTTCGTATCCGCGGAGGTAGGTGTAGAAGCGTTCGGGGTCGCTGTCCTGGTGCCAGAAGAAGGTGTTCCAACTGACCACGCGCAACGCGTCGGTGGGCACCGGGGGTCGGTCACGCAGGAGGGCACCGGGGTGGAGCCCTGCCTGTCCGGCGCCCAGCACCAAGGCGAGGACGAGCAGCAGCAGGGTGGGGCGGCGGCGCCTGCGGAGCAGGGCGGCGGGCAGCAGGAGGATCAGGGGCAGGGCGAGGTAGGCGAGCGGCGGTGCGAGGTCGATGCCGTTCCAGAGCCACCACCGACCACTGAACACGGTGCGCAGCACGGTGTTCAGCGCCCAGAGCGCGGCGAGTGTGAACAGGAGGGTGGTGGCGACCCGGGTCCGGCGTGACGGGACGGTGGGTGGTGCGGTGAGCGGTGTGATGGCCGGTGCGGACAACGGGCCGGGTTCGGGCGCCGGTCGGCCGACACCGGCTGGCGCACTCACGATGGCGCCCCGGCAGGCCGCGCGGCACCCTTCGGTGGCGGCGCCTCGTACAGTCGCCGAAACCGTCCGGAGGTGAGCCACTGCACCACACCGATGCCGGCGCCGAGTGCGATGGCCGCATTGACGATGAAGTGTGCCAGGGCGAAGTAGGCGGTGAATCCGTAGCCTCGGCGCCGCAGTACGAAGGCGTAGAGATGGCTGTCGGCGAGAGCCGAGCCGAGGGCCAGCCCGGCCGGTAGCAGGAGCCAGGTGGCGCCGAGGAGTCCGATGGGCACGGTGGCCAGGGCCAGCAGTGCTGCGACGCTGGCTCCTGCACGTGGTCCGGTGGCGATGCCGCCGGGTAGGTCACGTCGGCGGACGTAGAGCGGGATGTGCAGCCGGGTGCGGTGGAAGACCTTGCGCAGCACCACCCGCCAGGTGTCGTCGTGGTCGTGGCGTCCGCGCACGGTGGTGGAGCTGTGTACCTCGTAGTGGCGGCAGATCCGGGCGGCGTAGTCGCCGTCCTCGGTGTGGCGCAGCTTGGGGTTGAACGGTCCGATCTCGGCGAAGACTGCTGCTGGCATTGCGCAGATGGCGGTGTGCAGGGTGCCGATCCTGCCTTCGTGCTCGGCGAGCCAGTAGTACTGGTGGAGGCAGCGGTACTCCTCGATGAGGCTGTCGCGGATCAGTGGCTCGGCGTCGTAGGTCCCGCAGACCGCGCCGATGCGGGGGTCGGCCCGGAGCATGGCGACGGCGTTGGCGACGGCGTCCGGTTCCATGGCGACGTCGGAGTCCACGAAGACCACGATCTCACCGGCGGCGTGGGCAGCGCCCGTATTGCGGGTGACGGCGACTCCGCTGTTGACCCCGGTGCTGACGACCCGTACGCCGAGGGCCTCGGCGACGGCCACCGAGTCGTCGGTGCTGCAGTCGTCCACGAGCAGGATCTCCAGCGGCCGGTAGGTCTGGGCCTGTGCGGCGCGCAGACAGAGTTCCAGGGCGCGGCCGTAGTTGTAGTTCGGGATGACGACCGAGACCAGGGGGTTTGTGGTGGGGCGGGTCATGTCGGGCCGTGCCTTTCGGGCGGGCGGGCATGGGCGTACGGCAGGGCGGCCGGCACTCAGGCCGGGGATGCCTCCAGGAGCAGCGCGGTGCCGATGAGTGCGGCCCACAGCGCGGAGTTGAGCAGGGTGGCCCGATCGCGCAGCAGGATGCGGACGGGGTTGCCGCCGCCCTGCTCGACCAGCAGGACCTGGAGGTAGCGAGCCAGACCGAAGATCGCGCAGAGGGCGGAGAGCAGGGCCGCGGTGTGGGATGCCCCGGCGAACACCGGGTCCTCGCGGAGGAAGAGCAGATAGGAGATGGCGGTCAGCCCGGCGATCAGGACGATCAGCTGGTCGACGAAGGCGACCGTGTAGCCGCGCAGTGCGGGGCGGTGGCCCAGCCCGGCTGCGGTGAGTTCGTGCCGCCGTTTGCCCAGCGAGAGCAGCAGGCAGAACGAGAAGACACAAATGGCGAGCCAGTCCGGTACCGGCCTGCCGAGGGCGACGCAGCCCAGGGTGAGGCGCAGGACGAAACCGGTGGCCACGATGAACGCGTCCAGGAGGGGCACGTGTTTGAGCCCTCGGCTGTAGCCGAGGCTGATCAGCAGGTAGACGGCGACCGGCCACCACTCGGCGAAGGGGCGCACCAACACGGCTGCGGCCAGTGCGCCGGCCAGTACGGCGGTCAGGGCGAGCGCTCCGCGGGTACCGATCCGGCCGGCCGCGAGCGGCCGGTGCCGTTTGGTGGGGTGCAGACGGTCGCGGTCGCGGTCGGCGAGGTCATTGACCACGTAGACGATCGCGGAGGCGAGGGTGAAGACGGCAAGCGCCCAGAGAATCCGGCCGGCACCACCGAGCGTCCAGTGGTGGGGAGCGAGCAGTGCAAGAGGTACGACGGCCAGGTTCTTCACCCACTGCCCGGGGCGGACCAGGGCCAGCAGGTCTGCGAGCCGTTGCCGGTGCGGTCGGGCGGGTGCTGTCTGGGGCGCGGGAGGGGTGATGAGGGTGGGTGGGACCGCCACGCGCAGGGGCGCGGCGGAGGTCTGCGGGATGTCCACGGCAGGTCTCTCCACGGCTGGGGCTCCAGGGGGCTTTAGAAGAAGACCTTGGCCAGTCCGAGCGCTCCCTGTCGCCAGGGGTCGCGGCTGGTCCGGCCGGTGGCAGCGGTGGCGGCGCGGGTGGGCGGCAGGGTGCGCCACCACTCGTAGGTACGCAAGATGGCGTCGCGGTTGGACTGCTGCGGCTGGAAGCCGAGCCGCTCGCGGGCGCGGCTGATGTCCACGTAGCTGTCGTCGAGCAGTTTGTAGAGCAGCCGGCCGTACACCGGTGAGAGCCGGGTGCGCTCCAGGCCCCGCAGTACGGCGAGGGCCGGGCCTGCGGGCAGCGAGATGACCCGCTTGCCGTGGCCTGCGGCGTCCAGGACGGCTTGGAAGTCCTCGCGGATGGTGCCGAACTCGGCTGCGCCGACGTTGAACACGTCGTTGGCGATCTGGGGAGGTGCCTCCAGTGCGAGCACCACCGCGTCCACCAGGTCGGCCATGCCGAACATCTGGATGCGGACGTCACCGCGCCCGAGCACGGGGAAGTTCCGCCGCTCGTCGGCCCATTCGAAGAGCATCGAGAAGAGGCCCATCCGGCCGGGTCCGACGAAGGTCTTCGGCCGCAGGACCGGCAGGCACATCCCTCTGGCGCGGAACTCCTCGCAGACCGTTTCGGCCTCGGCCTTGGCGCTGCTGTAGGCATCGACGGGCTCGCGCGGGTGATCCTCCGGCGTGGGTACCCGTTTGGGGAGCCCGTAGACGGCGGTGGAGGAGATGTGCACCACGCGAGGGGTCCGGGCCTGTTCGGCGGCGGTGAGGACGCTGCGGGTGCCGTCGACGGTGATGGAGCGGATCTGGTCGACGGGGTAGCTGGGAAGCGCGGCGGCGCAGTGCACCAGGGCGTCGGCGCCGTCGAAGGCGCGGGCCAGTGCGGCACCGTCGCGGATGTCGGCGATCAGGTGGCGGGCGCCCTGTGGTGTGCTCTCGGCGGGGCGCAGATCGAGCCCTGTCACCTCGTGCCCGTCGGCGGTCAACCGGGCGACCAGGTGGGAGCCGAGCATGCCGGCGGCTCCGGTGACGGCGATCCTCAGGCCCATCTGGACACCGCCTTGTCCTTGACGAAGGAGGTGAGCAGTCGGGTGAGGCCCTTGGCAAGGGTCTGTTCGAAGGCGTCCAGGAAGATCTCCACCTCGGCCGGCTCAGCGACCAACGGCGGGGCGACGACCAGCGGGCTGCGGCCGTTGAGCGTGTAGTAGAGGAACACGTCGTGTTCCTGGTACATCGTGTTGATGACCGCGCAGGTGATCAGCTTGGTGCGCAGCAGTGGGTCGCGGGCGAGTCCGCCGGGGGCGAGTTTGGCGGCGAGGTCGAGGATGCGTGGACCGCCGTCGAGGAACACTCCGTACAGGGCCCCGGCGCCCCGGGTGTCGGCGATGATGTCGGGGAACTGCTTGCGCAGCCGCTCCAGGCCCGGGAGGAGCACCCGTTCGATGTCGCGGGCGCGGGCCGGATAGTCGTCCTCCACCGCGATGTTGACGGCCTCGATGGCGGTGGCGGTCTCCTCGCCGAAGCCGTAGTAGGTGGTGCTGGTGGACTGGAGCAGGGCGTCGCCGAGGTTGTCATAGGCCCGTTTGAAGACGGGCTCGCGGGCGACGAAGGCGGAGATGGAGGACTTCCCGCCGCCGAAGGCCTTGGAGGTGGTGACCACATCGGGCACCAGGCCCGGGTAGCGCATGAAGTGGAACAGGCTGCCGGTCTTGCCCCAGCCGGTGTAGATCTCATCGAAGATCAACACGATGTCTTCGGCGGTGCACAACTCCCGCAGACCGCGGAGGAACGCCTCGGAGCACTCGGTCATGGTGGAGGCCGAGAAGGGTTCGATCAGGATCGCGTAGACGTCGCAGCGGCCCTTGGCGTCGCGGGCGCGGGCTACGGCTTCGCGCACCGAGTCCAGGTCGCCGTAGGTGAAGGTGGAGACTCCGGGTATGCCGGGGAACTTGAAGGAGGCCGACTGGGCACTGCCCGTCAGGCTTCCGGAGCCGAGCAGCTTGCCGTGGAAGCTGATGTCGGCGTGCAGGATCTGGGTGCGGCGTCCGGCGTGGTATTTGAACGCGAGTTTCACCGCTCCTTCCACCGCCTCCGCACCGGAGTTGGGGAAGAAGGACATTCCGAGGTCGCCGGGGAGCAGTTGGGCGAGGTTGTGGCCCAGCGCGGCGATGTACGGCGAGAAGTAGGTCTTGTGCACCTCCATGCGCTGCCGCTCCTGGAAGCGGCGGCGGGCAGCCAGGATGCGCGGATGGTTGTGGCCGTGGTGCAACACACCGACACCACCGGTGAAGTCCAGGATGCGACGGCCGTCGCGGGTGTGTATCCAGGCGCCCTCGGCATGGTCGACCAACTCCCGACCGAAGCCGAAGGAGGTCATCAGCGCGACCTGGCTCCGGTTGACGTGGGAGCGGTACAGGTCATGGACTTGACGGACAGTCAAATCCTCTGCTTCGTCGAGGCTCATCAGCGATGCGGAGACGTCGGTCATCGGACCCCTTCCGGAACGGTGGTACGGGACAAAGCGCTCGGAGCGGGACGGGCGAGCCGGGCCCAGAGCAGGGCGGCGGCGGTGGCGGCGACCTCGCTGAGGACACAGACCAGACGGCTGGCGATCACAGCCGCGGTCGCGGCGGGCAATGGCATCACCACGGCCAGCGGGGCCAGCAGCACCAGTTCCCGAGCACCGACCCCGTCGGGCAGCACGAACGCCAGGCTGCCCGCGACGGTGGCCAGCGAGAACCCGCCGACCGCCAGTGCCAGCGAACCCCAGGCCGGTGCGCCGAACAGCACCACCAGAGCCCACAGGTGCAGACCGGACACCGCCCAGGAGGCCAGCGCCAGCAGGATCGATCGGCGGACGGCCTGCGGTGATCCCGGTTCGACTGCCGGGCGCCGGGCCACCCGCAGGACCACCGCCACCAGCCGGTTCACCCAGCCCGGCCGGGCGAACGCGACGACGGCCAGCAGCACCAGCGGCGCGAACAGCCAGGCGTACGCGCCGAGGACGACGGGCGCCATCAGGATTCCTGCGCCGGCTCCGGTGGTCACACCGATCACCAGGCCGAGCCCGAAGCCGGAGAGCATCCTTTCGGGAGGCACACCGGCGTCCCGGCCCAGCTGGAGATGGGCGAGCACTCCCCAGATCCGGCCGGGAACGAACTTGCTGATCATCCCGATGAAGAAGATCCGGGCGGCGGCTGGCATCGGCAACCGGGTCTTTCCATCCACCACCAGGACCCGCCAGGAGAGCATCGACAACGCCAGACCCACCGTGTTCGCCAACACGGCGGCGAACAGGAGCAGTGCGCCTCCGGGGCGGCGGGCTGCGGCCGAGATCTCGGCGCCGGCCGCCTGAAGCGAACCACCGACCGCGAAGACCGTAGCGGTGAGCAGGACCAGGACGGCGACCGGACGCAGGATGCGGGAGCCGAGAACGCGCTGGAGAGCCGAAGGGCGCTGTTCGGCGACGGGGTCGGGCAGGGGCGCGGGTACGGCTGCGGAGGGCCCCGCTCCCGGGCCGGCCGGGTCGGTGTTCGCGCGGGGCGGCGCAGGGGCGGGATCGCTCACCGGCCGACCACCGCCCGGGTTTCGTCCCCGCCGCCGCTACGGTCTCGACCGGTGGGCCCACCGGCCCCGGCACGGTCCGCACGTCGGCGGACCGAGGGGCCGAAGCCCGGTTCGACCAACCAGCGCACCGCCCCCACCAGGGCACCGGACACCAGCGCCAGATGCACCAGGAAGTGGGCCAGCAGAAACCACAGCAGGAATCCGGCCCCCCGACGCCGGACGACGAACCGGACGAGAGGCGGGTCGGACAGCGCGAACAGGAGCAGGAAGATCGCGGGCACCGCCAGCAGCCAGGGCGCCGCCAAGCCGAGCGGCAGGGTGGCGGGCACCAGGGCGGCGGCCAGTACCCCGGTCGGCCGGTTGGCTCTCAGCCCGCTGCCGCGCCTGCTCTCCACCGCCGCCACCGGCACCAGTAGTTGTGAACGCCGGAACTGCTCGGAGAGCATCGACACCAGACGGTCCTCGTCGTCGTGCCGGCCCATCACCGTCTCGGTCAGCCGTATTCGGTACGACGCACCGAGCCGGTCGCTGTACTCCACGTCCTCCGAGTCGCGCAGGTTCTCGTCGAAGGGACCGACCTCCTCGAACACCGCGCGGGGCATCGCCGCCAGCTCGAACACCGCCGTGCCGACCACACCCACACTGCGCCGCCGCCAGAAGTGCTGGTGCATCGTGCGGTAGCGCTCCACCGGTCCGTCGTCGAAGAGCGGTTCGGGGGCGGGGATACCGTGCACACAACCCGTGGTCGGGTCACTCAGCAGCAGGTCGACGGCGTTGGCGAGGGCATCGGGGGCAAGCGCGATGTCGGAGTCCAGGAAGAACAGGATCTCGCCCCGGCTGCTCCGCACACCGAGGTTCCTGGCCGCCGAGACACCCCGGTTGACCGGCGCCTCGACCAGGACGCAGGGGAACTGCCGGACGATGTCACGGGAGTTGTCGGTACTGCAGTCGTCCACGACCACGACCTCCAGCGGGGCGAGGGTCTGTGCGTAGACCGACTCCAACACGGTGGGCAGGGTCTTTGCGTAGTTGTAGTTGGGGATGATCACGGAAATGGTGGGACGGCCCCTCGGCATGTAGTTCCCTGTCCTCTCGGTTCGGTGGTACCGGACGACTCCACCCGGTCGAACGCAGCCAGCACCCATCCATCGGAGCTCCGACGATCGGCGAGCACTCCGGTGAGGAAGCTGAGAGCAGTGGTTTCGGCGTCGGCCGGACCGGCCGCCTCCATGAAGAGCGCGACATGGACGCGGTCCAGTCCCACGACGGTGTGCAGATGCACGAGAGCGGCGGTGTGGCCGGCGTCATCCGGCCGCCGGTGCTGTCGGATGATCTCGGCCAATCTGCTGGGCCCGGGGGAGCATTCGGCCCTGCTCCCGATGCGCATCAGCAGAGCAGTTACGAGGTACATGGGGCAGCAGGCTCGGGGCTCAGCCCCGGAAGAACCCGACCGGGGGCCCGTCCGAAGCAGCAGCGAACGGCCCGAACAGCACGCTCCCCACACCTCCGGAGAGCCCTCGCACCGGGACCCGACAACCTGCCGGTTCGCGCTGTGAACTCGCCATGTGGCTGCTCCCCTCGGCTGTGGACCCGGATCGGAACCGGCCCTTGCGCCGATACTGGCCAGCCCGTCGGGGGTCCGACTAGCCCCGACGGGTGGCAGGCAGTGTCGCGGCACTCGGCTGCCGCCGCCGTCCAGGTACGTGTGTCGGCGCCGAGCAGGGAGGATGTCGGGGTGGCAGCGAGTTGCCCGGCACATTCCGGCCACCGCTCTTTTCTAGGTCTATACCATGAGCAAACCTGGGGACGTTCACCGGCGGCAACCGCTCGGTCCGGCCGACCGACCCGGCCGACACCCTGCGCCCGCGCCCGCACCTGCGCCCTTGACCGAAATGACGTGCGTACCCGGAGGTTTGGGCAAGTGATGTTTCACGCACTCGGGCTGGACCCGAAGACCGAGACCGTCTACCGGCTCTTTCTGGACGAGCCCGAGCTGAGGCTCGACCAGATCGTCGCCAGGGTCGGCCTGAGCGAGCAGGAGGTGCGGGACGCCCTCGATCGCCTAGCCGACCTCTCCCTGCTCGATCAGGCAGAGGTCCACGCGGCCGGACAGTTGCTCTTCCGGGCGACCGACCCTGGAGCCGGCCTCTCCTATCTCCTCTCCCGCAGGGAGGCCGAACTGGCCAAGCAACAAAGGGGGTTGGAGGCGGCGAGGACCGCCGTCTCCACTCTCACCGCATACCGCACCGCACATGCGCCACGCGGCTACGACGTCGTCAAGCGGTTGGAAGGCCGCCACGAAATGCGCGAGCGCCTCGCCGAACTCGCCGAACTCGCCCGCGTCGAATGCCTCTCACTGCTCCCCGGATGCGGCCATGCCAGCAATGACTTGGACGCCCACCGGGCGATCGACCAGCGGGCACTGGCACGCGGCGTCCGAATCCGCAGCATCTACCAGGACAGTTTCCGCAATGCGCCGGAGACGATGCGCTACGTCAACTGGCTGGGCAACCTCGGTGGCGAGGTCCGCACCCTGCCATCGCTGGAGGCACCCATGGCGCTCTTCGACCGCGAGGTGGCGCTGGTCCCCCTCGACCCCGGAAACATCTGGGCCGGAGCCCTGGAGTTACGCAGCGCCGGCACCGTCACCCCCGCCCGGCTGCTCTTCGAGGAGTACTGGAGACGGGCCAACCCGATCGGCCCCACTCCACCTCGCGACCACCATGACCTCAGCCCGCAGGAGAAGGAACTTCTGCGCCTGCTCGCCAACGGCCACACGGATGCCACCGTCGGGCGTCGCCTCGGCGTGTCACTGCGCACGGTACGCCGAATGAACGCCGATCTGACGGGGAGGCTCGCCGCCCGCAGCCGCTTCCAGACCGGCGCGGAGGCGGTACGACACGGCTGGATCTGACGCCCGTCCGCAGCGGAGCGTCCGGCGTCGAACCCGACCTCGCTGGAACCTCGATGTCACCCGGTGCGGTGGTCGGTGAGCTCGCTCCGCCTGGCCCACCCTGGTCCGCCGGGCGCGAAGTACCTGCCCGGCCTGGACTGATCCCAGCCAGCGCTGACTGACGCCTGAGCCGTACGACTCGCCCCGTGGGTCAACGCGGAACTCTCAAGGGGCTCACAGGAGCCCATCGAGGTCGCAGTGTTTGCGCACGTAGATCTCTTCGGCGGGGGAGGGTGGGCGCCTTCTGTGCAAGGTGGCGCAGCGCTGCTGCTGAACGAGCTATCCCGCGCGGCGGGAATCCAGCGAACGTTGCTGGGTTTTCGCTGACATCATTCCTGGGCTGGGAGCGACTGGCCCGGTGGCGCCTGCTCGGCTCTGAGCGGGATCCGTCGGGCTGGCGCGGATTCCCGTCCGTGGGCGGTTGTCGGGACCTCTGGGGCGGACCCTCGCCGACCCTCCTGCTGACGTTGCTGACGTTGCTGACGATGCGGCGGTCGAGTCGGGGCGGACCTTGACTGAGGGGGAAGGGCGCGGGCGCCTGCCGCAGCTGCGGCGTCCCGCGACACTCAGTTCATGTGACTGGCGCGGCGTTTTGTGGGGCCGGGCGTCTGTGAGGAGACATCTCGCGCGACGCGGCTGTTGAGCAGGCCGAACCTGATCTTGCAATCACTGCGGCTACCCACGGCCTGTGGGTCTTTGAACCCTACCCGCCGGGGCAGTGCAGCTCAACGCCGTACGACCGGACACTCCATCGCGGAACCTACAGCCGTCCCACCTCTCCCGTACCGCACATGGAGCCCCCTGTGACAGTGTGCACGTCGCTGTACAGTATGGACGATATTCTGCACGCTAACCCTCGGTTGGAGGTGAAATTTCAGACTCATTGAGGATTTGCGCCCACCTCTTGACATGAATACTGCACGCGGCGTGCACTAAAGCACACACGCCTTTCGTTGAAGGCGCAGGCTTTTGGGATGCGGAGGTCTCGCTGTGGCAGTCGGTGCACCGTCTGGATCATCCGCCCCTCGGGTCCGGACCGACCTCGTCGGCACCCGAAATCGACTCACCGCCGAGCTTCGCGCAGAAGTGCTCGTCGGCCAACCACCCCGTCATCCAGGGAGTTACCTGTGTCTGCGACCACTTCGACCACTGAGCGTCGGCTGCTGATCAAGAGCGCCACCGTCCTCACCATGGACCCCGAATACGGCGACCTGACCAACGGGGACATCCTGATCACCGGGGACCGCATCACCGCAGTCGGACCCGACCTCACCGACCGGGCACCCGCCGACGCCGAGGTCATCGATGCCCGTGGCATGATCGCCATTCCCGGCCTCATCGACACCCACATGCACGCTTGGCAGACCCCCCTCAAGGGGCTGTACGCCGAGGGGTGGACCCTCGACGACTACCTGAGCAAGGTCTTCTACCTCCGCGAGCACTTCACCCCCGACGACATCTACGACGCCACCTTCTCCGGATCCGTGCAGATGCTCGACGCCGGAGTCACCGGAGTCCTCGACTTCTGCCACAACGTCATGTCCCCGGAGGCCGCCGACGCCGGACTGCGCGCCCACCGCCTCACCGGCCAGCGCGCCCTCTTCGCTTTCGGAATGCTCGGCAGCTTCGGCGCCCCGCCCGAGGACCACGCCTGGCGCCTCGAACACGTGCGACGCCTCCACGAGGAGGTCAACCTCGGCGGCGACGGGCTCCTCCGAGTCGGTATGGCCCTCGGCTCCGTCGAGTACGGCACCCTGGAGCAGGTCACCAAGGAGATCGGCCTCGCCCGGGAACTCGGTATGCGGATGAGCATCCACCAAAACCCGCCCGGTCAGATCCACGCACTCCACGAAGCCGGGCTCCTCGGCCCCGACATCGTCCCCGCACACGCCAACGCCGCCTCGGACGGAGAACTCGCGGCCCTCGCGGCCTGCGGCGGAGGGATCTCCTTCACACCCGAGGGCGAGTTCGGCGGTGGCGGCTCCATGGACATCCTCAACCGCGCCCACCGCATCGGCGCCCAACCCAGCCTCGGGATCGACACGCACACCCGCGTCTCCATCGACCTGTTCGCTGCGATGCGTCTGACCTACCTGCTCATGCGCAACGTCGACGCCGACACGGAACGCCGAGCCGGCCGCTGGCCGCTGACGTACAGCCCGGACGTTCCTCTGATCAGGCCCCGCCACATGTTGGAGTTCGCCACCGTCAACGCCGCCGCGCACCTCGGCCTCAGCGATGAACTGGGCCGTCTCACCCCCGGACGCCTTGCCGACGTCGTCCTGGTCAACACCGAGCCCTACGGCATCGCCCTCGGCGACCCCGCAGCGCACATCGTCCTCCAGACCACCCCGCGTGACGTCGACACCGTCATCGTGGGTGGCCAGGTACGCAAGCAGAACGGCGTCCTCACCGACCTCGACCCCACCGCCGCAGGCGCCGCGACCCGCCGAGTCCGCGAGCGAGTCTTCGCCGACGCCGCCGCCCACGGCGGACCGGTACCCGACTTTGAACCCGCCCGGTGAGCTGAAGCGCACGAGGCTGGCCGCGCGTTCGTGGAGGCAGGATCAGCGTGTGGACGCGTTGTCGTACGAAGTGTTCGTCCGTTGTGCGGTCAGCCCCCGGATCTCCAGGCAACGACCGGCGTAGTAGGTCGCGAGTTCGTGGTTGTCGAGGTAGTCGTCGAACCCGACGCGATACGCGAGCGTCAGTTCGACCGGCGAGGGTTCATCGTCGAACGGCCGGCTCGCGCGGATGGCGTCGAGAACGTGCGGCATCGCGTACTGGAACCGCAGGCCGCTGCGGACGTAGTGCGGCAGACCGTCGATGCTGCGCACCTCGGCGCCCTCGGCCCCCGTCCTGCAGTAGATCGGGCGGGTCGCATTGTCATAGCGGAAGATCTCGTCCAGTAGCGGCCTGTGCTGCTCGGGCACCTTCGGCAGGATCGCCTCGTCCCACCACCGCTGGAAGATCGGCGCGAACCTAGGGTCTGCGTAGAGCTTGTGCAGCGACTCGACGATCAGTCCGGAGTCGGTGAACTCGCTGCCGTGGCCGAGCAATTCGGCGACGGCGGGATCGGTCGAGTCCTGGAACCAGTCCGACAGGAACAGCAGTACGGTGCTCTGGGTGAGCCCGGCCAGCTCCCGCAGCGGTATCCAGATGTGCCGGAAGTACATGTTCTCGCTCATCATCCGGGCCCAGAACATGAACCGCTGCATCATGGTGTTTTCAGCGACCGTGACGGTGCGGTTAGCGAGAACGTACTCGAAGTCATCGTTGTCACCGCGCACGGTGACGAATCCGTGCTCCTCGCGGTTCTCCGTGTAGCTCGTATTGGGCAGCAGCAACAGGGGGTAGACGGCGATGCGGGAGACATGTTTGGACAGCTGGTCGTAGCCCGTCAGGAACGAGTCGACCGTCTCACCCGGAGCGCCCCAGATCAGCTCGGCGTAGGCGTCGAGTCCCTCCGCCGCTAGCCACGCCGCCAGGTCCTTCCACTCGTTGAGCCGCATGTTGCTTCTGCCCATGTCACGCAACGCCGTGTCGTCCAGTGTCTGCAGCGCCACGGTGAACGAGCTCTGGAACCCCTCGGCCTTCATCCGGCGGATGATGTTGTGGAACGTCTTGGACTTGTTCTTCGCCCACGATGTCTCCAACGACTGCGGGAACCCGTACTTCTCGCGTGTCCTGACGAGGTCCTCGACGAACTCCGCGTCCGGCTGTCGCATACCGAAGTTCGAGTCGCACAACACCACCGTCGGAATCTGGTGGTAACCGAAGATGTCGAGCTCCGCGCGCAGCCGCTCGCGGGAGAAGTCGCGCATCCTCTGGCCGACCGCGCCACCCCAGTAACAGAACGAGCACTTGTACGGACAGCCACGGTTGGTCTCCATCAGCGCAACGTCGTAGGGGAACCGGCCGTTGTGGTCGAGCAGCGGGATGGCCCCGGTGAGGAATGGTGACGGAATGATGTCCAGGTCGGCGATCCGCGGTGCCTCGGCGGTGGTGTGGATCGTGCCTTCCTCGTCGCGGTAGGAGATTCCCGGCACCTGCGGGAGGTCGTGCGGCGACTTCTCCTCAAGGAAGGCGAGCAGCAGGTCGCGGAAGGTGAACTCGCCCTCGCCGTTCGCGACGACGTCGACCTCGGGGAAGCGCCGGAAGACGCGTTCCGCCTGGTGCGCGACGTGTGTTCCGCCGAAGACGACCCAGCCGTCCGGACGCACCGACTTATAGGTCTCGGCGAGCGCGCCGAACTGGTTGAAGTTCCAGCCGAAGACCGAGAACGCGAGCACGTCCGGCACGACCCCGGAGAAGATCGTGCGCGCCATCGAGCCGAGGGATTCTCCACCGCGGAAGTTCTGTATTGCCACGTCGAACTCGGGTCCCACTATGGGATCGGCCCGTGCTGCGGCTGTGAGATAGCCGGCGGCGAGCGGCATCGACTCCTTGGGCATGTCCCAGGCGCCCTGTTGCACGATCAGCGCGCACCCGCGCTTTTCCCGTGAACGTGGGCGTGGTCGTGGTCGTGGTAACGGAAGTGTGGACTGACTCACTGTTCTGCCCCTATGCCGCCAGGCCGCCAGGTTTCCGCGGGCGATTACACGCTGTGCACCGTGTGAAATGTGGTGGTCCAACTGGCTCCGACGTTCAACCGCGGAATTCGGCGCGGTGCACGCTCACCGTCGGTGCGTCTTTCGACGGTGAGCGGACGTGGAGTGCTATGCGGGTGACGAAGCGGTCCACCACCGCTGCCACTGTGAAGACCGTGAATTTATCCGATGGTTCACCCGGTTGAGTCGTCCATGGCTCGGCGCAGGGAGGCCGGACGCAGATCGGTCCAGTTCGCCTCGACGTGGGCCAGGCACGCCGCCCGGTCGTCCGGGCCGTGCACCACGTGCCACCCGGCGGGCACCGGAGCGAACTCCGGCCACAGTGAGTGCTGGTCCTCGTCGTTGCGCAGGACCCGGAACACTCCGTTCTCGTCGTCGAACGGGTTGGTCATATCAGCCATGCCGCCTCCCAGTCGCCGCACCCTACAACGCGCCGTCGGGTGGTCAACACTCCCGCCTTCCAGCACGGTGACCTCCGACGAAAGGGGTTCGGGTGCCGGGCGATCCGCGGTGCGGGAGGGCCAGTTGGATTCACCGGTCTGCCCGGCTCGGGCGCGTCTGCGGCAAGCCGCGGCGCCGACTCCGCGGCGGTCCGGTCCGGCCCAGGTGCTGACGGGGATGTGCCACGACACGACCTGTTTCCCCGGTCTCGGGTTCCGGGGCGCGCGACCGGAGCGGGAACGTCCGGCGGGCGGGCGATGGTGCCGGCCCGGCGCGGCGTCATCGTGTGGGTAACGGTGATCGCGCCCTACCGGGTAGTCCGCGACGAGGTGCACTCCGCCGTCACACTCCGCCCGCACACTCCGCTCCCACGCACCACCGACACACCGTCCACGCCGTTGCCGGGGTCGGCCACCAGGAAGTGTGCGTGCGGCCCGAGACGTGATGGGACTGCACGCCGAGGCCAACGCCGGTCAGATCACCGGAACAGCCGGGACGGGCAAGACGACTGGGGCGTACGAGCCGTCCGAGGCACCCCAGTTGCGGCTGCGTACCACCGACCGCCACGGCCTCGGGCGGCCCTGCTTCTGCCTGCTTCGTGAGGACGCCCCGGCCCGCCCGTGTGGGAGGGCCGGGGCGGTTTGGTCAGATGCGGTAGCCGAGGCTGCGCAGCTGCTGACGGATCGCCTCGTCGTCGGCCGTAGCGGTGCCGCTGATCGCGGCGCCCGAGTCGGTCGGAATGAGCGCGACTTGCTCCTCACGAAGGTTCTCGTTCACTGGATTCTCCTTTCCTGATTTCGGTGTTCATCCTTGCCCGGTGGGACAAGCTCAGTGCCGCCCTTAGGGTGGCGGTATGGACGGCGACATGGATGACCTGGCCTATGACGCGACCGGTACGCCGACGGTTCGGCTGCGCCAGTGGGAACGGTGCTGGCAGCCGGACGACCGGCATGCCAACTTCAAGGCCGAGGTGGTCGACTACGGGCTCCTCGATCCGCTGGTGACGGTGCGTGGCATGTCTCAGAACCTGGACATCCCGACCGGCGCGATCGTTCGGTACGTGCTGGCGAAGTGGGCCACCGGTGGCAGTGGCGGCCTGCTCGAACTCGGGCCGGTGATGGTGCCGCGCCTGTGGGAGCCGATCGCAGCCGCAGAGGAGGCCGACTCCGACGAGCAGCGGCTCGCGGCGTACCACCAGCTCCGGCAGATGATCTCTTGGCTGAAGGTGCCGCTGGACGACCCCACGGTGTACCCGGCCCAGTAATCGGCCCAGTGACCGGCTCTCAGTGCTCACGACGCACCACCCCGGTCACGCAGCCGATCCCGCCGGCCGCCCGCAGGTACTCGCCGATGTCGATCTCGTCGACGGCCACACCCGCCCGCTCCAGCGTCCGCCGGATTCCCGGGCAGCCAGCGGGCATCAGCACCCGCCCCGGCGCGAGCACCAACAGGTTCATCCCGCGCCGCACCAGCAGTTCGTCATCCGGCGGCAGTGCGATCACCCGATAGCCGTACTCGGCGAGCAGTGCCGTCAACTCCGGCGGGCATGCCGCCCGGTGGATGACGGCGGTGGACGAGTCGAGGAACACCACCGTTCCCAGCAGGTGCTGTACGCCCGGCGCCAGCGGCACCGTCACCACCCGCGCCCCCAGTCCTGCGACCGCCGATGCGACCTCGGCCGCGCCGGCCGCGTTCGTGCGGAACCCGGTACCGACGATCACCGTCGACGGGTCGATCCACAGCGCGTCGGCGCCCTCGAACACGGCTGTGCCGGACACCGTGCGCAGGATCGGGAACCCGGCCCCGGCCAGCGCGAGCGCGGCGTGCCGTTCCTCGCCGGCCCGCTGCGTCGACGCCATCCGCGCCAGCACCGCCCCGGCCGGGGTCATCCAGAACAGGTCCCGTGCGAACACCACGTTCGGTGTCGCCGCGGGGGACGTCAGGTGTACCTCGACCCCGTGGTCCCGCAGGCGGTCCGCCAACGCGTCGTACTGCGCCCGCATCGCCGGGAGATCCACCGGCCCGAGCATGAGCGAGGCCCCCGGCCGTTGCACCGTGGCGATGCTGTCCGGCGGACGGACCAGCAGTACCGACCGCAGCGCGGCCGTCTCCGACCGGTACCCGCACGGCGCCCACACACCTCCGGCCGCTACTTCGTCCACATGCGACGCCACTCGGGGGATCCACCCCGGGCCGCCGTGGGTGCTTAGCTCAGATCCAGTGGTCGTCACGGTCATAGCCAAGCCTTTCCGCCATCGCGAGCACGTCGGTGCTCAGCGCGGACCGTATTTCCTCTTCCCGCGCCCGCCATCGGCCGGGGCGTGGTGCGGCGGTGGCCACGGTGGCGGCGATGCCGTCGGTCGCGGCCCGCTTCAGCGGCCCGTCGAACGGGATCCCCAGCCAGTCCGCGATCCGCTCGACGGCGTTCGCGCGGGCCGGCGGACCGCTGATCAGGTCCTCGAACCGCACCGTGTGATCCGCCCCGTGCGCAAGCACCGCACGGTGACTCGACAGCCACTGGTGGGCGCAGACCCGGGGCAGGGCGGCGGCGGTGTACGCGGGCCAAGAGGGTGGTAGGTCGAACTTCCACCAGTGCCGGTCGGCCGGCCGCACATCGGCGTATCCGGCGATGCGCAGTGGTTCGTCCAGCCGGTACGCGTGGAACCCGTGGTGCAGCCACCCGTCGACCAGGCCGTTGATCGATGCGGCCGGGTTCCGGGTCAGGTGCAGCACCCGTAGGCGGGCGTTCGGGAACGCCGCCCGTAGGAAGCCGAGTCGATAGGCGTTGCCCGGCGTCTTGATCACCAGTGGCTTCGTGGCGAGATCGTGTTCGTCCGCGGGCCGCCACGGGCGGGGGAGGACGAAGGGCGGCTCTTCGAGCAGCACGTCACCGGGCGGCCCGGCCGGTCGTGGTCCCGGTGACTGCCCGGGAAGGTCGTAGTACCACGGGTTCACACCGGCCATCCCGATCACCGCCCGGGCGAACCGGGGGAGATCACGGTCCAGTACCGCCTCGGCGGTCCGCACCAGGTCGACGGGATCGAGGTCCAGCCCCGGCCACTGCACGACCAGCCGCCACGCCGCGTCCACCGCCAGGTTCTCCACGCCGGTGCCGGGAGAGCCCGCGTCCAATGCCAGTTCTGCTTCGAACAACGCCCGGGCCTGTGGCGGAAGCCCGTGCCAGTGCGCCGCGTCCAGCACGTCGGATCCGGAGCCGCTGTGCGGGTGGTCGAGGCCGACCAGCCGCAGCAATGGATTCAGCTCCGCCCGCAGGTGCAGCAGGTGCGGCGAGGACCGCAACAGCTCGGCGAGCATGCTCGACCCGCCCCGCGAACTCGACGCGACGACGACGAGATCGCGCACCTTCGCGCGGAAGTGCGGCACGGGCGTGCCCCGCAGTGGCCGGAGCACCTCCAATCCACGCACGACCTCGGCGACCGGGCGATCCACGGTGCGGCTAGGCATGGTCGGGCTTTCGCACCGAGTACACACACCAGCGCCACCGGTCGCGCACCGAGCCGTCCGGCAACACCTCGAACGGGTGTACGGCGCGCACCTCGCGCGGCGCGTCGTAGTAGAGGCGGTAGATCTCCTGCCGGTTCGCCGGAGTCGTCTCATGGGTGTCGATCCACCGGTCGATCGACTCCCACAGGAAGTACTCCTCCATCCGCACGTCGGTGAACCCGCCGCCGGTGAGTAACCCCCGGAAGTCCTCCTCGCGGAACATCTGGTACAGCAGTGGCTGCTTCTTCTTGAACACGCGGAACATCCAGAACGCGTCCACGTCCGCGTACGGCACGATCTGCCCGACGATGAACTGCCCGCCCGGCCGCAGCACACGGAAGATCTCCGACACCGGCCGCTCCGGCTGGGGCAGCAGGTGCAGCACCTCCCGGGTGACCACGAGGTCGAAACTGGCGTCGGGGAACGGCAGGTCGTAGACGGTGCCCTGGTGCACGACGTCCAGCCGGGTAGCGGCGATCGCGGCCATCTCCGGGGTGAGGTCCAGCCCGACCATCTCGCCGACCCGGCCGCGGAACGCGCCGCCGACGACACCGCTGCCGCAGCACACGTCCAACATCCGCGCGTCCGGCGGTACCGCGCACAGCTCCGCGTGCTTGCCGAGCAGGTCCTCGTCAGTGAGCCAGGCGCACGAGTCGTGCCAGTCCTTCGAGCGGATCCCGAACTGTCGCTGGTAGACCGCGTAGTCGACCTCGACGGCCCGGGTCCGGGAGCGTGCCGTCCGCCCGGCCAGCCGCGCGGCCATCCGGGCCCGACTGGCGTCGATGGCCCGTTCGGCGATGCGGCGGGCCAGCTCCGGGTCGTCCGCCAGCGCCCGCCGCGCCTGCTCGGTGACGACGTCGAACACGCGGGCGCCCGCGTCCTCGTTGCGCAGGGTGCGTTTGGTCTGGCCGTCGAACCGCGCGTCCGGGATCCGGATCGCGATCACCGCGGTCAGCCCCTCCAGGATGTCGACCACGGTCATCTTGTCCGCGGACGCGCCGAGGTGGTCGGCCACCACCCCGGCCAGCGCGCTGCGCAGGGCGTCCACGTGCGATCCGCCCAGGTCGGTGCGGATGGTGTTGACGTAGCTGAAGATCTGCTCCGCGTACCCCTCGGTCCACTGAACGGCGGCGTCGATCACGCACCCGTCCCCGGCCCAGGTGATGGTGGCCGGCTCGGCGTGCACCTTCTCCGCGTCGCGGGCGCGGTACGCGAGCAGGCCCCGCACCCCGGTCGTCTCGCACAGCGACTCGTGCCGCCCGGTGCGGTGGTCGGTGAGTTCGACCCGTAGGCCCGGGTGGAGGTACGCGATGTCGAGCAGCCGGGCGTGGAGCAGGTCCGCGTCGAGCACACACGAGGAGAAGATCTCCGGGTCCGGACGGAACCACACCCGGGTACCGCGGCGGTCGCTGTCGCCGACCCGCTTGAGCGGGGTCTCGATCGAGCCTTTGGCGAACGACTCGCTGTGGTGCGCGCCGTCGCGCCACACATCCAGCCGCAACCACTCCGACAACGCGTTCACGCAGGCCAGGCCGACGCCGTGCAGCCCGGCCGAGGTCGCATACGAGGTGTGGTCGAACTTGCCCCCCGAGTGCAGCGTGGTGAGCACGAGCTCACACGCCGGGATCCCGGCCTCCGGGTGCGGGTCGGTGGGGATGCCCCGGCCGTCGTCGGTGACCGAGCAGGAGCCGTCGCCGTGCAACTCCACCGAGATCGCGCCGCAGTGCCCGGCGGCGGCCTCGTCCACGGCGTTGTCCACCAGTTCGAGCACCAGGTGGTGGGCGCCGTCCGAGCCGGTCGACCCGACGTACATCGACGGGTTGCGGCGCACTGCCTCCAGCCCGGAGTAGAGGGTGATCGCCTCGGCTGTGTAGTCGGTGGTGGTCATGGCGCTCCGTTTCCGGCGAACCGCGGCTCGGTCAGCACGGTGAGGGCCTGCTCCAGCCGGTCCACGTGCGTCTTCTTCAGCGTGCACAGCGTCTCCAGCCAGCTCGCCAGATCCGCCACGCCTTCCATGTGCGCCCGCGCCGCCAGGCCGGGGTAGCGTTCGGTGGCCTCGACGAGGTCGCCGCTGATCGCCGCGGCGAGGTTGCGGCGGGTGTCGCCGGGCGCGCGCCCGGTGCCCGCATCGTCGCCGCCCAACAGGTCGCGCAGCAGATCCAGGTGGCCGTGGGCGGCGCAGGCCACACTCTCGGCGAGCTCGCCGAACACCCGGGCGGCCTCGGTGTGACCCTCGATCTCGGCGACCTGTGCGAAGTAGGTGTACCGCGCGGCGGTGGCCGCCTCGGCGAGGAACGCGGCCTGTACGCCGTCGGCAAGGGACTGGTCCGGTTCCATGTCAGACCCTCGTTCCCGAGGCGACGACGAACAGCATGTGGTCGGTGATCCGCCCGCCCGCCTCGGCCACTGCGTGCCGGGCGCGGAACGCGGGTGACGCCTTCCCGTAGCAGTCCCGGATGGCCTCCCGCGCGTCTTCGCCGATCGCGCCGTTGTCCGACCACACGTCCACGTCCTCCACCGACACGTACCGCTGCGACCGCACCGGGTCGCACCCCGCGCCGGCGAGCAGGGCCTCGACATCGCCGGGCCGGAAGAAGTGCCGCCGGGCCGGGTTGCGCAGCCGCAGGATCTCGAAGTACTCGTCGCGGTCGTCGTCCCCGTAGGCGCACAGGTGGGTCAGCACGATCCGCCCACCCGGCCGGGTCACCCGCACCATCTCCCGCACCGCGTCCGGCAGCGTCATGAACTGGATCCCCTGACGGCACACCACGATGTCGAACGTGCCGTCCTCGAACGGCAGCTTCTCCGCCGGGGCGATCACCAGTTCGTCGAGCATGTCGCGCGCCTGCTCGGCCATCTCCGGCGTGATGTCCACGCCGACCAGCCGCCGCACCCGCCCGGCGAACAGCCTTGACACCAGTCCGGTGCCGCATGCCACGTCCAGGACCGCATCGCCCGGTCGGGGCGCGGCCGTGGACAGCATCAGCTCGCCGAGTGCGTCGTCGGTGCACCACGAACTGGATCGATCGTAGGTACTCGCACGGTCGGCGAAGTGCGTGCGGACGCTTCCCTTTTCGGTCATCTGCTCTCTCCTGCCAGAACCCGGGCGCGGCCCGGCGTCGCGCGGCGGCGCAGTCGGCGGACGGTGGCGTCGCGCCGCCAGCGCCGGAAGTGGTTGCGGTCGGTGCGCAGCGATCGTGCCTCCACCGCCAGCCGCACCGCGAACCCGCGCAGTGCGACGCCGAGCGGGCCGGGCGCCGGTTCGCCCAGCGAGGCCTCGTCGAACGGGTAGCGAAGCGTCTTCATCGGTCGAGCGGCCACGCTCTCCACCTGTCGCCGCTCCCGGTCGGACAGCCCCCGCCGGTGGGCGCCGATCCGGGCCGTGGTGATCGGGTCGCCCGCCGTGCGCCAGGACGCCGACAGGGACGCTGTCAGCCGGGCGTTGTCGTTGAGGTGGTGCGCCAGCATCGCCGGCTCGAACGTCTCCCCGATGAAGTCACAGATCGCCCTGATCTCCCGGTCGGGCGAGGACACCAGGTCCTCGTACCGCACCAGGTGCACCACTTTCGGCCCCCACCGCTCCAGAGCTGCGCGGGCGAGCTCCTGTTCGGCCGCCCACCGCAGCGCCATGCGGTACGGGTGGCAGTAGCCGAACACGGCCCGCTTCGCCGACGCGACCACATCGCGGGGATCGCGCACCAACCACAGGAACCGCGCGTCCGGGAGTTCGGCGAGCACCTCGTCGACATGCTCGACCATGAACGTGCTCTTGCACCCCCACCGGGCCGCTCCCTCCGCGATGCGGTACTGGTCGTAGATGGCCGACACCACCCCGAACAGCGACGGCGCCTCTCCACCCACGGCAGCCTCGGTCACCGCGGCCCGGTCGATCACGTGCGGCCACGGGTGGATGTGGTTGCGCAGCAACCACATCGCTTCGCCCACCATCGCATCGACATCACCGTTGTACGGGATTCCGGACAGGTACCGCATGAAGTGCGGCGGATGCGGGACCGCGATCCGCGAGTGCGCGTCGAGCACCAGCCGCAGCAGGTTCGACCCGGAGCGCTCTGTCCCGATGATCAGGATCGGGCCGTCCTGGGTGGACACCGGTCAGACCCCGGCCGAGAGCTTCTTCGCGCCGCAATCCATCAGAGTGCTGCCGACCTTGGCCACATCCGGGTCGGCCACCTTGTCCAATGTGTACTGTTCGGAACCGGGAACCAACGGCGCGGCGGCGGAACTCCACTCCGTGCGCCAGCCGGTCCCGGCGTACGACGTCGACCGCTCAAGGCCGTCGGCCGGCTGCGGGTGGAAGTACTGGAAGTGCTCGGGCCAGTGCTGGAAGTCCATCACCGGGCCGGGCTGATAGGCGTCGTACACACGCTTGTACGCGTCCCGACAGACCCGCTCGGGCAGCCCACTCACATTCAGGAACTCGTCCTCGTGCAGCGCCTGTTCGACCGAAAGCCAGTTGAGGTGGTCGATCTCGGTGCGAATCAACTTGTTCCGCACCGCATCCTGGTACACCGTCGTACCGGGCATAGCCGACAGGTACTTCACCCGGGTCACGTGGTTGTACTGCTCGGCGAACTGCACCATGTCCGACAGGGACTCCTCGGTCTCGTTCGGCAGACCGACGATGAGCAGCGAGCCGAACCGCACGCCGCCCTCGAACGTGGTGCGCATCGCGCGGACGGTCAGGTTCTCGCTGCTGCCCTTGCGGGCCTCGCGCAACACCTCGCGGCCCAGCGACTCGACGCCGTACAGGATGATGTCGGCACCCGCATCCCGCATCGCGTCGATGCGCGGTACGTCCATGTCGGCGCACCGGGTCAGACAGGTCCACCGCAGATCGTGCTGGGAGATCACGTCGCACATCTCGATGGTCTGGCCGCGGTGCGAGCTGAACGTGAGGTCGACGAAGAAGCAGAAGTCCACGCCGTACTGCGTTTTCAGCCAGTCGAGGTCGCGGTCCATCTTCTCCGGCGACTTCGCCCGCACCTGCGGGGTGGTGCGGTAGCAGAACGAGCAGTCCATCTTGCAGCCGCGGCTGTAGGACGAGATCACCTGCGGCTGCATACCGAGCGGCGACCGCGACTGGGGCCACAGGTCGAGCCGCATCCTGGGCAGCGCGTCGAGATCCATCATCTGGCCGCGCGGCGGCGTGCGGCGCCCCTTCCCCTTCTCGTCCCGGTAGCAGATGCCCTTGATGGTCGGGAGATCCTGCTGCCACGAGCCGCGGGTGTAACTCTCCATCAGCTCCAGGATGGTGATCTCGCCCTCGCTGATCACCGCGACGTCGCAGGCGGTGTCCGACATGAAGATCGCCGGAACGGAAGTGACCAGCGAGCCACCGCAGATGATCGGTATGTCCGGGTGTGATTCGCGGACCATCGCCATCAGCTGGCGGCAGAACGGGAAGTTGTCCTCGAACGTGCATATGCCGAGCACATCGGTGCCTTCGATGATCTGCTCGTACGCCGCTTGCAGTGGGTTCGGGGTGTAGCGGACGTCGATGATGCGCACCGGGTACCCGGCGTTGTGCAGCACGGTCGAGATGTACGTCGCACCCTCGTAGGGTGAAGTGAGGAAGAACTCCCAACCGCGCGGCATGGTGAACGGCGAGGGCCCGACGATGAGGGTGAACCTCGGCAGCGTGGGATCGACCGGCACCGGTTCGGCGTCCTGATTGCGCATCTGCTCGATGTAGCGCTGATCGACGGTGCCGTTCGCGTCGGCGTACAGCTCCAGGGCCAGGGATACCTTGCGCGCCATGTGAACTCTCCCTTGCGTCACGGTCTATGGACGCTCCGCCACGTAACTGTAGGGGCGCGATGTGCTGTTCGGCACTGGTGTTCATGCGGCCCTGTTCATCGTTGTCATACGCGGGGAGCCCGTTGTTAGCCTTCGGTGCCGCTGGCGTCGACGTAGAAATACAGAGGAATCCCGGTGACCACACAGCCGAACATCCTGTTCATCTCCCTGGACACCGTCCGCGCCGACGTGGCCTATTCGGGGAAGTACCCCGGTGTGGAGCGGCTGCGCGCGGGCGGGGTCAGCTTCACGCAGGCGATCTCGTCGTGCCCCCTGACACCGGTCAGCCACGCCACGGTCTTCACCGGGCTCCAGCCGCCCCGCCACGGGGTCAGGCACCTGTTCCGCGAAGCGCTGGACAAGAAGGTGCCGACGCTGGCGGAGTGCCTGTCGGAGGTCGGGTACACCACCGGCGCGGTGGTGTCCTGCCCCGGACTGAACCAGTGGTACGGGATCGACCGCGGGTTCGACTTCTACGACGACGAGATCCCGCTGCTGCCGGACGGCCGGGACCCACTGTCGGTCGGCGATGTGAAGCTGCGCGGGTTGGCGCTCAAGCGGGCCCCTGTGGTGGTCGAACGCGCCACCCGTTGGCTTGAGTCGCTCGACGGCGACGGCCCGTTCTTCCTGTTCGCGCACTTCTTCGACGCACACTGGCCGTACGAGCCGCCGGAGGACGTCGGCGTCGAGGTGGCGAACCCGTACGAAGGCGAGGTCGCCTACACCGACCACTACGTCCAACTCCTGCTGCGCCGCATCGCCGAGATGGGCCACGACATCGAATCGATGTTGGTGGTGTGCTTCTCCGATCACGGCGAGGACCTGGCCGGGTGGTATCCCAACGATCACGCCGGCGACCTCGGCCACCCGTACGAGGAGGGCCACGGCTGTCTGCTGTTCGACGCGACCCAGCACGTGCCGCTGGTCATCAGCGGCCCTGGGGTGCCGGTGGGGATGAGTGTGGACAGCCAGGTGCGGCTGGTCGACATCATGCCGACGGTGCTCGACCATCTCGGGCTGGCCCCGCGGTCGTCGGACGGTGCCTCGCTGACCGAGTTCTTCGCGGACGGCACTGGTGCGTCCCGCGAGGCGTACTCGGAGACCTACTTCCCGCAGGAGCGGGCCGCCGCCTCGGACGAGTACCCGGACCTGAAGGCCCTGCACGCGGTGCGGGCGGACGGGCAGAAGGTGATCTGGGAGGCGGACGGGCGCCAGGTGTGGGCCTACGACCTCGCCGCCGATCCCCACGAACTCGGCGGGCGGATTCTCGTGTCCGATGAGAACGCGTGAAGCCAGGGGTGACCTCGACGCCTCATTCGGTCCGCCGGGTGCTGGTCGCGAGCACGATCGGCACCGCCATCGAGTGGTACGACTTCTATCTGTACGCGACGGCGTCCGCGCTGGTGTTCGGCCCGCTGTTCTTCCCGGGCTCGTCGACTGCCGGCGGTGTGCTCGCGTCGTTCGCCACCTACGCGGCCGGGTTCGTCGCGCGCCCGCTGGGCGGCCTGTTGTTCGGCCACTTCGGCGACCGGGTGGGCCGCAAATCGATGATGGTGTGGACGTTGCTCGTCATGGGCATCGCCACGTTCGGCATCGGTCTGCTGCCCACCTATGACCAGGCCGGCGTCCTCGCGCCGGTCCTGCTGGTGACGTTGCGCGTTGCACAGGGCATCGGCATCGGCGGCGAATGGGGGAGCGCGGTGCTGCTCAGCACCGAACACGGTCCGCCCGGGCGTCGGGGCTTCTTCAGCAGCTGGCCCGCGATGGGCTTCGCGGTGGCGTTGTTCGGCAGCAACCTGACCTTCGTGCTGATCTCCAAGCTGCCCGAGGAGGACTTCCTGACCTGGGGGTGGCGGCTGCCGTTCCTGGCATCGAGCGTCCTGGTCGGCATCGGCATCTGGGTCCGGCTGGGGGTCGAGGAGACACCGGAGTTCGTGCGTGGCCGGGCCGAGAACCGCGCCGCCCGGGTACCGGTGCTCATGGTGCTGCGGCGGTGGCCGCGCCGCGTGGTGATCGGCATTCTCGCGTCGCTCGGCACCGGGTCGGTGATTGCGATGTTCACGGTGTTCCTGGTGGCGCACGCGGCGGAGGCCGGGCCGGAGGTGCGCTCGACCGTGCTGACCGCGCTGATGATCGCGGCCCTGGGAGAGTGCGTGACACTGCCGGTGTTCGGCGCGCTGTCCGATCGATACGGCCGCCGGCCGGTCATGATCTTCGGCTACGCGGTCGCGGTGGTGGCGATGATCCCGGCGGGCGCCTGGCTGTCCTCGGGTGATCCGACGCTGGCCGCCCTGGTGTTCATCCCCGCGCTGACCATTGCGCACGGCGCGATCTACGGCGGCCTGGCGGCGTTCCTGGTGGACCTGTTCCCGACCATGGTGCGGTTCTCCGCGATCGCCGTGACCTACCAGGTGGGCGTCACGATCTCCAGCTTCCTGCCGTTGATCGCGGTCGCGATCACCGGCGACTCGGCGTCGCTGCTTCCGGTGGTCGCGCTGTTCGCGGTGGTCGAGCTGGCGGCGGCGATCGCCGTGGCGTGCGCGCCGGACTCACGCGCTGACGGGGACCTGGCCGCGGACCCGGCAGGCGAGCGCCGACCAGTCAGCCGCGCAGTCTCTGGCGAGGTCGGCAACGACCGGTGACCAGCGCTGGGGAACGGCGGCGGCGAGGCGGTCCCACTGCGCGGTGTCGAGGGTGTTGGCGTCGAGCAGCCGCAGGAGCGCGCGGCCGATTTCGGAGCACCGCAACGACGGATCGGTGCGCAGCGCGAGCAGGAATCGGCCCCGTTCGGCGCGAGGCGTGCCGTTGGTGACGTTGTCGGCGCCCGCGTTGTTGCCCGGTGCGGTGTTCTCCGCGTTTTCCGCGCGGTTTCCGGCGGCAAGGCGATGCCGCGCTGGAATAGGATCCTCGCCGCGGCGCATTCTTTCCCGGACATCCCGGGCTGTGCCGACCGATATTCCGGCGATTCGGGCGATCTCCCGCAATGAAAGATCTGGATTGTTCGAAATCGCCCGACTCGCAATCGTGCGTCCGTGGGAGGCGTCGAGTGGCCGCACTTTCCCGTCGCGGCCGAGACGGGTGTTCAACTGAGTCATTTCCCCGGTTGAACACCTCCGGATCGCGGCCACCGTCTTCGTGGACAACCCGGCTGTCGACGCGATCAGACGGTCCGATAAGTGCGGATGCGACGCGAGGATCCGGGAGGCGGCGGCGGTGCGGTCAGCCAGCGTCAGCGGTAACCCCTGGGTCACATTGGCGCTCACGGCCAGCACGAACGCGTCCTCCTCGGTGCCGTCGACGAACTGCACACCGATGGTGGCGTCCCCGCGCAGCTTGGCCGCGCGCAGGCGGTGCACGCCGTCGATCACCTGCATGGTCGGCCGGTGCACGAGGATCGCCGGGAGGTCGTCCGGGCACTGCGCGAGCGCGCTGACGTGGTCGGGACTGGAGCCGGCGACCCGTACGAGAAGCGTTTCCGTCACCTGGTCGACCGGCACGAACGTCGGTGACGTGTCCCTTGAATGTGTACCCAGCGATGTCCCGCTCATCCGAACCCCTCCAGATGGGCCAACCCATTTCCGAGCACGACTTGGTCACGCTCGGCAGCGCGTAATTGATCAGGTCTCGGGAAGCGGCTACAAGATACTGGCCAGGTTATAGAGGCGAACAGACCCTGCGTGACAGAATTTCCATGAGCAAGTTCTCATGATTGCCCTTGCGGTCGACGCATCGGGTCAGCGTCGAGTTAAACATCTCATTAACACCATCCTCGTTGACACCGATCCGCGTCATGGGACAGAGTTCCCTCGTTCCCCCTAATAGATTTCCGTGGGTCACGGAGTGTGAAACCGCAGTGGACGCGCGATTAGATACGGTGAATCCCTTACCTGTAGATACGGTGAATTCCATACCGGCCGAGACGATGGTGGGGATGTTCCGGCGCCAAGTCGCCCGGGCCCCCGAGTCGATCGCGGTTGTCGCCGTTGACGGCACGCTCTCCTACGGTGAGCTCGACGCCCGCGCTTCCGCCGTGGCGGGCGGGCTGCGAGACCGTGGGGTCGGGCCGGACGACATCGTCGCCGTCGCGATCCCACGCGGCCCAGACATGGTGGTCGCCGTCGTCGCCGTGCTCGCCGCGGGAGCCGCGTACCTTCCGGTCGACTCCGCCCAACCGCCGGACCGGGTGGCCGCCGTGCTCGCCGACGCCCGTCCCGCCCTGGTTCTGACGCCGGGGGAGCTGCGGGCGCTGGAGGCCGCGGCGGTGTCCGCCGCCCCGGTGGCGGATCCCGATCCGGCGTGCGCCGCCTACGTCATCTACACCTCCGGCTCGACCGGAAAGCCCAAGGGCGTGATCGTTCCCCATGCGGGGATCGCCCATCTCGTCGCGGCGCAACGGGAACGCTTCGGTGTCCGACCGGGTGCCAGGGTGTTGCAGTACGCGTCGGTCGGCTTCGACGTGGCCGTCGCCGACCTGTGCATGGCGCTGCTCACCGGGGCCACGCTCGTTCTCGCGCCGCCCGACGGCCTTCCGCCCGGCGAGCCGTTCGCCCGCTTCATCGCCGAGCACGGCGTCACCCACGTGTGCATGCCACCGAGCGCGCTCGCCACCCAGCCGGACCTGGCGCTGCCTTCGGTGTCCTGCCTGATCGTCGCGGGGGAGGCGCTGGGCCCGGACCTCGTCGCCCAATGGTCTGTCGGCCGTCGGATGATCAATGCCTACGGCCCGACCGAGACGACCGCGTGCGCCACCATGAGCGCGCCACTCACCGGCGGCCCGGTGGTGCCGATCGGAGCGGCGATCCCCGGCACCGAACTACGGGTGCTGGACGAGACGTGTGCCCCTGCTGACGAGGGCGAACTGTACATCGGCGGCGCCGGGGTCGCGCGCGGCTATCTGGGTTGCCCCGGGCTGACCGCGCAGCGGTTCGTCGCCGACCCATGGGGGCCGCCCGGGGCACGCATGTTCCGCACCGGCGACCTGGTCCGCGTGCTGCCGAACGGCGATCTGCTGTTCCTCGGCCGGGCCGACGATCAGGTGAAGATCCGCGGCCACCGGGTCGAACCGGCCGAGGTGGAGGCGGCGCTCGGTGCTCACCCGGCGGTGGCGCGGGCAGCGGTCGTCGCCCACTCCGGACCGCTCGGCGCCTACCTGGTGGGCTATGTGGTGCCGCGCGGGGCGAGCGTGCCGGACCTGCGCGCACACCTCGCCGAGAGGCTGCCGGCCCACCTCGTCCCGGACCTGATCGAGGTGGTCGGGCACTTCCCGTTGACCCCCAACGGAAAACTGGACCGGGCCGCCTTCGCCGAGCCCGCGCCGCGGGCGTCAGGCTCACTCGCCGACGACCTCGCCCGGTTGTTCGCCGAGGTGCTGTCGGTGGACTCGGTCGCGCCGGACGATGACTTCTTCGGCTTCGGCGGCACCTCGCTCATGGCCACCGCGCTAGTCAGCCGGATCCGGGTCGAACTGGCCGTGGACGCGTCCGTGGCCACCGTGTTCGACGCCTCCACACCCGCTGATCTCGCCAAAGCCCTGTCCGCGGCCCACCCGCTGGCCTTGGTGAACTCAGCGAACTCGGCCAGGGGCCGGACATGAACGTCGTCATCGTCGGGGCGGGCATGGCCGGAACCATGCTGGCGATCCGGCTGGCCCGCCGCGGCCACCAGGTGGACGTGGTGGAGCGGCGTGGCGACCCGCGCGGTACGAGCGGCCCGGACGCCGCGTCGATCAGTGTCGGGCTGTCCGAACGCGGACGGGCGGCGTTGCACGACATTGGCCTCCTTGAGGAGGCCCTTGCCAAAGCCGTTCCCATGCGCGGGCGGATCGTCCACCACAACGGCCGGGTCACCTACCAGCCCTACGGCGCGGACGACACCGAGGTGTTGCACTCGGTCCGCCGCCACGATCTCAACATCACCCTGCTCGACGCCGCCGAATCGGTTCCCGGGGTGCGGCTGTGGTTCGAGCACCGCGTCACCGGCCTGACCGGTACCGAGGTGCGGACCCCGGCCCGGACGTTCTCGGCGGATCTCGTCGTGGGCGCGGACGGGGCGTACTCGACCGTGCGCGCGCACCTGCACCGCCAGGTGCGCACCGAGTTCCACCAGACGCACCTGGACTGGGGCTACCGGGAGTTCACCATCCCGGCTGTCGACCGACCTGAGGCGTTGCATGTGTGGCCGAGCAGACGGGGACTGGTGGTGGCACACCCCAACCCGGACGGATCGCTGACCGGCACCGTGTTCCTGCCGTTCGACGGCGACACCGGGTTCTCGGGGCTGCGCGACCCCGCGCGGGCCGAGGCGTTCCTGGCCGAGGAGTTCGGCGATCTGACCGATCTGGTGCCTGACCTGGTCAAGCAGTTCCTCGCGGACGAGCCGGGCAGCCTGGTGTCGGTGCGCACCGCACCGTGGCAGCACGACCGTGTCGTCCTCGTCGGCGATGCCGCGCACGCCGTGTTCCCGTTCTACGGCCAGGGGATGAACGCCGCGTTCGAGGACTGCGCGGTGCTCGATGCGTGTCTCGCCGAGCACGCCCCGGACGACGCGCTCGCCGCGTTCGAGGCCCGCCGCCGTCCGCACACCGACGTGCTCGCCGAACTGTCCGCGCGCAACTTCGTGGAGCTGCGCGACCGGGTGCGGTCACCGGTGTTCCTGGCCCGCAAGCGGATCGACTTCGAGCTCGGCCGCCTGCTCCCCGGGTGGCGGACGCTGTACGCGATGATCAGCCACAGCAGCCTCCCGTACGGCGACGCACTCGCCCGGGCCCGCCGCCAGGACCGCCTCCTCGGTGGACTCGTCGGGCTCGGCACGGTCGCGTTGCTCGCTGCGGCGCGGCGGAAGCGGAGCGGGAGATGCTGAGCCACCCGACGAGTGACGTCGCGCTGTTCGAGCCGGATCAGCCGGACCTGCCCGCCGCCGCCGAGGTGGTGCTGGCGTGGGCGCGGTCCTACCTGTGCCAACCGCACCCCGATCTGGGGCGGGGCGGCGACGTCTGCCCGTACACGGCCGTCTCGTTGGAACGGGGAGGGCTCTTCCTCGCCGTACACCCCGGACGGCCGGACCTGCGGGCGGTGATGACCGCATACCGCGACTGGTTCCCCGACCTGCCGCCGCGTGACGGGCCGCAGGCCAGATATCGAACCGTTCTGGTGGTGCTGCCGGACGTCACACCCGGGGAGATCGACCGCACGCAGCGGGAGCTGAAGCACGGGTTCGTGGAACGCGGCCTGATGATCGGCGAGTTCCATCCGGGACCCCCATCCGCGCCCGGTCTATGGAACGCGGACTTCCGCCCGATGCGCAGCCCGCTGCCGTTGCTGGCGGTGCGGCACATGGTGGCCGCCGATGCGCCGTTCCTGCGGGCGGACCCGGAGCACCTGGCTGCGTACCGGCGCCGGTTCGGGGAGCGGGGATCGTACCGATGACAGTTCCGCTCCCGCCCGGGGCCCGACGACTGTGGTTCCTTGAGGCGTTCGCCGATGGTGCACCCCTGCACAACAACCCGGCGGTGTTCCGGTTGGCAGGGCCCGTGTCGGTGGACGCGCTCCAGCGTGCGGCGGATCTGGTGGTGGCCCGGCACCCGATGCTGCGCACCACGTTCGACGAGGTCGACGGCGAGCCGGTCGGGCGGGTGGGTCCGGTGGGCGCGGCGGATGTCGCGGTGCGGACGGTGCCTTGTGCAGCCGCACCCGCAGAGGCAGCGGCAGCCGCAGAGGCGTTTGCGGCGCAGGCCGCACGGGAGCCGTTCGACCTGCGCACCGGGCCGTTGTTCCGGATCCGTCTGGGCCGGATCACACCGACCGACCACGTACTGGTGATCAACACGCATCACGCGGTCGTCGACGGTACGTCACTGTCGGTGCTGTGCGCGGAGATCAGCACCCTGTACGTCGACCCGGCCCGGCCACTGCCGGATCCTGGCACGCCGCCGGACACCATCGACCACGACCCGTCCCGCCGGGTGTCCGAACTGGACGGTGCGCCGGACCTGCTCACCCTGCCCACCGACCGTCCCCGCCCGCGGATGCGTGCCTTCCGGGGGGAGTTGCGCCGCCACGCCGTTCCCGAGGGTCTCACCGCGCGGATCGACGCGCTCGCCCGCGCCACGCGCGCCACCCGGTTCGTCGTGCTACAGGCCGCGTACGCCACCACGTTGGGTACGACGGCGGGTCAGGACGATGTGGTGGTCGCCACCCTGTGGTCCGGGCGGCCGGGGCCGGAGTTCGCGGGCGTCGTCGGCATGTTTGTGAACCCGGTGCCGTTGCGGGTGGGGATCGACGGCGATCCGACCTTCCGCGAGCTGGTGGCCAGGGTCCGCCGCGCGGTCGCGGCGGGACTGGGCAGTGCGGAAGTCCCGTTCGACCGGATCGTCGAGGCGGTCGGCGCCTCCCGCGACCCGAGCCACGCACCGCTGTGCCAGGCGCACCTCGTGATGCAGGACCCACCCGCGGTGGTGCTCCCCGGGGTGCGGGTCGACCGGATGCTGCCGGACACGGGTACGGCCGACGTCGACCTCAGCTTGATGGTGGAGTCCGGCGCCGCGGAGATGGCGGTGGTCACCGAGCACGACACGGACCTTTTCGACGGCGCGACGGTCGACGGCTTCACCGGGCGACTGCTGGCCTTGCTGGACCGGGCGTGCTCCGACCCCGATCGCAGGTTGTCGGCGTTGACTGCATTGACTGGGTTGTCGGCGGAGCGTTCGGTGGTGGCTGCTCCGGTGGCCGCGCCGGCCGGTGCTCCGGCGCCGTCGACCGTGCTGGAGATGATCCGGTTCGGCGCGGACGGCCTCGCGGTGGATGAGCTGTCCTACGCCGAGTTGGAGCGCCGTTCGGCGGCCCTCGCCTCGGTGCTGCGGGCGAAGGGTGCCGGGCCGGAGGCGTGGGTCGCGGTGGACCTGCCGCGCGGCACGGACCTGGTGGTGGCCGTCCTCGGGATCTGGCGGGCGGGCGCGGTGTACGTGCCGGTGGAACCGTTGTGGCCCGAGCCGAGGCGCCGGGCCGTCACCGAGGCCGCCCGCGTGGTGCTGACCGAGATCCCGGAGCTGCCGGAGGAGTTCGAGCGCGTCGATCCCGGAATCTCACCCGAGTCACTGGCGTACGTGTTCCACACGTCCGGGTCGACCGGCCGCCCGAAGGCGGTGGGCGTGCCGCACCGCGCGGTGGCCGGGATGCTGGCCCGCTCGACGGCGTTGGTGGGGCTGGGCGCCGGGGACGCGGTGGCGGCCATGGTCTCCCCGGCGTTCGACATCTCGGTGTGGGAACTGGTGGCGCCGCTGACGGTGGGCGCCCGGGTGGTGGCGGTACCACCGGAGATCGTCGTGGACGGTCCCGCGCTGGCGAGGCGTCTGACGGCCGAGGCGGTCACGGTCGTCCAAGTCACCCCGTCGGTGTGGGCGGTGCTGGTGGCGGCCGGGGGCGTGCCGGAGTGCGTGCGGGTCCGGGTGTCGATCGGGGAGGTGCTGACGCCGGAGCTGGCCGGGTCGCTGGGCGGGGCCGAGCTGTGGAACACGTACGGCCCGACCGAGACCACGATCTGGTCGACCGCCGAGCGCGTGCACCAAGGCAGGCGGTTCGGCATCGGCGACCCGCTCGACGGCGTGGCCCTGTATCTGCTGAACGCAGGCCTGCGACCGGTCGACGACGACGTGGTCGGCGAGGTGTACGTGGGCGGATTCCCGCTGGCGCGGGGGTATCTCGGCGCGCCCGGCCGGACGGCGAGGAGGTTCGTCGCCGACCCGTTCTCGCCGGTCCCCGGCGCGCGCATGTACGCGACGGGCGACCTGGCGCGGCGCAGGCCGGGCGGTGTCCTGGAGTTCGTCGGGCGGGTGGACGCGCAGCTCAAGGTGCGTGGTCACCGGGTGGAACCGGCCGAGGTGGAGGCTGCGCTACGGGCGGACCCCGAGATAGCAGACGCCCGCGTGGTCGGTGACGGTGACCGCCTGGTGGCCTACGTGATCCCGACCGCCGGGCGGCCCCGCTGGCCGAGGGTACGGGAGCGGCTGAGCCGTGCCCTTCCCGCCTACCTGGTGCCGTCGGCGATGGTGTCCGTGGACGCGTTCCCGTTGACCAGCTCCGGAAAGCTGAACGTACGCGCTCTGCCCCCACCGGCGGAGGACATCGCCGCCTCTGATCCCCACCCGGGTGTGGAGACCACGATCGCGGAGGTCTTCGCGCACCTGCTCGCGCGCCCGGTGAGCCGCGACGACGACTTCTTCCTGTCCGGCGGCCATTCCCTGGCGGCAGCGAAGGCCGTCGCCAAAATCCAGGCGTCGGTCGGTGTGGAGGTGACGATCAGAACCCTGTTCGCCAACCCCACCGTCGCCGCCCTGGCCGCCGCGATCGACGCGGGCCAGGACGAGCCTGACACTCCGGAGATCTCGAACAACACGAAGAACACCGACGATTCAGATATGTCGGGGGCGGTGCCCGCTCCCTCAGAACGGCTGTCCGGCCCGCAACACGGACTGTGGATCATCCACCAGGCGGGCCAGGACAATGGCGCCTACGTCGTGCACGCCGCGTTCCGGTTGGAGGGTGCGCTCGACGAAGCGGACCTGCGCACCAGGTTCGCCCGCACACTGGCCACCCATCCCCTCCTGCGCTCGGCGATCGTCGTCCATGACGACACCCCGCAGCTGAGAGCGGCGCCCTACACGGACGAGTTGCCGGCGAGGGCCTGGCGCACCACCGACCTGAGCGCTCACGGGGACCCGTGGCCAGAGGCCCAACGCCTGGCCGCCCGGGACGCAGACCACCCCTTCGACCTGACCCGGCGCCCGTTGGTGCGAGCCCATCTGATCAGAACCACCCCAACGACCCATCTCCTGACGGTCACCGCTCACCACATCATCTGCGACGACACATCGATATCGATCCTGCTGACGGCCCTGACCACCGTCGATCCGATCTCCTGGCCCCCGTCCGGTGCCACGGATGTCCAGGGGCCGAGGGCCGTGCTCAGCACGAAGACCAGCGCACGGGGGATACCGGTCCCCGCACCGGCCGCCGTGGGGCCACGGCAACGAACCACCGAGTTCTGGGCTGAAACGCTCCGCGACGCCCCGCCCGTCTCCGGACCCTCGCCGGACCACCCGTACGGCACCGCCTCGCCTTCCGCGTCTGACGGATCACCGCACCCGGAATCCGGCCCCGGCCCCGGTGCCACCCACCGGTTCACCGTCCCGGCCGGGCTCGCCCACCGCTTCGCCACCTGGTGCCGGGGCGAGCGGGCCACCACCTTCGCCGGTCTCCTCGCCGTCTTCGCCATCGTCTCCTCCACCCGGGACGGGGGTGACGACCTCGTCGTCGGCGCCCCGGTCAGCACCCGCCCGGCCGGGTGGGACGACGTGATCGGCATGTTCCTCACGACCCTCCCGCTCCGGCTCCGCACGAACCGCCGAGCCACCCCCCGCGACCTGCTCGCCGACGCCACCGGGGTGGTGGCCGACGCGATGGACCACGCCGACATCTCCCTGGCCGACATCCTCACCACGGTCCCCGCCCCACGGCAGGGCCACCCCCTGTTCCGGACGATGCTGGTCCTCAACCGCGAGACGGCCCCCGTCGCCTTCACCGGCCTGACCACCACCCCGCTGCCGATCGACCGCGCCACCAGCCGTTTCGACCTCACCCTCCACATCAGGGAACGCGAGGGTGACTGGCCCGCCCTCATCGACTACCGCACCGACCGGTACGAGGCGGACACGATCACCAGGATCGCCGACCAGGTGCTGGCGGTCATGGAGGCCGTGGTCCGCCACCCCGGTCTGCCACTGGCTCACCTGGACCTGTTGTCACCGGCCGACAGCGCCGTCCACACCGCCCTGAACACCCGGCCCGATCCAGCCTCCCCCGATGGCTCGGACACGCCGTCCACCGGCCCCGGCGCCCACACACGACCGGCTGCCTCGACCGTGGTGGACCTGATCGCGGCCTGCACCGCCCAGGCCCCCGACGCCACTGCCGTCCTCGACCTCGCCGCTCCTCCCCTCACCTACCGCGACTTGGACCGCAGATCCTCAGCCGTCGCCCGCCACCTGCGCGAGGCCGGCATCCGGAGCGAGGACCCGGTCGCGATCACCATCCCGTCCAGCGCCGACGCGATCATCGCGATCCTCGGCGTGCTCAAGGCGGGCGGATGCTTCGTCCCCATCGACCCCGCCCAGCCGCCCTCCCGCCAACACGCCCTGATCACCGCAAGCGGTGCGAGGACCGTTCTGACCCGCGACGCCCTCCCCGCCACCGGCCACCACGAACCCACACCCATCCACCCGTCCCAGCTCGCCTACGTCGTCCACACCTCCGGCTCTACCGGCGAACCCAAGGGCGTCGAAGTACAGCACGACACCCTCCTCAACCTCACCACCGCATTCATCGCCGAACACGGCCTCACCGCCGCCCACCGCCTCCTCATGGTCCCGCCCCCGCACTTCGACGCCGCGTTCGGCGACATCTTCCCGGTCCTCGCGGCCGGGGCCACCCTGGTCATCCATCCCGACCCGGGCGGCCTCACCGGACCGGACCTCCTCAAGCTCTGCGTCGAGCACCAACTGTCCGCGGTGGACACGGCGGCCCCCCTCTGGCAGCGCTGGGTGGCCGATCTCGACGGGGAACGCCTCCCGTTGGAGCTCATGATGGTCGGCGGCGACATCGTCCCGGCGGCGACCGTCCGCGCGTGGGCGAAGCACGGCATTCCCCTCCACAACCACTACGGCCCGACGGAAGCCACCGTCTGTGCGACCAGCCATCGCACCGTCGATGGCCACGAGCACCCCACCCGACTGCCGATCGGCCGTCCGCTGCGATACGTCCGCGTCCACCTCCTCGACCGGGCTCTGCGCAGGGTGCCCGTCGGCGTGGTCGGTGAGGTCTACATCGGAGGGTTGGCCCCCGCCCGGGGGTACCGGGGAAACCCGGTCGCGACCGCCGCGGCGTTCTTCGCCGATCCGTACGCTGCCCACCCCGGCGCCCGTATGTACCGGACCGGCGACCTCGCAAGGCTCAATCCGCACGGCACGCTCGACTTCGTCGGCCGGGCCGACGACCAGGTCAAGATCCGCGGCAACCGAGTGGAGCCGGGGGAGGTGGCCGCCGTGCTCGCCGCGCACCCGGCCGTCGCGGAGGCCGTGGTGGTGGCCAGGGGCAACCGCCTCATCGGCTACGTCGGCGCCCCGACCTCGACCACACCCACCCTCAACGCACCCGATCCGATCGGTGCCGACTCGCGGGTCGCCGTGCTCGACGCTCCCGGTCTGCGCGCCTTCTGCGCCGACCGCCTGCCCGCACATCTCGTGCCGGACACCGTGGTCGTCCTCGACGCCCTTCCCACCACGAGCACCGGCAAGGTCGACAACAGCGCCCTCCCCGAACCCCCCGCCAGGCCCACCAACCCCTCAGCCCTGGCGGATCCGCCTCGGACCGCCACGGAGCGAGCCGTCGCCGCCATCTGGGGCACCGTTCTCGACCAGTCCGATGTGGACCGCACCGCGGACTTCTTCGCCATCGGCGGGCACTCGCTCATCGCCGCCCACGTCCTCGCCGCCGTCCGCGACCGCCTCGGCGTCACGGTGCCAATGCGCACACTGTTCACCGCCCCGACCGTGGCAGCGTTTGCGGCAGCCATCGACGGCGATGCCCCGACGGACCTACCCACGGTCGACCGGTTGCGCGCCGACGCCGTCCCCCCACCCGACATCCGTCTCCGCACCGGCCACTCATCCGGCCTCCCCTCGGCCTCGGCCGGCACACCGCGCCGGATCCTGCTCACCGGCGCCACCGGCTTCCTCGGCCGCCACCTCCTGGACCAACTGCTGTCCCGGACCGACGCCCGGATCCACTGCCTCGTCCGCCAGGGCTCGATCGATCGTCTGCCGGTCACCGACCGAGTGATCCCGGTCCTCGGCGACCTGTCCGCACCCGGTCTCGGTCTGTCCACGGAGGACCACGACACCCTCACGACCGTGGACGCGATCTACCACAACGCCGCCGTACCGCACTTCGCAGCGCCCTACGATGCCCTCAAACCCGCCCATGTCGACGCCACCGCCGCGATCCTGCGCCTGGCCGGCGACAGCAACGCCCCACTGCACCTCATCTCCACCCTCGGCGTCTTCCTCGGTGACGCCTACGACGGCCGCGTCGTCACCGAGGCCGACACTCCCACCGACCCGAGCGGCCTCGCCAGCGGCTACGACCTCAGCAAATGGGTGGCCGACGCGATGGCCGGCGCCGCCCGCGGCCACGGCCTGTCCGTTTCGATCCATCGCATCGCGGCCATCGTCGGCGACACCGCCACCGGCGCCGCCGACCCGCGCTCCGGGTTCAGCCGCTGGCTCACCGGATGCATTGCCGCGGGCGCCGTCCCGGACACTGCCGAGGTGCTGGACATGGTGCCCGTGGACACGGTGGCCGCGGCGATCGTCGCGCTCTCACAGGACCCGAACCACCCCTGCCGCAACTACCACTACCACGGCGACGGCGGCCTCACCCGTACCGCCCTCGCCGCCGCCCTCACCTCGGCCGGTCACCCGACCGAGGTGGTGCCGTACGACCGATGGCGGGAGCGGATGCTCGCCGACCCGGCCGGGCCCTTCGCCCCGCTCGCCTTCTCCCTGCCCGAACGCCCCCGCCCGCACCCGCGGTTCGACTGCTCCCTTACCTGGGCCGCCGCGGCCGAGGCGGGGGTGGGGTTCCCCCCGGCCAACGAGCGAATGCTGCGCAGGCACCTGGACTTCCTCACCGGTGCCGGCGCGCTTTCCGGAAGTGGATGATCATGCCATTGCCCGAAGAATCCTCTGGTGTCCCGGCTCCGGTACTGGACCGGCTCGGCGCGGCCGGGTACCGGGCCATGATCGCCGGTGTCCGGCTGGGGGTGTTCACCGCGCTGGAACCCGGCCCGCTGTCGGTCGAGGAGTTGGCCACCACGATCGACGGTGACCCGGCCGGGGTACGCAGCCTGGTGAACATCCTGGTGACCTTCGGCTACCTGCGGCGTGACGGCGACTCCGACGGGGTCACGATCGCCGCGTCGCCCGGCCCGGTGGACGCCGAACTGTTCTGGCACGAGGTCCTGTTCGAGCACTGGGCCGACGTCGAGGACACCATCCGCACCGGCACGCCCCGCCGCGGCTTCTACACCTGGCTGAGCGAGCGCCCCGCCTCCGGGGCCCGCCTGCGCCGGATGCTCGCCGGCGCCGCCGTGGCCCTGGCCGATGACATCGCCGCCGCGCTGCCTCCCGCGGCGACCGTCCTGGACATCGGGGGCGGCCACGGCGACCACGCCGTCGAACTGTGCCGTCGTCGCCCGGATGTGCGGGTCACCGTCTTCGACCTGCCCGAGACGATCACGGCACTCCGCGAAGACGCCCCGTCGGACCGGGTGACGGCACAGGCCGGCGACTACCTCTCCGACGACCTGGGTTCCGGGCACGATCTGGTGCTGCTGTTCAACGTCCTGCACGGCCACCGCCCCGAGGAGTGCCGCGAGTTGTTCCAGCGCGCGGCGAAGTCGTTGTCCCCCACGGGAAGCATCGTCATCCTCGACCACGACCGGGAACCACCGGCCGGACTGGGCCCGGCCGCAGCCGGGTACCTCAGCATGTTCGACCTGACCCTGTGGCAGGGCCACGGCGGCGGCGTCCACCGTTACGCCGACCTCGCGGCATGGCTGGGCGAGGCCGGGCTCACCGAGACGCGGGTCGTACCGCTCGCCGCATCCCCGCTGGAGAAACTGCTGATCGCCGGCCGGCCGTCGTGACCGCCGACCCGTACCCGGGCTACGCCTGGTTGCGCGAGCACGACCCGGTCTGCCCCGTCGACAACCCGCACGGCCCGGGCCGGACGTGGCTGGTGACCCGGTACGACGACGTCCGCGCCTGCCTGGCGGACCGCCGCCTGAGCAGCGGCGCCCCGGTCAACCCCGACCCGCACCCACCGGGTCTGTCCAATCTGGACGATCCCGAACACGCCAGGCTGCGCCGGCTCATCGCCTCGGCGTTCACCCCCGCCGCAGTGTCCCGTCTGCGCGATCGCATAGCCCGGACCTGCGCGCACACCGTCGAGTCGTTCGCCGGGCGGGGACACGCGGACCTCGTCGCCGAGTACACCCGGGAGCTCCCGGTTGCCGTCGTGCACGATCTGCTCGGCATCCCGAAAGCCGAGCGCGCGCCCGCCGCCGACGTACTGGACATGTGGTACCGCGGGAAGTTCCAGCAGCCGCGTGACAAGGTGAAGCTGGCCGAGGTGCTGGACTACGTCCGGAGTATGGCGGCCTACAAACGATCGCATCCGGGGGACGACCTGCCGACGCGGTTGATCGAGTCGGGCGCGCTGACGGAGGACGAGCTGGAGGTGATGGTCATGACGTTGATCGGCGCCGGTCACATCACCACGATCCAGTTCCTCGGTACCACCATCCTGCGCCTGCTCGGCGACCCCGGCCAGCGAGCTGCCCTGCTCGGCGGCGACATCGACTGGTCCCAGGCGATCAACGAGTTGCTGCGGATTGACCCGCCGGATCACGTGGCGGAGTACCGGTATGCGGGTGAGGACATGACGATCGGGGACGCCCGCGTGGGAAAGGGTGACATGGTGCTGCTGTCGCTGGCGGCGGCGAACCATGACCCGAACCGCTTCCCCGACCCCGACGCCCTGGACCTCACCCGTGATGCCCGCCCGCACCTGGCGCTCGGCCACGGCCCGCACGCCTGCCTGGGCAGCCATCTGGTGAAGCTGGAGACGGAGATCGCGATCACCACGCTGTTCGGCCGTCTGCCGGACCTGACCCTGGACATCCCGAGCGGTGAGGTCGACTGGGGCTACGCCCCGACGTTCCGGGGCCCCCTGGCCCTCCCGGTCACCTTCACCCCCTCAGGAGCCGAGAACCTCGTCTCCGCTGGGGGACGCGAAGGAACGTGACCACGTAGGAGGTCTCTCAAGTCGTTCGAGGCCCCGTGCCAGGTTCGGTCGACTCCGATGGGGTTTGTCGCCCTGGACGGGGCCGATGGAGCCCTCCACGATCCCTCGCAGGTGCTCCACCCGTGCACGGTCGAGCATGAAGTCACGGAAGCCGCTCGAATCGGTGTTGCGATACTCGTCTCGCGATGCGCACTACCTCGGTGCCTGGAAGCCGCCGATCTTCTGCTCCAGCAGTTCGGCCAGCCGCAGCGGGGTACGGTCCTCGAACGCCGGACCGATGAGCTGCACTCCCACCGGAAGGCCCTCGGGGGACCGACCCGCTGGTACGGCGGTGGCGGGCAGGCCGGGCATGGTGGCCAGGCCAGCCCAGATGAGCTGGTCGAAGTACGGGTACCCGACACCCTCAATGTCCATCCGGCGTTCCAGTGGATTGTTGTCGTCGTGCGGGAACGCGGGAGTGGGCGTGATCGGACACACCACGGCGTCGAACTCGGCGAAGAGCCGCCGCCAGCCGTGGCGGTGCAACTCGCGACGGCTGTTCGCCTCGACCCAGTCCCGGTGGCTCAACACCATGCCGCGCAGCCGCGTCGCATCGAGACTCTGGTCGTCTGCGCTCAGCGCGGCGGCACGGGCCCGCAATTGCTCGTACGCGTCGACGGGAAAACGCGCAACGGAACCCGAGAACAGCAACAGCGTGTAGAGCACCGCGGCTTCGGTCAGATCGGGCAGCAACGGAGTGTGCCGTTCGACACGGGCACCGCCGTCGACCAGCGCATCGGCCACCCGGTTCACACCCGCCCGCACAGCGGACCCGGTCGGAATGAGTGGATGCTCGTCGACGACCAGGACCCGGAAGTCGCCGAGCCGCTCATGGCGGGCGGGCGGCAACGTCACGTGGTACGCCTTGCCGAGTGTCAGCGGGTCCGGTCCGGCCATGACGTCGAGCAGGAGCGCGAGGTCGCGGGCACTGCGCGCCATCGGGCCGACAACGGCGAGGTCGGCATCGGCCGGCAAGGCCGGTGCGGGCGGCGGGACCATGCCGCGGGTCGCCGCCAGTCCGAGTGTCGGCTTGTGCGCGTAGATGCCGCAGTAATGTGCGGGGGTGCGCAGGGAACCGGCGAGGTCGGAGCCGATGGACAGTGCACCGAATCCGGACGCCAGGGCCGCCGCTGATCCGCCGGAGGATCCGCCCGGCGTGCGATCGTGATCCCACGGGTTGTTGGTGGTGCCGTAGATCTCGTTGAAGCTCTGCCCATCTTGCAGGCCCAGGGGCACATTGGTCTTGCCGAGCACCACCGCGCCTGCGGCCTTGAGCCGCGACACCTGTACCGCGTCCTCGGCCGGTATGTAGTCCCGGTGTTGCGGCATTCCCCAGGTCGTGGGCAGCCCGGCGATGTTGTAGGACTCTTTGACCGTCACGGGTACACCGAGCAGCGGCCGGACCTCGCCGCGTGCGCGCGCCTGGTCCGCGCTGCGCGCTGCGGCCCGCGCACGGTCGAAGTCCGGCACACAGATCGCGTTGATCACCTTGTCATAGCGCTCGATGCGGGCGATCGCCTCGTCGGTCAGTTCCACCGAGGTCACTTCACCGGCACGTAAGGCAGTCACGAGTTCTTCTGCAGTCTGGAAGCTCCACGTCATGAAACCCACCGTACTGACCGCTGACAGAGGCCATAAAATGCCGATTCGCACAACGGGGTGGATGTCTCAACTCACCATGACCGGGCAGGTCGATGGATGGGTGTTCCAGGATCTCTCACCAGGGCGAAGGCTCATTTTGCGTGCTCCTCCGCGCCGCGTGACCGCGCGTGCACAGGGTGCCCAGCCGGAGAAGGAGTCGACACAGGGGTGAGTGCCGACTCTGGACCTCCGGGTGGGACTCTGAGCCCCCTTGGCGGTGCATCGTGTGGGTGGGGCGGGCTACAGGGTCTCGATGTGGTGCATCGGGCTCTAGCTCGACGGCGGAGCGTCCTGGGGGAGCGGGGTCACCAGGGTGCCCGGCGGCAGCCCGAGCTCCGTCTCCGCAGTGGTACGGGCCAGGTCTGCTATCGGTGAGGTACGGGCGTCGGCGCTGGTCCGTCGATGGCGACGAGGATGCGTACGGCCGCCGCCCACGGGTTGGCAGGCCATCGCCGACCCCCGGGTCCAGGGAGTCTCACTCCTGAACACCACCGGCGAGCGGCGCGGTGCCTACTTCCCTGCGGGGGTTCTCACCGGTCTCACCACCGAGCTCACTGCGGCCCGGGAAGAACTGTTCGACCCGGTGGCCATGGTCTTTCCGGCTGCCGACGAAGAGGACGCCGTACGGATCGCCAACGACACTCCTTGCGGCCTCGGCTCGTACGTCCTCACCACCGACCCGGCTCAAGAAGCTCATCCGGACCGTCGCCTGACCTGTTTCAGCGGCAACAGGAAGCCCTGCTGAGACTCCTCTCGGGCCGGATCGATCCATGGTGATCGGGAGTTCCAACGCAGCGGCAGCCCTCATGGACCGGGATACGGACAAGGCGGTTGACGCCGCTATGGACCCGGCGTGCAGGGCTGTGGAGAAGCTTGTCGACGCAGCCGACAAGTACAACGAGACGATCATCACGACAGGAATCACCGGCCGCCATCGGAAGCATCGCACGGGGCTCCAGCTCGCAGAGCTGACAGCCTCGATGCCCGCCCCTGCGGCCCGCCTGCCTCCACCCCGTCGAGCCCTCCTCACCGGCTCGGCGGGGATTCGTCTTGTCAAACGGCTACGCCGCGCGGTGAGCAGAGGAGGGCCGAGGGGGAGGAGTGCGGCTACGGTTCACGCATCGGCGTTGTGATTCGGTGAGGCGTCGACGCGTGTCAGGAAGGCACAAGCACCTCGACGGCCTTCAGCGCTGACGCCACGGCACGTTCATCGCCGGAAAGGTATGGAGGAAGACGCATGCGGTCGGTCATTCCCGACTATCTGGCCGAGGCCATCGGAGATGTCGCGTCGGACACTTCTGGACAGCTGGCGGACTACATTCCTGAGCTCGCCGCAGCGGACCCTGAGTGCCTCGGCGCGGTCTTCGCCACCGCTGACGGCGAGGTCTACGGTGCCGGCGATGTCGATACCGAGTTCACGATCCAATCGATCTCCAAGCCGTTCGCGTACGCCCTGGCACTGGCTGATCGCGGCTTCGGCCCGGTGCTCGCCAAAGTCGGTGTCGAGCCATCGGGAGAGGCGTTCAACCAGATCTCCCTCGAAAGCGATACCGGGCGCCCCTTCAATCCCATGATCAACGCCGGTGCGATCACCACCCACTCACTGGCTGGTCCGGAGGGCATGAATCCGACGGAGCGCGTGGAGCGTTTGGTCCGCGGTCTTTCGGCGTTTGCCGGTCGTACGCTGCGGGTTGATGAGTCGGTGTGCGTGTCGGAGATGGAGCACGCGCACCGCAACCTCGCCATCGCGTACATGCTCCGCGCCTACGGCATCCTCACCGAAGACCCCAGGGCCGTCGTCGAGGGCTACATCCGCCAGTGTTCCGTGCTCGTCACCGCGCGAGATCTGGCCATGATGGCCGCGACGTTGGCCAATCGCGGCGTAAATCCTCTCTCGGGCGAGCGAGTGGTAAGCGAACCGGTGGTGCGTCAGGTGCTGAGCGTCATGTCCACCTGCGGCATGTATGACGCGGCCGGTGATTGGGCGACCCAGGTCGGCATTCCAGCGAAGAGTGGCGTGGCCGGGGGCCTGATCGGAGCGCTCCCCGGCCAGATCGGCATCGCCACGTTCTCACCACGACTGGACGCCCACGGGAACAGCGTTCGCGGAGTGTCGCTCTTCGAGCGGTTCTCCTCCGACATGGGTCTCCATGTGATGGAGGTCCCCGCCGCTGCGCGTGCCATCGTGCGGTCCAACCACGTCGTCGGTGGCGGTGGACCACATGCGGTCCGGGTCCTGCAACTGCAAGGGGGGATCGGTTTTGCCGGAGCCGAGAGAGTCGTCCGGGAAACGGTGAACACCGCCCCCGCAGAGGTCAGGGTGGTTTTGGACCTCACCATGGTCTATTCGATCGACGACGTGGCGCGGCGCATGTTGTTGGAGGTCGTGCGCCGGCTCACGCTGGATGGTCACGAGGTGTACCTGGTCGACCCGGAATCGATCATGCCCGATCCCGATCCCGGCGATGGTGGCCGAGTCACCGTCGTCAGAGATGTGGAGCAAGCCGTGATGTGACCGCACGGGGTGGCCCGGCGCAAGAGCCGTCCGACGAAGAGAAAGACCTGGTGCATGGACAGCGAGCCGGTCACGTGTGTTCGTGCACCGGAGAACGTCACAGCCGCCCACCCTCGCCGGTCGCCTGGTGCGTCATTGGACACCGCGCTGGGCCAAGGGGGGAAACCCGGCGCCAGGAACGGCCGTTCACCCGATCAACTTTCCAGCGAGAGAGGGACAACCGGCCCCGGAGGTTGCCTCACACCGTCATTCGGCTCGCCTACGCTAGGAGACACCAGCAGGTTGGGTCCGGGGAACTGGCAACAGTTCACCACGCGATCCCGCCGGTGGGCATCTTCGCGAGTTCATGACTGTTCGCCGTTGCTTCTCGTGGGGCCGTCATCGCGCATGGCGGCCGGATCTGCGTGCCAAGGGAACTGGTGTCAGTACGCGCCGAAGGACCAGAAGACCCCGACCTCGTCGCCGGACACGGCGATGAGGCCCAGTTCTTCGAGCAGGTCGAGGCCATTGATGTACTCGCATGTGATGAACCCGTGGACACTCGTCCCTTTGAGGCCGGCCTGGACGAAGTCCCGGGCGGGGTCCGAGGCTGCGTCCCGGGCGTTCGTCCAGAACTGGGCGTCCGGGCCGTAGCGGTCCAGCAGGAACCGAGCGTCGGCCAGCAGAGCGTCGCGCTCCGGCCGGTCCCGGACGGGCCGGTCGTCGCCCCACTCCTCCGCCATGACGGCGAGTGCGGTGACGGCCCCCGCCGGTACCAGCTCGTGGAGGCGGTCCCGGAACCCGGCGGCGGGCGGCGGCTCGAAGGGGTACGCCGGCACGTCGTAGCGGGCATTGTTGTTGCGGTCGGCGTCGATCCGCAGCCACCCGCGTGGGTCCGGGACCTCGCGGTGCATCAGTACGAGCACGTCCTTGGCCCAGTCCTCGTGCTGGCGCGGACCGGTGGCGAGGAAGATGTACGGGTCCTCCAGCAGGCGCAGGGCCGCCGCGTTCCAGTCGTCTGCCGTGCTCATGCGTCAACCCTAGGCGGGCTCTTCCGCACCTTGCTTCCCAGTGGGTAGCTGGGGACTCCGGGTCCCACAGTTCGCGTACAAGGGGCCTGCACCTGTCCGAGGTGGTTCTTGACGTGGGAGAGGTTCGCGAGGCATCGGCGAGTGCCTCATCCGAAACGAGCCGGCAAGCGACGGAAGGCCCGTACGGAAGTGATTCCGTACGGGCCCGGTCGTGGTCTCGTTACGGTACGAGCCTCAGCAGCTTGTTCGGTGAGCCCGCTCCGATGGCGGTGAGAACGTTGGGCGTTGCACCGTTCACGAGTGCCGTTGCCACGGCCGCCGGGGAGGCGCCGGGGTGGTTGGTCAGATAGATCGCGGCGGCGCCGGAAACATGGGGCGCGGCGAAGGAGGTGCCGTTGCCCGTGTAGGTGGCGGTGTCAGAGTTGTTCCAGCCGGCCGTGATGTCGGAGCCCGGCGCGAAGATGTCCACGATGGGACCGTGGTTGGAGTAGGTGGCCTTGGCATCGGTCCTGGTCGTGGCACCCACGGTGATCGCGGTGGTCACCCGGGCGGGGGAGTAATTGGATGCGGGTGCACCCGAGTTGCCGGCGGCGATGGAGTAGGTGACGCCGGAGGCGATCGACCGTCGGACCGCATTGTCCAGTGTGGGGCTGGGCCCTCCGCCGAGCGATACGTTCGCGACGGAGGAGGCCACGTGGTTGGCGGTGATCCAGTCGACGCCGGCGATGACGCCGGCAGTGGTACCGGAACCGGTGTTGCCCAGGACCCGCACCGCGACGATCTTGGCCTTCTTCGCCACTCCCCAGGTGGTCCCGGCGGCGGTGGTCGCGACATGGGTGCCGTGCCCGTAACCGTCCTGGGCGATGGGGTCGTTGTCGATGAAGTCGTAGCCGTTGAAGGCACGACCGGCGATGTCCTGGTGGGAGATGCGGACCCCGGTGTCCAGGACGTAGATGGTCGTGTTGATGCCCGCCGAGTCCGGGTAGGTGTACGTACCGTTCAGCGGGAGGTTCGCCTGGTCGATCCGGTCAAGGCCCCAGGGTGCGTTGTACTGGGTTGCGGTCGAGTGGACCTTCTGGTCCTGCTCGACCGAGGCGACCGCCGGGTCGGCGGCGAGCCGCCTGGCCTCGGTGCTGCTGAGGGCGGCGGCATAGCCGTTCAACGCCGAGGTGTAGGTGCGCTTGATCTGGCCGCCATAGCTGGCTATCAGTTGCTTGCCGCGGGCGGTGGACGCCGTGAAACCAGCGGTCTCCTTCAGTGTGACGATGTAGCTCCCCGGCACCGCGCCAGTGGCTCCGGCCTGCAGGATTCTGCCCTCGGGCTGGGCCGCCTGGGCGGGTAAGATCGCGCCCGCTCCGGCTGCCAACGCCACAGTCGCCACGGTGGCTACCGCTGCGACGATCCGCCGCTTGGTGTTGCGCACTGCTGCCATCGAGTGGTCCTCCTCGAACGGTGGCGCGCCAGGAGTACACGCGCCCGCTGGGTGCGGCGTACTGGGTTTGTACGCCGCGATTGACGATGGCGCGGCGCTCTCGGGCAGGGCAAGCACGAACGGGAGGTTGCCATGAGCACGACACGATGCCACTCGCCCGTCAACTCGGCTTTACACGCGGCAATATGAACGTCGTCTTGTGTGCACGATCCAACCGGCCCGGCCTACGGGCTGCGGAGCACGCTGGACGGCTGGGGGATCACTCCTCCCCGGGTACCGGCGTGACGTCCACCGTCCGTTTGGGACCACGAGTCCTTGAACCACCGAGGTCGGGCCACTCCACCGCTCGGCTTGCGATTTCGCCCCGACAGGCACCCGCCCACGGCTCCCAAACAACGGGTGCTCTTCAGAGCATCCAAGGAGAGGAGGACACTGCACGTATGACCCTACCCAAAACGCATCATTGCTCAGCCTGCTCGGACGGTGCTGCGACGGAGACAGTCGTTCATGAGGACCTGGTCGTCGGAGCACCCCTGTCCATGGAAGATCTCACCGATGCAGAGCGCCTCGATCGGTTCGCTCGCAAGTACGCCCACGACGGTTGCCAGGTCAAGGAGGTCCGGCGGGTCACACAGGACAGCTTGAGCGGCTACGCCTGGTCCGTTCGTTTCACGGAGAGCCCTTGACATACTGTCACCGGGCGGCCCGGGGCGAGCGATGCGCGGAGGCATCCGGCCGCTGAACATGCGCTTCGCCTAGTGGACGCGAGCCCCTGTCTGCCTGGGCGGGGGCCTCGCGTGCCGGGCACTCGTCACGGCCGACATCCACCGCCTGCACTAGGCCCTTCTTTCGGATCTTGCTGGGCTCGCGTGCCCTGGCACCGCGCCTCGCCGCGTTGTCGTCAATCACCAATGCTCCGCAGTGATTCATTCCTCCGCCTTGCGATCCACGGCACCAGACCCCGCTCCCTGATCCAGCCTGATCCAAAAGAAGGACCCTAGAGGGACACTTCTCATGTCGGGCCGCTGGTAGGCCCACTCGTCCATGAGATCGTGTTCGATAACTCGTTGGCGCCTGTCTGGCGGCCATTGATACTCTCGCCGAGTACCTTCGATAGTGCTTTCTGGCTCCCGCTGTGCCCTGGAGAAAGATCTTTATGTTTCGGCCCGCGCCGAGCGCGCCTCGCTGCACCGCATAGCCGTCCGTCCCTTTGACGTCGTCCTTCCCCGACGGTGGACCGGACGTGATTTTCCGGTGCTCTGAACCAGCCCCCGCCTCCTGAGTTCGCATGACCATCGCGACGTACGGGCGGGTGCCTTCGTCGAGCCGCTCGGCCTGCTCTTGCTGTCATATCGACTTCTCAGCAAGGAGCCCCGAGTGTCCAGCAACAGAAGGACTCTCCCAACCACCCAACACGCAGTCTTGACGACCACGTTCACCTGCCAGTGGAACGTCCGGACCGAATCCACAGTCAACGGCATCTGGTGGCGGCTACGCGCCGACTCTCATACGCCTCAAGGTCAAACCGCTGAGGCACGCCAGTCTCGTTTCTCGTATGTTGCTCACGCCGTGACCGAGGCCCCGCCTCGCAGCGCCGTGTCACAACGAGTCGACGCTGGAAGTGCTCCGTTCACACGGTCCTCTCGGCCTTGTTCACACCGACGATGCGCGGCAAGCCCGCGCCACATCACCGGGACGTGTGAACGTACGTCAACCTCAGCACGGTGTGCAGTGGAAACGGACGCGAATCGCAGGGAGAAGCCATGCGCCCGATGACTCGGGAAGAGGTGCGCGGCGCGATGGTGAACCTGGATCCGACCGAGCACAAGGTTCGCCTGCCGACCTGGTTCGACGACGTCCGATGGGCCCGAATCGACTACCTCGGGTGGCGAGATTTGCGTTCCCCGCAACGTGCCTACCTCGTCACCGAGGCCGACGGCCAGGCGCTGGGAGTTCTGCTGAGGCAGGCTCCGAACCACGCGGCACACCAATCGCGCGCGACGATGTGCGACCTGTGCCGGTCCGCCCGCCGGTTCAACGAGGTTTCCCTGTTCACTGCTCGACGCCCGTCCCGCGACAAACGCGAACGGCTGAACACGGTTGGCCTTCTGCTGTGCACCGATCTCGACTGTGCGGTGAAGCTGCACAGCAAGCCAATCCGTCAGCCCTTCGATCCCCCAGTCGATGAAATCATCGAGACCCGCCGTGTGGGCATGCGTTCCCGCACGATCACCTTCATACGTTCGGTGTCCGACACCCAACGAAACACGAAGAAGAAGACGATGTGATCACTACGGGAACCGTTGAGCCTCTCTCGGTACCCGTGGAGTTGGCCACACAGTCAGCTCGCACACGTCCGGCCATCTGACGCTGGATGCGGCTGAACTCTTGGGCGGGGCAGGCTCTGCGAAGGCCGGTCTCGACATTGGTCCGAGTTCTGTAGTGAGCTCGGACCAATGTCGAGGGGCCGTATGGCTCGGTGCCTTGAGCGAACCAAAGCGCTGATCATGCTCATCTGGGCGGGCCGGGTGGACGTGTCTTCGGCCGGCCCGGTGCCTTCAGTTGTCGGGGGTCACTCGTGGGGACGAGCTCATGTTGTTTCGGGCGTCCACCGCGACGACGGCAAAGCGTGTTCCGACTTGAACCGGCTGGAGACTCGTCCAGGTGTTCACCGTCAGTGGGGGCCCCATGAGTTCTACGAAGCAAGGGGCAGTGGGCTCGGATCCGCACATGGCGATCCGGTAGCCGACGGTTTCAGTGTCGCCCGGCTGCTTGGCGTCCCAGTTGAGGGTGACTACCCCGGCCGCGTTCCGAGTTGCGGTGACACCGGTGGGGGCCGGCGGTGGGTTGAGGTCATTGGAGACGGCGGCGGCCGGAGTCGAGGCCGCTGACTCGTTACCGGCCCTGTCCACCGCAGTGACCACGTAGTAGTAGGTCGAGCCGGTGGCTTTGGGCATGTCATTGCGAAAGGTCGGGGCGATCGGGTTCAAACCACCGATTCGGTGGGCGGGATCACGCGGCACCGGTGTGGTCGCGGCCCGATACAAGCGATAGCCGGCCAGATCCGGAGCGGCGACGGCATTCCAGAGGATCTTTACCTGACGCCGGTCGACCGCTGTTTGCACCCCTGTGGGGGCGGGCGGGGCCGTGACATCGGCCGGGGTCAGGACCGCGGACTGCACTGGCCCCGGCCTGGCGGAGGCGGATGCAGCGGTGACCGGCAGCACCGTCAGAACCATGCCCGCGACCGCCACCCGCGCCACGCGGCCGTATGGAGAAGCCATCATCGATCCCCCAACATCTGGTTGATTTCCAGTATCTGACCACAACGCTTGTCCCAAGTGCACTGGCATTTAAGGCCGATGGCGCCACATCGCATCGATCTCCACCGAGGCACAGAGACATCCTCCGCGCACGTGGTGTGCCCCATGAGTGGCTGCTGTGGCTTGCCCGGTCTTCCCCGGTCCTGACGAACCCGGAGGCCGGTAGCGCCCACTGACCTCTACGGTCGGGGTCCATGAACAGCGCATGTCCCCGGAACAGCGTCACGGGGACGGGATCGGCTGAGTGAGGTTCACCGGGTTGCCGTCCGGGTCCTGGATGTGGGCGACGCGCTGTCCCCACGGCATATCGTTGGGACCGCCGCGGACCGAGCCGCCGAGTGCCTCCACCCGGCCGAGCGTCCCGTCGACGTCGTCGACGCCGATGCTGAGCAGGATCCGCGACCCAGCCTCGGTCCCCGCGTCCGTCCTGGTGACCAGCCCCAGGTCGGTGTCTCCGATGCGCAAGCCGACGTAGAAGACCGGACCTTCCGCCGGCACCCGGGAGATCTCCTCAGCGCCGAACAGTTTGGTGTAGAACGCGATCAGAACGTCCTGTTCGGCGGTAATGATCACTGGCTGGATGGTGGACATGGCACTCCTGTCGAGAACGGTCGAGTCGCTGGGTAGACCGTTCCAGGACCATAAACTCATCGGTGGATCCACCCGGGCCGGGCGATCCCAACACGGACAGCCGCACACGATCGGCACGAGCACCCCGAAAACAAGGTCACACCACCCCACCGACCAGCCACTTCAAGATGGCCTAGCTTCGCTGATGCCCGCCCGGGCTGGCCGAGGAGTTCGGCCTGAAGGGGGCCCCGGTGAGCCGTTCTCAACGAGAGCTATGAAGCGGTGTGATCAGCGCGCTCCGGGCTCGTCCGGCAATCGCACGACGGCGGCACTGGTTTCGGACTCGCCGAACACCCAGCCTGCAACGAGCGAACACCCCACCGTTTCCAGGACATCGGGCCCCGGCCAGTAGTCGGTGCCAACATAGAAGCCGCCCTCGGAACGCGCGTCGTTCTCGGTGACGCAGAGCATCCGGAGATGGTCCCGGAGCGCGGCATGACCGACCGCGCCCAGTCTTTCCTCCCAGGTCTCTTCGACGGCGGGAGTGTGCCTCATGTCGTTCACCGACACGAGATGTTCGGGGCCGCGCTCCGTGAACGTGGCGGCCCGCATTGCATCGGTGAGGGTGCCATCGGTGGCGACACGCAGCAGCACCCCCAGCCAGCAGTTCAGCTTCTTCGACTCCTCCTTGGTCAGGTCGACCCCATGGCGGCCTAGGAGCGGTCCCAGCACTGCGCCGGGCACCAGCACGTGGCCGTCTTCATCGACCGAGGCGACGGCCCGCAGGTCGGTGACGAAGGCGTCGTCGAACGGCCTGGGGCCCTTGTGCCCGCCCGTGCCCCACGGTCCCGTCCCTGCCACGAGTTCGGCGTCGAAGTGGAACAGCGACTCGCTCAGGTCGAACCGCCACGTCCAAGGGGAGAAGGGGTACTCACCATCCGGATTCGGCAGCTGTCTCGGTTCTCCAGACATCATCGCGTCAGGGGTGGCCCAGCGATTGGGGAACAGGAACTCTTCGAAGGGGGCGTGGTAGACCCCGTATCTGGCAGCGGGGTCAACGGCCGGCCGTCCGCCGAGCAATATCTCGAAGGCGCTGACCAGCGCAGCATCCCACCCGCCTGGGTCAGCCGTCGAGGCCGTCTCGGGCATCACGATGAGCACTCCTTGATGTTGTTTCGTGTGGGTTGACGAAAGGTACTCCCGGCGCCCCTGCCAAAGTCCACCACACGCGCGGACACGATGCTCTCAGACCCGTTGCCCACCGGCACCGGTGAAACACGGAACCTCGTTGCGTACGAAGCGGCCTCGCCGAACGCCGCGCCCATGGCGGCCGGGGAGGCCGGAGTGGGAATTGCTGACATGTGCGGGGGCGGGGTTCCGCGCCGGGCGGCGTCTTCTACCCTCTGGAACCGGTGCCTCCCGCCAGCCGTACCGCCCGGAGCGCGATGTACAACTCTGCACAGGAGTCCGCGTCCGTGGTCCGGCGACCGGTCAGGGCAGCGATCTGATTAAGCCGGTACAGCACAGTGTTGCGGTGACAGTTCAGCTGCTCGGCGGCCCGTGTGGTCGAACCCCCGGCGGTGAACCAGGTCTCCAAGGTGTCCAGCAGCAGTGTCTGCTCGGTGTCGGGAAGACCGAGCAACTGGCCGAACACTGTACGTGTCACCTCCGCCGCGATGTCAGGGGAAGCCGCTGCCAGCAAGGCGATCGGCGAACTGCCGTAGACGTGGGTCCCGTTGGTACCGGGCGGCAGGCACTGGGCCGCCATCTGAGCCTCCCTCCAGGCGCTGGGCGCCTGTGCCGGAGAAGTGAAGGGGCGACTGACACCGACACGGGACATGGCCGACCGGGCGAGCTGCTCGCCTGCCGTGGTCGCAGCGTGCTCGTTCGGAAGGGCGAGCAGCCCGACCCGGGTGCCGATCTGCTGGATCCACTCCGAGCCGATCCCTGCGGTCCGCAGTCGGGTGTCCACCGCGGGAAGGGGCTCGGTGCCGTCGTTGATCTCGGCGCACACCACCAGGAACGGGCCCTGCCGGTCCAGGCCCAGCACCCGCACGGTTTCCCACGCCCCAGCGCCGTTCCCGGCGCTGCCGTCGAGGAGGGTGGTGAGCATGACGCTCCGGGCCGCCGCGTCCCGGCGTGACTGCTCCTCCACGGTGGTCCGGTACGCCTCGGCGGCGGCGCCCGAGCACTCGTCGATCACCACCCAGATACCGGACGCCATGTGGAGCAGCTTGGTGGCGCTGTCCTCCGCCATGGCCATGGCGAGCAGTCGGTCCCAGATGAAACGCCCGGCCAGCCGGAAGGCATGCAGCAGAGCAGCGAGGGGGATGCCCTTCTCTGCCTTCAACCGACCGGCGGCGCGGGGTGCGTCCAGCGGCGTGGGGCGCCCTTGGAGCGCGGTGAGCATCGTCCGCAGATTGTCGTGGACGGCGTTGTGCAACTGATCATGGCTGAGCAGGGTGCTCTCGACGTATTGGTGCTCACCGCTGAGGATCTCGGCGGTGAGCTCGTCCGTGAGGTGGTCCACCGAGGCGAGCAGCCTCCCGACCAGCTCCGCGATGTGCTCGTCGGCACCCAGCGCTGTCGTCATGGGGTGAGCGTAAACCCTTGTCGATTGTGCACGGGCACAATGAGCGGCCCGTTTTTCCCGCCCACCGCCTATGGCGGTGTGCCGGTAACGCAGCAAACATACCGGTCAACGACGTTCCCCATGATCCGTAGATGTGGCGTTCGCACAGTCGGAGCCCGATCAGGGGACGGATCAGAGCTGGTCAAAGGAGATCGGATGAACACCTACGACTACGTCGTCGTCGGGGCGGGCTCCGCGGGTTGCGTTCTCGCCGCCCGGCTGTCCGAAGACCCCGGGGCACGGGTGGCACTGATCGAGGCGGGCGGACCCGACACGGCCCAGGAGATCCATGTGCCTGCCGCCTTCAGTCAACTGTTCAAGAGCGACCTCGACTGGGACCTCGACTCCGAGCCCGAACCGGGCATCGGAGGCCGTCGAGCCTACTTGCCGCGCGGCAAGGTGCTCGGCGGATGCAGCTCCATCAACGCGATGATCTACATCAGGGGCAACCGGGCCGACTACGACGGCTGGGCTGCCGACGGTGCAGACGGCTGGTCCTACAACGACGTCCTGCCCTACTTCCGGCGCTCCGAGGACAATCTTCGCGGCGCGAACGCCTTCCACGGCACGGGCGGCCCACTGACCGTCTCCGACAGCAGGTCGAACCATCCCCTGGCCACGGCCTTCGTGGAGGCCGCCATCAGCGCGGGGCACCGACGCAACGACGACTTCAACGGCGAGAGCCAACTCGGCGTCGGCCCGTACCAGCTCACCCAGCGCGACGGAATGCGGTGCAGCACATCCGTCGCCTTTCTCCACCCGGCCATGCGGCGTCCGAACCTCACGGTCCTGTCCGGAGCCCGCACCGACCGCGTGGTGATCGAGAACGGCCGGGCCACCGGTGTGGAGGTGACCCGGGAGAGCGGCACCGAGGTGATCACCGCGGCACGCGAGGTGATCCTCTCCGCCGGTGCGTACGAGTCCCCGAAGCTGCTGATGCTGTCCGGCGTGGGACCAGCCGACACACTCGCCGCCTTCGGCATCCGCGTACTGGCCGATCTGCCGGTGGGGGAGGGGCTTCAGGACCACTACATGACCCTGCTGAACTTCCGCACCGACGCAGAGTCGCTGATGACGGCGGCGAGCCCGGCCAACGCCGAACTCCTCCAGAGCCAAGGGCGGGGCCCGTTGACATCGAACATCGGTGAGGCGGGCGGCTTCTTCCACAGCCGCGACGGCCTGGCCGCCCCCGACGTGCAGTTCCACATGGCCCCCGTCCTCTTCCACCAGGAAGGGTTGGGTCCCATCACCGAGCACGGCTTCGCCTTCGGGCCCTGCGTCCTCGCGCCCACCAGCCGCGGCCGGGTGACACTGCGCGCCGCCCGTCCGGACGCCGCACCCCGCATCACCCACAACTACCTGACCACCGCCGAGGACCGGGCCGCCATCGTCGCCGGCATCCGCATCGCCCTGGACATCGCGGCGCAGGCTCCGGCCGCCAAGGTCATCACCGGCCCCTACGACGTCCCGGACTCCGACTCCGACGCCGACCTGCTCGCCTGGGCCCAGCGTTCGGGGATGACCCTCTACCACCCGACATCAACCTGTGCCATCGGCCGTGTCGTCGATCCGGAGCTGCGGGTGTACGGCGTGGACGGGCTGCGGGTCGTCGACGCGTCCGTGTTCCCGTCGGTGCCGAGGGCCAACACCAACGCGCCCACCATCATGGCCGCCGAGAAGGCCGCCGACCTCATCAAGGGAGCCGTGTGATGACGACATCGTCACCCGCAACCGATCAGCGAGCGGCGGCCGACCGCGCCATCGCCGACCTCGTACGGGGCGAGTCGGTGTGGGCCGCCCGCGGGCTCGCCCAGCGCCGGGAACTGCTGGAACGCGTACACACCGCGGTCGGGGAGCAGGCGGCGGCATGGGTGAGCGCCGCCGCCGCGTACAAACGGCTCCCCGAGGGCAGCCAGCTGATCGGCGAGGAATGGATCACCGGTCCTTACCCCGTCCTGACCGGAACCGGGGCGCTGGCCGCGAGCATCCGGGCGCTGGAGGCGGGCGGCAGCCCCGTCGACGCCTTCACCACCCGCCCGGCCCCCGGCGGGCGGGTCGCCGTACGGGTCCTGCCGCACAGCGTCTACGATCGGCTCCTGCTGAGCGGGTTCAGCGCCGAAGTGTGGATGCCCCCGGGCGTCACCACCGCGGAGATCCGGAGCCGGGCGGGCCTGGCTCTGCGCCGACCGGAAGAGACCGGCGGCGTCGGGGTGGTCCTCGGCGCCGGGAACATCACCTCCATCCCGGTCCTGGACGTGCTCTACGAGCTCTACGCCCACAATCGGGTCGTCGTCCTGAAGCTCAATCCGGTCACCGACGGACTGCTCCCGGTGTTCCGGGCGGTGCTCGCCCCACTGATCGACATCGGTGCGGTCCGTGTACTGACCGGTGGGCCCGACATCGGCGCCCATCTCGTCCACCACCCGAGCGTGAGCCACGTCCACATGACCGGCAGCGCGGCGACCCACGACGCGATCGTCTTCGGCACGGGCACCGAAGGCACGAACCGCAAGCGCGCCGGGACCCCGCTGCTCGACAAGCCGGTGACCAGCGAACTGGGCGGCGTCTCACCCACCATTGTGCTCCCGGGAACCTGGTCAGACGCCGATCTCCGCTTCCAGGCCGAACACGTGGCCACCCAGCGGCTCCACAACGGGGGCTACAACTGCGTGGCGAGCCAGGTAGTGGTCATCAGCTCCCAATGGGCCCAGAAGGACCGCTTCCTGGTGCATCTGCGAGCGGCACTGGCCAAGGCCCCGGACCGGCCGGCCTACTACCCGGGCAGTGACGACCGGCTGGCGGGAGCACTCGCCGAATACAGCGGTGCACGCCGGATCGGTGACCGCGTCCTCATTGAAGGGCTCGACGCCGGGACACCGGAACCCGCCCTGACCACCGAGTACTTCGCTCCGGTGCTGGGCGTCCTCGAACTGCCCGGCACCCCGGGAGCATTCCTGGACGAGGCGGTCGACACCGCGAACGAGAAGTTCGCCGGAACTCTGGGCGTCAACCTCATCGCCCACCCCCGTACCATCACCGCCCTCGGCCCCGCCCTGGACGACGCGATCGCCCGGCTGCGCTACGGCACGGTCGCCGTCAACGCCTGGACCGGTGTCGGCTATCTGACCGCAACCGCCAGTTGGGGCGCCTTCCCCGGCCACACGATCGACGACGTACAGAGCGGCATCGGCGTGGTCCATAACGCCGTCCTCCTGGACGGCCCGGAACGCACGGTGGTGCGCGGCCCGTTCCGTCCCGCGCCCCGCTCGCTGCTGACCGGTGAGCCGTCGCTGTCCCCGAAGCCGCCGTGGTTCGTGACCAACCGGACCGCCGCGACAACCGGACGGCTGCTCGCAGACTTCGCAGCCGCGCCCCGTTGGTCTGCCCTGCCCGCGATCTTCGCCTCCGCATTGCGCGGCTGACCCCCCGTCCGTACCGCGCCAGACACCGGAGGAACACCATGCTCAACTTGGCCGTACTACTGGAGGACACCGCCCGCGAGCACCCGGATCGCGACGCCCTCGTCCTCGACGGCACCCGGTTGACCTATGCGGAGGTCAATGAGGCCGCCGCCCGGGTCGCGGCAGGGCTCGCGGCCCGTGGGATCGGCCGCGGCGACCGGGTCGCCCTGAGCTGCCCCAACCTGCCGTCCTTCCCCATCGTCTACTTCGGCATCCTCAAAGCCGGGGCGACGGTGGTACCCCTGAACGTCCTGCTCACCGATCGCGAGATCACCTACCACCTCCAGGACTCGGGAGCGAAGGCGTACTTCTGCTTCGAGGGCACCGACCGACTCTCGATGGGAAAGTCCGGCCGCACAGCCTTCGACGCGGTCCCCGATTGTGTGCACTTCGTTGTGATCGAAGCCGGCACGGAAGACGCTTCAGCCCGCGAAGCGGCGCCCACACTGGCGGAGTTCACCGCAGAGGCACCCGCCGGGTTCGACACCGTACCCACCGAGGAGACGGACACGGCGGTCGTCCTCTACACCAGTGGTACGACCGGCAGTCCCAAGGGCGCCGAACTGACCCACAGCAACATGGTGCAGAACGCGCTGCTCTCCAATCGGCTGTTCGGTACCACTCCCGACGATGTGCACCTGGTCGCGCTTCCGCTCTTCCACTCCTTCGGCCAGACCGTGCAGCTCAACGCTGGCTTCGCGAGCGGCGCAACGGTCGTGCTACTGCCCCGCTTCGAGCCGGGTGCCGCACTGTCCGCGATGGAACGCGAGAAGGTGACCTTCTTCGCCGGGGTCCCCACGATGTACTGGGCGCTACTGACCCACCAGTCGGCCGAACCGTTCGATCCGACCGGCATCGCCCGGAATCTGCGGATCAGTGTCTCCGGTGGCTCTGCCCTACCGGTCGAGGTGCTGAAGTCGTTCGAAGAACGCTTCGGTGTGCCGATCCTCGAAGGCTACGGACTCTCCGAGACCAGCCCGGTCGCCACCTTCAACCGCCGGGACCAGACGCGCAAACCGGGGTCCATCGGCCGTCCGGTCTGGGGCATCGAGGTGCGGATCGTACGGGACGACGGAACGGAGGCCGAACCGGGCCAGCCAGGTGAGATCCGCATCCGCGGCCACAATGTGATGAAGGGCTATCTCAACCGGCCGGAGGCGACCGCGGAGGCAATCGACCAGCAAGGCTGGTTCCGCACCGGTGACATCGGTCGACGCGACCCCGAAGGCTTCCTCTTCATCATCGACCGCACCACCGACCTCATCATCCGGGGCGGCTTCAACGTCTACCCCCGCGAACTGGAGGAGATGCTGCTCACCCATCCGGAAGTGAGCCTGGTGGCCGTGGCCGGAGTACCGCATCCAAGCCATGGCGAGGAGGTGAAGGCGTACGTCATCCGCGCACCGGGAGCCGCCGTCACCGAGGACGAACTCATCCGGTGGTGCAAGCAGAACATGGCCGCGTACAAGTACCCCCGGATCATCGAGTTCCGTGACACCCTCCCGATGACCGCGACCGGAAAGATCCTCAAGCGGGAGCTGTCGACCCCCCGCTGAACCCCGGCGGAGGCGGGCGCAAAGCGCCGCGCTCACCGATGCGAGCGGACCTCACGGCAGTGCTCGCCCGCCCTGTCGGGTCAGGAGCTCCGATCCGTCGTGGCGACGGATGCCGGTCAGCCCATGCGCGAGTGCTGCGGATGACTTCCGGGGCCGAGAGACGGGCCGGCAAGCGGAGTGGGGGAGAGGGCGACATCCTCCTCTCCGGCTTCCAAGAGGGTATCGGCGGCGCCCACGATCAGCGGGTCCGGCCGCCCCACCGCCGAGGCGTCCTTGCGGTCGTAGTCGATGCGCGCCAAGAGGCTGCGGATCGCCTCCAGTCGCGCCCGTCGCTTGTCGTTGCTCTTGACGACGGTCCAGGGCGCGTGCACGGTGTCGGTCGCCCGGAACATGTCGACCTTCGCGGTCGTGTACGCGTCCCACAGGTCCAGCGAGGCCAGGTCGGTTGGCGACAGCTTCCACTGCCGCACCGGGTCCACCTGCCGAATCGCGAAACGGGTGCGCTGCTCGGCGCGCGAGACGGAGAACCAGAACTTCACCAGCAAGGTCCCGTCGGCCACCAGCATGTGCTCGAACGCGGGGCACTGCTCCAGAAACAGCTCGTACTCATCCTGGGAGCAGAAATCCATCACCCTCTCGACCCCTGCGCGGTTGTACCAGGAACGGTCGAAGAAGACCATCTCACCGGCGGTCGGCAGATGGGCGACATACCGCTGGAAGTACCACTGGCCGGCCTCCTGATCGGTCGGCTTGTCCAAGGCGACCACCCGAGCCCCCCGTGGGTTGAGCCGCTCGGTGAACCGCTGGATCGTGCCACCCTTGCCGGCGGCATCTCTCCCCTCACAGACCACCACCAGCCGAGCCCCCGTGCTCTTCACCCACCGCTGAAGCTTCAGCAGCTCGATCTGTAGGACCCGCTTGGCTTGCTCGTACTCACTCCGCCCCACCTTCCGGTCGTACGGATAGTTCTCCCGCCAGGTCCGTATCGGGGCGCCCCCCGAGTCCAGCAGCACCGGCTGTTCCGGCCGCTGAACGTCCACGCTCAGCCCCTCCAGCAGGTCATCGGCCTTGGGCTGCAACATCTCTCGCTCGTTCACCTCCCGCTCCTACCCCACCTGCACGCAATACTCGTCCGGGGAAGGGGGCGTCCTGATTTCAGCGTTGTGCCGTGCCATGACGCAAGGGTGAAGGTAGGGGCAAGGGGTAGCCACGACGGGTGTGGGGCGGGTTTGGGGTGGGATGGATGCGGTTAGGGCTGGGAAGGTGGACCGCCTGACTGCTCAGTGGCCTTATATGCGGTGGCTCCCGCTGACCATCATCGTCGTCACTGCTGCCGTGGACGCGGCTACGCCTGCCGCCTACACGGGGGTCCCTCTCATCGCGTCCGCTTGCGTACTCGCCGGTGCGACGCTCACCTTCCGCGCCACGGCATGGACCGGCGTCCTCGCGCTGGGTACCACCCTGCTCGTCAACTGGCACCTGGGCCTGCTGCGACAGGCCGATGGCTGGGACGAGGTGTTCAACATCGTGCTCTCCGTGATCATCGGCCTCGATGTGAACCGCATGCTCGACCGCTACACCAGGAGACTCGCGACGGTCCGGTCCGTGGCAGCAGCCATACAGCGCGCCGTGCTGCCCGAACCGCCCACCCGCGTCGGACCACTGACGGTGGCGGCCAGGTACGAGGCAGCGGACGCGGAGGCACGGATCGGTGGAGACGCCTACGCAATCCAGGACACCCCCTACGGAGTGCGCATCCTGATCGGTGATGTCCGCGGCAAGGGGATCGGGGCGGTGTCCACCACCTCCACTCTGATCGGTACCTTCCGTGAGGCCGCCTACCACGTGCCCGACATCCAGGAACTCGGTGTGCGACTGGAACAGTCCCTCGAACGCGACCGATACCAGAGCCCCGGCCCCGACCACGACGAGGACTTCACCACCGCCCTCATCGCCGAGATCGACCACCAATCCCACTCACTGAAACTCATCAACCGGGGCCACCCCAACCCCTACCTCGTTCGCGCAGGTCAGGTCACCGAACTCATCGCCGCCACCACCGATCTGCCACTGGGTATGGGAAGTCTCGCCGCCCACCGCACCACACCCGACGAGTTCTTCCTCGAACCCGGGGACACACTGCTTCTGGTCACCGACGGTGTCACCGAGGCCCGCAACCCCCTCGGGGTCTTCTACGACCCCACCGGTCTCCACCTCCCCAACGGCGCCCCGCCCACACCGGCGACCGTACTCGTCTCACTCGCCGACTCGGTCCATCTCTGGACAGGAGGCCCCCGGGACGACGACATGGCCACCCTCGCGGTCACCATCGCCTGAACACCCGAAACCCACGCCGAAGCCAGCAGAGTCGGTTGGCCGCGAACCCTCCCGGGGCTGATGGGACCCACCCGGACGACGGTGCCACGGCCGGCGCCGACGGCCGGGCTGCGCCGCAGGAACTGCCGTTGTGGTCTGCTCGCTCCTGCGCCTGTCAACGCCATCGCGTAGGGAACCCGTCAAGAGGGGGACGAAATGCGTATGAGCAACGTCAAGGAAGCCCGGACGGGTTGGGGCGGGAGGTTTCCTCAAGTTGCCTCTTCACCACCAGAGTTCCGGCCCCGTTCGACCGAGTGCCAAGAACCCGCTGCGTGGAACGTGGGGGGCGAGGAGCTCCAACGGCCGGAGGGGCTGTGCGGGCCGTCGGCCCCGGTGTGATGTCGCGGTGGTGGCCCGCACGGAACAGAAGGGCGTGGAACAGACGACATCCGGCTCGTCGCGACCGAGAACTTCACGGTGGACCTGCTGGGCAACAGGGTCAGACAGCGGGGAAGCGACGTCCGCCTCACCGCGACTGAGTGGCAACTCCTGGAGGCGTTGGTGCGGCGTCGGGGACGACTGGTCGGCCAGGATGAACTGCTTCAGGAGGTGTGGGGGGATTCCTTCGGTACGCAGGGCAACCATCTCCGCGTCCTCATGGCCTGTCTGAGGCGCAAACTCGAAGGAGACCCCGCGCACCCCCGGCACTTCATCACCTTCCCCGGTGTGGGATACCGGTTCGAAGTCTGAGACTGACCACCGGGTCCTGCCGGCCGAGGACCGCCGGGTGCTCTCCGCCTTCGCCACCCAGGCGGCGGGCGTGCTCGATCGCCGACGTCTGGTGGGCGAGGCGGAACACGCACGCGAACTGGACGAGAACAAGCGCATACGAACCGCCCTGCTCGCGGCCGTCAGCCACGACCTGCGTACTCCGCTGGCAGGCATCAAGGCGTCGGTGACCTCCCTGCGCTCCGACGACATCGAGTGGTCCGACGCGGACCGGACCGAACTCCTGGCCGGCATCGAAGCCGGAGCCGATCGCCTCGACAACCTGGTGGGCAACCTCCTCGACATGTCCCGCCTCCAGACCGGTGCGGTCAACCCCCTCATCCGCGAAATCGACCTGGACGAGGTCGTCCCCATGGCAGTGGGCGGTCCGCCGGAGTCCCGCGTGGTCATCGACATCCCGGAGAACCTCCCCATGGTGCGCGTCGCCCCGGGCCTGTTGGAGCGAGCCGTGGCCAACATCGTCGAGAACGCGGTCACCCACAGTCCGCAGCACGAGCCCGTGCTGATATCGGCCAGTTCGCTCGCCGATCGCGTCGAACTGCGCATCATGGACCGTGGCCCCGGCGTTCCGGACGAGGCGAAGGAGCGGATCTTCGCCCCTTACCAGCGGCACGGAGACGCGCCGAGCGGCGCCGGAATCGGCCTCGGGCTGGCTGTCGCCCGTGGTTTCACCGAAGCCATGGGAGCCACGCTGAACGCCGAGGACACCCCCGGTGGAGGACTCACCATGGTGCTTTCCCTCCGCCCCGGAGACAGAGGGCGAACGGCCGTCACCGATCTGCCACCATCGCGATGATCCGATGTGAATGGCTCGCCGCACGGTCACAGCCGGAGCGCAGTTCCGCGGCGGTGGCGCCAGCAGTTGCCCGGTGAATCCGAAACGCCCCGCTCACATCACGCAGATCCATGGTGCCGGCTGGAACCTCATCGCCGTGCGTGGCGGATGGTCAACCGCCCGAACCCCATGGTTCCGGAGATCCGGATCTTCGGGCCGCCGGTTCGGGGGCGCCGCGGGGCCTTGTAGCGGGAGTCCTTCCACCCTGCGTGTAGACCCTCGGCGTCGACGACCGCATCGCGAGGGACAGTGATCTTGGCTCTGCCGGTGCCGAGTTGCAGCTCGATGTCGATGACCGGATGCTCGATGATCGCCCGGGACAGGTTCAGATGAACCCTCCCGAATGCGGACTCGACCTTGAGCATCCGAGGCACCCGCCATGCGCCGCGCCGCTGGATGCGTCCGCCGGCGACGGCGATGGTGGATGTGGTGCCCGCATCCTCCTCCGGGAGCGAGGCCAGAGCCGGCACGAGTTCGCCGTGCGTCTTGGCGGTGAGCACCCGATGGAGGCGTTCGTCCAGATCATCGTGTGAGACGTGCCCGAGGGCGTACGCCTCCTGTAGGCGCTGCACAGCCGTGTCACGGTCGTCTTCGCCGATGAGCGTCGTCCGGTCTTCCGGGAGTGCGGTCACCTTTTCACCCTACCGCCGTGCCGGCCGTGCGACGAGTTCAAGTCCTCCAGTAGGTAAGGCATCTGACGGAGTCGAGGCAACGTCACATCGACTGCGAGACAGGGCCGTCCGATGGACGCATCCCTGGGGCAGTGGTGGCCCGAGTGGGCAGGTCGCCGTCGCTGCTGCCGAGCGCGGCGATGTACTCGGCGGGTCCTGCCGGAGCGGCGCACACCTGCCGGACCATCGGTCCGCCCCCGTTCTACGGGCCGCAGAGGGGCGTTCGCTCCCTGTCGATGAGCGTTGTGAGATCGACCTGGTCGTAATTGCTGAGGATGATCCCGCACCAGTTCAGATCGCGGTAGATGGTCCAGTTGGTCGATTCGCCCGCCGCTCCGCCGCCATGGGTGAGGAGCCGGTGGTTGTTGACGATGGGTGCGGTCGCGCCGTAGGCCATGAAGCTCCGGACGCCGGGAACCGTCGTACCGCGTGGACGCAGCGGGAGCTTCGCATTCATGAAGAGGTCCGTGTGGGCGGGACCGAGCAGTCGGCCGTCCTGGAGTGCCTGCGCAAATCTGACCAGGTCCGGACCGGTGGAGAAGGCGTTGCCGCCGCCTGTGCCGATGAACATGCGTGCCGCGCCCTCTCCGGCCCGGACAGCGTCGATCCGCTGGCCGGACGGGGTGAGAGCGTAAGGGTGTGCGATGCGCCGTTCCGTCAGCCACTGGGGCCGGGTGTAGAAGTCGCTGCGGGTCATGCCGGCAGGGGCGAAGACGTGTCGGCGCACGTACGCGTGGAACGACTGTCCGGAGACCGCGGCAACGATTGCACCGAGTGTGTCGTAGCCGCTGTTGCTGTAGCGGTGGCGCGTTCCGGGGGTGAACTCCAGCGGCTGCCTCTGGATGATCTTGAGGAGTTCGGTGGTGACCTCGTCGGCGCTGGTCCAGGTGCCGGCCTTCTCCAGGAACTCGCTGTTGCCGAGGAGGTCGCCCATCCCGGAGGTGTGCGTGAGCAGGTGATGGACGGTGACGGTGTCGGCGATTCCGGCCGGGAAGCCGGGCAGGTAGGTTCCCAGGGTTCCGTAGCAGTCGATCCTGCCCCGCTCCGCGAGCTGGAGGACGGCCAGTGCGGTGAACGGCTTGGACGCGGAGGCGAGTGCGAACACGGTGTCAGGCCGGTTGGGTACGGATCGTTCCTTGTCGGCCATCCCAAAGGCCCTGGACAACACGGGCCTTCCACGGTGGCTCAGCAGTACCGTCCCGGAAAAGGCGTCCCGCGCGGCCAGCTGCGTGACGAACCGGTCGTACGCGCCGCCGGGGCGCAGGTCCGCCGGGACCCTTTCGTTCGGGCCCGTGCCGTCGTCGGCCCAGGACCGACCGGTTGCCGCGGCTACACCGAGCGGAGCGGCAGCGGTCAGCGACCGGAGGACCATTCGCCGCGATGTCGTGGTTCGGCTGCGATTCATGGTGCTGTTGTACGGAGCGAGGTGTTTCCCGGCCGTTTCCGTGGGAGCTGCTGTCAGCCGGCGGATGCGTCGTGCCCGCCGCATCCGGGCGCGCTCGGGAGCCGGCCCCGTCAAGCCGGCGTAGGGCGGGCTCGACTACGGCCAACGTCCATGGGGGTGGGGCAGACGATGCGTTGCCTCGCCGTCGGGCCCGGTCGAGCCCTCCGTAGCCGGCTCAGACTCCGCGCCAGAGATTGGCGAAGGCCGCGCCCTCGATGGACCGCCTCTGGCGTACGGCCTCCAGTTCCATTACCGCGTCGTGGACCGCGGCCACCACGGCTGTCACCGCCTCGTCAGCGAGGCCGGGCTCGTCGTCGGATCGATCTGCCCCGATGCCCACGACCGAGGCGAGGGCGCACAGGACGGGTTCCTTCTCCTCCCAACGGGAGACAGCACGGCGGTGCGCGGGCGTGTCGACCAGTTCCACGCGTCGCGGGGCGAAGGGCGACCCGCCGCTTCGCTTGCGGGTGAGCTCGCCGTCCTCCTCCAGGGCGGCCTGGTACGCGGCAGACAGATCTCGGCCCCGGCGCCACAGCCAGTCCGCGATCTGCTCATAGGGCGGCTGAAGGACGAGTCCTGCCGCAGCTTCGACCGCAAGCCGATCGTCCAGTGTTGGCGGCCCGTCCGGCACGATGCGGTCGTCGTTCAGAGTGACCGTCCCCGCACCGATGAGATCGATCAGCTCGGCTCCCGCGAGTGCGAGCGACAGGTCACCCTGTCCGACGGACTGCTTCACCGCCGACTGCATGGTGATGATGAACAGGTCTTTCGCCGTGGTCATGAACAGCTCCCCTCGGAGACATCGGCAAGGTGCTTCCTCGCCGTCCCACCCGCATCCTTCCGACGCCGACGCGTGTGCGAGCAGGTTCTCGGTCATGATGACGGATGCGTGATCGACCGTCGCTGCGAAGAGCGCCTGTTGTCTGCCCTACCCGGCCAACCAGTAAGCGGGTTGACTCCGGCTGTGGCGAACGGGCGAACCCGGTGCGACGGTGGTGCGCAGCCCCACTCATGAGCACTTCCGCCGGACGGCTCCTACCCGGTGTGCGGGATCCGCGCCTGGTGGCACTTCATCGCCGCCCGGGCCGGCGCCTGCTGGGCGACCGGCCCGTGACAGCCCCATGAACCTGCCGACCACGCCCTACGAGGTGCCTGCCGCGGCCGGTTCGGTGGCGTCGGGTGCGCGCGTGCCGCCCCCGTTCCCGGTGTGCCCGCCGTGGGTGGGCGTGCTGCGGAAGGCCCTCGCTTCGGCGAGGACCGCGCGGCGGAAGGTGCGGCTGCGGCCTCCGCAGTCCGCGCAGATCGCCGGGCTGCCCTCGGCGGAGGGGTCGCGGTCCATCTCCGCTGCGATGTAGGAGTGGTCGCAGCGGTGGCAGCGCACCCGTGTCTCCCAGATGTCGTCGACCTCGTCCCGGGGATCGTGTCCCCGGCGCAGCACGGGGGAGTTGGCGACGCGCAGCGCCAGCAGGTAGAGCACGATGCTGAGGACGAAGGTCAGCGGCGACGACCAGGTGGTGCCGAAGGTGCCGGTGAATTCGAGGACCATGATGCCGGTGAGCGAGGACACCAGCCACACCACGGCTCCCGGGGCGATGGTGGCGACGCGCCCGGGTCGGAACTCGGGCAGGCCGTCACGGTCGCCCTGACGGTGCAGGACGATATGGGTGAGCATGATGCCGACCCATCCGACGACGAACGCGCCCTGCCATGCGAGTGCGGTGAGCACGTAGCTGAGCACATCGGTGAGCATGATCAGGTAGGTGACGATGCTGGCCAGCGCGAGGGCGGCGACCCGCGGAATGCGGATGTGGAAGAGCCGGGCGACCGTGGCCTCCAGGTTGGTCGATGCCACGTAGTAGTTGGCGGTGTTGATCCGGGACTGGGTCAGCCAGACCACGCCCAGTCCCCACACGCCCATCAGGCCCACGATGGTGTCGCCGATCGCCGTCTCGGTCGGTGCGCCCGCCTTGTTGGCGACCAGGACCAGGAAGATGCCGATCATTCCGTTGATGAAGTAGCAGAAGAGGTAGAAGACGGGGCCGAAGGTGACGACGCCGTGGTAGCGGCTGTCCTTGGGCTTGCCGAAGCGGCCGAAGTCGATCGTGTACATCATGAACACGAACACGCCCATGTAGACGAAGAACGCGTACATCCAGCCCGGAGCCCCGAGGTCCGGGGTGATGTCGGGGGTGTGGGTCAGCCAGCCGGAGGGCGGGTACTCCCGTACGGCGAGGATGATCACGATCATCAGGCCGGTCCAGTACAGCGGGAGCAGTGCTCCGTTGAACTTGTCGAGCCAGCGCCGTACCCCGCCGATGGCCATGGGGACGTTGCTGAGGATCGAGATCGCGTACCAGACCTTGATGTCGAGGACACCGGTGTAGGCGTGGAGGGCATGGGCGATGACGGAGCCCTCGAAGACGGCGTAGTAGATGGCCGTCGCCGCCAGGACGAGCGGGGCGAGTACGGAGCCGACGTACCCGAAGACCCGCTGGGAGATCAGGGCCACGGTCAGCCCGGTGCGGGCCGCGTAGGCGGAGAAGAAGTAGTTGACCGCTCCGAAGACGGCGACGGCGAGCAGGATGCCGATCAGGGTGTTGACGGTGCCGACCGTCACGGCCAGCGTGGCGGCTGTGACCAGGTAGAACATGCCGCTGACCAGCGCGTACCAGGTCATGGTCAGCGACAGGCGGCCACTGCGCCAGGTGAGCGGAACGATATGGGTGGAGTAGTCCTCGTTCGTCGCCTCCTTCACGACGCGGGGGTCGTCGGTGTAGGAGACGTCGAGGGGGACGGGAGCAGAGACGTCCGGACGTGAAGAAGTCACGGGAAGTCCTCAGGGGAAGGCCGCCGGGCAGCGGGGCGGGGGCGTCGTACGAGAACGACGCGGGGCGGCTTGGTCGGCCTTGAGGCCCTCCGGCATGGGCGGCCTCGTGTGGCCAAGCTCAGGGTCGTTGAGCCTGTTTGTCAACGGTCTCGGGTGGATTCTCTGCAGATTCAATGGAAATCATCATTGACTCAGCCTTCCTACTGCGGATTTCGTTGTACCTGATGAAGTCGAGTCGCCAGCAGCAGTGTGATCGCGACGAGCACCGGGGCGATCGCCGCCGCGGCGGTCGGCTGCCGGCTCAGTACGAAGGCGCCCCCGAGGGCACCGACGACCAGCGCGAGCAGGACACAGAGGCGGCGTACGAGGTGCCGGGCGGAGCCGCCCGCGGCCGATTCGGCCATCGCGGTCAGTGTGCCGGTGACGAACGTCGTGGTGATCCCGGCGACGGCAACCCGCCGAGCGCACGCGGTCTGGATGCCCATCGCCAGTGCCGAGAGCGCGACAAGCACCACGTCCCACACCTTGCCCGGGCGGGCGTCGACGGCGATCCAGCCGGCGAGGAAGGCCACCTGGCACAGCAGGCTGACGGCGAGGGTGCCCGTGATGCGGCGCGGCCACAGGCCGCCGGTGGGCAGGTCGCGGGTGAGCCGGAAGGTCAGGATCAGTCCGGCCGTGAACGCGAGTGTGGCGGCCGAGGCGCGGGCGACGGAGAGATCGATGCCGTGCGCCCCGGCGATGCCGAACAGGACGAGGTTGCCGGTCATGTTGGCGGTGAAGACGCCCCCGAGGCCGAGGTAGGCCAGGGCGTCCGTGGCGCCCGCGGCAACGGTCAGTAGGAGCGGGAGGAGATCGGCGAGCAGCCTGTCCCCGCGGCCTGCGAACCGTGCGGGAACGGACGCGGCGGGCGCCGGGGGACCTCCCGCTTGCCTCTTCTGGGCAGCTTCGCCGGGGACGGCAGGGCCGGACGGGAGGTCGCCGGGGTGAGTGAGCACGTTGGGGTGGCCCTTCATGTCGATGGCCGTCGCCGCACACGGTGACCGGGCGGCGAAAGGGGTTGACAGGGGGGAATACGTGTACGAACAATAAACCAACTTGGTCGGACCATCTGACTATCTTGGCCCACCGGCAGGGCCGCTCGATCGAAGGCACAGCACATGGCGCACACAGACCCCGAGAGCCGCGTTCGTGAACTCGGTCTCGTCATCCCCGACTTCTCCGCCCGGCCCTACTACGGCGGCGACTACGGCTCGATGAAGCCCCACCACATCAGCGGCAACCTCCTGTTCCTGGGAGGGCACACCGCGGACGACGCGGACGGCAACGTCCGCCACCCCGGGCGCCTGGGCGCGGACGTCACCATCGATGAAGGCTACGAGGCCGCTCGGCTGACCGCACTGAACTGCCTGGGCGGGATACGGCTGGCCCTCGGCTCCCTCAACCGCGTGACTTCCCTTGTACGCTCTCTGTGTTTCGTGGTCACCACCCCGGAATTCGAAGACGTGCACAAGGTGTCGTCGGGGTCCACCGACCTCTTCCGTGACGTCTTCGGCCCGGAGGCGGGACTCGGTGGACGCGCCACCATCGGTGTGATGAGCCTGGCCCGGCGCAGTTGCTTCGAGAACTGGCTCACCGTCGAGTTCGACGACTGACACCGCAGCGCCCGGGGTCGCCGCATTCCGCCGAGGGGGGCTGCCCCGGCACGGCGACCCCGAGGCGCCGGCCCCTGACCCACCCGATCCAACGAACCCGATCCGACGAAAGGCCACCCGGTGCCCATCGACTGGACCCTGATCGCTCCCGAGGCCAGTCTCGGGCCCCACCGGCTCGCCGGACGGCTCCAAGGACTGATCGAGGAGGGGCGACTGGCTCCCGGCGAGCGCATCCCGGCCGAGCGCGAACTGGCCGAGGAACTCCGCATCTCCCGCACCTCCGTACGTGAGGCACTGCGGGAGCTGGAACTGCGCGGGCTCGTGGACCGCAAACCCGGCCGGGGCACCATCGTCACCGGTGTCAACCGGCCCGACCTGCACCCCCGTCAGCTCGGTGACATGACCGACGCCGCGCGTCTGGTGCACGAGGTCATGGACCTCCGCTCGGCCGTCGAACCACCCGTCGCAGCGCGGGCGGCGGTCCGCGCCACCGATAGCGATCTCCAACAGCTCGCCGAACTGCTCTCCCGAGCCGACCGCGAACGCGACCGGGAGAACCTTGCCGGGCTGATCGAGTTGGACGGCGCGTTCCACGTCGCCGTCGCCCGAGCGGCGCACAACCCCATGCTCACCCGGCTCCTCGAAGCCACCAACGAATGGGTGGGACCGTCGCGCGACCCCGCTTACCAGAGCGCCGAACGCCTGGCCGCTTCCCTGCGCGGACACCGCCGTATCCTCACAGCCCTCATCAGCCACGACAGTGACGCAGCCGCGCAGGCCATGGCCGACCACCTCAGTGAGGTCCAAGGCATGATCATCGGTGCGCTCGGCCGTGGGCTCGACGACCCCCCGACGCCGTCCTGATCCCTGACCCCCGATCAGGGAACCCGCCCCGCCCGTCCGTTCATCCGCGCCGTACCAGGCGTCCGCCGCCGTACTCAGGAAAGCCCTCACCATGCCCCAGCCCCTGCCCGCCCAGACCCGTTCGTACGGCCTGGCCACTCCGCACGCCCTGGCCACCGGCGCGGGCGACGCCATCCGGCGCGAAGGAGGCAACGCCGTCGACGCGGCACTCGCCGCGGCGATCGCCCTCACCGTCGTCTATCCGCACCAGTGCGGTGTGGGGGGCGATCTCATCGCGCTCGTCGCCTTGCCCGACGGGCAGGTGATCGCCGTCAACGGCAGCGGCGCCGCCCCGCTCGCCGCCGATCCGGACGCCCTGCCGGGTCCGCTGATGCCGGTGACCGGTCCCCACTCCGTGACCGTTCCCGGCGTTGTGGCCGGCTGGGCCACCCTGTCCGAACTCGCCGGCCAACTGCCCTGGCAACAGCTCTTCACCCAGGCCATCGACTACGCCCGCAACGGCGTTCCCACGGCACCCGGTGTGGCCACCGCGCTGCGCGAGGAAGCCGGTGAACTGCTCGGTGACGACGGTATGCGTGCCGTCTTCTTCCCCGGTGGCAAACCGCTCACCGCCGGGACGACCCTACGCCAGAGCGCGCTCGCCGAGTCGCTGGCACAACTGGCCTCGGACGGTCCGAAGGCGTTCTACGAAGGGGCTCTCGGCGCCGGTGTGGTCGCCCGGCTGCGTGAACTCGGCTCCCCGATCACCACGGACGACCTCGCCCGCCACACCACCGAAACGACCGCGCCACTTTCCGCTGTCTTCCGTGGCGAGGAGTACCTGACGGCCCCGCCGAACTCCCAGGGCCTGCATCTGCTCCAGGCCCTCGGGCTCATCGAGCGCCTGCCGTCGGACGCCGATCTCCTCGGTGCCGACGCCCATCTGACGGCCCAGGTCTTCGACGCGATCACTCACGACCGCGACACCCACCTCGCCGACCCCCGACACGTACCGGTGCCGGTCGGCGAACTCCTCGGCACAGCACATCTGGACGCGCTCGCCGCCGAGATCCTCGCCCGGCCGCGCCCCCGCCCACAGCCCGGGCCGGCTCCCCGGGCCGCTGCGGCACGACCCAGTGGCGACACCGTCGCCGTGGTCGCCGCCGACGAGGAGGGGTACGCGGTGTCCCTGATCCAGAGCCTGTTCCACAGCTTCGGCTCAGGCATCCTCGACCCGGCGAGCGGCATCGTCCTGCACAACCGGGGTTCCTTCTTCGACCTCGCCCCCCACTCGCCCAACCGTCTGATCGGCGGCCGAAGGCCCGCACACACCTTGATGCCCGTTCTCACCCGCCGGGACGGCACCGTAACCGGCGCCCACGGAACCATGGGCGGAAAGGCCCAGCCCCAGATCCACACCCATCTCGCCCTGCGCCTCCACGCGGGCGACGACCCGGCGACCGCGCTCGCGCGCCCCCGCTGGGTGATCGGTGGTCTCGGAGTCGACGAGCCCGCCGGAGTGGCCTCCGCGGAGAGCACCGTGCCCGACGCCGCTGTGGCAGCCCTGCGAGGCAACGGCCGTCGCACCGAGATCCTGGGCGACCTGGACGAACAGGTGGGCCACGGCCAACTCGTACGCCGCACCCCCGAGGGTCGCTTCCATGCAGCGACCGACCCCCGCAGCGACGGCTCCGCCACGGCGACGAACACCTGATCCGGACACCGGCTCCTTCCCCACGGCAGCGCTTGCCGCCCGGCGCTGTTCCAGCCTGCGTTCGACGTCATCCGGAACCCGGGAACGGGCACGTCGGGCCATCGCGCGGTGGCCCGACATCCGGATCGACGGCGAGAACGTCGTCGATGATCAGCAGCGGTGGGCGTGCATCGGCGCGCGGGCTCCCGCCGGGGCTACCGGGCGTTGCGCTGCCGGCGGGCGCGTTCGAACTCAGCAACATCCAACATCCAAGGGCCGTGCTGTTCGAGTGCGGCGCAGCCGCCGCCGACAAAGGCGCTCACCAGCTTCCGGTACCCGCCCATCCCGTCGACCAGGCCGTACTCGACCCGGTACTCCGGATCCGACCCGCCCTTGCCCTGGTGCGCCGTGGTGATCCGGGCGATGGAGTCCGCGTAGAAGTGGAGTTGGATCCCCTCACCCATCTCCTCGTCCTCGATGGTGAACACTTCGTTGTCCGCGGCGGAGCGATCGCCGACGAACTCCCAGAACTCCGCAGAGGCAGTGCGGGGATTGTCCGCGAGCCAAACCTTCTCGACGCCCTTGTCGTCGGTGAACGACAGGATCGTCTTCCGCGCACTCCTGCCGAAGCCGTCGCCGGCCGCCTCCTCGTCATCCTCCACGGGCGCGCTCCTGGAGCGGTCCGCGGCCTCGGAGCACATCAGGAAGCTCACGGTGCGCACCGCGTCATCGACCAACTGAGGATGCGCACGGCGCACGGCCGCGTCGACCGTCGACGCCATCCGATCCCAGTCACGCTTGTCCGTGGCGCGCTTGCCCCGTCGCGGATCCCGGCCGATCCGCATTCCGGCGCACGCCTGCTCTGCGGTGGCGATCACCCGTATGACCTCGGGCAGCAGCGCGGGGTCGACGGCGTCGGGCATCCGCCTCGGAACCGTCGCGCCGTGCAGGTACTGGCCCGTGTACTTCAAGATCGCGGCGTCGAGGGGACCGAGTACTGTTCCGCGCTCGGCGCGACGGCGGTTCGCGTGGTACTCCTGAGCCCGTTGCCCATTGGACGTCTCTGTCGCCGCGCGCATCGCCGCGCAGACCTTGCCGCGCTCCAGCAGATCGATGTCAGCGCCATGGGCAATGAGCTGACCCCTGTCCCACCGGATGCCGTGGAAGAGAGTGTCGACGTCCGCGGGCGCGGCGAGGAGGATCGGGTCCAGGAGCGCGACGGCAGCGTCCTCGTCGAGCCGGCCCCGCGTTCCGGCGGCGTCGCACAGCGGAAGGACCGCACTCCACAACAGCAGGTGTCTCGCGAGGTCCTGCCGGATCACCGCAAGGTGGGCTTCGCCGATCGAGAACGTGAACGTGCGAGGATCATGGTTGGCGTCGGCCCCGGCACCGAGCGCCAGCTTCAGCCCACCGTCCTCGCGGATCACGTACGGGATCCAGCCGCTCTGGCGCGTGAAAACGATGTCTCTCATGGGCTCAGTCTTCCCCATCAGGGATCAGGCGGGACTCGTCAGGTCCGGCCTGGCCGCGATCTCGTCGACCCCGGCCAACGCCGTCTGCTGTGCCAGGCCGGAAGGCCACGATCCCCGGGTCCGTCCACACCCTTCGACTCGGCACCCGCCACGCCTGTGCGGTGGGCCGTTCCCTGACGGCTGTTGTCAGTTTGATGGCGTCATACAGGTACATATCCCCGGTGAGTCAAGAAGATCCGGTCCTCCTCTCTCAGACCATCCGGCTCCGAGTCGTACGTCGGTCTCCTGCGGCCGGGCTCTCCGGGACATGGGGCGGTGTCAGCCGATGAGACGGTGCAGAGCCGGCACGCTGATTCCGGCACTGAGCAGGCCCGCGAGGATCGCGCCGGGAGCCGGGGTGCCGCCAAGGAAGGTGAGTCCACCGACGATCAGGCCGATGACCAAGGCCGTCAGGAGGATGAGGGCGGTGTGCATCGTCAGGAACGGGCCGGGCTGGGAGTGCTCGGACGGGGCCGGAGGCATGGGGGAGGGGACGGAACTCATGTGCTGCTCCTAGGTGATGTGACCGGTTGGCTGTGAACCGTGTGATCAGGCGCGCGTCGTCGGTCGTCGGTCGTGGGGACAGCGGGGTCGCAGGGGCCGCGTAGCTGTGAGGTCAGCCGGGTTCGCCGCACTCATACAGCGGCAGGGTCCCGAGATCGAGGTCGGTGTGGTTCCCCTTCGTGTCCTTCGCCATGGCGAAGAGCTGCAACTGCACCGTGCCTTGAACCTTCGGGGTCGTCCGGTAGGCCGGGATGTCGAACCGGACGACGTCGCCGTCGGCGACGCCCGTACTGGATTCGTACGTCCAGGTGTCGGTGGGGTGCTGGATGTACAGGATCACGAATTGGAGACCCGAGGGGTCAGATGCGGCTACCCACACGCTGTAGGTGGTGGGTGTTCCGTCCGGGCCGCATGTCTGCATGACCGAACCCCCGGTGCCCACCACCTCCTGCCCGACCGCGCTGGTGCTGATGCCAGCGAGGGAGACGCTGGGGTCGGTGGTGTCCTCCGGTGAGGCGACGACTCCACCGCCTTCGAGGCTGACGCCGCCGGTGCTGCCGTTGTTGGTGTTCCCTTTGTTTGTGCTGCCACCGGTGCTGCTTTTGCCGGTGCTGTTGTTGTCAGTGTTTCCGTTGTTTGTGCCGCCGTTGGCTGTGTTGTTGTTCTCGCTGTTCTTGCTGTTCTCGTCGTTCTTCTCGTGCTCGTTGTGCCCGTCGACCGTGTTCCCTTCGCCGGTGGGCACGTTGCCGGTGTTCGTCCGGACCTCGTCCGTGCCGCCGGGACTGGCGGAGGCCTTCACCCCGGGAAGGATCTCCATCTCCGGCAGGCTGATGTCCACTCTGCCCTTGTCCACGATGGCAATCGCGAGGAGCGCGGCAAGGACGCCCGCACCAACGCCCTTGACCAGCCGCCGTACAGATCGGGTGCCGAGCGGGGACGCATCCCAACGGTCGACCTGGGTGCCGGGGCGGGTCTTCATCGGGCGGCTACCGGTACGGGTCCCCTGGGCTCTGGTGCCTGGATTCCGCTGTGCCCTGTTCTTTCCCGACCTGCTCTCCAGGTGCCGTGCGTCGCAGATGTTGCGCACCCGGTCGTACAGTTCCGGCGACGGGGCGAACACCACGCCGGGTACCCAGTGACGGTCCTTCACCTTCTTCCGCTTCGCCGGGCAGTCAGTACATGCCCCAATGTGCTCCATCCCGGCTCTCCGGCCCTCAGGGGTCAGCTGTGGACCACTGCTTGCCTGGCCGGGAGTGACACCGCACCTCTCCAGTAACCCCTGACACGGCTTGTTCTCCGGGTGCAGCATGTGCAGTAGGAGCAGGGCTTCTTTCGTCTGTCGTCGAGCTTGGCGCAGTGCTGGTTTGTAGTCCTTGTACAGCTCCATGTCCAGTGCTTGCGCCTGATGGAGGCGCGGCCATCCCGCGGTCTCGCCGTCGAGGGCCACCGCCATGACGCGTCGTTCCTGCGCGTCGAGGGCTTGCAGGATGTCCCTGGTGGTCAGTCGTCCGTCCACCTGCTCGGCTCCCGCAGGAAGGTCGGCTGGCGGCTCATCCGGCTCGCCCATCGGCTGCGGCGTCTTGCTCCGCGCCTTGTCTGCCGCTTTGTTGAGGGCGACGCGCCTCAACCAGGGGCCTACGCTGCGGATCGGCTTGACACCGCGGTCGTCCGCCAGAGCGGTGAAGGCCTCGGCGGCTGCGTCCTCGGCGTCGTGCCAATTGCCGCCCAGCTTCAACAAGGTCAGCAGGATCAGCTGTTGCCAGTGTCGGCCCATGAGCTGCCTGGCTGCCTCGTGGTCCCCAGCGCGATATCTCTGGACAAGATCCCAGTCGTCGGTCGCCATCGCTTCCCGCCTCTCCCTACGTCCGGGCGGGGCCGTCCCCCGCCCTTTCGACGCGTTCGACGACAAGTCGTGTGGGCGCAGCATGATCGTCCTGTGCTGGAGTGTTCCGCAGAGCGTCTCCAGCGGCCCGGTCTACTGCTCCCTTCCACCATCGTGACGGATTTCTGGCAGGTCAGGGCCTGTCCACGAAACGGACACCGGGAATTTCAGGAGCTCTCAGGTCGCCTCCATGGACACGGGGCGCATTAAACATGCGCATCACGTCCACGCCGTGTCGGCAGAGCGGGATTGCCGCGTACGTCCACGCTTGCGATTTCCGGCCACCCCGGCCACTGATGGGCCCCGCCGTCACCCGATGCGTGCGTTCAGTCCACGCCTCCGTCGTCCTCGCTGAAACCCTGGGGCGACCAGTGTCGCTGTTTCCGTCGCGATCTACATGTCGTATGCACCGGGTTCTTGGTGAACTGCTCGGGCTCCGGTGCTAAGGTGCCAGAGAGGCGCTACAAGAGCGCCCGCCGACGAGGGTGGCCGTACCGGTTCCGCGTAAAGACGGCCTCGTTGGAGGCTGAAATGCCGAAAACGCCCGAGCCCAGTGAGCAAGAAAGCAACACGGCATCATCGGGGAACGACCCCGGCGGTGCAAGCCAGCAAGAGCCGCGTAACACCGGCCCTGGTCATTCGCAATCGCACCAGCACAGCCACTCGCACAGTGATGCCTTCGCCATGAAGGAAGGCAAGTGGGCGCAGGAGGCCGAGCACCGGATTTCGCTCTTCCGTCACGACGAGGAAATCGAGCGAGGGTTGGCGTTCGGACTGGCCGGATCGCCGACGCTCGTCGACAAGACGATTCCCACGTTCTCCCGCGGTGAACTACCGCACTTCGCCGGTGAGCGGGGGACTTTCCTCAAGACTCCCTTCCTGGAGGACGTGAACCAGGTCGAGGACGCCGAGGTCGCCGTGTTCGGTGCGCCGCTCGACTCAGGTGCCACGTACCGGCCCGGAGCTCGATTCGGACCGCAGGGAATTCGACGGTCGACGAACCTGTTCGGCACCTACTGCTTTGAACTGGGTGTCGATCTGCGCGAGCAGTTGAACATCGTCGACATCGGGGATGTGTTCACCATCCCGGGGAATCTGGAGAAGTCATTCGACCAGATCAGTCAGGCGATGGCGCATGTTTACCAGCGCGGTGTCTTCCCGGTCATCCTGGGTGGTGACCACTCCATCGGATACCCGACGATCCGAGGAATGGCGCCGTACGTCGACGGAAACATCGGCATCATTCACTTCGATCGGCATGTGGACACCCAGGAGACCGACCTGGACGAGCGCATGCACACCACGCCCTGGTTCCATGCGACGAACATCAAGAATGCTCCCGCGACCAACCTCGTTCAGATTGGAATCGGCGGCTGGCAATCACCACGAGCCGGAGTCAAGGTCGGGCGTGAGCGGGGCACCACCATCATCACGGTGGGCGATGTCGAGCGCGTCGGTATCGAAAAGGTCGCGGAAATCGCGCTGGAGATGGCGTGGAAGGGCGCCAAAGCGGTCTACCTTTCCTTCGATATCGACGTCATCGACGCGGGATTCGTGCCCGGCACCGGCTGGCCGGAACCAGGTGGTCTGCTGCCGAGGGAAGCACTGAACCTCATCAGAATGATCTCGGCGCCCGGCCTCGCCGGCCTCGAAGTCGTCGAATGCGCTCCTCCGTACGACTGGGCGGAACAGACGGCGCTGCTTAGTTCACGCGTGATCCTGGACTCTCTCGCCGTCCTGACCAGGGAAGGTCACCTCGGCAAGAAGGCCGCTCAGATGGACCGACATGCCTGGGGCCCGAGAGCCGCGTCGCCAGAAGGCACCTCTCCAGCGCCGCCGGAGGCCTGACCGATGGACCGACCAAGCCTGGCGCCGTTGGCGCTGCAGCCGCCAGAGTGCGGTGAGGATCGAACGGCGTAGCCCGTTCGCAACGCTCTCATCGTGAGGTGAGGGACGGTTTTTCCTGCCGTGAATCTGTGGCCCGGCTCGGCTTCTGTTCGCGGGCTGACGGGCGTGGTCCGGTCCGGTGACACGCGTGTCCACAGCAAAGGCTGAGGGCACGCGTGTTCATGTCGATGACCATGATCCCGGTCCGCCCCTGCGGACTTACCCCGACACGGCACGCCGGCCCCATCTCCCGGCCCGCGCAGCGCCGTCGCATCAGGGCTGGTCGAGGATGGCGTCGAGCTCCACTTCAACGAGCCATTCGGGATCGATGAAGCGTGAGACCTCAACGAAGGTGCAGGCCGGACGGACGGTCGCGAACCGCTCCCCGTGCGCTTGCGCGGCTTCCTTCCAACGAGTCACATCGGTGAGCATGACGCGGGTTCGCACGACGTCCTCCAGTGACGCCCCCGTTGCCTTCAGCGCAGCGTCTGCGATGTCTAGACATCTGACGGTCTGGGCATAGACGTCCCCGAGCCCCACGGTCCTCCCGTCGTCCCCGATGGGAGCAGTCCCAGCAACTGCGACGTGGGCTCCCTTGCGGATCGCCCGGGAGAAACCGATGTGCGGTTCGAGTGGCGAGCCAGAACTGACCATCTGCCGAACATGATCCATCGGCCCATGATCCCAGATCACGCATGTGCGAACCACGACCCGGAGACCATGGTGTGCAGGGGCCGGGACCGACACCGGTGAACGGCTGCGAACAGGGGATGAAGGCAACCCGGATCTGTTTCTGGTGGTGCTGGCGAAGCGCCGTCAGTTGCGCTGCCGATGAGTGAATGCCCTGTTCCTCACAGGTGTGGGTGATGTGCTCCAGGACGCGGGTTGCCTGTTCCGGTGCGGTCAGATGTGTGTGCCGAGCGGTAACACAACAGCGTCGCTGGGCCTCTTGGCGGCACCGGCCGCGTAGCAGGCTTCCGGATCATCACCTCCGGCCGGCGCCGTGGCGGCGATCACGGCGTCCAGCGCGTCCCGTGCGGCCAGCAGGCCCGCCACCGCCTCGTTGATGCGTTCACGTTCGCGGTTCAGGTCGGGCAGCATGCCGGAACAGGCCGGCGCGAGGGTCTGCCCGTCGTCGACCATGCAGGGCATCAGTTCGGCGATCGTGGCGGTGCTGAGACCCGCGCCGAGCAGCATACGGATGCCCCGGACGGTGGCTACGTCTCCTTCCGTGAACTCGCGATATCCGCTCGGCTGCCGCAATGGCTTGAGCAGCCCCTGTTCCTCGTAGTAGCGCAGCAGGCGCTGGCTGACCCCGGTCCGTCGGGAGAAATCCCCCATGCGCATGTGACGATCACCACGTTCAGTTGACTCTCACATCGATGTGAGAGAGCAGTCTATTCCGCATGACGAACCAGCAATCAGCAAGCCCGCAGCCCCAGCCCGTTACCGTCATCGGCCTCGGCCCGATGGGCGTTGCCCTCGCCGGGACACTTCTGGAACGCGGCCACCCCACGACCGTATGGAACCGCACTCCTGAGCGAGCCAACGGCCTTGTTGCCCAGGGGGCCCACCGCGCGGGGACCGTCGCCGAGGCGGTGTCCGCGAGTCCTGTCACGATCATGTGCCTCAAGGACTACGAGACCATGCACACGGTCTCCGATTCCGCTGGTGACGCCTGGAAGGGCCGCGTACTGGTGAACCTCAACTCCGGGACTCCGAAGGAGGCTCACACTGCGGTCAGTTGGGCCGCCGACCGGGGCGTCGACTATCTTGACGGCGCGATCATGGTACCGCCGGCTCTCGTCGGGCACCCAGATTCCATCTTCCTCTACAGCGGGGCGCAGGCCGTCTTCGACGAGCACCGGACGACCTTGGCGAGCATGGGCGGCCCTCGGTACCTTGGCCCTGACCCCGGCCTAGCGGTGCTGTACAACGCCGCACTGCTGGACATGATGTACGCGACCATGAACGGCTTCCTGCACGCCGTGGCGTTGGTCGGATCGGCGAACGTATCGGCCGTCACGTTCGCCGATCTCGCACTCAACTGGTTCATGCCCTCGGTGGTGGACTCATCCCTCACCGCGCAGGTTCCCAACCTTGACAGCAGCAACTACCCCGGTGACATGGGCACCCTGGAGATGAACCTCAACGCGCTGGAGCACATCACCCGCACTTGTGAGGAGCAGGGCATTCACTCCGACCAGCCGCGGCTGATGAAGGAGATCGCCGCGCAGGCGATCGCCGAGGGCTACAGCGGCAAGAACTACCTGGCCGTGTTCGAGGTCTTCAAGAAGGCGACACAGGCTCCGTGACCTCAGCCCAGGCGGTACGCGTGGATGGGGCGTTCCAGTCGGCTCCGGTGCAGGGGTCAACAACGCCGTTGCGCCTCGGGGTGTTTGCACGTGGAGTCGTCAGAGTGCAGCCCTTCCGGTAGGAGATGTGGAAGTGCTGGGGCATGCGGTGGTTCGGTCACAGTGGGCGCAGTGTGACCGAACCACCGCATCTACGCCCGCCGATCTCCGGCCCCTCACCACAGGAAGGCAACCGAACCGACCAACCCAAGCACACATCTACGGGGCGATCATCTCGCCTCCCGTCTTGCCTACGGACTGCTAGCCCGCCGGGTAGAAGAGGAACAGTGTGCAGCCTGTTGTGGTCGAGGGCACGTGCCACGACCCCGCCGGGGCGTGCAGGAACGTGCCCGCGGGGTAGTCGCGTGCTCCGTCGTTGAAGGTGCCAGCAACCACGTACACCTCCTCTGGGCCAGGCTCGTGGACATCGCGGTGCGGCCAGGATGTGCCCGCCTCCATCTCCAGCAGGTTGGCGTGCGCGCCGGTCGGTCCCTGCCATAGGGGACGCAACCGTATGCCGGGGAACAGCTCACGGACCGGGGATTCATCGACGGAGGCGGAGGTGTAGCCCTCCTGGGCAAGGATCTCGGGGTACATGCCTGCAACTGTGCCGTGCGTGGGTCGCAACGGGACAGAGACTGCAATGACACCAGAGGGTACTTTCGTGCCATGCACCGCGCGCCATTGAAGGAGGCGGCGTCATGGGTCAGGCTCCGGCGACGCCCAACGAACGACTTTTTGCCAGCGCGCGGTTCAGATGACGTCGAGCGGCCTCCTCGTCGCCGCGAAGTCGGGCGACCAGCCCCAGACCGGTCTCCGCGCGGATCTCACCCCGGCTGTAGGCACGTTCGGTCGAGACTGACAGCGCGCGCTCGTAGAGTTCCGTCGCCCGCCCTGTCTGGCCGGCGGCCAGGGCGGTCCGGCCGAGCCAGGTCAGCGCCTCGACGACCTCCGTCCACAGACCGAGTTCTTCGGCGGCCAGCAGGCCCTCCTGGTGCAGCCGTTCGGTCCGCCCGTGGTCGCCGTCGCGTTCGGCGACGAGCGCCAAGGCCCGGGTGGCGCGTAGTTGCCCCCAGCGGTCGCCCGCCTCGTAGAACAGCGCTGCGCCCAGCTCCGCTTGGGTCCCGCCCCGAGACGGGGCGTGTCCGGCGAGTTCGACCAGGGCTGCGGCCTCGCCCCAGTGGTGGCGGGCGGCCCTCGCGCCGACCAGGGCCGCCTCCACCAGACGCAGACCCTCCTGGCGGTGACCGTGGGCGGTCAGGCCGGTGCCGACGAACCACTGCAATCGGGCCCGCAGGGCCGGGTCGCCGAGCCCGGTCGTCGGGTCCTCACCGGCCCAAACCGGGGTCGCTCCGGCCGGGGACGTGCGCAGTTCCGTCCCGGTCAGCCAGGCACGCGCCGTGATACGCGCGCCCGCGCTGCCGCCCCGGGTGGTCAACGCGGCCCGCAGCGATCTGCGGGCCTCGGTGAGCCGCCCACGCAGGAACCAGTACCAGGCCAGCGCGTTCACCAGCCGCAACGCATGTGCGGCGTCGTTCCCGTCGACCGCGAGGTCGAGGGCGTGGCGCAGATTCACGGTCTCCGCATCCAGGCGGCCCAGACCGCTTCGCTGGCCTGGGCCGCGCAGCCGTTCGTCCTCCCGTTCGGCCAGCTCAGTGTGGCAACGCACGAACCTCGTCCGGACCACTGCCGTCTCGTCCGCCTCCGCGAGCCGTTCGGCGCAGTAGGCGGCCACCGATTCGAGCAGCCGGAACCGGCCCGCCTCCCGGACCACCAGGGAACGGTCCACCAGCCGAGCCAACAGATCGTGCACCCGGTCGGCTGACAGGTCCCCGTCGGCGCACACGACTTCGGCGGACGACAGGGTGCAGCCGTCTGCGTGCACGGCCAGCCGCCGCAGCACGGTCCGCTCGTCCGCACTGAGCAGTTGCCAGCTCCAGTCGAGCATGGCCCGTAGGGTCCGCTGGCGAGCTGGCAGCCCGCGCACCCGGAACTCGGGGGTGTGGAACCGGCTGTCCAGGCGGACGGCGAGCTCGGCCGGGCTCAGTGTGCGCAGCCGGGAGGCCACGAGTTCCAGTGCGAGCGGAATGCCGTCCAACCTGCGGCAGATGGTGGCGACGGCCGACACGTTGTCCGCGTCGAGGACGAAGCCGGGCGACGCGGCTGCCGCCCGCTCCACGAACAACGCGACGGCGCTGGACCGGGCAACCGTTGCCGGATCGCCCTGCTCCGGCAACGCCAACGGGGTTACCGGGCAGACCACTTCGCCGGGGACGTCGAGGGGTTCCTGGCTGGTGATCAGCAGATGTCCGCCGGGCACCGCCGTCAGGACGGGTCCGGCCAGCTTGGCGACCTGTTCGATCAGGTGCTCGCAGTTGTCCAGCACCATCAGCAGGCGTTTGTCGGAAACAGCCTGGCAGAGCCAGCCGACCAGATCGTCCAGGTCCGGCTCGGAGGCCGCGGTGTCGCACAGGCCCAGCGTGGTGATGACGCGTTCGGCGATGTCATCCGGGGTCGACGCGGTGCCCAGGCCGGCCAGTTCTACCAGCCACACCCCGTCGGGGAACCCTTCGGCCATCTCCCGCGCCGCCGCCGTCGCCAGTCGGGTCTTCCCGACCCCACCCAGTCCGGTGAGTGTGACCAGCCGGGTGTGCGAGGTGAACGACGCCCGCACCTGGTCGACCGCCTCCCGGCGGCCGATCAAAGAGGTCAGCGGTGTGGGCAGATTGGTACGGCACGACGTCGACCCGACGGTCGGCGGCGTCAGATGCGGTTCCTGGCGCAGGATCGCTTCGTACAGCGCGGTGGCTGCCGGGCCGGGTGACACCCCCAGTTCCTCCGCCAGTTGCCGTCGCAGTTCCTGGAAGCCGTGCAAGGCGTCGCCCTGCCGTCCGGCGCGGTACAGCGCGCGCATGTGGGCCATACGCAGCCGTTCGCGCAGCGGATGCCGCGCCACCTGCGCGGCCAGCTCGGTGGTCAGCGCCAGATGCTCGCCCAGCGTCAGTCGTACCTCTGCCTGGTCCTCAAGGACCGTCAGGCGCAGTTCCTCCAGCCGGTCGATCTCACCGCGGGCGAACAGGGCCTCGTCGACATCGGCGTAGGCCGCACCCCGCCACAGCGCGAGCGCATCAGCGAACAGGTCACCCTTCACCGCCGGTTCCCGGTGGGCGCGGGCGCGTGCGGCCAATTCCTGGAACCGCAGCGCGTCGACCATGTCGTCGGCGAGGAGCAGCCGGTAGCCCGCGGGTTCGCGGACCACCTGTTCCTTGCCCAGTACGCGGCGCAGTTGGGAGACCTTCGTCTGCAGGGTGTTGGCCGAGCCACCCGGCGGGTTGCCCGCCCACAGGTCCTCGATGAGACGGTCCGCCGGCACCGGCCCGCCGCCGTGGATCAGCAGATCCGCCAGCAGGGCGCGAACTTTCGCCTCGGGAACCTTGACCGGCAGGCCCTGGGCGTCCCAGACGGCCAGTGGGCCGAGCACCCCGTAGCGCATGGTCGCAGTGTATCTCCGGCGGACCGTCAGGATTCCGTGCGGACCGGTCGGCAGAGTGACCGCCCATGTCCTTCGAACCCACACGCACGGGAGTCCGATGAGCACCTCGACCGTACACAGAGCGGGTCCCCGGGAGTGGGCCGGGTTGGCCGTTCTCGCGCTGCCCACCGTGCTGTTGGGCCTCGATGTCACCGTGCTGTACCTGGCCCTTCCCTCACTGGCGGAGGATCTGCGTCCGAGCAGCACCCAAACATTGTGGATCATGGACGCCTATGGCTTCCTGATCGCCGGATTCCTGATCACCATGGGCACGTTGGGGGATCGGATCGGCCGCCGGAAGCTCCTGATGATCGGGGGCGCCGCCTTCGGTGCCGTGTCCGTGGTGGCGGCCTGCTCCGGCAGTACCGAACTGCTCATCGCCGCACGCGCGGCGCTGGGCATCGCCGGTGCCTCGCTGATGCCGTCGACCCTGGCCCTGATCAGCAACATGTTCGCCGACCCGCGCCAGCGCTCGGTGGCGATCGGCGTCTGGGCGACGTGCTTCGCGCTCGGCATGGCACTCGGTCCGGTGGTCGGTGGGGTGATGCTGGCCCGGTTCTGGTGGGGTTCGGCGTTCCTCCTCGCGGTTCCGGTCGCGATCGTGCTGCTGGTGGCGGCGCCGTTGCTGATCCCTGAGTACCGCGCGCCGCGGAGCGGCCGGCTCGACCTGCCCAGCGTGGTCCTTTCGCTGGTCGCGATCCTGCCGGTGATCTACGCAGTGAAGCGGGTCGCCAAGGACGGTCCGGGGGCCGCCACGATCGGCGCGGTGGTGATCGGCCTGGTGTCGGCGGTGTTGTTCGTCCGGCGCCAGGACCGTCTGGCGAGCCCCTTGCTGGACGTCAGGCTGTTCACCGACCGTACGTTCAGTGCCGCGCTGAGCGTCCTGCTCGTCGGGCTGGTCGGCGTCGGCGGTTCGATGCTGCTGATCACGCAGCAGCTGCAACTGGTGGAGGAACTGCCACCCGTCGAAGCGGGTTTGTGGATGGGACCGCCCGCGCTGATGATGTTCGTGGCCGCGATCGGGGCGCCGCTGGTCGCGCGCCGGGTGCCGCCGGGCATCGTGGTGGCCGTGACCCTGGCCCTGTCCACCCTCGGGTATCTGCTGCTCGCCCAGGTGGACGCCACCGGCGGTCTCGCGCGAATCGTGATCGGCTTCGGACTGGTCTACCTGGGACTCGGGGCGATCGCGGCCCTGGGCACGGACTTGGTGGTCGGAGCTGCGCCGCCGGAGAAGGCCGGTTCGGCGGCGGCGATGTCCGAGACGGTGCAGGAACTGGGCCTTGCGCTGGGAGTGGCGGTCCTCGGCAGTTTGGCCAGCGCTGTCTACCGCGGCCGTATCGCTGATGACCTCCCCGCCGGTACTCCGGCGGAGGTGGCCGAGGCAGCGGGCGACGGCCTCGCCGGCGCGGCCTCGGCGGCAGACTTGATGCCGGACGGCTGGTTCGATCAGGCCAGAGAGGCGGCCACTGCCGGGCTGAACGTCGCGATGCTGGTCGCCGCGGTCGGCACCCTGGTGCTCTCGTTGCTGTCCGCTCTGGCGCTGCGGCACATCGGGGTGATCGGCGGCGCACCGGACGCGGAGAAGGCGACCCTGGAGGAACAGACCGGGGCGCGGCGGTGAGCGCAGCTCGTGAGGACGTTCACGGCTGCCGGGGCGACCCTGGGCCAAGCCCGTCCGGGCGATCATGGAGGGCCTTGGCGACGAGGTCGTGAACGAGGTACTCGCCGGGGGCTCGGTTCTCCTTGAGGCGGGGCAGGTCATGGGGGCCGAACCAGCCGTAAGCGGTGTGCTTGGACCATTCCAGGGTGGGATGGTCCAAGTCACCCTCGACCTCGACGAGGTAGTCGGCTTCGTGCCGCGTCCCGTTTCCGTCGTCGCCGGTCCAGGTGGTGATTCCGAGGAGACGTCGGACGCGGCGCAGGCGCCAGCCGGTCTCCTCTTCGACCTCGCGGGCGAGCGCCTCCACGAGGGATTCGTCGGGCTCGACGTGGCCACCGACGATGTCCCAGCAGTCGGGGAAGAGCCGTCTGCGGGGGCTGCGCTTCTGGGCGAAGGCCTTGCCGTCCTGGTTGAGGACGACCGCGCCGACCGCCCAGGTCCTGCCATCGGTGGAGACGGGGATCTCGACGCCGTCGTCCACGTCAACGAGGTACTGATCGTCTGGCATGTCCACACAGTAGAACCGTGTCCGGCCGCTGCCCTGGTTGGCGAGGGGGGCGAATGTGAGGGGACGAAGAGGGCGGTCGGCTCGCTGAGGGACAAAGCGGACGGTGCGCTTGAGGTTGGTGGTGTGTGTGGCTGGAATGAGGTGGTACGGCGTCGCCTGATCGAGTGGCTTGTGTGCAGAGGATGACGCCAGAAGGGATTTGTCCGCCTACCGTGACGTCTTCGGCGGCCACCGGGGGCATGGAGTCTGGCCGCGTGATGCCCGAGGAGGGCTGCGCGTGGACGCGAAATCGGCACGGGGCTGGGTCGCACGGGCGGCGTGCCGGACGGTTCAACCGGACGCCTTGTTCGTCCCAGGTGCCGAGCAGCAGAGGATCGTCCAGACACTGTGCCGTGGATGCCCCGTGCGCACCGAGTGCCTGGCCCACGCCCTGGACGGACGGATCGAGCACGGTGTCTGGGGAATGACCGAACGGGACCGGCGCGCGCTGTTGCGCAGACGGTCGGCGGTGAAGTCGTGGCGGAGCCTGTTGGAAGCGGCCCGCAACGCATACGGCGTAGGAGCTGCGGAGGAGGCCGTGAACGCCGGACCGTAACCGTGTGCACGTCTCGGCCCCGGGTGCTGGCAGTGGACCGGGTACCGGTCAGTGGATCAGTCGAGGAAGAGGCTCATGAACAGTGCCGTCTCCCCCTCGGACTCGGTGCCGCTGTAGAGGGAAGTGTCCAGGCCGCAGAAGGTGAACCCCATCCGCTGATAGGCGCGGATGGCCGGGGCGTTGATGTTCGTCACTTCCAGCCACACGTGCCCGGCACCGCATTCCTGGGCCCAACTGATGGCGCAACTCATCAGTGTCCGCCCGATTCCCCGGCCTCGGTACGGTCCGGCCACCTCGATGTCGGCAATGATCAGCCGCCGGTTCCAGGGCTCGTACTCGGTGTCGACATAGCCGCACACGAGTTCGCCGTCCAGTGCGACGAACCGTCGCCTGCCCTCCGACGCCTCATCGTCCTCGGGCTCGCCGTCGGGGAACACCTTGTGGACCGGCGGGTCCAGCCGGGCGGGCCGAATCGTGAACCCGCCTTCGGAGCCGACCACCTTGAAGACGGTCTTCGAGATGAAGTCGCCCTTGAGGACGGCGGACCTGTCCCTCTCGCTCTCGGCCACGCGATAGGTGATTGCCTCCGCCGCTCCACGTTCGGCTGTTCCACGGTCAGATGAGATCACTTCCTCACCGTACCGGTCGGGTGCACCCCAGCAGCCGGGCCCGCCCTCAGCACCGCCCGAACATGCTCAGTGCGAGGGCGGCCCTCTGCCTTGCGATGCAACGCATCTGACGCCGCGCGCCGATCCACCAGGTAGGACGGGACAGACCTCACTCGGTTTGCGCGTCCCGCTCCGCTGCTTCGGCGACCTGCTTGATGTGTGCCAGCCGGCTGTCCCAGTCGGCGGCGAGCGCGGCCATCCACCGCGCCGTCGCATCGAGCGCCGCGGGCCGTACCGTATAGCGCACCTCGCGCCCGATGCGGCCACCGCTCACCAGTCCGGCGGTGTCCAGTACTGCAAGGTGTTTGACCACGGCCTGACGCGTGACGGGAAGGTGTTCGGCGAGCGTCGTCGCGGTGGCCTCGCCCTCGGCGGCGAGCAGTTCGAGCAGTCGGCGCCGTGTCGGGTCGGCCAGCGCCGCGAGGACGGTGTCGGCCGCCTCGACGGTGCCCCGGGGTTCGTCGGTCACGCGGAGGGCTGTTCGGCGCGCGTCTTGAGTGCGTCGAGTTCCTGCGGCCAGCCGACGCTGTTGTCCTTGACCGCCTGGCCGCGCAGTTCCTCGGACCCGGCCAGCGCCGCGAATCCGCTTTCGACCACGCGCAGCCGCGTCTTGTCGCCTTCCTGCGTCAGTGTGAACTCCACGAGGGTGCTGTTGTCCTCGCGCAGTTCCTCTCCGGGGAACGCGCTGGCCCAGCGGTAGGCCAGGTAGGTCGGCGGCTCGACCTTCTCCACGCGCACCGGGAAGTCGCCGTACTCCGGGTTCTTCGTCAGCACCTCCTCGCCCTCCCTGGCTACGGTGCCGGGCAGGCTCGCCTTGTCGGCCACCCAGAAACCGGGCTCGGCCACCAGCGACCAGACCCGCTCTAGGGACGCCTTGATCAGGGTTTCGCGTTCGATCCGGTCCTGGTTCATGAGGGGAACTCCTTCAGGGTCAGCGTGCGTGTGATGCAACTACAGGGTTGCACGTCATGGCGTCGGGTGCAACTCAAAAGTTGCACTTTGATCGGGCTGTCTTCTTGCGGGGCCTGCCGCAGCAGTGGTGGCGATGGGGCGTGGCAAGGCAACGGTCGGAGTGCGCCAGTGTCAAAGCTCTCGATGTGCCGCACTTGGCGACAGCCCCATGGCATCCCCGCGTCGAGATACGTAAAGCGGAAAAGTAGGCGATATGAGACATTAGTCGCACTGTGTGATATTTTCATCGCACAGAGTGAGGATCGAGGTCATCCGGTGCGCTGCACCGGCGCCACGGAGCAGGGAGGCGAATCGGAATGAGCGGGGCGACTTTCCCCGGCGGGCCGGCCGCCGAACGGCCGGTTCCGGGGGTTTCCGACGAGGCACCTGGACCCGGTACCGACTCCGTGCGGGCGGCTGACGGCAGGGCGACCGCCATCACGGCGCTGACGCCGATCAAGCTCGGTCAGGCGCCGCTGCTGCGTCTGCTGCTCGTCATCGGTGCCCGTATCAAGATGCTGCGGGAAGCGCTCACGAAGCTGTCGTTCATCCACTACGCGCGCTGGACCATCATCAGCGGATTCCCCTACAACGGCGCCCCGCAGCGCAAGGAGAGGCTCCGCTACGACTACCTCTTCTTTGAAACGAACTTCAACGGCACCTGGGACGAGTACATCGACGCCTTCTCCGGCGTCATCCCGGAGCGCATGCAGGCGATCTGGGGAAGGTGCATCAACTTTCCCGGTCCCAGGCCGGTCGGGCCCTTCAAGGACTACATCCACAAGAACGACCTGCCCATCGCCCACTACTACGCCGCCTACCCCGACGCGACGACCACGACGGTGATCTCGGCGCTCGCGGTACGGGACCGACTGGCGGAGCTCCGGGCCCGAGCCGCTCACGTGACGGACCCGGTGGAGTTCCGCCGGCTGTACGAGGCGTTCCTCACCGATGTCCAGCGCGACCTGTAGAGGGGACGCGGTCCGTGCCCGCACGGCCCGGTGGTGTCCGCGGACGAGCAGCGGAGAGAGGTCATGACGAACACGAGCGGTCAGGCGTACGCCTTCATGGCGACGACCCCGATCCTGCCCGGCCGCAGAGCGGCCCTCCAGGACTATCTCGACGGCCTCCCTCGCGGCGAGGACAGTCCGTTGGCCCGGCTGGGGACGATCCACTTCGCCCGGTGGCTGGTGCTGCGGGATCTGGTGCACCAGGGCCCGTCGCAGCGCCGGGACACCCTCCAGTCGTCCTACCTCGTCTTCGTCAGCAACTTCGACGGGCCTCTCGACCGCTTCCTGGCCGACCTGCTCACACGGATGGGTCCCGAGGTGGACACCATCTGGCGCAACTGCGTGGGTTACCCCGGTACAGAGCACGCCGATGCGTTCGTCGCGTACCTCAAGCACAACCAGATCGAGACGACGGCATTCCTCTCCGCCTATCCCGAGGCCACGGTCGCGGATGTCCGCGAAGCACTGGACCTGCGCCGACAAGTGACCGACTTCGCGATCAGCGTCCAAGGGGCGGACCCCGCCGCCCTACGGCGGGCGTTCCTGGAACGGTTCCCCGCGCCACCGGGCCCCCAGGCACCTTCGGCGCCGTCACCGAACACGCCGGAGTCAGCATGAAACCCAACGAAACGGTCCGGCTGGACCTCGACGCGATCCAGGGTCTCGTCCTGCGCGGATACCGGATGCCGGTCGCCGACTACGTGTTCGTCCACTTCGGCGACCCCGCCGCGGCGCGTTCCTGGACCGGAAGGATCACAGGGCACGTCACCACCGCCGCACCCTGGCAGAACAAACCCGACACGGCGCTCAACGTGGCGTTCACCGCGGCCGGACTGCGCGCGCTGAACCTGCCCGAGGAGCTTCTGAGAACGTTCTCCACCCCGTTCCTCCAGGGCATGGCGGCCCGGTCGGCACAGCTCGGCGACGCCGGGGCCAGCGCTCCGGAGCACTGGGTCGGCGGCCTGGGAACGGAGCGTGTTCACGCTCTGGTGCTGCTGTCCGCGCTGGCACCCGAGCAGCTCTCCGAACGGGTCGAACGGCTGGAGGCCACGCTCGCCGAGGCCGGTGCGACCGTGGTGTCCCGGCGGCGTGCCGCCCTGCTTCCCGACGGAGTTGAGCACTTCGGATACTTCGACGGTCTGTCCCAGCCGGACGTCGAGGCGCTGGACGACAAGCCCCTCACCGAGCAGGGCGCGATGGCCGGCAAGGGCCGTTGGCGCCCGGTGCGTGCGGGCGAGTTCGTGCTGGGGTACCCGGATGAGGAAGGCGTTCTTCCAGCAGCGCCGGCGCCGGACAAGCTGGCCCGCAACGGCAGCTACCTCGTCTACCGCACGCTCCGCCAGGACGTCGCCGCGTTCCGCGCCCAGCTGGCGAGTGCCGCCCGCGTCTACGCCGAGGACGAGGACCTGCTCGCGGCGAAACTGGTCGGCCGGTGGCGCGACGGCACACCGCTCGACATCAGCCCCCAACGCAGGGATCCGGCCCTGGCGGCCGACCCACACCGCAACAACGCCTTCAGCTACGAGGACGATCCGAGCGGCTACCGCTGCCCGATCGGCGCGCACATCCGCCGGGTGAACCCGAGGGCATCGCTGCCGTTCGACGGCAAGCTTGTCAACCGCCACCGTCTGATCCGCCGTGGGATGCCCTACGGGCAGCCGCTGCCGCCCGGGGTGCCTGACGACGGCGTGGACCGCGGTCTTGTCTTCACTTGCCTCCAGGCCGACATCGAGCGGCAGTTCGAGTTCGTTCAGTCGCAGTGGATGAACGACGGCAACGCCTTCGGGCTCGGTGACGACAAGGACGTCTTCGGCGACCACGACGGAACGGGAAAGCTGACCGTCAACGGCGTGCCGCCGTTCTTCGTGCACCCGCTGACCCGCACGGTCACGGTCAGCGGCGGTGAGTACTTCTTCATGCCCGGCATCAACGGCCTGCGGTACCTGGCCGAATCCGCCGACTGACCACCCGTGAGGGCCCCTTATGCCAGTCACATCCCTGTTGGACGAGTTCAAGCAGATCACCCGGGCCGTGGGCAACGACGCGCATCGCTTCACCGAGCAGGTGACCATTCTGTTCCAGGATCTGCTCCTGGCCCATCCGCAGAAGGCGTTCCAGGCGCTGCGCGTGGTCAAACCGGTGCTGGTGTACCGCGATGCGGCGATCGTCACCCGGTTCGACGATGTCGTCGAGGTGCTCACTCATGACCGTGAGTTCACCGTGGACCCGTACGGGCCACCGATGCAGAAGATCACCGGAGACTTCATCCTGGGTCTGAACCAGGGGCCCGCCTATGAGCGCGGCAGTTCGCTGCTGCGGCTGGCGTTCCGCCAGTCGGATGCTCCGCGTATCGCGGACCTGGCGGCCGAGACGGCAGGCCGGTTGGTGGCCGAGGTGCTGCCGAGCGGACGGGTCGACGTGGTGCGGGACATCTGCGACCGGGTACCGGCCGGTCTCGTGGCGCAGTACCTGGGTGTGGCCGGACCGGACGAGCCCACGTTGATCGAGTGGTCACGCGTGCTGTTCGCCGAGATGTTCGTGAACCTCACCCATGACGGCGTCATCGCCGAGCAGGCGGCAGCCGCCACCGCCGGAATCCAGCCGCACGTCGATGCCCTGGTGGCCGAACGCAGAGCCGCGCTGGCGGGCGGCGAACCCGCCCGCGACACCGTGCTCGACCGACTGCTGCGGCAGCAGACGATCGGCTCGCAAGCCTTCACCGACACCGAGATCCGCAGCAACCTGATCGGTCTGCTGGTCGGCATGATCCCGACCCTCTCGAAGGCGTCCGCACTGGCGGTCGACGCCTTGTTGGACAGGCCCGTGGAGTGGGCAGCCGCCTGTTCGGCGGCCCGAGCGGGGGACCACCCCCTGTTCACGCGGTACGTAGACGAGGCGATGCGTCTTGCGCCGCAGACGGCGGGCCTGATCCGGCGTACCGTCACGGATTATCGCATCGCACGTGGCACGCACCATGAAACCCTGGTGCCGGCCGGCACCTATGTCTTCGCCGCGACGCAGTCGGCGATGCTCGACGGCTCGGTCGTGAAGGACCCCACCGAGTTCCGGATCGACCGGCCCGCCTCGGACTACCTCCACTACGGTGCGGGACTTCACACCTGTTTCGGTCGCTACCTCAATCGATTGGTCATTCCGGCCATCGTCAAGGCCGTGTTGTCCATCGAGGGAGTCCAGCGGCAGCCCGGCGCCGCCGGTCAACTGAGCATCGACGGCAACTTCCCGACCTCGATGGTCCTGACATTCCCGCGCCCCTGACCAGACGTATCGGCCGTCAGCATGGCCAGCCGGTGGTCAGGCGTCAGGGTTGACTTCGGGGTGCGTGAACCGCATGGGCTTGCCCAGTGACCGGGCGTAGGCGATTTCGGCGCGGGTGCTGTTTCCGACGTAGTCCCCGACCACGAGCACCTCATCGGCGAGTCGGATCTTCGCCCGGTGCAGACTGTCGAGTCGAACCTTCAGCGCCTCGGCCTCAACAGGATCGGTCCAGAGTTCGTGCGGTGACTTCATGTCACAGCCCGGCTTGACGACAATCCTTCCGGCTTTGGTCGCCCGTAGATCGGCCTCGGTCATCTCGGTTACGAAGCGGGGTGTCAGAGGGTCATGATCTCGCTGAAGACCCGGTTCCAATCGTGGGCGCTTCCGGTGCCGAGGGACCGCCCGAGGCTGAGTCTGAGAGTCTGGCGCAGGGGTTCGGGGGAGCGCATGATCGCCTCGTTCCGCAAGGCCAGTCGGGCTCGCAGATGCCTGTCGGGCGGGGTGTCGGTCTTGGCGGAGTTGCACGCGCGGTGTGCGGGAGCGAGGTTCCACAGGGCGTCCAGGTCCGGCCCGTGCCAACTGCCCACGCTCTCGAACCTCACCATCATGGCGTACGGGAACACATGGTCCACCACGGCTTCGCCGAGAGGCACGATGAGCTCGCTGCAGATGAGGCAGCGTCCGTGCTGGAACCCGATCAGTGCCTCGCTCACCCGGGCTACCGGACGGCGCCGGCGCTTGTCGAGCAGAAGTTCATGGGCGCTGTCCACCAGCATCCCCGCTTGGACCACCCCGCGGCCCACTCCGGCAGCGAAGGAGCTCTCGACGATGTGCCACCGAGCGTTCAGTTCGCCACGCAGCGATTCTCCTTGCTCCGACAGAGCTATCCCGCGGAGCTCGGGAGTCAGCAGCACGGTGCGGCGGCGTCCGCTTCCCCTCAGCTCATAAAATCGGTGCGGAACCCCCGGCACGCCCCGCAGATTGTGGAACTTCTGCATGACCATGCCGGGCATAGACCGTTGAGCGGCCTCAAGCAACTGCTCAGACGGCCGGCCGGAGGCCAGGGTCTCCTCGGATTCATTTCGCGCGACGGCCAGGAAGTCCGTGTCACTCACGGACACATGGACAGGGGCCTGCGGCGCCTCCGCCAGATGCCGAACCATGCTCAAGGAGTACGGTGCTGCGAGTTCGGCGAGGGTCACCTCTTCACGCCCCTGGCCAGCCAAGTCCAGTAGTGCGTCGCCCAGCGCGAACTTGTAGGTCCGAGCGTTGGCCCCCATCAGCACTGCGAGGCGCCATGACGCCCGCGCGGAAGGGTCTTCGTCGAAGAACGCGTCACCGCTGGTCATGGGCCACCCCTGTCCGTCATATCCGTACCGGCTGAGTCTCGTTTCTCGAAGACCAGTTGGGTCCAGTGCACTTCGTCACGGCCGAGCCGGTCCCCGCCACCTCCCTGGTGAACCAGGCGCAGTCCGTACCGGAGTGCGAGCTCTACAGTCTCGGAGGCCGGTACGTCGAACATGCGCCGATCGCGGGGTGGCGGGCCGTGGCGTAGCGTCAGGATCAGTCGGCCTCCCGCCGTGAGCAGTTCGCCCAGGCGCGCCATCGCCCAGGGGCGCTCGGTGTTGGTGAGGTGCATCCATACCGCGGAGAGCAGGAAGAGGCCGAACTCTCCTTCCAGTCGGTCCAGCTTCGGTAGGGAGTCTTCCAGCCACACGAGCGCCTTCCGGTGACGGTGCGCGGCGGCTTCTCGCAACTCTCGGACCGGTTCGACTGCGGTCACCGCATACCCCAGCTCCATCAGGGCCACCGCGTCCCGCCCGCTGCCGGCGCCGATGTCAGCGGCCCTGGCTGGCGGCGTCGGCAGGAAGGGGAGGACCTCCTGATGGACCGCTGCGAAACTGAGGGAGTCATACCGATCCGCGAGTGCCTCCGCATTCTCGGCGTAGTACGCCTGCGCGCCTGGGGGCAGCACACCGGAATCTCTCCGCGCCATGTGTCGTCCGTCCACATGGGCACCCTATGGGACACCACTGACACAGCCGCTCGGAGTGAGCACTTCACCAGGCCGGAGGCCCGGAGGGCCTACTTTCGCTTGGTGCGCGAGTTTGGTGCATCGGCGCTGGGTGCATACAGGTACCGGGCCGCCTCCGTGTGGTGAACGGGTACGGAGCAACACCCCGTTCGGTGTTGTGTCCCGCGTGGGACGAGGTCGGTTCGCTCGCGACCCGAGGCCGGCGACCTGCCAAGGGAGGCGAGCTCGACCCGGGTGCGAACCTGCTCAGCGCGTGGTCACGCGGAAGGTGCTGAGCACGGCCTTGTGGTCGGTCGGCCAGGTCCAGGTCGGCTCCCAGAACCTCTCCCTGCCGGACTCCTCCACCCGCTTGTTGCGCACGATGCTGCTGGACGGCCCGACGATCACACTGTCGAGCAGCCGGATCCGCCGGTCCGGGTGGTAGAAGACGAAGTCGATCCGGTCCCGCTCGTCGGCCTTCGGCGCCCAGGTGAGCTGACCGACGTCAGCGCCCGGGTTGTCGCTCGGCCAGGTGAAGCCCGGCCTGCGGACGGGGTCCGGGTGGATCACGCGATAGCTGTCGCGGAAACCGGCTTCCTCGATGGTCTTCGTCGTCGACCAGGCGACGACGGTGCCGTTGTGGTCGAACAGGTTCCGGGTCCGGTGGTTCCAGTCCCGGTGGGAGGGCTCGTTGAAGTCTCCGGCCAGCAGCGTCAGCCGGCCCTTGGTCCGCTCCTTCGCGGCGTCCGCGAGCACCGTCTTGGTCACCTTTGTGCGTCCCGAGGCCGCGTTGAGCCGTGTGATCAGGCCGACGTCGGTGATCGGACCGGTCGGGATCTCGCCCCAGCCGTACTCGGAGGTCTCCAGGGGCGAGGGCGTGCCGCCGCCGTAGCCGCGCGGCAGGTAGTTGACGTAGTAGCGGTACTCCAAGTGTCCGGAGTAGGCCGCGACCTCGGTGCCGTCGACCGAGACGACCGCCTTCGACCAGTACGGGAACGACGCGTGCTCGATGATCGGGTAGCGCGAGATCACCGCAGGATCGACCGGGTTCTCGTTGTCGAAGTAGGTCAGCCCACGGTCGGCGAGATCGGCCAGAAGGTTGGCCACCCGCTCGGGGTTCGACTCGCTGAGCATCACCACGTCCGGCTTGACCGCGGCGATGGTGTCGGCGATTCCCGCCCGGCCGCCCGCTACCCGGCTGCCGCCGAGCCAGATGTTGAACTGCATGACCTTGAGCGTTCGGTGCGAGGGCCTGCGGTGCTTCCGCTCATCCTGCGGGGCGGCCTCGGCCGTACCCATGGCCAGCACTCCTGCTCCGACGGTTGCGCCGACCATGCCGAGCAACTCGCGACGTCTGACCATCAGTGACCTCCAGTAATCGTCTGCTTCCATGGCCCGGTCACGGTTCGACAACGGGCCCGGGACAAACTGTCGAGGTCTCTCGTGTATGAGACATGAACCCAGGTGCAACGTCAGATGTTGAATGATCAACGGTGATTTCGCCGTTGCCTCCCCCGTGCGGCAGCGCGTGCAGCTGCGGACTGACGCCCACCGGGACCGTCTCCTGGTGCAGGGAGAGGTCCGAGGCTGCCTGGGTTTGGTCAGGGGTGGACGGGTTGGGTCTCTCGGATGGCGTGGTGGATGCCTGGGGTGCCTTCGGTCGGCCCGGGACTCGGTGCTGCGCGGGGGAGTGGTGCCGGGCGGGTGGCCGGAAGCCGCCGCGGTCTCCTGTCCCGCGCGGGCGGGCGAGGGCGCTCATCGACTGGCGGCTGCGACCGTCGTCGTGGGACCAGAAGTGCTGCTGAGGCACCGTCATCCGGAGGTCCGTCCCGTCCGCGGGGCGGGGCGGACGCATCGGTCGATGGGCGACAGCGCAAAACGAACGGGTGTATGAATTCGGCCGTTTCGTAGATCGATGCTGCCAACTGGTGATCAGGCACGGAAACTTGGCTGCGCCGCGGGTTCCCTGACGGCCTGGAACAGACGGAATGCCCTTGCACGCGTACGTCAATGTCATTGAAGAGATCAGGAGTGTCCGGATGGCCCGCTTGCGCGTTCCCCGCTCTGCAACCCTTGCCGCCACAACGGCAACTGCCCTGCTCCTCCTGGGTTCGGCGCCCGTGGCGGTGGCCGAACCCTCCGAACTGCTGCCGACCTCACAACTGCTCCCGATCCCGCCGGGAGGGATCCACAGTTTCGTCAGGGGACTGAACAGCAGCGGCACGGTCGTCGGCGAGTACTACGTGGAGGGCTCCGACGGGCCGCTCGCGATCCGATGGAACGCCGACCGTCCCGGCTACACCCGCCTGGCACCGCTGCCCGGTGAGCAGTTCAGCCGCACGACTGCGCTCAGCGACCGCGGATGGGCGGTCGGCGTGTCCTACAACACCCAGCCCAACGCCAACCCGGTCCGCTGGACACCGGGCGCCACCCCGAAGCGGCTGCCCCTTCCCGATGGCTCTCGCGGTGGCAACGCCTCGGCCGTCAACAACTCCGGGGTAGTGGTCGGCGATGCGTCCGAGGAGAACAACCGCACCCACCCCCTGCGCTGGCAGTCCAACGGCAGCAGGATCGACCTGCCCGTCCTGCCCGGCGACAACAGCGGCACTGCGACATCGATCAACAATGCGGGCACGGCGGTCGGGTGGACCGAGAAGCGTGACGGCACCGGCGGCCCCGCGCACCCCGTCCGCTGGAACGCAGCGGGTGCGGTGAGCGCGCTGCCGCTTCCGGCCGGGTTCGTCGGGGCCCGGACGAGCCAGATCACCGACAACGGGGTGATCCTCGGTCACGGGCGGCTTGCCGGGAGCGCGGAATACGACCGGGTCCTGGTGTGGGCGGCCGACGGTACCGTCCGCAACGCCGGGCGCGGGCGGGGGTACGACGTCAACCGTGCGGGCACCGCGGTGGGGGCTTCGTTGGACGACAACCCGAACGGCGACACGGCCCGCTGGAATGCCAACGGCACCCGGACAGTGCTCCCCAATCCGGCAGAAGCGGCCGGCGAGGTGTTGGCGATCAACAACCGGGGGGCAGCCGTCGGGTACGCGTGGCCGCCGGCCGGTAACCCCGCCTTGGACAAGGCCCTGTTGTGGAAGCCCAACGGAAAGGTCGTCCCGCTGCCGCCGTCGCCTCTCGGCCCCTACGCCGCGGCGTTTGCGATCAACGACGCCGGAGTGATCGCCGGATTCTCCGTCGGCACTGACGGCGCTGGCAACGCGACGACCTGGCGTGCGACGGTCTGGAAGCGCTGACGTCCGCTGCCTCCTTAACTGGAGCTGTGGAACGCCCCTCGGGCCCCGGCGCATCGTGCGTGACGCGCCGGGGATTCCCCATGCAGCTCCTTGCCGGCTGCCCACACCTTCCGCCGCGATGTCGATCAGGTGCGGGCCCAGCTCGCTGGGGATCCCGGCACCATGACGGCCCCGACACAACACGTCGACCACTACGACCGATTCGCCGTTCGAGCGCTGCATATGGGCCGGTGTGGGTACCAATTCAGGCCGTTGGATCGACCGAACCGTGCGCTTCACCGGCACCGCTGTAACATGTCATCTCATCGATGACGGTCATGATGTCATCGACATGATGACCGCCGGGGGGTGTTCGTGACCGCAGCTGACCAGCCGTCCGCGGCCAACGCCGATGCCCACGGCCCGGCCTCTTTTCTCGCCGCCGCGGCGGCCCTCGCCGCTATAGACGGCGCCCTGCGCGACGCCCGGCACGAGACCCCTGACCCGGCCGGCCCCGGTCCCGAGCAGGCGTTGGCCTCCCTGATGCTGTTGCGGCAGGTGCGTGAGCAACTCGCCGGCTGGGAGACCGGCCTGATTGAAACCGCCCGCGAGGCGGGCGCCAGCTGGGCCGACCTCGCCCGCCCCCTCGGCGTCGCGAGCCGGCAGGCCGCCGAACGCCGATACCTGCGAGGTCGCCCCGGCGCCATCGGCGCCACGGGCGAGCAGCGCGTGACGGCCACCCGCCAGGCCAGGGCCGCCGAACGCGCCGCTGTCACCTGGGCGCGCGCCAACGCCGCCGACCTGCGCGGCCTCGCCGGACAGATCACCGCGCTCGCCCACCTCGCGCCCGAAGCGCGCTCAGCCCAGGCCGCCCTGCATGCGGCCCTCGGCGCCACCGACGCCGCCGAACTCATCGGCCCCCTGGCCGGTATGCGCCCCTACCTCGACGCCCACCATGCCGACCTCGTCACATGTCTGGACGCGCTTGACGACCGGCTCATGGTTGCCGCAGCCGACGATGCCTGACTCCGGTGACGGAGGGGCACAGAACGCGGGCGCGGTACGGCCTGCCCCGAAACACGCCGACAGCGGGCAACGATTCGCTGCCGCCCGATTCCCCACTGTTCACGACGTTCCCAAAGAAAGGGCCCCACATGGGTAGCAGTGTCGAGACGCTGGAGTTCCAAGCTGAGACACGCCAGTTGCTCCGACTGGTGATTCACTCGATCTACTCGAACAAGGACATCTTCCTGCGCGAGTTGATCTCGAACGCCTCCGACGCACTGGACAAGCTGCGGCTGGAATCGCTGACCAACTCCAGCCTCGTCGATATCGACACCACCGACCTGCACATCTCGGTTGAGGTCGACAAGGACGCCCGCACATTGACCGTCCATGACAATGGGATCGGCATGAGCCGGGACGATCTCGTGGAGCTGATCGGCACGATCGCCAAGTCCGGCACCGCCGGCCTGCTGGAGAAGCTCAAGGAGTCCAAGGACGCCGCCACCGCCGAGAACCTCATCGGCCAGTTCGGCGTCGGCTTCTACTCGGCGTTCATGGTTGCCGACAAGGTCACCCTGCGCACCCGGCGGGCCGGCACCGACTCCGGCACCCAGTGGGAGTCCGACGGCGAAGGCGCCTACACCATCCAGGCCGCCGACGGCCTGCCCGTCGGCACCTCGGTCACCCTGCACCTCAAGCCCGCCGACAGCGAGGACGGGCTCGCCGACTACCTGTCCGATGCGAAGATCCGTCAGATCGTCAAGCAGTACTCGGACTTCATCCGCTGGCCCATCCGCATGGCCACCGAGCGCACCGACACCGAGGGGCAGACCACTCGTGACGTCGACACGCTCAACTCGATGAAGGCTCTGTGGGCCCGGCCGCGCACCGAGGTGACCGATGAGGAATACCACGAGTTCTACCAGCAGATCAGCCACGACTGGCTGGCCCCGGCCGAGACGATCCACATGCGCGCCGAAGGCACCTTCGAGTACGAGGCGCTGCTGTTCATTCCCTCTCAGGCACCCTTCGACCTGTTCTCACAGGAGACCAAGCGCGGTGTGCAGCTGTACGTCAAGCGGGTGTTCATCATGGACGACTGCGAAGCGCTCATGCCCAACTACCTGCGCTTCGTCAAGGGCGTCGTGGACGCCCACGACCTCTCGTTGAACGTCTCCCGCGAGATCCTTCAGCACGACCGCCAGATCCGCGGTGTGCGGCGGCGCCTGGTCAAGAAGGTCTTCGGTGCCATCAAGGACATGCAGTCCAAGGATGCCGAGCGCTACGCCACGGTGTGGACGCAGTTCGGCCGGGCGCTGAAGGAAGGGCTGATCGAGGACACCGATAACACCGAGGCCCTGCTTGAGCTGGTGTCGGCGGCCTCCACCCACGACCAGGAGAAGACCACAACGCTGCGCGAGTACGTCGAGCGCATGAAGGAGGGCCAGGACGCGATCTACTACCTGACCGGTGAGAACCGTGCGATGGTGGAGAACTCCCCGCACATGGAAGCCTTCACCGCCAAGGGGTACGAGGTCCTGATCCTCACCGACCCCGTCGACGAGGTGTGGGTGGACCGGGTCCCGGCCTTCGACGGCCACCGGTTGCAGTCCATTGCCAAGGGCCAGGTCGACCTCGACGAGTCCACGGACGGCGACCAGGAGGTCGACACCGAGAAGGCGCAGCGCGAGCAGGACTTCGCCGTTCTGCTGCCGTGGCTGACCACCACCCTGTCCGAGCAGGTCAAGCAGGTCCGCCTGTCGTCCCGCCTGACGACCTCGGCGGCATGCATCGTCGGCGACGCCCACGATGTGACGCCGACCTTGGAGAAGATGTATCGGGCGATGGGGCAGCAACTGCCCAACGTCAAGAGGATCCTGGAACTCAACCCCACACACCCGCTGATCACCGCACTGCGCACGGCACACGACGCCAACGCCGACGATCCCGCACTGGCGGAGATCGCCGAGCTCGTGTACGGCGGTGCGCTGCTCGCGGAAGGGGGCGACCTGCCGGACCCGGCTCGCTTCACCCGGCTGCTCACCGACCGCTTGACCCGCGCTCTGTAGTCGTGGGCGCGGCCCGGTTCGGCCGAAGCGCCCGGTCGCACCCACCCTGACCTTGGCACCTTCATACCCTCAGACGCCCGCCCCGTCACACCGTACGGTGTGACGGGGCGGGCGTCTTCCGGATGCCGCAGTCGGGTTCCACGATCGGCGGTTCGGAGATCGGCCTTGATGGCGAACCCTGCGGAAGTGGTCGTCGGCAGTGCCCCTCGTGGCAACGCGGTACGGGACGCTCCTAGCCGGCGCAGGGGTCACAGCAGGAGGGGGCCGGCTCGACACAGACGCTTACGGTGTCGGTGTTGTTGGTGGTGCCGGGATCCCTTTCGTTGCCGCTGACCGTTGCGGTGTTGCTGACCAGGCCGGCCTTGGTGGCCTTGGCCCGCAGTACGAGGGTCGCGGTGGCGCCGTTGGCCAGTTGGCCCACGCTCCACTGACCGGTAGCAGGGGCGTAGCTTCCCGGCTCCTCGGCGGACAGGAAGGTGAGGCCCTCGGGGAGCCGGTCGGTGACGGTGACGCCGGTGGCGTCGTTCGGGCCGGTGTTGTGGACGGTGATGCGGTAGGTCACCGTCTGTCCGACGGTGACGGTGGTGGCGTCGGCTGCTTTCGTCACGGACAGGTCGGCAGCCGGTTTGACCTGTGTGACCTGCTCGTTGGATGTGGCCGTCAGGGGCTCAGGCGTGTTGCCGAGCCGGTTCTCGTAGGAGGCGCTCGCGGTGTTGCTGATCTGCTTGCCACCGCTGGCCCGGTCAATGGTGGCCCGGTACTCCACCGTGGTCCCCGCCGGCAGGGTCTCTGTACTGGGCAGGCTGCCCCCGTCCGCGGCGGTGGCGCCGTTGCCGAGGTGGAAGACGACCTTGTTCGCCGGGGCGTCGTAGTACGCCTGGTCGTCACCTTGCGCGTCGCTCTTCGCTCCGGCGTTCGGGCCGTCGACGATGCGCAGCGAGCCGGGCAGGTAGGTCGTGCCCTGGGGGATCACATCGGTCAGGATGAGGTTTTCGGCACCGCCTCCGCCCTCGTTCTTGGCGGTGATGCGGTAGGTGACGACGTCGCCCACCTCCAGTGGCCCCGCGGGAATGGCGGTCTTGTCGAGCAGCACATAGGCCGCGGTGCCGAAGAAGATGCCATCCAGGAAGTTGCCGATGCCGCGGTTGCCGCCGGCGGCAGAGATGGAACGGAAGGCGAAACGCGTCAGCGTCTGGCCTGCTGGGACGGTGTAGGTGCCGGTGTAGTAGCCCCAGGCGGTGTTGCCGTCGGTGAAGCGCCTCTGCTCCACCGTGGAGCCTGGTGCACCGATGTCCAGTGCCATGGTGTCGTCGCCCTGGCGACCGCGGTGGTACAGCCGCCAGTACAGCTTCGTACCGGGGGTGGTCGGCAGGTCCTGGTAGAGCGTGGAGACCTCGTTGGCGTTGAGTTCGGCGAACTGGACGCCGTGGGCCGCCGGCACTCCCTGGAAGCCCGAATGCCAGAGCTCGATCCTGTGGTCGGAGGCGGTGGTGAGCCAGCCCGGGACCCACTTGGACGCCTGTGTCTGTGAGGCGTCCGGCAGGATCTCCACACCAGACACTGCGGGTTGCTCGAAACTGCCGTTGGCCAGGGCAACTCGGAGTGGAACAGGAGGAGGTGTGGTCATGGTTCTTCTCCTTGAGTCGACGCTGCTGGAACACACCGCCGACCGACCGCACCTCTGCGCGCCGTGGCGGAGCGGAAACAGCCCGTAGCGCATCGCATCCGTGTGAACACGTAAAGTGGCAAGTGAAGGGGTTCGGCCATTCTCGCGAGTCACGTTTGCGAAATCTGCCACCGGAACAACTCCTCTCACGCCGCCATGGAGGAGACCAAGGCGACCGCAGACACCACATACGTCTCCCAACTCTCTTCCGCACGCCCTGTCATGGCCGAAGGTCTCCGTTGCAATCCTGCGGCCATCACTACTCAGGGTGAATCGATCACCGGCGGAGTTGACGTTTCTGGTGCGGTGGCAGAGTGAGGGGGAACGGCGCGGTGACCGGGGGTGAAACATAACGACCGCCTGCTCATGCGACGAGTCGATGTGCCGATGGTCACCGGCGCACAGTGGCGCAATGGTCGGTCGGTCCAGGGGCGTCCGTTGTCACCAAGGCGTTTCGGGAATGCGGGTGGCAGGGAGGAGCAGGGCCATGGCGGCGGCGAGCAGGAGGAGGACCGCGGGGCCCGGGAGGACGGCGAGCAGAAATCCTGTCAGGGCCGAGCCCAGGGGAGGAGTGGCCATCAGGAGGAGGCCGATCGCACTGTGCATCCGGCCCTGGAGGTGGGGCGGAGTACGGACGGTCCTGGCCACGGTCATCACCGTGCTGGAAGCGGCGGTGGCGCAGGCACAACCGGCGAGCAGCGCCCCGATGACCGGACCGGATCTGGTCGTGGCCATGGCTGCCACGAGAACGGCGCACACAACTCCCGTCCCCAGCAGGGCCCGGCCGTAGGCGATGTTCCGTTCGAGCCAGGGTGCGATGAGTGCTCCGACGATGCCGCCCGCGGCTGAAACACCGGTGATCAGTCCCACCGACGTACCCGATCCGCCCGCCCCGGCGAGCAGGACGATCACCGCCAGATAGACACCGTCGAGGACGAAGTTCTGGCCGGAGGCGACCAGGGTCATCCGGCGCAGGGGTACGTCCTGCCACAGGAACCGGAGCCCCGCCGTCAGCGACCGCAGCAGGCCCTCGTCCGTCTCCTCGGGCCTGGGCACCGCCATCTTGGTGCGCAGGAACAGCAGGCTGACGGCCGATACCGCGAATGTGGTGGCGTCGAACCAGAACGGCAGACCGGGCGAGACCGTGTAGAGCGCGCCGCCGATGACGGGGCCAAGCAGGAGGGCTGCCTGTCCGCGCACTCGGTTTACGGCCATCGCCGTGGCCAGTTTTGCCTCGGGCACGATCTGCTGGGTCGACGCGAGTCCTGCGGCGTTGAACGGCGCGGTGAGCAGCCCGAGCACCGCTCCCATGACGAGTAGGGCGGGAAGGGAAGCCGCGCCGAAGTGGACCAGGGCGGCGAGCAGTGCGCCCACCACAGCGCGTCCCGTTTCGCAGAACAGGAGCACGGCGCGTCGGTCGAAGCGGTCGACGACGGACCCCGCAGGGAGGCACGCTGCGGCGAGAGATGCCGTCCACGCCGCCTCCACCAGGCCGACAGCGACGGGAGACCCGGTGGTCTCCAGGACCAACAGGGGCAGGGCCAGGGCCGAGGCACCGGAGCCCAGCAGCGACAGTCCCTGGCTTGCGCCGAGGAGTTGGAAGTCACGATTGTGCAGCAGACTGTCGGTGTCCCGGCGGGTGCCGCCGCGCAGCTTCACCGCCGCTCGTCAGCCGGTGGCGGACTGATCAACGGTAGCGCGTCCTGCGCCCGGCCCCGGGTCGCGGCATGGACGGCAACGAGGACTCCCGCGGTGCCGGTGGCCAGATCGGTGGAGAGTCTGAGCATGCCGTCGAGGGCGAAGCCGGGTCGGTCGTGCGGTCGGACCGCGTGGAGGTGTAGGGCTCGGAGTTGGGTGCGGCGGGCGGTCGTGTCGCCGTCGAGGCAGGTCAGGGCATAGAGCAGCCCGGCATGACCGTTCATCAGCCCGGGTGTGAGCATCAGTTCGGCGTTCAGTCCGGCTCGGATGCGATCACGGACGCCGGCGAAGTGTGCGTCTTCGCGATGGCGCAGGTAGGCGTCGAGCGCGATGCCGATCCCGGCGCTGCCGCCGTCCAGTGCGGACAGCCAACGTTGCCCCTTGCGGACCTGGACGATGGGAGGCTTCGTGGGATCCGTCCGCTCGGCGGTTCCGGACCCATCGGGTCCGGTCGGGACACCACAGTGCGCCAGGTCCCGTGCCAGCGCCTGTTCGGCTGCTCGTGCGTACCGTTCCTCTCCCGTCCTGGCGTGCAGCTCGACGAGGAACAGCGCAGCTCCGGACCAGCCCTCCATGAGCCCGATGCCTGGGACGGTCGGTCCGGCTCCCTTGGCGAGTGCGCGTTCCAGGGGTGCTGCGACCCGGGCCGCCTCTTCCGTACGTCCGAAGTGCAACCAGGTCGATCCGATGCCGGCGAGACCACCCCGAAGTGCCGCTCCGCACCGGTTGGGGTCGATCCGTGACATGCGGTCGAGTGCTTCATGGGCTGCTTCCGGGTGGCCGAGTTCGGCGAGGACGTAGGCGATGCCCGCCATGCCGTCGTAGAGGCCGGGGCGGATCCATCGGACCCGCTCGACGGCCCGTAGGAGCCAGTCGATGAGTTCGGCCGGAACGGGGTCGGTGTCTTCGGCTGTCAGGTGCAGGGCGTGGAGCACTCCCGCGGCGCCGTGGGAGAGCGTGCACGCCTGTTGGTCGAACTGACGGACGTCCCCCGGGAAGAGACGGTCGGACCGCTCGGGCGTGGCACTGGCCAGGATCGCGTTGCGCAGACCCGGTACGGCCAGCTCCACGTCCTCGGTATCGGTCGCAGCTGGAGCGGACCCGCGCGAGGGGTCGGCCAGTTCGGTACGGAGCCGGGTGACGAATCCCGTCGGTACGGGAAACCGGCTGGCGGTCCAGGCCGTGAGCGAGTCGACCTTGGCGCCGTCGAACCGCATCAGCGGGGTGAGCGGGCAGAACAGGGCGAGCCGAAGGCAGGACAGCGCGTAGAGGTCGATCGCGGTGCCGGAACGGGCCCATGGGGCAGTGAAGCCCGCAGTGCTCAGTCCGGGCGCGACCGGAACCCGTGAGCCCTTGGATTCGGGGTCCGGCGCATGGGCGAACGCCGTCTCGAAGTCGACCAGGCAGACGCTGCCGTTGGGCCGGACGATGATGTTCCCGGGTTGCAGGTCGCCGTAGACCACGCCCCGCGCGTGCACCGCACCGATCGCCTCCTCGATCCGGTCGGCGATGTCGAGCGCCCACGCGGTGTAGTCGGGGAGTGCGTCGGGCCCGGGCGGGGTGGGCTGGAAGAGGGGGTGCCTGCGACCGATCGCCTCATGGAGTTGTTCGCCCTCCACGAACTCCTCGACGAGGAAGTGGTGCTCCCAGTGCCGAACCTGCTCGTGGACGCGGGGAACGCAGTCCAGCCCGGCGAGCCGTTCCAGTACCGCTCGTTCTCCCACCAGACGTTCCACGGCGTCGCGGCCGAGGGAATCCACACCGGCGTACGGGCGGGCCTCCCTCAGCAGGACCGTGCGACCGGTGGACTTCTCCACGGCCCGGTAGACCCCACCGCTGTTGGAGAAGTGCAGGGCCTTCTCCACGCGGTACGGGAAGGCTCCGCGCGGCTGTGCATCCGCCCGTCGGACGGCGGCGGCGACGGCGGTCGGGACCTCGACCCAAGGCGGCACCTTGAAGGAGGCGCCGCGCACGTCGGGAACGAGTTCCCCCTCCGGGGTGCTGATCGCGGGGGTGTAGGTGCCGTCCGGTGCGAAGCAGTAGCGCGTGCTGAACCCGCCGTACCGCAGATACAGCGGCCCCCGGTCCCAGCGCAGGTCGCTGAGGACGTACGGTCCGGGAATCCCGGTCAGGAGGGGTTCCAGTTCCTTGAGGGTCTGCTCAAGTTCCCGGGCGTCGACGGGGTAGACGGTCACGACCTTGCCGCTCGCCGACCGGGTGGCCTGTTTGCTGTTGGCGAGTTCGACCATGGTCCTGCTGCGGAGGAACTTGAAGGTCAGACCGTGGGCGATGCAGTGGTCCCACACCCGTTCCACGGCCGTGGGCGCCCCGTCGGCGGTCGCGGAGACATGGATCTTCCAACCCTGTGGGGGCAGTCGTACGGACTCGGGGCGGAGATGGACCCAACCGCCGCTCTCCCCGCGACGCCAGCCCGGGGGCGCCGGCCGGTCCGAGCACGCCCAGCGGGTGTGGTGGTCGCCGACCCGGTCGAGCGTGTCGACGTAGTGCGGATCCGCCGCGAGATCTCCCTGGGCCAGCATGAGATGAGGTCCTTCCGCTTCGTCGACGCTCCCGGACACCCGGGGGAGTGTGTCCCGCCGGCCGACGACACGGTTGCCGCCGGCCGGCGGTACGGGGACCGGGTCCTACTCAAGTCCGGTCGTGCTGCTGTAGCTGTTGTTGCAAGGCCACAGGGAGGGGGTTTCCTCCTCCATCTCCTGCAGTTCGAGGATCTCCGACATGTTTCACACCTCCTTCGCTCTCTCGTGGGGGTGGGGCCGCGTCCCGAGGAAGGGCAGGACCTCCAAGGTCCGGCCACCTTCCGCGAGGGCGGAGCTGAGGGCGAGCAGAACGCCCGCCGATCCGGTCGCCAGATCTGCGGAGAGCCGCAGCAGGCGGTACCCGGGGAACATCAGGGCTCCGTGGTGGAGCCGCGCGTGCCATCCGAGCCGCCGGATCTGCCGGTTCACCAGGGGCCGCGCCACTCCGTCCGAGCCTTGACGGACCTCGTGGTGGGGCCGCGCCGAGTGATCCGCGGTCGCGGTCGCTGCGGGTGGTTCGCCGAGGGCTGCGAGGGTGGCGATGACCCCTGCCCTGCCGCGCAGCAGCCCGGAGTTCTGGACGTGGACGGGGGCGCAGGTGCGTCGTACGCCGTCGAGGAGGGCGGCTGCCCGAGGGTCCGGCCGGTGTGCCAGCAGTCGGTGCAGGACCAGTCCCACACCAGCGCTGCCGCCCTGGAGGTAGGGCAGTCCGCGCGCGCCGTCGTCCAACATCACTGTGTGGTCGGCCAAGGTCCGGCAGCGGGCGAGATCGAGGTCCAGTGCCCGGTGCGCAGCCGTCAACAGCCAGGTCTCGCCCAGGTGTTCGTACAGGTGCACCAGAAGGAGGGCGATGCCGGACGGGCCGTGCAGGAGGCCGTGGGGTGGATGCTGGCCGGGCAGGGCGGGAAGGGGCCCCCGCTCGATCAGGGCCGTGAGCCGACGGGCGTGTTCCAGCGCCTCGTCCAACAGCGTCCGGTCGCCGGTGGCCCGGGCGAAGTGCAGTTGGGTGAGAGCGATGCCGGCCCGTCCCCGCTCCAGATCGGGGCCTGCCGCGCGGTCCGCCGCCGGGCTGCCCCGGTCGAGCAGTTCCAGGGCGGCGTCACGGCGCCCCAGGAGGTCCAGGGTGTAGGCGATCCCGTGAACTCCGTCGTAGAAGCCGGCCCGGGAGGGCGCGGAGCGCTTCGCGGCCCCGGTCAGCCAGTCGACGTACTGCTCCGGAACCGGGGTGCCGCAACGGTGCAGCGCGTAGAGCACCCCGGCGGCTCCATGGCCGAAGGACGGTCCGCCGATGCGGTGCGGGCCGGTCGGTGTGGAGGGGAAGAGCCGGTCAGGACGGTCGGGGGTGGCGACGGCGTGGATGCCGTGCACCAGCGCATCGCGCAGGGCGGGCCAGTCGGGCGGATCCCCGGCGAAGAGTTCGGCCGCCGCATCGTGTGCAGGCCCGGGAGCCGTTGACCTGACGGCCCGCAGCAGGAGGGGCCCGTAGTCGGGCGGCCGGGGCAGCGGGTAGTACCGGTGCACGGCGTCGGCCAGCGTGCGCAGCCGGCCGGGACATCGATGGTGGGGCACGGGCAGGAACAGCCAGAGTTCCAGGGCTGCCAGCAGGTACCGGGCGGCATCCTCACCCCGGAGGTGCGCCGGCACCGTGAACTGCTCCGACTCCGTGTCCGGGCACGTGTCCGGCGCCGCGCCCCGGAGGGACTGCACGGGGAAGGACGGCCCGTTCAACACGATCCGACCGTCGGGGCGCAGCAGGACGTGACGCGGATGCAGCACTGCGGGGAGCAGATCGCGGGCCAGGACGGCCTCCAATGCTGCCGCCACGCGTTCGAGGACGTTCGACGCCCAGTCCGCGTACCCGCGTGCCTCCTTCCGTGCCCGTGACTCGGAGGTGAGCGGGCAGGCGCTGGTGGCCGCATGGAGCAGCGGGGTGCCGGTGAGGTGGCGGGTCGCGAGGAAGGCGTGTCCGCCGTAGGTACCGGTGTCCACGATCTGCGGCACGCAGTCCAGTCCCGCCAACCGGGCCAGCCCATCGGTCCGGTGGCGCAGCCGGGCGACGGCGTCCTGACCGTACCGGTCGATGCCGGCGTACGGGCGGGCCTCGCGGAGCACCACGGCGGTGTTGTCGGGTTGGTGGACCGCCCGATAGACACCCCCGCCGGGGGACAGCCGTAGCGCCGCCTCGACCACGTACGGGAATCCGGTGCCGGTGGCCGACGCACCTGGGGCGCGGACGCAGTCCGGGAGGGTGACGCCGTCGGGCAGGACGAAGGAAGGCGGGGGAGGCGTGCGCGGGTCGGTGAGGAGCGTGCCGTGGCGGACGTGGAGCGGGCCGCGGCCGTGGGGCAGACCGCTGAGTATCCGCGGGCCCGGTAACGCGTCCAGCAGGACGGCCAGTTCGTGGAGGGAATCAGCCAGGGCCGTCTCATCGGGTGGGGCGACCACCGCCACGGTGCCGGCTTCGGCGCGATCGCTCCCCGTGCCGTGGTCCGCGTTCAACATCCGGACGGCCGTGGTACTGCGCGGGAAGGCGAAGGGGTACCGGCGGTCGATGCAGTGTCCCGCGACGACCTCCACGGCGCGTGCCGCGCCGGTCGGGGTACCGGACACCACGATCCGCCAGCCGGGGGTGTCCGATGCCGCCGGGGTCCCGGGCCGCCACGTCACCCACCAGCCACTCTCGTCGCGGTCCCAGCCGGCGGGCGGGAGGCGGTCGGCTGCCGGGAGCCGCGTGTCGGTGTCGGCGATGCGTTCCGGTTCCTCGTAGACATCGGGGTCGGCCAGTGCGAACCGTTCGTATCCGGTGAGGCTCAACACGACGGCGCCTCCGTTGCGACTGGGGCCTGCGCTTCCCGGACGCGCCGATCGATGAGGAGCCGGACCTCGTCCGACGCGAACCGGTGGTCGAGCCGGTGGGTGGCATCGACCCACTCCGCCATGGTGCGCACCGTCGACAGGGCCTCCACCACGAACGGGTCACGCCAGCGGGCCCGCGCCCGGTCCCACAACAGGTCCGCCGGCTCGTTCAGGAGATTGCCCACGGTCCCCTCGTACAGGGGCATCGCGCGGACCTCTCCATCCGGCTCGATGTGCATGATCTGCGCGTCTTCGCCGGCGGCGAGCCGGTCGGGGAACACCCCGAGGTTCAGATTGTCCGCGGTGAACACCTGGACCGTGGACGGCGCCAGCGCGCGCAGTCGCGCAAGGAGGTCGGGGTGGGTCAAGTCCGCCAATCCGTCCCACGTGAGCAGTTCGGTGCGGACGAAGTCGGCGCGGTTGGCGAGCCCGGCGGGTACGGCCGCGTTGAACGAGAGGGCCGACAGATGGGGAAACCGGGGCGCGATGTCGGTACAGAACTGTTCGAGCTCCGCCCTGTTGCTGTTCACCACCACTGCGTCGATGCCGAAACGGAGCGGAGAGCGACCGTCCTGCCGTCTTTCGCCGGCCACCGAGTCAAGGAGCGCGAGTGTCCTCAGCGCCCGCTCGTGGGAGCCGACCCGGCCCCGAATCCGGTCGTGCACCTCGGCGGTCGCCCCGTCCACGCTGACCAGCACCTCATGGAACAGGTCCGCCAGACGCTCCGCCACGGGCCGGGTCAGGGTCCAGCCACTGGTGTTGACGCCGAGCCGGACACCGGCCCGTACGAATCGCTCCGCGACCGTGAGGACACCGCGAACCAGCAGCGGTTCACCGCCCGAGAGGGCGACCACGCGGGGCTTCAGCGTGATGATGGAATCGGCGACCCGCAGCATCTCGGCGGGCGCCAACTGACGGGACGGCCGCCGCCCGGATTCCGAGTAGCAGTGGGAGCAGCGCAGCGGACAGGCATAGGTGATGTCCCAGACGATCACGTCCGGTGCCTTGGACGTCTCTGCCGTACTCATGGAACCGCCCTCCTTCCCGGTACTGACGGGCCGTGGCTCCTGCACCGCTGTGGCCCTGCTTCCGGCGGCACGCCAAGCATGCGACGGGCGGGGGCATCGGCAGCAGCGTGCAGGCCACCAGTCCGACATGGAGGTTCTCCACCATCCCGACGGGCGGTCTGCCGCCTGGACACGCGGTCTGTTGCCCGGAAAGGCCGCTCCCGATACTGGGGAGGTGATCTTAAAAGGGCTGCTGATACGAACCGTCGCGGTGGTGGGAGGGAGTTGTCTGGCGTACGCGGCGTTCGTCGGCACCTTCGCCTTACAGAACCGGTACACCTTGCCGTGGATACTCGGCTCGGTCCTGCCCTGCTACCTGGCGGGACTGTTCGCCGTCCGGCACGCTCCGTCGAGTCCGGTGGCACGCCGACTGCTGCTCGTCGGAGTCTGGCTGTCGGTCAACATCACGGTGCAGTACACAAACCGCTGGCTGCTGATGGAAGCGGACCAGGTCCGCCCGCTGCTGGCGGTCACCCAACTGACCCAGATCACCGCACTGGTGGCGAGCATCCTGCTGGTGCGGCTGTTGGCGTTGCTCCCCGACGGGACGTACCGCTTCTCCTACGAACGCGTGGTGCTGCGCCTCCTCTGGGTGCTGTTGGCCCTGCCGGTGGTGCTGCCCGCACTGGGCGTCTCGCCGCGGACGACCCATCTCGCCGTCTTCTACTACCCGGAGGCATGGCTCCCCGGATGCGGGGCCGTCCTGTTGGTGATCCGCTGCGTCCTGAGCCGGCGGGCCGCGGGGGCCTCCTCGGAGCGGACCGGCGCGAGCAGCGGGAAGTTGCAGGCGGTGGTCTGTGCCGGGGCCGTGATCCTCCTCGCCCGGGCCTCCTCCCGACTGTTCCGGGCCTGGCAGGGGGACGAGGGCTACCTCTACTTCATCGGTACGGTGCTGGGCGCCCTCCCGTACATCCTCACCTCGCTCGTGGTGGTGTACGCGGCTTTCCGCTACCGCATCCTGGGCGTTGACGTCCCGGTCCGTCGCTCCGTCGTCTACGGCATCCTCTGGTTCATCATCAGCCTCTGGTACCTGGGCATGGCGATCACCCTCGGACTCACCGCGGGCCAGTACTTCCCCATCGGGTTCGCCCTGCTCGTCGCGGTCCTCTCCACGGCGCTGTTCCAACCCTTGCGTACGCGACTCAACCGGCTCGCCCGGCGTTGGGTCTTCGGCCGACGGCCGTCGGGCTTCGAGCTGCTGATCCAGTTCGGCACCACCCTGGGGAACGCCCACGACCTCGCGCGCCTGGCACCCCAGTTGGCGAACGAGTTGCGCAGCGGTCTGGGGCTCGGATGGGTCGAGGTCCGACTGAGGACCCCCGGTGCGCCCGACGCGGTACTCGGCCGGGCCGGCACCCGCCAGGGAGGCAAGGCCGGTTCCCACCCTCTGCGGTACGGCGAAGAGGTCCTCGGCGTCATCGAGTTCGGCCTCAAGGACGGCGGTCGCATGACCGACGAGGACTACCATGTGCTGCGCTCCCTCGCCCAGCAGGCCGGCCTCGCCGTCCACAACGTCCACCTCCACGGCGAACTCACCCTGCGGGTGCGCGAGGTGCAGCGCCAAGCGGTCGAGCTCGACGCCTCCCGCGCCCGGATCGTGCAGGCGCAGGACACCGAGCGCCGCCGCATCGCCCGGCGTCTGCACGACGGCCTGCAACAACAGTTGGTCACCCTCCTGGTCAAGGCGCGGCTGGCCCGGGTGAGGCTGCAGCACGGCGGAGACGTCGACGCCGCGCTCGTCGAAGTCCAGGACGACCTCTACCGCGCCGTCGAGGAACTCCGCGATCTGGCGCAGGGCATCCACCCGCCCGTCCTCACCGACCAGGGGCTGGTCGCAGCAGTGACTTCGTGCGCCCGCAGACTGCCGGTGCCGGTGTCCCTCCAGGTCCAACCGGGCCTCGAAGCAACCCGGTTCACCACGGAGACCGAGGAGTCGGCCTTCTACCTCGTCTCCGAGGCCCTCACCAATGTGCTCAAGCACGCGGGAGCCCGCACCGTGACGCTCAGCCTCGCACTGGAATGCGACTATCTCCTCATCGAAGTCAGCGACGACGGCCACGGAATGGCGGACGTGCCGCGCAACGGCTCGGGGCTGGCCGCCATGCGCGACCGCATCGAGGCGGTCGGAGGCCGCTTCGACATCCACAGTGCCCCGGGCCGGGGCACCGTCATCAACGCCCGGCTCACGGCGCTGCCGCGCGAGACCCCCCAGACGGTGAAGGAGCGGATCAGTGGCTGAGGAGCGCCTGAGCGTGGTCATCGCGGAGGACTACTACCTACTCCGCGAGGGTCTGCGCCAACTACTGGAGGAGTGCCGCCTCGTGGAGGTGGTCGCCGCCGTGGGCACCGCAGATGAACTTCTGACCGCCGTGGACCGGCTCAGGCCCGACGGAGTGATCACCGACATCCGTATGCCACCCGCCCACCGCACGGAAGGGATCACGGCTGCCCACGCCATCCGCACCTCCCACCCGGGGACCGGTGTGGTCATCCTGTCGCAGCACGCCAATGAGAGTTATGTGTTCGACCTCTTTCGACACGGCACGGACGGACTGGCCTACCTCCTCAAGGAGCGGGTGGGTGAGCTGGATCAGCTCCTGCACGCCGTGCGCGAGGTCGTCGCCGGGCGGTCCGTCATCGATCCGCGCATCGTCGAGGTGCTGTTGCGCACCCACTCGCGCGACGCCGACGCCCCGCTGACAGTTCTCACCCAGCGCGAGCGTGAGGTCCTGCGGCACATGGCGGAGGGCAAGACGAACCGTGCCATCGCCGGGGCGCTCCACCTGGCCGATTCGACCGTCGAGAAGCACGTCAACGCCGTTTTCAGCAAGCTGGGGTTGAGCGAGGAGACCAATCTCCACCGCCGCGTCAGCGCGGTGCTCGCCTACCTCCACCACACCTACGCGCCCGAGTCCTGACGGTCAGGAGCGGCGTCACTCACGGCTTGCCCCTCGTGATGCGGCCGGTCGCGTCCCGCTGTCTCCAGGACGGCGTCACCGTTGAGGTAGCGCCTCGGAGAGGTGCCCACCGTTCGGCGGAACGCCGCGAGGAACGCGCTCGGTGTCGCGTACCCCACGGTTCGTGCGACGAGGGACACGGGGCGGCCTTCGGCGAGGAGGGGCAGGGCGGCGCGCAGCCGCAGTTGGGTCCGCCAGCGATCGAAGCTCATCCCCGTGTCGTGGACGAACAGCCGTGTGAGCGTGCGTCGACTCACTCCCACGGCTCGTGCGTGGGCTTCGAGGCTCCGTGGATCCGCGGGATCGGCGAGCAGTGCATCGGCCACGGCACACACGCGTTCGTCGACGGGATGCGGAACATGGATCGGTGTGGTCGGCAGGGGGCGCAGCAGATCCAGCACGACCCCCTCGGCCCGCAGCCGTGCATCGCGCGTGAGGTCCTGTCGGCTGAGGTGGTCGATCAGATGGGCCAGCAGCCCGTCCACACCGACCGGCGTGGGCTCCGCCCAGTTCAGTGCGCACCGATCGGGCTCCAGGTAGAGGCCGCGCAGCACTGCGTTGCGGGTCGCGCCCGTACGGTGGACGACTCCCGCAGGCAGCCACAACGCCCGGGACGGCGGCAGGACCCAGTAGGTGTCGTCGACGGCGACGCCGAGGACACCGCTCCGCGTCCAGGCCAACTGGTGCTGCGGGTGGCTGTGCGGCGCCACCCACTGCCCCGAGGCCAGGGGGAAGTCCCCCACGACGATTGCTCCGACCCCGGGGGGAGCGGGACATGCGACATTCTCGTCCATGCGTTTCAGCGTATGGCCTCAACGCGATACGGCATGGCCTCGTAGCGGATTGTGGCCAATGCGACCGGTGCATAGCGTCCTTGTATGCCTGCTCATCCGCGCCACGGGCGCACATCCGGGACGGACGTACCGACCATGCCCCGAGGGCGCCGGTCATGACACCAGCACCCACCCTCGTCACCAGCGTCGGTCGCCGTAGGTCAGCGCTGATCGTGTTGTGTTTCGTACAGTTCATGCTCGTCCTGGACGACACCGTGGTGAACGTCGCCCTCCCCAGCATCCGGGACGAGCTCGGTTTCACCTCTGCGGCGGGTCTGGCCTGGACGGTGAACGCCTACTTCCTGGCCTTCGGCGGGCTGTTGTTGTTGGCCGGACGTGCGGCCGACCTACTGGGCCGCCGCCGTGTCTTCCTCAGCGGAGTGGCACTGTTCGGTGTGGCGAGCCTCGCCTGTGCAGCGGCCCAGGAACCGTGGCAACTCGTGGTGGGGCGGTTCGCCCAGGGTGCGGGAGCGGCCCTGGCCAGCCCGGCTGCGATGTCCCTGATCACCCTGATGTTCCCCGCTCCCGAGGAACGCGCCAAGGCATTCGGTGTCTGGGGCGGCGTCGCGGGCCTGGGCGGCACGATGGGTCTGGTGATCTCCGGTGCCCTGACCGGCCTCGCCTCCTGGCGCTGGATCTTCCTGATCAACCTGCCCGTGGCCGCTCTGGCCCTCGTTCTGCTCCCGCGACTGGTCAACGAGAGCCGGAGCAACCGAAAGGCGCGACTGGACGTACCGGGGGCGGTGCTGGGGACGGGCGCCGTCGTGTCCCTGGTCTACGGGCTGCTCCAGGCGGGGGAGTCGCCCTGGGGTGACGCGGCGGTCCTCGTGCCCCTGCTCCTGGCCGTCGTCCTGGCCTGCGCGTTCCTCGCGGTCGAGGCACGTGCGGCCGAGCCGCTGGTGCCGCTGCCGTTCCTGGCCTTCCGGACCCGCGCCGTCGCGAACGCCACGAGCCTGCTCTTCTCCGCCGCCTTCTACGCCATGGCCTTCCTGCTGATGCTCCACCTGCAGACCGCGCTCGGCTACGGCCCGCTGGAGGCGGGCCTGGCGTACCTGCCGTACGGCGCCGGAATCCTCACCGGCATGTGGCTGTCCTCCCGCGCGGTGATCAGGCTCGGATCGCGCCGGACCCTCGTCGCCTCGTTCCTGCTCTGCTCAGCCGGCTTGCTCCTGCTGGCCGGCTTGAAGCCGGGCGACGGCTATCTGTCCGGGGTGCTGCCCGGGTTGCTCGTCGCGAGCCTCGGCGCGGGCTTGGGCCTTCCTGCCCTGACGGTCGCCGCCGTCACGGGCACCACCGAGGAGAACGCCGGTGTGGGTTCGGCGATCCTCACGTCCGTCCAACAAGTGGGCGGTGCGGTGGGCCTGGCGGTACTGGTCACCTTGGCTGCACGCCGCAGCGACGCCCTGGCGGAGTCGACCAGTCCGCTGACTGCGGCCACGGAGGGCTTCTCGCTCGCGCTCACCGTCGCCGCTGCCCTCCTCGCGGTCGGCGCCGCCCTCATCGCCATGCTGCTCGGCAACCTCCGCAGCGGATCAGCGGTCGACGCCGACGGAGTTCCGGCGGAGTCCCGGTAGGCCCGGTCGGGCGAGCGGATGCCCACCGACATCGCGCCGTACCGGCTGACCGCCACCGCGGCTTCCTCGGCGCGGCTGCCGGGCCCTACTCCCCGGCCGTGGCCGCCATGGTGATCAGCTTCTCGGCCGGCAGGTGCAGACGTACCGTGCCGGAGGCGAATGCGTCCGGACCCGTGGGCGAGCGGACCGTGAGGAGTCCCAGCGGGGTTGCCACCCGGTGGAGGAAGTGCCCGCCCAGGTAGTGGTGGTCGACGGGAGTGCCGGTCACCAGGTTGGTTTCGGTTGCGGGATCGCCGTGCGCGAGGTCGAACACGATGTCGTCCGGGCGGATGCCGACGGTGAGCCCGGTGCCCACGGCATGGTCGCCGGGACCGGTGCGCAGCCGCTGCCCGCCCGCCGTGACCTCCAGACCGTGAGGGTCCGACGAGGTGACCGAGGCCGATTGAATGAGGTTCATGTGGTCGAGGAAATTGGCCACGAACTCCGTCGCCGGCGAGGTGTACAGCTCGTCCGGCGGGCCCTCCTGGACGATCCCGCCGCCCTGCATGATGCCGACCCGGTCCGCGAGCATCATGGCCTCCTCCTGGTCGTGGGTGACCAGCAGACAGGTGATGCCCGTACGCCGGGACAGTTCCTTGAGCTCGATCCGGAGGTCCATCCGGAGCCTGGCGTCCAGGTTGGAGAGCGGTTCGTCCATCAGCAGCACCTTGGGGCGCAGCGCGAGTGCCCGGGCCAGTGCTACTCGCTGCTGCTGGCCGCCCGAGAGCTGTGTCACCTTCCGGTCCGCCTGCTCGGTCAGCCGAAACATCTCCAGCGCCTCCTCCACCCGGTCCGCCGCCTCCTTCCGGTCCGGGCGCCGCACACCACGGCGGAGGGGAAAGGCGATGTTCTGGCGGATCGTCATGTGCGGCCACAGGGCGTACGACTGGAAGACCATCGCCTGCGGTCTCTCCTCGGGGCCCACCCAGACCGGGGGAGTGCGGCCTGAGACCTGCCGGCCGTCGATCGACACGGTGCCGTCGTCGGGGCGCTCCAGTCCGGCCACGATGCGCAGGGTGGTCGTCTTTCCACAGCCGGACGCGCCGAGCAGCACGTAGAACTCGCCCTCCGATATCGAGAGGGAGACATCGCGCAGGGCCGGCACCCGGTCGCGGTCCTGGGCGAAGGACTTCGAGACGCCTTCGAGGTCGATCATGGTCTGACTCCTAGGGTCTTTCTTTTGGATCAGGCTGGATCAGGGAGCGGGGTCTGGTGCCGTGGATCGCAAGGCGGAGGAATGAATCACTGCGGAGCATTGGTGATTGACGACAACGCGGCGAGGCGCGGTGCCAGGGCACGCGAGCCCAGCAAGATCCGAAAGAAGGGCCCTAGAGGGACTGACGGCGGGCGACACGGCAGAAGGCGATGAGCAGGACCGTGATCAGCCCGAGCTGGATCACGCCGAGGGCGGCGGACAGCCCTGTCTCGCCCGCCGAGCTGTAGCCGAAGATCCGCGTGGACATGACGTCCGTACCGTCGCTGGAGAGGATCAGGGTGATGGTGAGTTCGCGGATGGTCAGCAGGGCGATCCAGAACCAGGCGTAGGCCAGACTGCCGCGCACCACGGGCAGGACGACCGAGACGAACGCCCGACCCCGACGGATTCCCGAGACCGCCGCGGCCTCCTCCAGTTCGCCGTGTACCTGGAGCATCGTTCCGTGGAGGGTGCGGTACGCCGTCGCCACGAACCGACAGGCCACCACGAGGGCGAGGAAGGCCGCGGTTCCGTAGAGCGGTAGCCATCGATACGTGGAGAGTCCCACGTACACGAAGGAGACCGCCATGACGATCGACGGGATCGCCAGGGTCATCATGATGAGCGCGTCGAGTCCGCGTCGGCCCCGTACCGTGGTGCGGGTGACCAGCCATCCGGCGCAGGCGGCGAACGCCACGGCGACCGTCGGCACCACGGCCACCAGGAGGAGCGTCGTCGGGAGTACTTCGCCGAGGTCGTAGGCGGCGTCGGTGTAGGCGGCGAAGGACAACTCGCCGAACGCCTCCGCCGACGGGGGCCGCAGATAGGGCACCAGAGAGGCCCAGACGAGGGTCAACACCGGCAGCACCACACCGACGAGTGCGTACAGGCCGATGAAGCCGTACCCGGCGATGCGGCCCTTGCGGGAGAGTCTGATCGGTTCGCGGGCCGCGCGCTTGCCCGTGACTGTGGCCATCTGGCCGGCCCGCCGCATCGCCCGGTAGTAGGCGAGCATGATCAGGCCGATCCCGAACGCCATGCCCAGTCCGACGGCCGCTGCATTGCCGTACTCGGGGGATCCGGTGGTGCCCTGGGTGTACTGGTAGATCAGGGTGGACAGCACCGTGATCCGCGCGGGCATCCCGAGCATCCCCGCGTAGTCGAACACCTCGACGGCGACGATGAAGAAGAAGATGGACACCCCTGCGATCGCCGGTGCCGCGATCGGCAACAACAGTTGGATGGCCGCCCGCCAGCGGGGGATGCCGTGGACGGCAGCGGCCTCCTCGACGTTGACGTCGATGACCCTCAGAGTGGGGACGAGCATGAAGAAGGCCGGGCCGGCGAAGTCCAACCCCTGGAGCAGGATGATCCACTTCAGGCTGTAGACATCCGTCAGCGGGCCACTCCCGCCCAAATCTCCCCACCAGGTGTTGATGATCCCGTTGCTCGGGTTGAACATGAAGATGTAGCCCAGGGCGACCAGGAAGCCGGGGATCGCCATCTTCGCCGCGGCCAGGAAGAGGATCACGCTCTTGCCGCGCAGATCCGTCCTGGCGTAGAGCCAGGCCAGCGGCACGGCGACGACCAGCATCACCACCACACTGCCCACGCCGAGAACGAGGGTGCGCAGCAGTGTTCCCGCCAGCCCGCTGGAGCCGAGCACCGTACGGAAGTTGTCCAACGACAGTTCGCCGCCGCCGAAGCCCTCTCCCGGCCCGAAGGCCGCCCAGACCAGTCCGGCCATCGGAATGACGAGCACCGCGCACAACAGCGCGATCATCACCCGCACCACGACCAGCGGGGCATCGACCCGCCGTCGTCCGGTGCGGCCCGGCGGGGGAGCCCCCTCACCGGGGGCTCCCTTCTCCTCGGTGCGGCGGCCCACGGGGGCCGGGCGCGAGGTGATCAGTTCAGATGCCTTGTCCGACCCCATCACTACTTCCTCAGCAATTGCGCGACCTGCTGGTTGACCTTCTCGTACTCGTTCATCCACCAGTCCGTCTCCGCGGTCATCACACCGCCCGCCTTCTCGGCCAGCAGATGCAGATCGGTGCCGGGGGTGGTGTACCGGGGCCAGTCGAGAACCTCGTACGCCTGCTTGCGGCCCTGCTCGGTCGCATTGAGCCAGTACAGGAAGAGCTGCGAGGCGGAGGGGTTCTTCGCACCCTTGATGACGAGGCCGGCACGCGGCACCACGGGCACCTTGACGGGGGCGTAGTCGACCGGTGCCTTCGACACGCGCTGGCGCTCGCCGATCCGGACGCCGTAGCCGATCGGGAACTCCCCGCTGCTCACCTGGGTTCGGATGGCGGTCGGCACCGATGCCAGGGAGACCCTGCCGTTCTCCAGCAGTCGGCGCACGAAGTCCAGCGTCTTGTCGACGCCGAGGCCGGCGGCCAGTGGACTGAAGACATCGGGCAGCCCGGCAGTGACGATCTTCCCCCGCCAGGTGTCGGTGAGCAGGTCCTCCAAGGACTTCGGGGCGTCATCCGCCTTGACGTCCTTGGTGTTGTAGAGGACCGTCCGGGCGATCTCGGCGATGTAGATGCCCTGCTGGTCCGCCCACACGTCGGCTGCGGCCACCCCCTCCATGGAGCCCCAGTCGACCGACTGGACGAGACCGGCGCCGCTGAGCTGCTTGACCACCAAGGGCGTGGTCGCGAACACATCGATCGACGGTGCGACCTGCGCCTTCGCCTCCTGCACCAGCTTGTTGGCGAACGCCGGGTCCGGCTCGCCGCTGACGAACTTGATCTCGATGTCGGCGCCGGTGTCGGCGCGGAAGGCCCGGGCGAGCTTCCGGGCGTGCGCGGGGGTGCGGGAGTCGGTGCTGACGAAGAGCCGTACCGAACCCTCCTTGGTTGCCTTGTCGGCGAGCTGTCTGAGGGAGGACGGGAGGTTGCCACCGGAACCCGACTTACCGGAGCCGGAGCCGGAACCTCGACCGGACCCGTCGCCACAGGCGGCCAGCAGGCCGCCCGCGCCCACGGCCGCCATGCCGTGCAGAAGGGAGCGTCGGTTGAGCGACGGAGGCCGCTTTGTCATGATCAATACCACCTTGCCGGGAGGGTGGCCGGGCAGTCCGGCCGGAAGGGACGAATGACCGGGGTGCGGGGATACCCGGTGGTGCGAGGTCCGGCTGAGGGGGCCGGAGGGGCCGGTCGCCCAGGTGCCGACTGCGGGGCCGGAGCGCGGGGCAGGGCCCGGTGTCGGCCGGGGTGACTCGGCCGGAAGCGACGCGTACGGGCCGACGTGCGGGGGTGCCGGCCGGAAGGCCGGATCGAGGGCGTCCGTGGCGCTGTGTGCGGGTGGCTGTGGTGACCGTATGACCGGTCGAAGTGGATCGTATCCGACCGAAACGGGCTGAACCGGCCGGATACGACGAGGTCGGGTTGGCGCCTGGCACGAGGCCGGTGCCCACCTCGGCGAACCGTCATGGGCGCGATGCCCGGGAGGTTCGGCCGATGCCTATGCCTCCACCGAGTTGAGCCGGGTGGAGACCGTGTTGAACTCGCGGCAACCGGACTCCGTCGCGGCCACCACTCCGCCCACGATCGCGCCCCGCCTGCCGAGCCTGGCGTCCGGCTGGAGGGAGAAGGTCATGCCGGCCTCGATCTCGAAGTCGAAGAAGGGGCCCGCGTGTCCGTCCGCGTACGGATAGGCGTCGGCGAAGGAGTCGACGTGGTCCCGGATGCCCAGGGCCGATCCGCCTCCCGACAACAAGGGGTTCAGTGAGGCGAACTGCGGGGTCAGATGCCACATCCCGGCCTCGGTGAGCGGTACCTCCATGGCCGCGCACACCTCGGCGAAGGAGGCCCCGGGTCGTACCGCGGCAACACCGGCCTCGTAGGACGCACGGGCCACCTCGGCGCAGCGCAGTGTCTCAGCGGGTGGGGTGCCGAGGGTGAAGCTCATGTTGACGTGGGTGTTCAGCTCGGCGTAGTTGGGAAAGATCTCGGCCCACACCATGTCGGAGCGTTCCAGCTTCCGGGCCTGCTCGGGGCGGGTCAGCCAGGTGGGCTCTCCCCAGGCGTAGTTGTCGAGGCCCGTCTGGAAGAGCATCCAGGTGACGCGCATCCCCTTGCGCATCATCGTCGCCACGCCCTCGGCGTACAGCGCTGTCTCGTCCTGGCCCGGTGCTGCCAGCGCCATCATGGCTTCGATGGCCGCGTCCCCGGCCGCGGCTGCGGTGGCGATGTGCTCCAGGTCCTCGTCGCTGCGCCGGGCCATCACCAGTCCGTAGTCGCGGGTGACGTCGAGCAGCGTGGCGTCGGGCAGTCGTTCGCTGATCGCGTCCCAGACGGACCGCGGCACCCAACCGCCCGGGTAGAACGGTGATCCGTAGCCGGCTCCGATCACACCGAGCCGGCCGCGACCGAGGTGCTTCTCCCGCACGATCTCCGGCAGGAGCTCCGGTGCGGAGCCCACGCGGATGTCCTCGATCCACGACTGGAGACCGCGCTCCCGGGTGAGCTGGTTCTGTGCCGCGACCTGTGCGGCGAAGGAGACCATCGTGGGTTCGCCGTGCCGGGGGACGACGAAGTGTTGGTAGCGGCGGTCACGGAAGAGGTACTGGCCGGCGTCGTAGCGGTCGCTTCGATCGGCGCCGAAGACGATGAGGCCGTCGAGTTCGTGGGCGTCCATGAACGCATGGGTACGGCGCATCCGGAATGCGCGTTCGTCGTGCGGTTCCCCCTCCGGGGTCCCGGTCGCGAGTGCGGTGTGCGGGGTGGACCCGGCGATGGTCGGAGTCGGCACGGATGGCTCCCTTCGTGGCCCCTTCGACGATCACCCGCTCACTGGGCGGGGACGGCGGGGGCGTGGACTCAAGCCTCGTAGTCGGATGTGCGTCAGATGGGCCGGCGCCGGCATGTGCGGCGGTGACGGGCCTGTGACCTGGAGGATTGATCGACGTTGCCGAGACCATAGACCCCGTCCTCCGGACTACACAAGGCTTAGGTCAAAGAAGCTTTTAGTTAAGTTGTTGAGATGTGTGTCTTTGAAAATGTTCCGGCCTCCGTGGTGCGGCTGGTGCCGCGTGCCACGGAGGCCGGAGAACACTCGGGTGGGGCGCTGGCGGTCGGTCAGTCCAGATCGCGCAGTCGGGTTTCGAGCTTCTTCAGCAACCCGGCGAGTTGCTGCTGCTCCTCGGGGTCCAGCGACTCCAGCATCTCGCGCTCGCGCTCCAGGTGCTCATCGATGATGCGGTCGATCAGTGCGAAGCCGGCCGGAGTCAACTCCGCGTACACGCTCCGGCGGTCCTCGGCCGAGCGGATCCTGCGGATCAGCCCGTCCCGCTCCATCCGGTCGAGTCTCATCGTCATCCCGCCCGAGGTCAGTAGGGACGAGGTCGCCAACTCGCGTGCGGTCTTGCGATAAGGGGGTCCCATCCGGCGCAGGCTCGCCAGCACGTCGAAGATCGACTGGTTGATGGAGTGGCGGTCGTACATGCGGTTCGACAGATTGCGGACCAGTAGTCCGCAGCGGGTGATCCGGCCCACGACATCGATGCTGCTCGCGTCGAGGCCCGGTCGCTCGGTCCGCCACTCGGTGATGATCCGGTCCACCTCGTCGGGGTGGTCCTCCCGGGCCCGGTCCTTCGGCGCCGAAGGTGCGGAATCGGACGCGGTGGAACGCCTGTCGGGTCGATGGCTCACGTGCGCGCCTGCCTACGGGTCGTCATGGAAAAGACTGAGAGCGAAGAATAACAGCACTATGTATTGACGCTCTAAGAGACTTAGATCTAAGTTTTCTTCCGCTGAGCGAACCGGCACGCCGATTCAGTGCTGAGAGCACCGACGGAGCCCGGCGACGCCTTCAACGAACCAGTGGAGAGAGGGCTTCATGGCCAACGGGGGCATGGACATCATCGTGGCGGGCCGGCACCGACCCGGTCGGGGACCGGCCATGGCGTCGGTCGACCCGGCGACCGGCAGAGCCTTCGCCGAGGTCACGACCGCCACCGCCGAGGACGTCGACGACGCGGTACGGGCAGGTGCCGCCGCCATGCACGATCCGGCCTGGCGGAACCTCCTTCCCCATGAGCGCGCCCGACTGCTCCACCGAGCCGGTGCACTCATGGAGGAGGAGTCGGAGGAACTCGCCCGGCTCCAGACCCGGGACATCGGCAAACCGCTCGCAGAGACACGGGCACTGGTGGCGAGTGCCGCCGGAACCTTCCGGTACACCGCCGCGGCCCTCGAAACCCTGGACGAGACGCTCACCACCGCACGTGGCGCCTATCTGAGCATGAGCGTGCACGAACCGATCGGCCCGGTCGCCGCCATCACCCCCTGGAACTCGCCGATCGCCAGCGAGGCCCAGAAGGTCGCGCCGGCCCTCGCGGCCGGCAACGCGGTGCTGATCAAACCGGCCGAGTGGTCGCCGCTCGCCGCCCTGCGACTCGGCGATCTGCTCCTGCGTGCCGGTGTGCCCCCGGGTCTGGTCAGCGTGCTGCCCGGGGCCGGCGGGGTGGTGGGTGAGGCACTGGTGCGGCACCCGGGAGTCCGCAAGGTCGCCTTCACCGGCGGTACGGCGACCGGCCGTCGCATCGCCTCGATCGCCGCGGAGAAACTGATGCCCGTCTCCCTGGAACTCGGCGGCAAGTCACCGGTGATCGTGCTGCCCGACGCCGATCTGGACCAGGCGGTCCGGGGCGTGGTCTTCGGAATCTTCTCCTCGCAGGGGCAGGCGTGCGTCGCGGGCTCCCGGCTCTTCGTCCACCGCTCCGTACAGGAGGAGTTGACCGGCCGGATCGTGGCGGCTGCCGAACGTCTGGTGATCGGCGACCCGATGGCGAAGGGCACCCACATGGGCCCGTTGATCTCCGCGGAGCACCGCACCAGGGTCGAGTCGTACGTCCAACTCGCACGCGACGAGGGCGGACACATCCGCACCGGGGGCCAACGCCCCACCGGACCCGCTCTGGACGGCGGCTACTACGTGCGCCCGACCGTGATCACCGGTCTTGACCCCGCCTCGCGCGTCTGTCAGGAGGAGATCTTCGGCCCGGTGCTCGCGGTCCTCCCATACGACGACGAAAAGGAGCTCACCGAACTGGCCGACTCCACCCCGTACGGACTGGCGTGCGGCATCTGGACCCGTGACTACCGCAGGGCCTGGCACCTCGCGCGCCGGATCGAGGCGGGCACGGTGTGGGTCAACACCTACAAACAACTCTCCGCCTCCACTCCGTTCGGCGGGGTCAAGGAGAGCGGCATCGGCCGCGAGAAGGGCCGGGAGGGCATCCGGGCCTACATGGCGCAGAAGGGCCTGTACTGGGGGCTGGACGAGTCACCGTCCACCTGGGGCTCCTGAACTCCACGGCACCGCGAGTCGGGCTCGGGGCGATCCGGACGACCCTCGCCTCTCGTGCCACCCGACCGCGACGCTCCTTGACCTTTCCGCCTCTTCCACCTCTTCCATCTCTTCCGCCGGCCGGCCGGCCGCACCGACCCGGCTCGCACCGGCCCGGCCCATCCCGAGCGGGCACCAGCCCGTCACCACCGAAAGGACCCACCGTGAACAAGCACACCGACACCGCCGACAATTCCACCGAAACCACCCTCCGGGGGCTTCTGGACTCCTGCGTGGCCAGCCGTGATTCACGGCACGAGGACTGGGACACCCTCGGCTTCCAGGCCAAGGCGGGCGACGAGTTCCGCCGGGCCCAGATCCGGTATATCGGCTCCGGTGCCACCGGCAACCACGAGGGGGACGACCGCATCCTGGGCGCCGGACACTTCACCTTCTCGAACATGCGGCTGCCGGCCGGCGCCATCGGCCCCGAGCACACCCACCACGACGCCGAAGAGGTCTTCTTCGTCCTCGAAGGCGAACTGGAGGTCACCGTCCACGACACCGAGGACGGCACTCGGACGGCGAGTCGCGTCCTCGGCTACCGCGACCTGGTGAGGGTCCCCGCCGGAGTGCCCCGCAGCCTGCGCAACATCGGCACCACCGACGCCCTGTTCTGCGTGGTCATCGGTGCGGCCAAGCCCCAACTCCCCAGCTACCCGCCCACCTCGGCGATGCACGGGATCACCCGGGACTGACGGAAGGCCCCGACACCGACCGACTGACCGACTGACCGACTGACCGACCGCACCCGGCCCGGCCCGGCCCCTGAGTCTCGTCCGGCCCTTGAGGAGTCGCCCGATGAACGATCCCGTCACCACCCTCGGACACACCGATGACGGCGCCGGCCCCGTCGTCCGGGGGGCACACCGAACCGACCGCGCCGCAGGGCGGTCCGCCGGCCCGCTCGAACCCGTCGCACGACTGCGGTCGCTTCGCGCGGTCTCCCTCCACACCCCGCACGCCACCGACTCCGCGGAGTTCTACGGTGAGGTGTGGGGGCTGACCCCGGTCGAGCGCGGCAACGGGGCGACGTGGCTGCGCGGCACCGGCCGGGAACACCACATCCTCGAACTCCACCAGGCGGAGCGAAACGCCCTGGGAAAGATCGTCTTCTCGGTCGGGGACCGCCGGGAAGTCGACACCGCGGCCCGGCGGCTCACCGCGCACGGAACCGCCCTGCTGGCCGGACCGGGCGCACTGGACCAGCCAGGCGGCGGCTACGGACTGCGGTTCGCCGACCCGGAGGGCCGCCTCGTCGAACTCTCCTGCGAGGTCGAGGCGGTCACCCCCGGCGACCCGGAAGGGCGGGCCGCCATCCCCCGCAAACTCGCCCATGTGGTGCTCAACACCATCGACATCGACGCCGCCTGCGCCTTCTACACCCGCGTCCTCGGCATGCGGATATCCGACTGGTCGGAACACCAGATGGCGTTCCTGCGGTGCAACACCGACCACCACGCCATCGCCTTCAACCAAGCCGAGTGGACCTCGCTCAACCACGTGGCCTACGAGATGACGTCGATCGACCACTTCATGCGCGGCATCGGACGCCTCAAGCACCATGACCGACTGCCGCTGTGGGGGCCGGGCCGACACGGACCGGGGAACAACACCTTCTCCTACTTCGCCGACCCGGCCGGGCTGGTCTGCGAATACACCTCCGAGGTCGACCAGGTCGAGGAGGACACCTGGCTCTGCCGCACCTGGCGGCGCACCCCCGCCCTGTCCGACCTGTGGGGGACCGCGGGACCGCCCTCCACCGACGTCCGCACCCGCATGGCCGGCATCCCCGACCCCGGACAGAACGGCGTGCCGGCATGAACGAGTTGACGGTGGCCCTCATCGGCCACGGAGCCATCGGGTCCGTCATTGCCGAAGCGCTCCACGCAGGACGGGTACCGGGCGCCCGGCTCGTGGCGATCGTCGACCCGGCCACACCCCCCGCCCCGCCGCTGCCGCACACCTCCCTCGACACCGCACTCGCCCGCGCCGAACTGGTCGTCGAATGCGCAGGACAGAGCGCGCTCCGCGAAGCCGGACCCGCCGTCATCGCCGCCGGTCGGCAGCTGCTCGCCCTCTCCACCGGGGCGCTCGCCGACGATGCACTGCACCGACGCCTTCTGGCCGGACCCGGCCGGCTCAGCCTCTGCGCCGGCGCCGTCGGCGGCCTCGACCTACTCGCCGCCGCCACCCTCCGCGCCCCCTTCGACACCGTCACCATCCGAACTTCCAAGGCCCCCGGATCACTCCTGCGCCCCTGGATGACCGAGGCCGAGACGACCCGGCTGCGCACCACAACCGTGCCGTACGAAGTGCTGCGCGCCCCCGCCCGCAAGGTCACCCGCGCATTCCCCACGACCAGCAACGTGGCGGCGTCCGTGGCCCTGGCCGTCGGTGACTGGGACCTGGTGGAAGCCGTGGTCGTCGCCGACCCCGAAGCCACCTTGAGCCGTCATGAGATCGAAGCCACCGGGCCCGCCGGCAACTACCGCTTCGAGATCGCCAACCTGCCCTCGCCGGCGAACCCCCGAACCAGCGGCATCGTGCCGTACGCCGTGCTCCGGGCGATCCGCGCGTTCGCCCGAGCATCCGGAGACGTCGTATGAACACCCCGGCCGTCATCGGCGAACACATCACCGCCTCCGGGGTCCGCATCCACGTCGACACCGCGGGCCGACACGGCTCACCGGTGCTGCTGCTCCACGGCATCGGCTCGTCCGCCGCATCCTTCACCGCACAACTCACCGAACTCGCCCGCCGGCACCGGGTCATGGCCTGGGACGCCCCCGGCTACGCCCGATCCGACGACCCCGAGCCCCCCTACCGCCTGGACGACTTCGCCGATGCCGCCGCGGCCCTGCTGACCGCCCTCGCACCGGGCCCCGCACATGTCGTGGGGGTCTCCTGGGGCGGGGTCATCGCCACCCGGCTCGCCCTGCGCCGCCCCGAACTGGTGCGCTCGCTCGTCCTCGCGGACTCGACCCGCGGCTCCGGTCGCACCCCCGATGCCGCTGCGGCCATGCGGGAACGCGCCAGCGAACTGAACCGGGACGGGGTACGCGAGTTCGCCCGCGTCAGAGCACCCCGTCTGCTCTCCGACCGGGCGTCCGCCTCCGCCGTCGCCGCCGTACGCGAGGTCATGGCGGCCTCGGTGCGGCTGCCGGGATACGCCGAGGCCGCCGCATCCATGGCCGACACCGACCACACCGCGGCCCTGCCCGGACTGGAGCTCCCCACGCTCGTGCTCGTCGGCGAACACGACCGGGTCACCGGCGTACAGGAGTCACGCACCATCCACCGACTCATCCCCGACAGTCGACTCGCCGTCATCCCCGGCGCCGGCCACCTCGCCAACCAGGAGCGGCCCGACCTCTTCACGGCGCTCGTCGCCGACTTCCTCGCCGAACAGGACGGTGGGGCACCGGGTCCCGCGACCACCACGGACGCACACCACGACGACCGCCCCGACCCGCCAAGGAAGAAGGACCCATGGACCTCGGACTGAAGGGACGGGCCTATGCGGTCACCGGCGCCAGTTCGGGCGTCGGCCTCGCCACCGCCCGACTGCTCCTCGCCGAGGGCTGTTCCGTCGCCGCCTGCGCCCGCGACGGTGACCGGCTCGCCCAGGTCCTCGGCCCCGACGGCCCCCGGCTCATCACCCTGGCCGCCGACGTACTCGACCCGGAAGCGGTCGCCCGTCTCACGGCCGCGGCCGACCGCCGCTTCGGACGGCTGGACGGCCTCGTCAACAACGCCGGCGGCTCACTGATGGCCCCCTGGACAAGCACGTCCCGCACGCAGTGGCGCAACGAGTTCGAACTGAAGGTGTTCTCCGTCCTCAACACCGTCGAAGCGGCCCTACCCCTGCTGAGGGCATCCGACGCCGGGGCCGTCGTCAATGTCAACGCGATCCTCGCCCGACAGCCCGAACCCCGACTCGCAGCCACCTCCGCGGCACGCGCCGCCCTCCTCAACCTCACCCGCACCCTGGCCGCCGACCTCGGGCCCCAGGGCGTCCGAGTCAACTCGGTCTCTCTGGGTCTCATCGACACCGGACAGTGGCGGCGACGCCACGAGGCTGCCGGTAGTCCCCTCGACTACGAACGGTGGAGCGCCGAACTCGCAGCAGACCGGGGCATTCCCCTCGGTCGCCTCGGCACCGCCGAAGAAGTCGCCTTCCCCATCGCTTCCCTGCTCTCCCCGCGCTCCGCGTACATCACCGGCGCCACGGTCGACGTCGGAGGCGGGGTGGGCCGTTATGTCTGACCCGCGCCCCACCGGGCGGGGGCGTCGAACACCCCATCCCGACCACCAGATCGAGAACGGAGCCCCGCATGTCACACCGCAGTGAAGGGGCAGGACTGAAACCCGACGACCGTGACCGGTACGGCGACGGCGGTGATCTGCTGGTCACCGTGTTGCGCGAACAACGCGCCGAAGTGGTCTTCGGCGTGGTGAGCGTGCACAACATGCCGCTCGTCGAAGCCGTCGACCGCGAACTGCGCTTCGTCCCCGTGCGCCACGAAGCCGCAGCCGTGAACGCCGCCGACGCCCACGCCCGCGTCACGGGCGGCCTCGGCGTCGCGCTGACGAGCACCGGCACCGGCAGTGGCAACGCGGCCGGATCCCTCATCGAAGCCCAGTCCGGCGGAGCGTCCGTCCTCCACATCACCGGCCAGATCGACAGCCGGTACCTCGGCCTCGGCCGGGGCGTGATCCACGAGACCCGCGACCAGACCGGACTGCTCCGCGCGGTCTCCGACCACACCGCGACCGTACGGCCCGGAGCGGACGCCGGGGCCCTGCTCCGCCACGCCGCCGGCCGCGCCCGGACACCACCCCGCGGCCCGGTCAGCGTCGAATGGCCGATCGACCTCCAGTACGCGACGCAACCCCTGACGGGTCCGGTCGCTCCCGTCGCCACACCCCCCGGGGCCGACGGCGGGCAACTCGCCCACGCAGCGGAACTGCTGGCAACGGCCCGCCGCCCCCTGATCTGGGCGGGCGGTGGTGCCCGGGAGGCCGGAGAAGCGCTCCGCACCCTGGCCGAACAGCTCGGCGCCCCCGTGCTGTCGAGCAACGCGGGCCGGGGCGCCCTGCCCGAGGACCACCCCCTGGCGGTCGGCAACTTCGCCGCCTCACCAGCCGGCCGGGACCTGCTCACCGACTGCGATCTGCTGCTCAGTGTCGGTACCCACTTCCGCTCCAACGAGACCGCCGACTACTCGCTCCCCGTCCCCGCACGGCATGTGCAGATCGACATCGACCCACGGGCGATCGGCCGGGTGTTCCCCGCCGCCGCCGGGGTGGTCGGCGCCGCGGCACCGGTCCTCACCGCACTCCTCGCACTGCTGGGGGAGCACACCTGTGAGGACGGATGGCGCGAACGCGGCGCTGCCGCCGCGACGCGCGCCCGGGCCGCCCTGCGCACCGCGATCGGCCCCTACGCACTGATCTGCGACACCCTCCGGGACCGGTTCCCCCGCGCATCGGTGATCGCCCGCGATGTCACCATCGCATCCAGCCAGTGGGGCAATCGACTGCTGGACATCCACCACCCCACCACCAATCTCTTCCCCCTCGGCGGCGGAATCGGCCAGGGCCTCGCCATGGGCATCGGCGGGGCCATCGCCCGACCCGATGCGCCCACCCTCGTCATCGCCGGAGACGGCGGGCTCGCCGTACACCTCGGCGAACTCGGCACCCTCGCCCAGGAACGCCCCTGGCTCGTGCTGTGCGTCTTCAACGACGGTGGGTACGGCGTGCTGCGCAACATGCAGGACGTCCACCGCGGCCGGCGCAGCGGAGTGGACCTGGCCACCCCCGACTTCGCCGCACTGGCCACCGCCTACGGGCTCCCCTTCCAGCGGGTCACCAACGCCGCCGACTTCCCCGGCGCGCTCGACAAGAGCCTCGCCACCCGCGGCCCCGCCGTCATCGAGATCGACGTCAACGCGATCGGCCCGACTCCCGTCCCCTTCACCCCGCCCGTCTCGATCCCGGGCTCCTGACCCCGCTGCGATCGGCCCCGACACCATGGACGGATCCCATGACTGACACACTCCTCGACGGACAGACCTACCTCGAAAGCCTGCGGGACGGTCGCACCGTCTACATCGACGGCGAGAAGGTCAAGGACGTCACCGAACACGCGGCGTTCCGCACCAGCGCCCGCTCCATCTCCCGGCTCTACGACGCGCTGCACGACCCCGAGCTGCGCGACACCCTCACCTTCGAGGACGACCAGGGCATCAGGACCCACCGGTTCTTCGCCCCGTCCCGAACCCCGGACGAACTGCTCAAGGCACGGGACGCCATCGCCGCCTGGTCGCGCCTCGGCTACGGCTTCATGGGACGCACCCCCGACTACAAGGCCGCGTTCATGGCGAGCCTGTCGAGCGACCCCGACCTCTACGCCCCGTACGGTGACAACGCCCGTTCCTGGTACCGCCGTTACGCCTCGCAGGCCCTCTTCCTCAACCACGTCCTCGTCAACCCGCCCGTCGACCGCAGCCGGCCGGTCCACGAGGTCGGCGATGTGTACGTCCAGGTCGTCCGCGACAACGACCGGGGCATCGTGGTCAGCGGAGCGAAGATGCTGGCGACCGGCTCGGCGCTGACCCACGCCACCTTCGTCGCCCAGAACAGCGCGGTCAGCCTGGAGGCCGGCAAGGCCGAGAACTTCGCGCTCGCCTTCATCGCCCCGATGGACACCCCCGGCTGCGTCCTGATCAGCCGCAGTTCGTACGAGGCCCGTGCCGCGAGTCCGTTCGACCATCCGCTGTCGTCCCGGTTCGACGAGAACGACGCGGTGCTCATCTTCAAGGAAGCACTGATCCCCTGGGAGAATGTGCTGATCTACCGGGACGTGGAGAGGGCCAACTCCTTCTTCCCGCGCTCCGGATTCGTCCACCGCTCCCACCTCCAGGCCGGGACCCGGTTCGCCGTCAAACTCGACCTGATGGCCGGGCTGCTCGCCCGCGCGGTCGCATCGAACGGCACCGACGGCTTCCGCGGGGTACAGGCCGCTCTCGGTGAGGTCATCACCCTGCGCAACACGGCCTGGGCGCTCACCACGGTCATGGCGATGGACCCGGTCGAAGGGCCCGGCGGGACCGTCATGCCCAACATCGAGCACGCGGGTGCGCTGCGGATGTTCACCTCGCAGGCGTGGGAGCGGATCCGGGAACTGTTCGAAACGCATCTCGGCGGTGCGCCCCTGGTCGTCCCCTCCAGTCACCGTGATCTGGCCCATCCCGAACTCCGCCCGCTCATCGACCGCTTCTACCGGGGCTCCGACTCCTCTGCCGAGAGCCGCATCAAGCTCTTCAAACTGGTCTGGGACACGATCGGAACCGAGTTCGGGGGGCGTCACGGACTGTACGAGCGGGTCTACTCGGGCAATGCGGACCAAGTCAGGATCGACGCCCTCAACGCCGCCCGGCGCGGTGGTCTCGCCGCCCGTCTCGACTCCCTCGTCGAGGAGTGCCTGGGCGACTACGACGTCGACGGTTGGACCCGTGGACCGTGGGTGCGGTCGTGAAGCGGCCCGGAAACGCATCCGCGCACACGGCCCAGGCCCAGAGACCGGACCATCCCGTACCGGATCGGACGGTGGCTCCCGACCAGCCCGAACCGCTCGCCCAGCCCCTGGACCAGACCCTCTTCCGGCATGTCATCGGCCACTTCATGAGCGGTGTCGCGGTCATCACCACCCATGAGGGCGGCACCGATCACGGGATGACCGCCAGCGCGGTGTCCTCCCTCTCGCTCGACCCGCCGATGCTGTTGATCTGCGCCCACACCAAGGCACCCACCCATGCCGCGGTCAAACGCGCGGGGGTGTTCGCGGTCAACGTCCTCGGTGAGGACCAGGAACACCTCGCCGCCCAGTTCGCCGGCCCGCGCGCCGACAAGTTCGCCGGGGTCGACTGCGACCGGGGTGTCGGGGGCGTACCGGTGCTCTCGGCCGCCCTCGCCGCCCTGGAGTGCGAGGTGATCGAAGACGTCGTCGGCGGCACCCACCGGGTGTTCCTCGCCCGGGTCGTCGGCGCCCGCGCCAGGGATGGCGCACCCCTCGGCTACTTCCGCGGCAAGTTCGGCCGCTTCGAACTGGCGCAGGACACGACCGCGTACGAACAGTTGCGGGAACTCGTCGTCAATCGCACCCTTCCGCTCGAAGGCACCCTCGACGTCGACGACCTCGCGGCCCGTCTGAGGACGCCGCCGTCCGCGGTCTACTACGCCATGACCCGTCTCGTCGGTGAGGGACTCGTGGGCCGCGACCCCGGACGCGGCTATGTCCTCGTGCCCTTGGACACCCGGGCCTCGGACGAGGCGTTCGACGGACGGCTCGCGATCGAACTCGGGGTGGCCGCCGCTCTCCCCGGCCCCCTGAGCCCGGCCGTGGCCGATCGTTGGCGCGAGATCGCCGCGACCGCCGAACGGCATGTGACGGACGGCCGGATCACCGATCTCGACGGCTACCTCACTGCGATCGAGGAGTTCCACGACTTCCTGATCGGACTCTCCGGCAATCCCACCCTGCACCAGATCTACCGCAGGCTCAGCACCCCCGGCTTCATGGCCGTCGCCCTGAGCGGTAGTGGCATTCCCAGCGCCCACGCCATCGACGAACACCACGAGATCATCAACGCCTTCGCCGCCGGTGACTCGATCGAGATCGCCCGACTGCTGACACTGCACAACCAACACACCAAGCAGGCGCAGCATCAGGGCATCCACAATGCCGGCGGCCGGGTCTGACACCACGTCCGGACCGACCCGGTGCCCACGGCCGTCCGGGAGGCCACGGGCACCGGTCCGGTCCGGGTCGAGCAGCTGATCGGACGTCCGGTGTGCCTTTCGGGCTTCGCTGTCGACGGTCGGATGCGTCGGGTCCACGGCACTTCAGGAGAACCGCATCGAGGGGCGTTGACGCACCTCGGGCGTGCGCCCTGATGCTCTGTCACGTCCCCGCAGGGAGTGGACGACGATACAGAGGTGCACCTGACATGAGACTGTCCAGAACTGGCCGACCTTCCCGCAGCCGCCGCATCGTGCTGCTGGCCACGAGCGCGACCGCGCTCGCGGCGTTGGTCACGCCGTACACCACCGCCACGGCCGCGCCCACCGCGCCGCAGGAGCGCGACCGCTCGTCGGCGCCGGTCCATCGCGGGCCGGTGCTCGATGTGCAACAGACGGCCCGTGCCCAGGTGGACGAGTGCTTTAAGTCCATCGGCGGCCCTCGGCCGCAACCGCAGGGCGGCGCCTGCCCGTCTGGGTTCCAGCCGAAGATCAACGGCGCCTATGTGTGGAGCGCGGCACGGTCCGGTGACTATGCGTACTTCGGCACGCTGTCCAACATCACGTGCAACGCCTCCTCCACCTACTCCAGCAACACCACTCCGTACGTGGTGAAGAACGCGGACGTGTGCGAGTTCGGCAAGGGCGCCAACGCCGGGGCGCTGGGCGAGATCTACGGTGACGCCCGTACCCCCCAGGTGCTGCGCGTCAACGCCGACACCCAGAAGGTCGAGGACCTGACGCCGACCTCGGACCCGCTGCTCAAGCGCACGGTGGGCCTGCGGGGCGCTGCGGCCCACGACGACGTGGTCTTCCTCTTCGGTCAGACGGTGAACGAGGGTCAGACCGTGGGCCAGGGGCTGTCGATGTTCGCCTTCGAGGGCAGCACCGGCAAGTTCCTCGGCTCCAAGGCGTACACCGACCTGGTCAGCGCGCGCGGAGGCGTGGTGGCCGCGGACGGCAACCTGTATCTGGCGGGCCGCGCGCCCGGGGTCAACGGCGGTCGGGTGTTGCGCTGGACTGGTGACAAGGAGAACCCGTTCGCCTTCGACGTCGTCGCCCAGTTGGAGAACGACCCCGGCTACCTCACCACCTTCAAGGACCGTCTCGTCGCCTCCGGCTGGGGCACTCAGGTGCCCGGTGAGAGGGGCGCCGTCAGTGGCGGTGCGTCGAAGGTGTGGATGAGCCCGCCGATCCCGTCGACGGGGCTCACCTTCGACGGCGCTGCGGCTTGGGAGCCGATCTTCTCCTGGGACGAGTACGACCCCGACCCGATGCTCAGCAAGGGCATCGCCTGGGGTGCCCTGACCGAGTGGCGGGGCGAGTTGTACGTGGGCAGTTACAACCAGGCCGCGGTCGGCGCGGTGCAGACCATGTGGAAGGCGTACGGGCAGCCCAAGGGAGACGTGCTGCGCAAGCGAGACATGGTCTCGGCCGCCCGTCCGACCACGGTCTTCCGGATCAGTGATCCGGGTTCGCAGAAGCAGCGCACCACCCTGCTGTACGGGGAGGAGAAGCTGCCGGTCTACAACCCGAACACCAAGCGGTGGACCTCCAAGCCCAACCTGCTGGGGCAGAAGCCGAAGTTCGGCCCGTCGGGCTTCAACGGCAACGTCGGCAATGCGTACGCGTGGACCTTTACGGTCTTCCAGGACCGCTTGTACATGGCCACGTTCGACAGCAGTGGGCTGATCACCCCCGGATCGCACTTCACCGCGGTCAACAACGGCTTGTCGCAGGCGGCGAAGAAGAACCTTGAGTTGGTGGTCGGGCCGTCGCTGAAGGCCACCCTCGGCGGTGGGGACGTCTGGCGGATGGACGACCCGGCCAAGCCGGCCGTCGCCGAGACGCTGAACGGCTTCGGCAACCGTTCACAGCAGGGCGTGCGCGTCTTCCTCCCCTTCGAGGACAAGGGGTTCCTGTACGCGGGCATGGCTTCTTCCTGGAACCTCCGGGCGACCGCCAAGGACCGTGGTGGCTGGGAGCTCAACCGGCTGACTCCGGGCGCGAAGCGGGCACCGCTGGACACCCGGCTGCCCAAGGACGCGCGGGAAGCCGCGGCCGGCGCCGGGATCACCGGCTTCTGACCCTCGCGCCGACACGGCACCCGGCCCCGTCCGCCACAGTCCGCGGACGGGGCCGCGGCCGGGTGCACCTCACCGGCCGGGAGCAGGATGCTGCCCTGCCGTGTACGAGTCACGGCCCCTGTTGACCAGTCGGGTCACCTGTTGCCGGGATCGGCCCGCGACGCGCGCCAGTTCGGTGAGGGTGAGCCCTCCGTCGTCGACGGCGGCGCGGTAGCCCTCCGCCCGAGCCAGGGTCACGGCGCCGTTCAGGGCCCGGAACGCGGCGGAGAAGTCCGCCCACGCCGCTTGTCTGGCAAAGCCGCCGAGCACCACCGGCGGTGGACCGGGGCGGCGGGTGGCGCGCAGCTCCATGAGGGAGTCCTCCACGCTCGCCAGTGCGCTCTGGAAGTCACGGCAGCGGGCCAGAACGGTGTCGATCAATCGGTAGAACTCGGCGAGTTCACCGTAGGACACATCCGCCTCGCCGGGTGTGGTGTCCCCGGTCCCCGTAGTGTCCGCAGTCCCTCCGGTCGGTGCCTGCGCCGACATCGCGGTCCCCTCACTTGGTGTGCCAGTCCATGGTATGTGAGCACTTGATACCCATCATGGAGAGAGTTATGAAGCTCTACTAGCATGGATCATGCTGCATGATGTGAATTATTGCTAACCCTTGTTTAAGTTTCGGTTGGCGGAGGTGGCCGTGCGCGAGGCAGACGCTTGCCAGGCGAGTCCTGACGGGGCTCCCGGCAGACCGTCCGAGGCGGACGTCGAGTCGGTGCTACGGCACTCGGCCGAGTTGCTCCGGCCGGATCTGCCGGCGTTCACCGAGGGCGTGGTGGCCCGGGTGCGCGCGGTCAGTGCGTACTACGGCGATCCGACGCTGCCCCCGCCCGATCTGGCGCGGTCCGCACTGACGGCGTTCGACGCCTTCGTCGCAGGGCTCATCACACCGGACAGGGTGGCGGAGTCGGGCGACCACGCATGGGCCGTCGGCGACCGACGCGGCCGGGAAGGCGTCCCGCTCCAGACGCTGTTGGACGCCTACCGCATCGGTACGACCGGCCTGTGGGACGCGCTGGTCGCACGGGTGGTGAGGGAGTCGCCGGGGCGGGTCGCGACCATGGCGTATGCCGCCGGTGATGTGTGGCGGCGGGCGGACGGGGACGTCGCCCTGGTGGTCGAGGCGCACCGGCGGGCCATGGCCCGACCGCCGTCCGCCGGTGGCGGTCCCCGACACCGGCCCGTGCTTCAGGCACTGTTGCGTGGACACACCCACCCCGCGCACCTGTCGGCCTTGGCCCAGTGCCCGGGCCTGCCCCGGTACGGCCGGTACGCGGTCGTCCTGCTGCGCGGCCCCGGCGTACGGCCACTCGAAACGGAGTCAGGGTACGAGGTCCGCAACGGCGTCGAGTTGTACTGGTGCCCGCAGGACGATGGGGTGGCGATCGTGGCACTGCTCGGTGCCCGGCCGCTCACAGCTCTGGGCGCGCTCGTCCCCGTGGGGGCGCACACCCGAGGTGGCGTCAGCACGGTGGTGACGGGTCTGGCCGAACTGGGCCGGGCCCGTGAACTCGCCGAGTTGGCGCTCGGCGCGTGCCGGTCGGACGGGGAGTTGGCCCAGGTGGGGGACCGGCTCTCCCGGGCGTTCGCCCTGACCCGACCGGACTTGGCTGGAGACCTCGCGGACCAGGTGCTCGGTCCCGTACTGCGGCTACCACCCGCCGACCGGAACGAACTGCTGACCACGCTGGCGGCCTGGCTGGACTGCGACGGCTCCACCCGGCGGGCGGGCGAGCGGCTGTACTGCCACCGCAACACCGTCCTCAACCGACTGCGCCGACTCGAAGTGCTCACCGGGCGTCGGCTGGCACACCCGCGTGACGTGGTGGATCTGGCCATGGCCCTGGAAGCGCAGTGGGTGAGCACACCGCCCGACATCCGAACGGATGCGGGCCCCTGACACGGAGTGGCCCGTCTGTGCCCCGAGCACGGTGAACCGCCCCGGTGGTGTGCGCGTGCACAGGATGGCCCGCGCGATGGAGCAACGCGCTCCTCTCATCTACCGGCCCCACCGGCCCCGTGTGACATTTCGGCTGTGCAGCCCCTGCCCAGCCGCCGGAACACCGGATGGAAGGAGCCCCCATGCGCCCCCACCAATCCCGAGGCAACCGCGTACGCGACGTCTTCACCGCCCACGGCCGACTCGGCGTCCTCATCGTCGTGCTCGTCGCGGCCACCGTGCTCGCGCCGATGGTGCCCGTCCCACCCGCAGCCGCGCAGACCGCGCGGTGGGCCGGAATCGCCCCCGTCGACGGTCCATCGCTGAGCACACCACCGGACCGGCTGGCCGCGGCCTTGAACTGCCCGGCCGGCTTCCCGCGTGCAGAGCGCGAGCCGGTACTCCTCGTCCACGGCACAGGAGTGGACGCCGATCTCAACTGGGGCTGGAACCAGGCCCCCGCGCTACGGGAGCGGGGGTACGACGTGTGCACGGTCGACCTGCCCGGCCGGTCGACCGGGGACATCCAGGAGTCCGCCGAGTACGTCGTCCATGCCGTCGCCGCCCTGCACTCCGCCACCGGACGCAAGGCCGACGTCATCGCCCACAGCCAGGGCGGCCTTCAGATCAGATGGGGGCTGACCTGGTGGCCGGGGCTCCGGAACATGGTCGACGACGTGGTCAGCCTCGGCACACCCGAGCACGGCACCGCGGCCGGTGATCTACTGTGCGCGCTTCCCTGCGCGGCGGCGGCCCACCAGATGACACCGGGCTCGGCATTCCTCACCGCGCTGAACTCCGGCGACCAGACCCCCGGCGCCATCTCGTACACCTCGATCTACACCCGCGACGACCTGGTCGTCGTCCCGCACCGAACGGCTGTCAGGGACGGGGCGCGCAACATCGGTCTCCAGGAGGTGTGCGGCATAAGGCTGGTGACCCACATCGGGCTGGTCTACGACTCGGTGGCGTTCCGACTGGTGCTCGACGCACTGAGCCGACCGGGCCCCGCCGATCCACGGCGACTGCCGATCGGCACATGTCTGGCATACCCGTACGTCGCCGGGGTCGGCCCCCTCGACATCGCCCGGGCGGGCGCCGTGGTGGTGCCCGCTGCGGCCACCGCACTTGCCACGGCTCCGCGGAGCAACCACGAGCCGCCACTGCGCCCGTACGCCTCGCGGCAGCAGTGAGGCGCCGGATGGTGTCGCCGGGCATGTCAGGCTGACAGGGCTCCCGTCGCCCGCCCGCCGGACTCCCGCCCGCCGCAGTGCGTGCGGGAATCCTGCGGGGCCCACCGGTCACACATCCGGACGCGGCCCCCTTCTTCCCGTGCCGAGGCCGGCGCACAACTGCTGCGGAGCCGTGGACCGATCGCCCGGGCGCAGGCCCCAACGAATCGACGACTCCACAGGGCGCTAGCCGAACGAGACTTCTGTTCCTCTACCCATCTCGCGGGCTCTGGCGTAGACCCAGGTGGCGAACGCGATGTCGCCGTACCCGCCCGAAGATTCCCGGAACACGGTCGTACCTTCACCAGGTCGTTTGTCGGCGATGACCGTTGCGAACTCGGACATCGCCGTCCACGGGAGCTTGCCGGTCCGATTCAGGTCGACCAGGGTGCTGTGCATCGAGCCGTCCCGCCACACCTCGGCGAAGTTCTGCTCGTGTTCCACCGAAGTGACGATGACCCGGTCCGCTGCGAGATAGAGGTCTTCGCCGAACTCGCAGGGAGTTCCCATGCCGGCCACGAACGCACCGCGGGTGATGTCAGCGTGGTGGAGGACGGGTCGCGTGGTGTTGGTCGAAACGAAGACGATCTCGGCGTCCTTGGTCGCGCCCTGCACGGTTGTGGATGCCTCGGCGGGAATCCCCAACTCCGCTGTGACCCGAGCGGCGAACTCCGCGCGGTGCTCCTCGTTGCGACCGTAGACACGGATGCGCTTCAACTCGCGCACCAACGATGCCGCGCGGATGAGGCCCAGGGCGTTCCGTCCGGTTCCCACCATGGCCAGATCCTGGGCGTGTGGCGGGGAGAGGACGTCGGTGGCTAGTCCGAACATCGCTCCGGTTCGCAGTGTCGCGAACGGATAGGCGAGCACACTGAGCAGTGCGCCCGTCTCGGAGTCGAAGAGCATGGCCGCTCCGGAATCCGATGCGAGGGCCTGCGCTCCGGATGCGCGCAGTCCCATGCGTCCGGATCCGGTCAGCGCACCACTGACGATGCGCAACGCTCCAGCACCCACGTCGAGGTGCATCGGAGCACGTGCGACCGCCTTTCCTTCGGCTTGCTCCTTCAGTACGTCGTGGGTCACCCGCATCGCCTGTTGCAGGTCGAGGAGGTCTTCGACGTCCTCATGGCTCAGCACGAGGGTGTGTCCAGGGCTTGCTTCACTGGGCATGGATCGTCCTCAACCGTCTGGCGGGTGCGCTCTGGCCCCGGGGCGGACGGCCGGGCCGCGGATGCGTCCTTGCGGCCGTACCCCGGATCGTCAATCGCCTTAGCATGTTCACTTACTCCTGCAACTCGTGTATTTCGAGGGCTTGCCCAAAAGAACGTGGGCAGTTTCGAACGGGCCGTCTGCGGCTTGACTGCCCCTGACCCCGCTGCCAACCGCCCACGATCCGGTTGCACGTGCGTACGGGAATCGACTCCGCCCAGCGTATCGCTGCGTCGAGAACTGGCTGGAGTCGTGTCGACAGCCCGCCCTGAGATGTCGGCACGACTCCGTACATCAGGAATGTTCACGCGAAACTGTGTGACCGGGTCCGTGCCGGCTTCGCAGAGAGAGGCACCGGTTCTCGGTACGATCCAGGTTTACCGGGTCGCTGCCGTCATGACGTCGAGGACTGTGCTGCTTGCGCTGCCAGTTGTTCACGGTAATAGGCAGCCGCACCCGGATGTATCGGCATCGAGGTGTCGGTCAGCCGGGCGAGTTCGATGGGCCTCGTCATCGCTGCGAAGTCGCCGGTGAATCGTGCCGAGATCTCCGCGGACTTCGCGTCCAGCGCTGCCGCGGTGAGGTAGGCGATGCGCTCGCTCATGTCGGACCGGCAGAAAAGCGCCCAGCCACTGAAGTCGACCGTCGGTACATCGTCGTCCACACCGCGCTGGCGTCCCTTCTCGATCACGCCGCGCTCCATGCCGAGCGCCTCGCAATGGCTGAGGACGTCGTCGTCGACCGGAAGGAAGCGCAGGTCGTGAGCTTCTGCCAGGCGTCGCCAGCGCCTCGTCATAAACGCTTCGTCGAAGACTGCGTCGAACGACGGATCGACAGGCGGCTCAGTGGGGGAGTTCAGCGCCTGGGGACGGTCACGGAGGATCTCACCGCCCCAGCTCTCGATGTCTTCACGTGTCAGCCCGTACTGGGCGAGAATTTCTTCGATCACCCATCCTGCCGGATGGAGCATCTCCGGAGTCGGCATGGAAAGACGCAGCGGGTACTTCTGGGCGCGAATGTCGCTCAGGCTCTTCAGCCCGGTCTCACGACGCACGGCGAATGCCAACCGGTCGTCGTGAGGGAACACCGCGATCACACTGAGCGGCAGCGGTTCGGTGAAAGGACCGCGTCCTTCGATCGCCATCTTCAAGTACCACAGTGGTGTCGTCACCGCCATGTGGTATTGCCCGTCCGTCACGAGCTGGGGAGCCTTCATACACATCTCGCCCGGGTTACCCGAGATGGCTGCCGCCGTGGAACCCGGCGGGAGCGCACTGTAGTAGCCGGCCAGCCCCACCGCGACCAGGCTTGAGACATCCATCCAATTCTGGCCCGCGCCAAGAATTCGGATGTCGACAGCCTCTGTAAGCTCTTCCATCAACCGATTCCCTTCTACGTCGAACTCGATATCAGTGCCGCACGTGCCGATGTCGGGCGGTCGACTGCTTGGACGGCTCGACATCGGGTCGGCCTTGAGACGTGGCTTCGCCCTCTCTCCGAGGGGAGAGCGCGAAACCGAGGAGTAGATGCCTCAGCCGGTCACCGGGACCAACTTCCTACATCTGCACCGTAGTCTTCTGCTGGCCAGAAGGTGTCTCTGTCTATTCGGTAACCTTGCCTCCGCTTCGTCGGTTTCGTCAAGAGTTGTGTGAGCTGTTGACGGAGTGCGAGACCCAGAGTAGAAAACTCCGCAGCAAAGCTCCGCAGAGCAGAAACTCTCTCTGTGCTCCGGTCGACGGACGCACCCGGGCGAGTAGGCCCCCTTCACCGAGGCCGCCTGCGGAGGGACGCCAGCGTCGCCGCGGTCCGCCACAGACGGAGCGGTAACGGTGCTGCACCTCATCCATGTCCTGTAGGTCCTCGGCGCGCCTGGCGCGCACTCCCCGTGGAGACCCCAATGATCGAGCAGAGCTCCCGCGCGGCGCCTCGCAAGTCCGAGCTGCGCACCGTGATGCTGTCCAGCTACTTCGGCACGACGATCGAGTACTACGACTTCCTGATCTACACGGCGGCTGCCGCCCTCGTCTTCGGAAAGATCTTCTTCGGCGCGGTCGATCCCGGCGTCGGGACCATCCTGGCCTTCGCGACCATGCTCGCCGGATACTTGGCCCGCCCGCTCGGCGGCGTGCTCTTCGGCCTGCTGGGGGACAAGTACGGCCGTCGACGGATCCTGCTCGTCACCCTCGGCATCACCGGTGTGGCCACCGGCCTGATCGGCATCCTTCCGGCCTACTCGACCATCGGGGTGTGGGCACCCATCCTGCTGGTGACGATCCGCATCATCCAGGGACTGGCGGTCGGTGGTGACTGGGGAGGGTCCGTCTCGATCAGCGTCGAGACGGCGCCCACGGAGCGGCGCGGCTTCGTCGCCTCGTTCGTCAACATGGGGGCACCGAGCGGATCGGTGCTCGCCTCGGGGATGCTCGCCCTGTTCGGCCTGATGCCGGAAGACGACTTCCTCGCGTGGGGTTGGCGGATTCCCTTCCTGATCGGCACGGTGCTGACCGTGATCGGCCTGTTCATCCGCATGCGGATGGTCGAATCGCCGCTGTTCGCTGAGATCCAGGCGAAGGGCGAGGCCAGACAGAAGGGTGCGGCTCCGCTGCGAAGCGTGCTGACCCGCCACTGGCGCACCGTACTGATCTGCATCGCGGGCACCCTGAGCGCCTCGGCGAACACCGGTCTGCTGACCTCCTACGGCCTCACGTTGGCCACGACGACCGGCGGACACAGTCGATCGACGGCGCTTGCCGCGCTATCGATCGGAGCGATCCTCCAGGTCGCTCTCATCCCGGCCTGTGCCCATCTGTCCGACCGCGTCGGGCGGCGCAAGGTCTTGATGGCCGGCTCGGCCCTGGGGGCGATGGCGGCGTTCCCGGTCTTCTGGATGATCTCAGCCGGCTCACCCGTTCTGCTGTTCGCCGGCTTCGTCCTGGGCCTCGCCATCGTCCAGGCGGCGGTCTACGGGCCGGTGGCGGCGTTTATCTCGGAGATGTTCGACACCGAGCACCGCTACACCGGGTCGTCCCTCGCCTACCAGGTCGGAGGGACACTGGGCGGGGGCGTCATCCCGCTCATCGCGGTCGCTCTCGCCGTGAGCCACGGCTACCCGCCGATCGCGCTGATGACGGCGGGCAGCTTCCTCCTCGGCCTGCTGGTCATTCCGTTTGCGCGGGAAGGCACCCGGCGCGACCTGCGCGGAGTCGCAGACGAGGCGGTCACGGCCCCGGACCAACCCCTTCGGGAGGGATCCGCGTAACCGCCCTTGGCTCCGGTTGGGGGCTGCACCGGAGACGCTGACCACCCGGGACGTTCCGCTCGCGCGGAGCGTCCCGGGTGTTTGTACACGGTCGATCACGACCATGTGCTGTCGGTGTGAGGCGGGCTGCCGAAGAACGCCCCGGGCACCCTGTTGCGCAGCCCGCCGTGAGGCCTGTGCGGCGTCAGTGGAGCACCGCGGCGGCCTCCTCCACCGTCCTGCAGAGCGCTTCACTGATACGGCGAAGATCGGTCCGGTTCATTCGGCTGATCGGAACGGAGACGTTGAAGGCCATCTGCATGGGGGTGCGTCGGGCCGGAAACGCCACGGCGACCGAGGCGACGCCCTCTTCGCTCTCCTCCGTGCTGGTGGCGTACCCGAGTCGGCGCACCATCTCCACCTCACCCTCCAACTCGGAGCGGTGTCGGATGGAGTTCGCGGTGAGTCCGTCCAGTTCCTCATCGGGATAGAGCCGGTGCAGGTCCTCTGCCGACAACTGGGAGAGCATCGACTTGCCGGTGGACGTGCAGTGTGCGGGCATCGACCGGCCCAGACGGGCGGCGACGCGTACCGCGCGAGGACTCTCGATCGCGTCGATGAAGCGCACGGTGGTGCCGTCGAGAATCCCCAGGTGGACGGTCTCCGACAGCTCCTCGTTGAGCTGCTCCAGGAACGGGTGCAGGGCATCGCGCACGTTGAACCGCTGGAGGATGGAGAAGGCCACGCCGGTGAGCGCCGTGCCCGGTACGTACGTCTTGCCGCGTTCGGCCTGTCCGATGAAGCCCCGGTAGTGCAGCATCGCCAGAAGCCGGTGCGCCGTGGAGGTCGCCACCCCCAGATAGTTCGCGACGTCGGTCAGGCGCAACTCGCTCTGCTCCCCCAGGAGCAGAAGGATCTTGAGGGCGTTGTCCACCGACTCGATCGGGTACTGGGGCTCCGGGCCTCCGATGGATACCGTCTCAGCCTCCGTTTTCTTCATAGCAGAAGAATACGTCACTTGTTCGGCAGTTTCCCCGTGTCTCCGCACCCGAATGCCGCTGAACCCTGTCTGTCCGGCTGCTTCGCCCGACTCGCTGGCCGCCCCGTGATTGCTGGCGTTCCTGGATCTTCGGTTCTGGCCCCAGGGGTGCCCTTGGCCCGGCTGGGTGTGGCGAGTCGGGGGAGCCATGCCCCTCTCGACCAGGCATTGACGTCCCGATGGAGAATTGTTCTACTGTGCAGAGCGAATATCTGTTCAGTAGAAAACTTGAGGACGGGTGCTCTAGAGCTGCCCAGTCCCGAGGAGGAGGGGTCGCGATGACCGAGCATGCCGAGACATTGGACGACGTGCGCAGGGGGATGATCCCGGCGCACATCTACAACGACGAAGCGATCTTCGAGTTGGAGAAGGAGCGGCTGTTCAGCCGCTCCTGGATGTTCGTGGGCCATGAGTCCGAGATTCCGCAGCCAGGTGACTACGTGGTACGGCGGGTACTGGAGGACTCGTTCATCCTCACGCGGGATGAGAAGGGCGAGGTCCACGCCCACTTCAATATGTGTCTGCACCGCGGCATGCAGGTGTGCAGAGCAGAGATGGGCAATGCCTCCCACTTCCGGTGCCCCTACCACGGCTGGTCCTACCGCAACGACGGCCGGATCGTCGGTCTGCCCTTCCACCAGGAGGCGTACGGAGGCGAGGCGGGTTTCAAGCGCAAGGGGCAGCGGCTGCTTCCGGCGCCCAGCTTCGACACGTACAACGGCCTGATCTTCATCAGCATGGACCCCGAGGCCCCGCCGCTGCGCGACTACCTCGGCGACTTCGCCTTCTACCTGGACTACTACACCCGTCAGAGCCCCAGTGGGATCGAACTGCGCGGCCCCCAGCGGTGGCGGATGAAGGCGAATTGGAAGATCGGCGCGGAGAACTTCGCCGGCGACATGTACCACACCCCTCAGACCCATACGTCGGTCGTGGAGATCGGGCTGTTCCGCGAGCCGAAAGCCGAGAAGCGCAAGGACGGCTGCACCTACTGGGCGGGCAACGGCGGCGGCACCACCTACAAGCTGCCACCGGGGACACTTGAGGAGCGCCTGCGCTACGTGGGCTACCCCGACGACATGATCGAACGGATGAAGGAGTCCTGGTCGGCCGATCAGTTGGCGGTGATCGGCGACGACGGGTTCATGATCTCGGCCGCCTCGGCATTCCCCAATCTCAGCCTCGTGCACAACTGGCCCCGTGTGGCGGACGGCGAGGACGTCCTGCCGTTCATCTCCCTCCGGCAGTGGCAGCCGATCAGCAAGGACGAAACCGAGGTCCTGTCCTGGTTCGCGGTCGACGCCGAAGCCCCACAGGAGTTCAAGGAACTGTCCTACAAGGCGTATCTGATGTGCTTCGGCTCGACCGGCATGTTCGAGCAGGACGACGTGGAGAACTGGGTCTCGCTGACCAACACCGCGGCCGGTTCGATGGCACGCAGGCTCCTGCTCAACAGCCGCATGGGCATCCTTGAGGACGGCACCGAGGTGGTTCCCGCGCTGACCTCCACCCAGTTCTCCGGCCCTGGAATCGCGCACACCGGATACGGCGAATACAACCAACGCGAGCTCCTCAACCGATGGGCCGACCAACTGGCCGAGCCGGTCAAGGCCCCGGTCTCCGCCGAAGTCGGCGGCCCCACCCCGCACACCACGGAGCACAAGAGCCACTCGGCGGTGAAGAAGTCATGACCTCCCAGTCCGGAAAGTACCGCGCCGGCGTCTACTCAGCCGGCCGTACGGGCACGCACTCCTCCCAGGCCGTACTGGGAGGCAAGGCGTCCCGTGTGCAGCGCACCGGCCGCACGCTCCCCTTCGGAGACGAGCGCCACCAACAGGCACACCAATGGCTGGTCGACGAGACCTACACCCTCGATGCACAACACTACGAACAGTGGCTCGACCTGCTCACCGATGACATCCACTACGTGATGCCGGTCCGAGTGACCACCGCCCGGGGCACGGGCTTCGACACAGCACCCGGCATGGCGCACTTCGACGAGGACAAGTACTCCCTGTCGCGACGGGTCGCGCGGTTCATGACGGAACACGCCTGGACCGAGGACCCCCCGTCACGACTGCGCCACCACCTGACCAACGTGCGCACCTTCGCCACGGACGACGAGGACCACATCGTGGTGGATTCGGGGGTGCTGCTCTACCGCAGCAGGGGAGACGTCCGGGAAGCCGCCCAGGTGTCCGCCGGCCGTGAGGACCTGCTCCGGCGCACCGATGACGGCTGGCGGCTGGCCCGCCGGACCATCCTCGTCGACGACTCCGTGATCCGCATGCAGAATCTGGCGATCTTCCTGTGAAGCTGCACTGGAGCGGCGAGGAGGAGGACGCACGGGCCGCCCGGCAGGCGGCGGCCGAACGGGCCGAGTTGGCGACTCACACCAGCGGAGAGCCCCTCACCATCGGCAATGAGTTCTCCGAGATCAGGGTCAGCCGAGTGGAGACCCGCAACGGATCACGGTTGCTGATCGAGTCCCCGAAGTCCGGGCAGTGGGTCGCCCTGTGCCCACTGGAACTGGAGGCGATCACATGGCAGAACACCACCACCTTCTCGGCGATGATCGGCAAGCCCTTCGGGCCGCTGCTCCCGGAGGACGACCAGTGAGCGGCTGGCTCACGGGCAAACGGGCGCTCGTGGTTGGAGCAGGCTCGGGGATCGGCCGCGCGGTCGTGGACGCGTTCCGTGCCGAGGGTGCCCGTGTGGCGGTACTCGAACTCGACGCGGCCAAATGCCGGGCCATCCGCGAAACGGCACCGGACGTGCCGGTCACCACAGGTGACGCCACCACCCGAAGCGCCAACGAACAGGCGGTGGCCAACGCGGTGGCCGCCTTCGGCGGCCTGGACCTCCTCGTCAACTGCGTGGGAGTTTTCGACTACTACAAAGGGCTGGCGGAACTGGACGCGGACGTCATCGACACCGCGTTCCACGAGATGTTCTCCAGCAACGTCAAAAGCCACCTCCACTCCGTCAAGGCCGCCCTGCCGGCCCTGCGCGCTTCCCGGGGATCGGTGATCCTCACCGAATCGACCTCCGGGTACTTCCCCGGCCGGGGCGGCGTTCTATACGTGTCGTCGAAGTTCGCGGTACGCGGCCTGGTCACCGCGCTCGCCCATGAGCTCGCTCCCGACATCAGGGTCAACGGTGTCGCGCCGGGGGGCACCCTGGGCACCGACCTGCGCGGACTGGACAGCCTCGGGCTCGGCACCCGCAGCCTCGGCAACGCGCCCGGGCGCGCCGAGGAACTGGCCGACCGCGTCCCGCTCAAAGTGGCCCTCTCCGCCATCGACCACGCCTGGAGCTATGTGTTCCTCGCCTCGGACCGGGCCCGCGGCATCACCGGCGCGGCCATCCACCCCGACGGTGGCATCGGCGTCAAGGACTGAATCCATCCATCACCGAAAGGAGCCAGATCATGCCTGTACTCAGGGTCGATCTCGACGCGTGCCAGGGATACGCGAACTGCGTGGTCGCGGCGCCCGACACCTACGACATCGACGACGAAGGACTGGTCGTCCTGCTCAAGGACAGCATCACCGCCGAAGACCTCCCCAGAATCCGGGAGGCGGTCCACAGCTGCCCGGTCTCCGCACTGACGATCGAGGACGCATGAATGCCCTGAGCAGTCCTCCCGGGCGCCCGGCAGCGACCGGGAGACGGAAGCCAGCCGTCACACCACCCGCCCCCTTCCGGGACCGAGACATCGCGATCGCGCCCACGGGAACCGCAGAAGGGACGGTCCGATGAGCGACACCGTGGTCATCGTGGGAGCCTCGGTGGCGGGCGTGCGCGCCGCCCAGGCGTTGCGCAACGAGGGCCACAACGGGCGCATCACACTCGTCGGCGCAGAGCCAGAGCTTCCCTACGACAAGCCCCCGCTGACCAAGCAGTTGCTGTCCGGCACCTGGACCGCACCCAGGCTCACCCTGCTCACCGAGGCCGAGGCGGCGACGCTCGACATCGGGCTGCGGCTCGGGGTGGCCGCCCAGCACCTGGACCCGGTCGAACGCCGTGTCGTGCTCGCCGACGGCAGCCACCTCGGCTACGACACGTGTCTCATCGCCACCGGTGCCTCCGCCCGACCCTCACCATGGCAAGCAGCCTCCGGAGTGCACGTCGTGCGTACCCTCGGCGACAGCCGTGCCCTGCGCGCCGACCTACGACGTGGCGGCCCCGTGGTGGTCGTGGGAGGCGGTTTCATCGGCTCCGAGGTGGCTTCCACCGCCGTTCAGTTGGGATGCGCGGTCACCATCGTCGATCCCCAGCCGGTCCCCATGGGCCGGGCCCTCGGTACGGAGGTGGGCCGGCACTTCCGCGACCTTCACCGGCGCCACGGAGTCGACACCCGGTTCGGAGTGGGTGTGCAGACGATCGCGGGAGAGGCCGGCGACCTACGGGTGGTCCTCACCGACGACCGCACACTGTCCGCCTCGACGGTGGTCATCGGCATCGGTGCCGTACCCAACGACGCATGGCTGACGTCCTCCGGGCTGCTGCTCGACAACGGGGTCGTCTGCGATGAGTACGGCCGCGCGGCCGACACTCCTGACGTCTTCGCCGCGGGGGACGTGGCACGCTGGTTCCACCCCCGCCACCGTGAGCACGTACGGACGGAGCACTGGACCAACGCAGTCGACCAAGCTGTCTGCGCCGCTCACAACATCGCCCACCCCCAGGACCTGAGGTCACACTCCTCGGTGGAGTACGTGTGGAGCGACCAGTACGACTGGAAGATCCAGATCGTGGGCACGCCGGCACGGGCTTCGGGCCATCACACCGTCGGGGACTTCACCGGCCCGGCCGCGCGGGGCGCCACGCTCTACCACGACGGGGCCGGCAGGCTGTGCGCCGCCGTGACCGTCAACTGGCCCCGCGCTCTCATCGAGTGCCGACGACTGACGGCCAAGGACACCCCCGTCGAGGCCGCGCTGAGCAGATTGGGCCAGCTCGCTGCCAAGTCCGTACCCACCGCAGGAGCGGTGACATGACCCGGCGGCTATACCCTGACCTGCGGCAACTCATGTCCGACGCCTGCCGTGTGCTCGCTGCACGAGGTCTCGCAGACGGCATCCTGGGCCACGTCAGCCTTCGCATCGGCAGCGACGCCCTCCTCGTGCGATGCCGCGGTCCCCAGGAACGGGGCCTTCGCCACACCACCGCGGACGACATCCACCTCGTCGACCTGGAGGGAGCCCCGGCCGCCGCCGGCGAACTCGACGGAGGGTGGACCCCGCCGAACGAACTCCCCCTGCACACGGAGGTACTCCGGAGAAGGCCCGACGTCAACGCGGTCGTCCACACGCATCCCCCGGCCGTCGTCGCCGCCGACCTCGCCGGCCTGGCGATCCGCCCGATCATCGGGGCGTTCGACATCCCCGGGAACCGGCTGGCCCGCCACGGCGTGCCCGTCTATCCCCGGGGGGTGCTGATCCACGACCGTCGACTCGCCACGGAGATGAACGACGCACTGGGTGACAAACCCGCTGTGGTGCTCCGGGCCCACGGCCTCACCACCACCGGTGAAACCGTGCAGGAAGCCGTGCTGCGCGCCATCTCGGTCGACACCATCGCACGGCTCTCGCTGGACATCGCCAAGGCCGGCGGCACCTTGACCGACCTCCCGGATGACGATCTGGCCGACTTGCCCGACCTGGGCAGTTCCTTCAACCACACGACGGCCTGGAACCATGAGCTCACCCGCTGCGCGTCGGACCCCGCACCCCGCTCGGGACCGTGACGTGGACCGTGGCGTAGACGGAGGATCAAAGTCGACGGGCCACCCAACGCAGTCCGGCCGAGATCCCTCGCGGGTGAACGGAGCCCACACGAGGTGGGAGAGGTGAAAGCCTAGGAACACCGTGCCGATCCCGAGTGTCCGGCCCCGCCGTCGTCCCCCCCCGTACCCCTGCTGTTCGAACTAGGAGAGACCGATGACCATCACCCTCAACCACACGATCGTGGTCTGCCATGACAAGCACCAGTCGGCGCGATTCCTCGCTGACATCCTCGGCCTGGAGATCTCAGGAGTGTGGGGCCCCTTCGTCTCCCTTGTGGTTCCCCCCGTGGCGCTGGACTTCATCGACATCACCGACTACCAGGCGGCCAAGTCGGACCTTATCGAGCCGCAGCACTACGCATTCCTCATGAACGAGGAGGAATTCGATGGGGTGTTCGACCGCATCAAGGCCGCGGGCATCGAGTACTTCGCGGACCAGTTCCTTGAGGAAGCCGGCCAGATCAACCACAACTACGATGGGCGCGGTGTCTATCTGCGGGACCCCAGCGGGCACATCATCGAGTGCATCACACAGCCCTACAAGGGGACTCCGCACGGCGCGGAGAAGGGCCGCTGGAGCGGGGCGATCGACCAGATCACCGAAGCCTGATCCCCACCGACTCAGCTCGTCGCCTTGCCCGCGCAGCGGCAGGTCTTGCTGCCGCTGTCGGCGAGGACGAGTCGAAGCCGCCGGCGGCAGCATCGTCGTGTGCGCCTTTCGGGGAATCCCCTGCGCTCGGTGGCGACCGACTCCGGGGCATGAGTACGCCGCGGCCCGAGGCATGCGCGGAAGGAAGCCCGAGCAGCGCCGTGGAAACCGCAGTCAACGGACCCGCCCTTCAGCCGTGAGCGCCGCCCTTCAGCCGTGAGCGCGCGTCACAGCAGCCCCCGCTTCGAGCCCGGCGGTGATCGCATCCGCCGCGGTGGTCAGGGCCGCGATGATCCGCTGCACACCGCGTGGTGAGTACCGCACGCTGGGCAGGGAGACCGACAGGGCCGCGACGGTGACTCCGGCGCCGTCCCTCACGCCCGTACCGAGCGCGACGACACCGCGTTCGGACCGCTCCAGGTTCACGGCCACACCACTCTGTCGGACCGAGTGCAAGTCCGCCTTCAATTGGGCCGGTTCGGGCCATGCGGCAGACGGCCCGTCGGTGGTGCCGGCCGCGTAGAGCAGGGCCAGTTCGTCATCGCTCAGCGAGGCGAGCATCACCAGTCCGCCGCTCACCAGGTGCGCCGGAAAGACCATGCCCTCTCGACTTCCGACCCGTAGCGCCTGAGCGCACTCGACCGAGGCGATGAACCGGACGGTTCGACCAGTACGGACACAGAGGTTCGCCGTCTCGTCGAGGGTCTCCGCCAGGGCTTTCAGTGGCCCGAGTGCGGCGGCGCGCACGGCCCCGACGTTCGACTCCGCCGTGGCCGCGATCTCCAGGACCGGACCGGCGCGATAAACACGGTCCTCGCCCTGCACGGCGAAGTCCCGGTACACCAGGGTGGAGAGCAGCCGGTGTGCGGTGGAGCGAGCCACTCCCAGTCGCCGAGCGGCCTCGCTCACCGTGAGCGGACCCTCGACCTGAAGGACCACCGCCAGTTGCAGCGCATGGTCCACGCTGGTCACCCCGTACGCCGGCGGGTTCTTCATCGACTTGGCCAAGCCGGTCACCGCTTTCCCACTTTGTTCCGCTCAGCAGAATCATCTGTTCTGAATACTGCCACAGAGCGCACTGTCCCTCTATGAGCGACCACAACCCGAACGTGGTCTCGCCCGTCACCCTGACGGCCGAGGACCAGCCCGACCAGCCGCTGGTCACCCCCGAACTCGAAGACCTCTACCGCGGATTCGCGAAAGCCCTCCTCGTACCGCTGTGGACCCGGATCGGCGATCTGATGCCCCCGCACCCCCGGTCGAAGGCTCAGCCCCACCGATGGGAGTGGGGGACACTGCTCGACCTGGCCGGCCGCTCCGGTGACCTCGTCCCCGTTGGCCGCGGCGGTGAGCGGCGGGCCATCGCACTGGCCAACCCCGGCCTCGGCGGTCAGCCGTATGCCACCCCCACCCTGTGGGCCGCCGTCCAGTACCTGATGCCGGGCGAGGACGCACCTGAGCACCGACACACCCAGAACGCGTTTCGGTTCGTCGTGGAGGGAGACGGCGTGTGGACCGTTGTGGAGGGCGAGCCGGTACCCATGCGCCGCGGTGACTTCCTGCCCCAGGCGGGCATGAACTGGCACGCCCATCACAACGCCGCCGACACCCCCATGGCCTGGATCGACGGACTCGACATCCCCTTCCAATGCGGCGTCGAAGCTCAGTTCTTCGACTTCGGCAGGGACGAACTGGCCGCAGACGAACGCACCACACCCGACCTCTCCCGCTCCGAACGGCTCTGGGCCCACCCCGGGCTGGCCCCCGTGTCCTGCCTCACTCCCCGCGAGAGCACCCCCCTGCTGCGCTATCGGTGGGAGGACACCGACGCCGCGCTGACCGCACAGCTGGACCTGGAGCGCACGGGCCACCCCGGCACCGTCGAGCCCGGCCACGCCCTCGTCAGATACACCAACCCCACCACCGCCCGGGACGTCCTGCCGACCATCCGTGCCCAGTTCCACCGCATCCGCAGCGGAACGGAGACCGCCCCGCGCCGAGAGACCGGATCATCCGTGTACCAGGTGTTCGATGGCTCGGGTCGGGTGACCGTCGGCGATACCTCCTGGTCCGTCCAGCGTGGGGACCTGTTCGTGGTTCCTTCCTGGACACCCCTGTCGATTCGCTCCGAGGCTGCGGGCGCCGACTCCGGTTCCGGTGCGCTCGACCTGTTCCAGTTCAGCGACGCCCCCGTCCTCACCAAGCTCAATCTGTTCCGCAGCCACACCGAGGAGAACGCATGAAGCTCGCCACCATCCGCCTCGCGGATCGCACCGCTGCGGTTCGCGTCGAAGGCGACCTGCTCGTTGAGATCGGTCCGCCGGACGTGGGTGCCGTTCTCGGCTCCAGCAGCGGACTCATGGACGCGGCAACCGCCGAGGGCCGGGCGCACCCGGCGGCCGATGCCGTGTTCGCCCCCCTCGTGCCGCGTCCCGGCAAGGTGATCTGCGTCGGTCTCAACTACCAACGACACATCAAGGAGATGGGCCGGGACCTGCCGGAGTACCCCACTCTCTTCAACAAGTTCGCCGAGACCCTCATCGGCTCCCACGACGACATCCAGCGCCCGAACGAGACCGAGTCGTTCGACTGGGAGGCCGAACTGGCCGTCGTCATAGGCCGGTCGGTGCGCCGAGCCGACGAGGCATCCGCAGTGGCTGCCATCGCCGGATTCACGGTGCTGAACGACATCACCTGTCGTGACTGGCAATTTCGCACCCGCGAGTGGCTCCAGGGCAAGAACTGGGAATCGACCACACCACTCGGCCCGTACCTCGTCACCCCCGAGGAAGTCGGCGGACCCCGCCCCGCACTGGGCATCCGCTGCGAGGTGAACGGCCGTGTGGTGCAGCAGGACACCACCGGTGACCTGCTGTTCGACCCGGTCGACCTGGTCCGCTACATCTCCACGATGGTGCGGCTCGACCCCGGCGACATCATCGCCACCGGCACCCCCGGCGGCGTCGGCCACGCACGCAAGCCCCCCGTCTACCTCCGGCACGGTGACACGGTCATCACCGAGATCGAGCGTCTGGGCAGGTTGGAAAACCGAGTCGTCTCCGATGGAGCCTGATATGAACACACCGCACACCACGCTCGCTTGGATGGCCGAAGGCACGGCGCTGTGCCTCAGGGCCCTCGACGGCCTCGACGAGACCTCGTACGGTGCCCCCTCGCTGCTCCCGGGGTGGTCCCGCAAGCAGGTCGTGGCCCATCTGGCCGGCAACGCGGAGGCCCTGGGAAACCTCGTCCACTGGGCACGCACCGGTGAACCCACACCCATGTACAGCTCGCCGGAGCAGCGCACGGCCACCATCGAATCGGGTGGGACCCTGTCCGGTGACCGGCTCACCGCGTGGTTCACGGACTCCGCGCGAACACTGGCCGACGCCATGGCCACCCTCACCGAGGAACAGTGGTCGGCGCAGGTGGTCACGGTCCAAGGGCGTACGGTGCCGGCCAGCGAGACACCGTGGATGCGTAGCCGTGAGGTCATGGTCCACGCCGTCGACCTGGGCGCCGGGGTGCGGTTCATGGATCTGCCCACCGCGTTCCTCACCGAGCTCCGCGCCGACATCCTGACCAGACGCGGCCAGAACGCCGTTCCCGTCACACACGGACACCCGGCGGACGTGACGGCGTACCTCGCGGGCCGCCCCCACTCCGGTGTCACCACCACCGACGGCGCCCCCGCCGAGCCCCTGCCACCGTGGATGTGACCCAACACGGCCGCGGACAGCGCACCACACTCAGGACCGTACGGAAGACCGAAGGAACGAACATGGGCACCACAGACGGCCACCACCCCGACGCGCTGGTGATCGGCGGCGGAATCGGCGGTCTTTCCGCGGCGCTGGCCCTGGCCCGCACTGCGGTGAACGTCCGCCTCTACGAACAGGCGCCCGGGTTCGGCGAGGTCGGCGCCGGACTTCAGATCGCACCCAACTGCACGCGCATCCTGCATGAGTACGGTCTCCTCGACGAGGCCGTTGCCTTGGGAGTGACGCCCGCGCACATGGTGATGAAGGATGCCGTGGACGCCGCCGAACTGACCCGGCTGGACCTCAAACACCTGGAGCGCCGCTACGGCTTCCCCTACCTGGTGATCCACCGCAGCGATCTGCACGGCCTCCTCCTGCGTGCCTGCGAACGGTTGGGCGTCGAGTTGGTCAACGACGCACGATGCGTGTCGTACGAGAACACCGCGAACGGCGCACGCGTCGCCTTCGCCGACGGCCGGACCGATGAAGCCGAGGTCGTCATCGCCGCGGACGGGCTCCACTCGGTCGCCCGTGCACTCCTCGTGGACGACGAGACGGTCAACTCGGCCTACGTTGCCTATCGTTCCGCCATGCCATCCGAGCAGGTGCGGGGCCATGAAGTGCACGAGAGGGACGTCGTGGTGTACGTCGGACCGCGCTGCCACTTCGTTCAGTACCCGCTGCGCGGTGGAGAGATGTTCAACCAGGTCGCCGTCTTCGAGTCGCCCAAGGCACTGGCCGGCGTGGAGGACTGGGGAACCCCCGACGAGCTCGACCAAGCGTTCAAGGGCACGTGCGACCCCATCCAACGCGGTCTACCGCTCATGTGGCGCGACCGCTGGTGGCGCATGTTCGACCGCGACCCGATCACCACCTGGGTCAACGGCCGGATCGCACTGCTCGGAGACGCCGCCCACCCACCGCTGCAATACATGGCACAGGGCGCCGTCATGGCCATCGAGGACGGTTGGGTCCTGGCCGAGCACGTCCGCGCCCAGCAGGCCCGCCGGTCGGATCGGTCATCCGGTATCGACTGGGAGCAGGCCCTCGCAGCATACGAGGCGGTCCGTCCCGAACACTGCCGCCGGGTGGTCAACACCGCACGCCAGTGGGGCGAACTATGGCATCTCGACGGGGTCGAACGGCTTCAGCGCAATGTGCTGCTGCGCGCCCGCGACACCCACGACTACGCCTTCACCGACTGGATCTACGGCCCCACGGCCCTCACACCGGAAGAGGAACCGGATCTCTACCTGGGGATTCCCTTGGACTCGGTGGAGCTCTGAGCCCATCCCGTAGATTTCGGCCCCCAGCCCTGCCCACGCCCTCAGCTCGACGCCCGTAAGACTGTTCTCGGCGCCCGGGGCCGGCTCTCGGCTCCCCTGCCTTCGCCGCGCGGAAGCACTCGAACCGGTACCTCCTTCCCACTCAGATGCGGAAAGGAGGTACCGGTCCCTCTGCTTGCGCCTGTTCGCGCCCAGCCTGGAACGCCCAGCCTGGAACACCGCACCCAGAGACCGTTGCGGGCTCTGGGTGCGGTGCGGCGGACGGGAGGGATCTCCCGAATCCCCGACGTCGTGATGCGGCCTCTGTGGCACGGGGCGTGACCCGCGCCGCAGAGGCCGTTCTCACAAGACCGGGAAGGCGTCGAGCTGCTCCTCAAGGGCCGCCAGTGTCCGGTAGCAGGGCATCACCTGGGCGATGGAGGCGTTGGGCTCGCGGCCCTCGCGGATGGCGGTGATGAACTCGCGGTCCTGGAGTTCGATGCCGTCCATCGAGACATCGACCCCGCTCACGTCGATCGGCTCGTCCTTCCCAGTGACCAGGTCGTCGTACCGTGCGAGATAGGTGCCGGTGTCGCCGATGTAGCGGAAGAACGTACCGAGGGGGCCGTCGTTGTTGAACGACAGCGACAGGGTGCAGATGGCACCGCTCTCCGTACGCAGCTGGATGGCCATGTCCATGGCGATGCCGAGCTCGGGATGGATCGGGCCCTGGATCGCGTTGGCCTGAACGATCGGCGAGCCGGTCTGGTAGGCGAACAGGTCGACGGTGTGCGCTGCGTGGTGCCACAGCAGATGGTCGGTCCAGGAGCGCGGCTGACCGAGTGCGTTGAGGTTCGTACGGCGGAAGAAGTAGGTCTGCACGTCCAACTGCTGGATGGTGTAGTCACCGTCCTGGACCCGCCGACGTACCCACTGGTGGCTGGGGTTGAAACGCCGTGTGTGCCCCACCATGGCGACGAGTCCGGTGCGCTGTTGTGCCGCCAGGCACGCCTCCGCGTCCGCCAGTGAGGCGGCCAGCGGGATCTCCACCTGGACGTGCTTTCCCGCTTCGAGGCAGGCGAGCGTCTGCGCGGCGTGCATCGGGGTGGGGGTGGCGAGGATGACGGCGTCGATGTCGTCCATCGCCAGCGCCTCTTCCAGGGTTCCGACGCCGCGGCCGACACCCTGCTCGGCGGCGAACTTCCGCGCGCTGTCAAGGGTGCTGCTCACGACGGCGGCCACCTCGACGCCCTTGATCCGCTTCAGGGCCGCTGCGTGCTTGGCGCCGAAGGCCCCGCCTCCGGCCAAAGCGATCCGGACGGTCTGGTCATCAGTCATGTCACTCCTTTGCGGCGGGCCCCGGGGCCCGCAGGTGGTTCTCCACGATCAGGTGGCCGACGGCGGTGTTGGACGCCGGCACGTGGTAGAAGCGGTGCTTGACCTCGATCCGTCCGGAGCCGTCGAGGTCGCTCATCGCCCCGCGGGCGATCAGCCACATGACCAGTTCGATGCCCTCCGAACCCGCCTCTTCGACGTACTCCAAGTGCGGCACCTGCGAAAGACCGACCGGATCCTCGATCAGTCTGTCGAGGAAGGCGTTGTCCCACTCCCGGTTGATCAGGCCGGCGCGAGGGCCCTGCAACTGGTGGCTCATGCCGCCGGTGCCCCACACCTGGACCTTCAACGGTCTGTCGTACGACTCGACCGCCCTGCGCAATGCCTGGCCGAGTGCGAAGCACCGGGCGCCCGAAGGCACCGGGTACTGGACGACGTTGACGTGGAACGGGATCACCCTGCACGGCCACTTCTCGACGTCCCCGAACATCAGCGACAGCGGGACGGTCAGACCGTGGTCGACGGCCATCTCGTTGACGAGGGTGAGGTCGAAGTCGTCCCTGATGAGCGAATGGGCGATGTGTGCGGCCAGATCGGGATCCCCCTCGATGCCGGGGACCGGGCGTGGCCCATAGCCCTCGTCGGCGGTGGGGTAGGCGGCGCCCGTGCCGAGCACGAAGGTCGGGATCAGCGACTGGTCGAAAGCGGTGGCGTGATCGTTGTAGACCAGGAAGATCACATCGGGAAGGTTCTCCCTCTCCCACTGCCGGGAGAACTCGTACCCCTCGAAGACCGGGCTCCAGTAAGGCTCGTCGGTCTTGTCGTGGTCCATCGCCGCGCCGATCGCGGGTACGTGCGAGGTGAACACCGCCCCGGTGACCGTGGCGTGCTCCGCCGGGGGCACCGGATCGGCGTACGCCGCTTCGAGGACCGCGTGGTCGATCCGGTTGCCCTCGACGGGCCGGCCGCCGCCGACCATCATGCCCCGGTACTCCTGCTCGGTCATGCCGGTCATCGAGCCCGCCATCTGCTGGAACGACAGTCCCAGCGTCGCGCCCCACTTGGCGAGGAAGTAGATGTTGCCGCCCTCGTCCATCGCGGCGTTGAGATCGCGGTCGAGCAACGCCCGCTTCTGCTCCTCCCGAAGGGGCCAGGCGTCCAGATAGGCGCGCTCGTCGGCGAGGTAGAGGGCGCGGTTCTCCGCGGTCATCAGCGACATGCAGAACTGGTTGAGGTGGTACCCCTTGGCGGACTGCTCGGCGTCGAAGACGGTGGTCCCCGGCACCAGTTTGTAGGTCTTGTCCAGTGACATGGTGGGGCTCCGATCGTGGTGGTGCGTCAGTCGGCGTCCGGCCAGTAGAGGCGCATCGGGTTGTCGACGAGGAGCTTGCGTTGTAGTCGTGGCGTTGGTGCGATGTGCGGGATGAAGTCGACGAGCAGGCCGTCGTCCGGCATGTGGCCGGTGAGATTCGGGTGCGGCCAGTCGGTGCCCCACAACACCCGGTCGGGGAACTCCTCGACCACGCGGCGGGCGAAGGGGACGACGTCACGGTAGGCACGCTGCTCCCCGTCGAGCGCGGGCGGGCCACTCATCGACAGACGCTCCGGGCAGGTCACCTTGCACCAGATGTCCGCCCGCGCCCGCATGAAGTCCAAGAAGGCCCCGAACTCCGGGCCGTGCGGGTCCTTGGTGACATCGGGCCTGCCCATGTGGTCGATGACCAGCGGGACCGGGATCGAGAGGAAGAAGTCGCGCAGGTCGGCGAGGTCGGCCGCCTCGAAATAGACGACGACGTGCCAGCCGTAGGGCGCGATCCGCTCGACGACGTCCCACAGGTCCTGCTGCGGTGCCGCGTCGACGAGCCGCTTGACGAAGTTGAAGCGCACGCCGCGGACTCCGGCGCCGTGCAGCTCCCGCAGTTGTGCGTCCGAGATCCCGGGTCGCACCGTCGCAACACCCCGGGCCTGGCCCCCCGCGGCCCGCAGAGCGTCGGTCATGGCACTGTTGTCGGCTCCGTGACAGGTCGCCTGTACCACGATGTTGCGGGCGAAACCCAGGCGGTCACGCAGTGCGAAGAGCTGCGCTTTAGACGCGTCGCAGGGCGTGTACTTGCGCTCGGGGGCAAAGGGGAACTCCGCGCCCGGGCCGAAGACGTGGCAGTGTGCGTCGACGGCGCCCTCGGGCATCTCGAACTGCGGCCGGCTCGGATCGGTGTACCAGTCCAGCCAGCCGGGGGTCTTCTCGAAGGCCGTCATCTCAGTCCTCGTACCGCAGTCCGAGCTCGGCCAACGGGCCGCGCATTTTGTACATGTCCAGGCCGAGTTCGCCCCCGCGGAACCGTACGCGCTTGCTCTCCTCATTGGCCTCGCGCCCGGCTGAAGCCTCGGCGACCTCGGCCGCCCGCTCACGCGGCACCACCACGACTCCGTCACGGTCCGCCACGACGACATCACCGGGCCTGACCAGGGCGTTGGCACAGACCACCGGCACGTTGACCGAGCCGAGCGTGGCCTTGACCGTGCCCTTGGCGTTGATGGACCTGGCGAAGACCGGAAAGTCCATCTCCTCCAGGTCGGCCACGTCGCGCACACCGCCGTCGATGATCAGACCCCCGCATCCCCGGGCGCGGAACGAGGTGGCGAGCAGCTCGCCGAAGAAGCCGTCCTCGCTCTCGGTCGTGCAGGCCGCGACCACGACGTCACCTTCGCGGATCTGCTCCGCGGCTACGTGGAACATCCAGTTGTCGCCGGGCTGGAGCAGGACGGTCACCGCCGTACCGCACAGCCGGGCCCGGGAGTAGACGGGGCGCAGATAGGGGCGCATCAGTCCCACCCGGCCCATGGCCTCGTGGATCGTCGCGACACCGAATGCGGACAGTGCGGTGACGGCTTCGGGGTCGGCGCGGGTGATCGAGGTGTGGACGACACCCAGCTCGGTGTGTTGCACGGGTTCTTCTCCTGCGATGTCAGTGGACGTTGGTGGCGGGGCCGGCGGTGAGTCGGGGGTACACACGCAGTGCGTTGTCGCTGTAGACGGCAGTGCGTTCCTCGTCGGTGAGGTTCGAGGTGGCCTCGACGTACCGTCTGGTGTCGTCGAAGTGGTGATGGGTGCGTGGGTCGATGTCGCGGACCGCGCCGATCATCTCGCTGGCGAACAGGATGGATCGGCTGGGGATGACCTGGGTGAGCAGGTCGATGCCGGGCTGGTGGTAGACGCAGGTGTCGAAGAAGACGTTGTCGAGCAGCGTCTCGGGGTCCGGTCTGCCCAGTGCCATCGCCAGACCGCGGAACCGGCCCCAGTGGTAGGGCACCGCGCCGCCGCCGTGTGGGATCACGAATCGCAGCGTGGGGAAGTCGGCGAACAGGTCGCCCTGGACCAACTGCATAAACGCCGTGGTGTCGGCGTTGAGGTAGTGGGCGCCGGTGGTGTGGAAGACCGGGTTGCACGAGGTGCTGACGTGGATCATGGCGGGGATGTCGTACTCGACCAGCGCCTCGTAGATCGGATACCAACTGCGGTCGGTCAGCGCGGGCGCGGTCCACCTGCCACCCGATGGATCGGGGTTGAGGTTGATTGTCACCGCGCCGAGTTCCTCGACCGCACGGCGCAGCTCCGGCAGGCAGGTCGCGGGATCGACGCCCGGTGACTGCGGCAGCATCGCGCCCGTTGCGAAGCGGTCGGGGTAGAGCGTGCTGACGCGGTGGACCAGGTCGTTGCAGATGCGCGCCCACACCGAGGAGACCGCGAAGTCGCCGATGTGGTGGGCCATGAAGCTGGCCCGCGGGGAGAAGATCGTCAGATCGATGCCGCGTTCGTCCATGAGCCGCAGCTGGTTGCTCTCGATCGCCTGCCGCAGGTCCTCGTCGGTGATGACCAGGTCGTCGGGATCGGGGGCGTCCGCCGGGGTGCCGATCGCGGCGATCTGCCGATCCCGCCACTGCCCCAGTTGCGGCGGCGCGGTGGTGAAATGGCCGTGACAGTCGATGACCATGTGCGTGCTCCTGTTGTTTCTCGGGTCACCCCAGGGCGCTGGCGGGCCAGCCGGTGTACTGCTCGGCGAGGTAGGCGCGTCCGCCGCGGGTGCTCACCACGTTGTCGAGCTCGCCGAGCTGGCGCCGCAGGTCGAACGCAGTGCCGCCGGGCGCGGTGTGCAGCAGTTGGGTCATCCAGGAGGAGAAGTTCTGGGCCCGCCAGACCCGCTGGAGAGCGCGCGGTTGGTACTCGTCCAACGCGGCGTCGCCCGTGCTGCCGAGTGCCTTCAGCAGGACGTCGGCGAGCACCTTCACATCGTGCAGTGCGAGGTTGAGCCCGCGGGCGCCGGTCGGTGGCACCGTGTGTGCGGCATCGCCCGCGAGTGCCATCGAGCCCCAACGCATCGGCTCCTGTACGAACGAGCGGAACCGCAACACCGTCTTCTCAAGGATCGGTCCCTCCATGAGGCGGAATCCGTCCCGGCCGGCAACCCGGGCCTGGAGCGTCTCCCAGATGCGGTCGTCCTGCCACGCGTCGGCTGACTCGTCCGGGTCGCACTGGAAGTACATCCGCTGCACGGTCTCGGTGCGCTGGCTGATCAGGGCGAACCCGTGCTCCGAGTGGGCGTAGACCAGTTCGGGCGCACTCATCGGCGCCTCGGCCAGGATGCCGAACCATGCGAAGGGGTACTCCTTGCCGTAGCGCACCCGTCGCTTCTCGGGCACCAGATCGCGGCACGTGCTGCGCGATCCGTCCGCACCGACCACGTACCGTGCCCGGATCTCGTGGCGGGTCCCATCGGGCGCGGTGAAGCGGACCCGGGGAGCGCTGGTTGCGACGTCGAGGACCTCGGTGTCCGCGACACCGAAGTGGACGGTGCCGCCGTCGCGGGCGCGGGCGTCGGCCAGGTCGATGAACACGTCGGTCTGTGGGTAGAGCCACACCGATTCGCCCACCAGTTCCTTGAAGTGGATGCGGTGCGGTCGACCGTCGAACCGAAGCTCGATGCCCTCGTGCTCATGGCCGTCGCGCAGGATGCGGTCACCCACGCCGGTTTCGACCAGATCCCGGGCCGCATCGGCCTCAAGGATGCCGGCCCGTTGCGTCATCTCGATCTCATGCCGGGAGCGGGTGTCGATCGCGATGGCCGAAACCCCCGCCCGTCCGAGCAGGTGCGCCAGCATCAGGCCCGCTGGCCCCGCACCGACGACAGCGACGGGAACCGAAGCGACGGTATCGACGGCGGCGTCGGCCATGACATCTCCTGAGCGGCTGCGAACGTTCCGAACACCCCGAACGTTGACACCCCCGGTCGCACCCGGTCGCCGGTGTTTCCGTCAGGCGGAAGACCGCTCGATGTCAGAGGGCCGTGCGAGCACGCCGTCCGAGCTCGTCGGAGATTCCCTGAACGGCCTGGTGGAGCGGCCTGCGCAGCCCGCCCGCACGGCTCGCACTCCGGGCCGCGATGACGATTCCCAGAGCGGCGCTGACCGGCCCGGCCCGGCCGATCCGCACCGGTGCGGCCACGGCGACCGTGTCCTCGGAGAGCTGTCGGTCACTGATGAAGACCTGCTCGCGGCGAATGCCGTCCAACTGTGCGCGCAACGTCTTCGGATCGGTGACGGTGTGCGGGGTCCAGGCCCGCAGCGGCGACTCAAGGACTTCCTCCTGGAGGTCCGGTGGTGCGTGCGCCAACAGCACCCGGCCCATACCGGTGGAACTGATGGGAAACCTGCTCCCGACCATCGTCAGGAGCTGCACGGATCGATGCCCGGCGATCCGTTCGACGAACACCAGCTCAGTGCCCTCGCGCACGGCGAGCTGGATGTTCTCGTGCGTCGCCTCGTAGAGGTCCTGCATAAACGGCAGTGCCACATCGCGCAGGATCTGGGTACGCGGGCATCCGGAGGCGATCTCCCAGAGTCTCAGCCCGATGTGCCACGATCCGTCCTCTCCGCGTTCCAACGCCCCCCATTCCGCCAGTTCCGCGACCACGCGATGCGCGGTGCTCAGGGCCAGTCCCGTGCGCTGAGCGATCTGGGACAGCGTCTGGGACGGGCGCTCGCGATCGAAGGCGGCGAGGACCTGGAGGACCTTTCCAGCCGCTGTGCTGTGGGTTGTGCTCACGTGGAAAGTCTCGCAGACCGGCGTTGAGCTGCTCGATCGCGCGCCGTACCATCTGCCCGACAGCAAGGAGGAGACGTGGAACAACAGATTTCTGGGCTGTCCTCGATGGCGACGCGGCCGGTGGTGACCGAGCTTTCCGAACGCATCCGACTCGACCACAGGATCCCGGTGCACTTCGCATCCGCGGGCGGGATCGAGATCGCCCGCAGGGTGCGCGGGGGCGCCGGGGCGGACCTGCTCGTGCTCGCCCATGCAGCGCTGGCCCAGTTGGAAGCGGAGGGTTTCCTCCTCGGCGGTACGGTCCGTCCGCTGTGGGTCTCCCAGGTCGTCGCCGCCGTGCCGAAGACAGCATCGGTTCCGTCATTGGAGTCGGAAGCCGACCTGCGGGCCGCCCTGCTGAGCGCGCAGAGGATCGCCTACTCCACCGGCCCCAGCGGCACGGCGCTCGTCGATCTGATCACCCGTCTGAACCTCACCGGAGTGCTCCATGACCGGCTCGTCCAAGCACCGCCGGGCGTTCCCGCGGGCAGTCTGCTGTCGTCGGGCCGGGCCGACCTGGCCTTCCAACAGCACAGCGAGCTGATGGACCTGCCGGACGTCGTCGTCATCGGACCGCTGCCGGGCGACACCGCGATCAGCTCGACGTTCAGCGGGGCCGTACTGGCCACCTCCGCCCAACCGGGCCTGGCCCGGGACGTCCTCGACTTCCTCGGCTCCGACGCGTCGACGAAGATCGCCCGCGCCAGAGGCATGCACTCGGCCGCGGGCTAGAAGATCGGTTAGCCGGGGCCGGCCCGATGACCGTGGACTGCGACGGCTGCCAGAGAGGTGCGGATGGCGTCGGTTCCGGGCATGGGTGCGCACTCCTTCAACAGCTTCGCGGCTGTGGTCGATACCGAGGTGGACACACTGGCCGGCGTTCATGGACACCATGACACGGGGGTCTGACAGAAGCTCAACAGAGAGACCGCTCCACGGGATTGAGCCCACACGGCTTCCTCTCAGGGCGTCGCCGCCCTCCCCATGGGAGCAGTGGGGCGAGCCGGGGGCGTGGAGGAGATCTGATGGGCAAGCACATCAGACGTGGGGAGTGGGCCGATAGACGAGTTCTTGGATGTGGCGGTCGAGCGTCCTGTGCTCGATCAGCTCAAGGTCGAAGTCGGCAGCCCCCTGGAAGACGGGGGCGGAACCCGTCTGACCGGTGATGACCGGGAAGATCGTCAGCTGTACGCGGTCGACCAGCCCGGAGGCCAGCAGCGCCCGGTTCATCGACAGGCTGCCGTGTGAGCGCAACGGTACCGCGGACTCCTCCTTGAGCCGGGCAACGACGTCGACGGCATCGCCGCGCACGACGTTCGCGCCCCCCGGCCAGTCGAGGGGTTCTACCAGCGTCGTCGACACCACCGTCATCGGCAGGCTCCGCATCCGCGTGACCCACGGGTCACCCCCACCGGAGCCCTCGGCGCCCGGGCCCAGCAGCTCCACGAACTCCCGGTAGGTGTTGGCCCCGAGGACCATCCGCTGCTCCGGGCCGTACTGGGCGAGGCGGTGGTCGAGGAGCTCGGGTCCCTGCTTGCCCCAGTAGCCGCCCCAGTCCCCACCGCTGTAGGACCCGAAGCCGTCCAGGCTGGAGAAGACGTCGAATGTGTAGGTGACCGTCATCGTGCTCTCCTTGAGTGCTGTTCGATGGGACTCGCTGGTACGGACCCGACTCCATGCCGAGACTCATCGCCGCGCACATCCTTCCCGGATCCACCACCTGATCCGGGAAGGATCAGGGGGCGGCGCGCCGTCGAGCAGTGGATTCCGCCACCCGGCGGGCGTCTTCGCCGTGTGACCTCCGCTTCAACTGCGGCCCAGGCATACGATCCGGCGGCGCGGTCTGTCATGATGACGCCGAAAGGCGACGGCGGATCGAGGAAACCGGTGTGAATCCGGTGCGGTCCCGCCACTGTGATCGGCGAGCGGACCCCGAACAGACCACTGCCCCTACGCGGGTGGGAAGGCCGGGGCGAGCCTTGACCCGAGAGCCAGGAGACTCACGCGGTCGCCTCCTCGACAGAACTGGGGCGGATCTCCCCAGAGGGGAGGGTGAGTCGGGATGCCCGAAGGGCAACGTTCCGGGACTCCGGTGCCGTGCCGGGTCGTCGTGTGCCGGGACTGCTGCTGCGGCAGCGCAAAGGTGACCGGTGTCGATCACGCGGCGCAGGTCGCCGTGCTGAGCCGGGACCTGCCGGTACGGATCTCCGAGTGTCTGGACGTCTGCGACCAGGCGAATGTGGTCGTCGTCCAGCCCTCCGCCGCGGGACGTGCCGCCGGTGCCCGTCCTGTCTGGCTCGGCCTCGTCAACGACTCAGCCGCGACCGACGACATCGTCGACTGGGTACGGGCGGGCGGCCCCGGAGTGGCCCCGCTGCCGGAGATCCTCGGTCTGTACGCCTTCGATCCGCCACGGCGGGTCCGTGGAGCGTCCTCCGCCGACCCTCGCTGAACCCTTCCAACCGACCGCGGCGCATCAGGCGTCCGCGGTGAGAGGACCGACCACATCATGGCAAGACGCTCCCTGTCCCTGCTGGCCGCTGCTGCCTTCCTGGTGGCGGGCTGCGGTGGCGGCACATCGACCGACCGGGACGATCCGGCCGCCTCGGGATCCGCAGCCGAGGGCTTCCCCGTCACCGTGACCAACTGCGGGGTGAAGACGACCTACGAGCGTCCGCCGCAGCGCGCGGTGACGCTGAACCAGCACGCAACGGAAGTGCTGCTGGCCCTCGGTCTGGAGAAGTCGATGGTGGGCACCGCCTATCTCGACGACAAGATCCTCCCCGAGTACCAGGAAGCCTACGAGGGGATCAAAGTGCTCTCGAAGGAGTACCCCTCCTTCGAGGTACTGCTCAACGCCGAACCGGACTTCGCCTACGCCGGGTTCGCGAGCACCTTCGACGAGAAGGAGGGCCGCAGCCGGGCCGCGCTCGCCAAAGCGGGCGTCGACTCCCACCTCAATGTGGAGGAGTGCCCGTCAGGGCCGGTGACGATGGCGATGATTGGCGAGGAACTCCGCGGCATCGGGAAGATATTCGGGGTTCCGGAGCGGGCGGAGCGCGAGGTCAAGAAGGCCGAAGCGACGCTCGGCACGGTCGACAAGAAGCTCGGCGCGGTCGATGCGCTCAAGGTGTTCGTGTACGACAGCGGCGACAAGACGGCGTTCACCGCGGGCGGTGCGGGCGTCGGCAACGAGATGATCAAGGAGGCGGGCGGGGTAAACGTCTTCGCCGATCTGGACAAGCAGTTCGGCGACGTCTCGTTCGAGCAGGTCGCCGAACGCGCCCCCGAGGTCGTCGTGATCTATGACTACGGGGACCAACCCCTGGCGGCCAAGAAGAAGTTCCTGTTGTCACACCCGGCGCTCCAGGACGTGCCCGCCATCAAGAACAAGCGGTTCGCCGTGCTCCCGTTGTCGTCGACCGTGCTCGGGGTGCGGGTACCGGCGGGCGTGGAGTCGCTGGCCCGTCAGCTGCACCCGGACCGTTTCCAGTGACGGGCGCCCCCCGGGCCTCGGGAAACGTTGTCCTCGACACCGTCGCCGAGGCTCCCGGGCCGGGCACCGCCGCGGCGGGCGGCCGGGGCCGGCCACCGTACGGGCTGGTGCTCGCCGTGCTGGCTGCCCTGGTGGTCCTCGCGGCGACCGCAGGGATCGCGGTCGGATCCATCAAGGTCCCGGCCGGGCAGGTCTGGGCGATCGTTCTGCACCACGTGCATCCTGGACTCGCCGAGGTCACCTGGACCCCGGTCCGCGAGACGATCGTGCTGGACGTACGGCTGCCCCGGGTGCTGCTGGCCGGGGTGGTCGGCGCGGGCCTCGCCGTCTCCGGCATGGCGCTCCAAGCGCTCGTCCGCAATCCGCTGGCCGATCCGATGCTGCTGGGAGTCTCATCGGGCGCATCGGTCGGCGCGGTGTCGGTACTGGTCCTCAACATCACCGTGTTCGGGTTTGTGACCCTGCCGGTGGCGGCCTTCGCCGGGGCACTCGCGGCGCTGGTCGCGGTGTACTTCCTGGCCAGGTCGGGCGGTCGGATGACCACGATCCGGCTGGTGCTGGCGGGGGTCGCGACGGCGGAGGTGCTCTCCGCGCTGGCGAGTTTCCTGATCGTCACCTCCAACGACCCGCACAAGACCCAGTCGGCTCTGCGGTGGATGCTCGGCGGCCTGGCGGGCACGACCTGGCCGATGGTGTGGCTACCTGCCGTGGTGGTGCTCGCCGGTACGGCGGTGCTGCTCGGGGTGACCCGCCCGCTGAATCTGTTGCTGGCCGGTGAGGAGGCGGCGACCGCGCTGGGGCTGGATGTGCACCGGTTCCGTGCCGCGCTGTTCACCCTGGTGGCGTTGATGATCGGCACCATCGTGGCGGTCAGCGGGCAGATCGGGTTCGTCGGGTTGATCATGCCGCATGTGGTGCGGCTGCTGGTGGGCGCCGACCACCGCCGGGCGCTGCCCGCAGCGGCGCTGCTGGGCGCGGCGTTCCTCATCATGACGGATCTGGCCGCACGGACCCTGATGAGCCCGGAGGAGGTGCCCGTCGGCATCCTCACGGCGCTCGTCGGCGGACCGTTCTTCCTCTGGCTGATGCGACGGAGGACCTCATGACGACACCGCTGACGGGGCATCAGGGCCGTACGCCCGGTCTGCTCGACCTCCAAGAGGTGTCGGTGGTCATGGGCGGCCGGGCGCTGGTGGACGGAGTCTCGCTGCGCGTGGCACCGGGGGAGGTGGTCGGGCTCGCGGGTCCCAACGGCGCCGGCAAGTCGACCCTGTTGCGCACGGTGTACCGGACACTGCGTCCCACATCGGGTCGGGTCCTCCTGGACGGCGACGATGTGTGGGGACTGCCCGGCAAACGGTTGGCGCGGCGGCTCGCCGCCGTTCTCCAGGAGAGCGCCGGGGACTTCGAACTGTCCGTGTACGACGTGGTCGCGATGGGCCGGACCCCGCACAAGCGGGCGTTCGCCGGTGATGACGCCGACGACCGGGCGGTCGTCGCGGACGCGCTGGCACGCCTCGATGTGACACCGCTGGCCCCCGTGCCGTTCGAACGGCTCTCCGGAGGGGAGAAGCAACGGGTACTGATCGCCCGCGCGCTCGCCCAGCGCACCGGGACCATGGTGCTGGACGAACCGACGAACCATCTGGACCTGCGTCATCAGTTGGATGTGCTGCGGCTGGTGCGTCAGCTGGGGGTCACGACCTTGGTCGCCCTGCACGACCTCAACCTCGCCGCCGCGTTCTGCGACCGCATCTGTGTCATGGAGGCCGGCCGGGTGGTCGCGCTCGGTTCCCCCGCCGAGGTGCTGACGACCGGACTGCTGGCGGACGTCTACCGGGTCGAGGCGGAGGTCACCGCGCACCCCCGTACCGGTACCCCGCACATCACCCTGCTGACAGATGCGGAACAGCTGCCGGACCGGACATGACGGCGTCCCGAGCCCACCGGGCACCCAAGACGCCTCCGAGCACGGAGGTAGAGGCCGCGCTGCGCGACGTGGCTGGGCTGGGCGGCTTCTTCGCGGTACGGCTGGGCGGCCCGGACCGGGGTTGGCACCCCGTCACCGAGTCGTACGCCCGCGGGTTCCCGGACCTGGTCGCCGCGACGGCGGCCCGGCACCGCAGCCCCGAGCCGCGGCTCGGGGCGTCGATAGCCCAACTCGGGCACGCGGCCCGGCTGTGGTCACCGGTGCTGGCGTGCACGGTCCTGCACGGAATCGTCCCCGATCTGTCGGGGCTCCAGCGTGCGGACGAGGGCCCGGCCCTACGGCTGCCCCACGCCACCGGACAGTACGCGCAGCGGGTGCCCCGGCTGGCCGAGGAGCTGTACGGATCCGTGATGACGGGGCAGCTGGATGTGCTGCGGGACGGGCTGCGGGTGAAGGTGGCGCCCCGGCTCCTCGACGGCAACGCGGCGTCCGCACTGGTCGAGGCGAGCCGGGCGATCCTCGCCGCCCATCCCGGTGTGCGGGGGCCGCTCACCGCCCTCGTGGACGAGTTGCTGCGCACCCGGCGTCTCGCCGGTACCGGCCAGGTCACCGGCCCGCAGCTGACGTTCAGGCGCCGCAGTTGCTGTCTCTACTACCGGGCCCCGGCGGGCGCCAAGTGCGGAGACTGCGGCCTCCTCGACCGCACCGCCGACGGTGCCCGGGACGCCGCCGACTGACCGGGCAGGGGGCCGTCGTGATTCCTGGACGCATGCGCATCGCGGGTTGGACATCACCGCGATTTCGTACGAGTAACGGCGCGCGCATGGTGGAGAACAGCCGCGGCGTGCGGCTGACCGCGAAATCCGTGCAGGGACGTTCGCAGGTGCGTCAGCGCCTGATCCGCCGGGATCAGATGCAGACTCGGATAGTGGTCGAGGAACGTGTGCTAGTGGACGCACGCCTCCTCCAGCCGGCCCAGGGGCAGCAGTGTCGAAGCGAGCCGGACATGGGTCAGAGCGGTTGACCTGCGTCGACCTTCGGCGCGGGACGCGGCCGATGAGGTGAGGGCCTGCGCGGCTTGGGCGTTGTCCCCGAGGGCGAGAAGGGCCAGACCACGTTGGTAGTCGAGGCCGGGACGGGTGTAGGCGCTGAAGGGGCCGGGCGGGCTGGTCGCCCGGCTGTGCTGCGTTTCGGCGGCCGAGAGGTCGATGACGGCCTGCCGTCGGTCCTGGGCATGGGCGTGCGTGACGGCCCGCTGGCTCAGGAGGAATGCCAGCGTGGACGGGTCGGTGGACTGCCCCGCGGTCTGTATCGCGGTGTCGGCGAGCTGCCGTGCCCGCGTCGAAAATCCCAGGCGCAGGGCTTGGAGGCTCATGGCCCGCAGGGTGATCGCGTAGAGACGCCGGTCGTCGGCTTCGCGGGCGAGGCTCAGGGCGGCGGTGAAGTAGCGCTGGGCCAGGGCGGGCTGGCCGGTGTCCATCGTCATGCGCGCCATGATGTGGGTGAGCTGGGCCGCCCCGGTGAAGAGGCCGCGGCGCGGTTCGGGTCGCGCGGGGGCGATCAGGAGGCGGCTGACGTCGTCGGTGAGGTAGGCCGCCAGCATCGAACGGGCGTGGGCGCCCCCGTAGCGTTCCAAGAGATCGGCGAACAGCTTGGACATGTCCTGGAGCCGCTGGACGTCGTCCGATGTGACCGGGGTGCCTCCGTCGTGTGGGCGCGCAGCGGTGGGGGTTTCGGGATTCCAGGCGGTCGATGCGATCGCGGTCAGGCGGTACACGGATCCGGTGAGCGGGGTGCGGCGGGCCGGGTCGGCGTCCGCACGGCTGAGAGCGGTCAGCCACTCCACGACGTCGTTCGTTTCGGGGGGTTCCGCATGTGGTGATCCGTCGGTGCCTTCGACCGAGGGGGAGGGCCGCGCCAGGCCGGTCTCCTCGGCTGTGACCAGACGCCCCAGGCGACGCGTCAACGCGGAGGCGACCAGGTCGGGTACGGGTGACCTGGGGCGGGATCCGGTGAGCCAGTGGGCGACCGAGGTGCGGTCGTATCGCAGCGTCAGACCCTGGGCCCGCCCCAGATGGTTGATGGTCCGTGCCAGTTCCGCCGGATTCCAGTCGGCCTCGCTGAGGAGGACTGCGAGCAGGCGGTTGGGATGATGGCGTGCCATGCCTCTGCCCTTCCTGAAGTGGTCACGCAACGCCGCCCGGATCTGCGGGGCTGGCGTTCAAGCATGGAGCAAAGCCGGTCGTGATCGGGAACCGACCTCAGCGCACCGAAAGAGGTTCCTACACTCCGGCGACCGTCGTTCCCGTCCATCAGGTCGCTTCTCCCGACGTGGGAACGACCCGGGCACCCCGTACAGAAGGTGGGCTCGTGTCCGGCCGGCGACAGGTGCCCTAGTTCCCAAGGTGCTGACCCTCTATGAGATTACCTTCTGCGCCCGTTCAACCGTCAGACCCGGTGAATCCCTTTTTCGTCGTCGATGGACGAGGGGATCGTGTGCGCTGGGACGGTGGACGGGACGAGGTGCCCGTGCGTCGGGATGGAACCCTTCGGAGTTCTGGCCGTGGGAGCGTTCCTTCGGCCCATCGGGGACGCACGGAATCGGATGCTTCTCCCGGATACCTGGGGAGGCGGAACCGGGTTCGGCCGGTTCCGCCATTCCACGGAGGCCCGTCGTCGGATCCAGCTCCCGGTGAGAGAACGGGTACCCGGGTCATTGTGAACAGCCGCACAAGCGTTCAACGTGTGCACGTATCGATCTGGTCTGCGGGGTTCCCCTTATGTGCCGGGTCCTGGCTCACTGGTAACAGGCGCCAAAAGGAGTGGCCGACTTCCCGCCGCTGCGCCGCATTCTGCCTGGCGACCGGCAGAAGCCGGCTCCTTTACCTGCCCCCATTTCCATGAGGAGGCGCGACCCTTTATGACGACGCGGACCAGCGCTCTGTTGAACACGGTCACCGACGACGGGGAAGGCGGGTTGTGCGACCTGCCCGCCGAGCATCTTTCAGTTCTGGCAGAGGAGATCAGAAGCTTCCTCGTCGAAAAGGTCTGTGCGTCGGGCGGCCATCTGGGGCCGAACCTGGGGATGGTAGAGCTCACCCTCGCGCTCCATCGGGTATTCGACTCGCCGCGCGACACGATCGTGTTCGACATCGGGCACCAGAGCTATGTGCACAAACTCCTGACGGGGCGTCGAAAGGCCTTCGACTCCCTGCGCCGGGCCGGTGGGCTGACCGGCTACCCCTCCCGTGCGGAGTCCGTGCACGATCTGGTGGAGAACTCACATGCCTCCACTGCCCTGTCGTACGCGGACGGTCTTGCGAAGGCCCGCGCCCTGTCCGGCGAGGGCGATCGGGCAGTGGTGGCGGTCATCGGCGATGGGGCCTTGACCGGCGGGATGGCATGGGAGGCGCTGGACAACATCGGTGCCGCCCCTGACCGGCCGGTGATCGTGATCATCAACGACAACGGCCGCTCTTACGCCCCCACCACGGGCGCCCTCGCAGGGCACTTGACGAAGCTCAGGCGGAACGACACCGCCAACGCGCGTGCCAACGTGTTCACTGACTTGGGCTTCGCCTACCTCGGTCCGGTGGACGGCCATGACACCGTCGCCCTTGAGGAAGCGCTGCGCGGCGCTCGGGCCATGCTCTCTCCGGTGGTGGTGCACGCGGTGACGGTGAAGGGGCGGGGGTACCGGCCGGCCGAGGCCGACGAGGCGGACTGTCTGCACGCGGTCGGTGTCGTCGATGCGTCAACCGGCCGCCCCGCAGGCTCTTCCGGGTGGTCGTGGACGAGCGTGTTCGGTCGGGAACTGCTCAAGGTGGCGGGTGAACGGGACGATGTCGTCGCAGTCACCGCCTCCATGCTGCGGCCGACCGGTCTGCACCCCATGCGGGAGGCGTACCCGACGCGGGTCTTCGACGTGGGGATCGCCGAGCAACACGCCGTCACATCAGCGGCCGGGTTGGCCATGGGCGGATTCCATCCCGTGGTGGCGATCTACGCGACGTTCCTGAACCGGGCGTTCGACCAGGTGTTGATGGACGTGGCACTGCACCGGCTGGCAGTGACGTTCGTCCTGGACCGGGCCGGAATCACCGGCCCGGACGGTGCGTCTCACCACGGTATGTGGGACCTGAACCTGCTCTCCGCCGTACCCGGGCTGCGCATGGCCGCTCCGCGGGACCCCGACCGGCTGGGAGAGTTGCTCAGGGAAGCCCTGACGCACAAGGAAGGGCCGACGGTGTTGCGCCTCCCCAAAGCCACCGTCGGCCCGTCCGTTCCCGCCCTGGCGCGGGTGGACGGCATGGACGTCCTCCACCGGCCCCGCTCCGGTGTGCCCGATGATGTCCTGCTCGTATCCGCGGGCCCACTGGCCGCACCGGCCCTGGCCGCGGCAGCCCTGCTGGAGGAGCAGGGCCTGGGGGTCACGGTCGTCGATCCCCGCTGGGTCCTCCCCATCAACCCCGCCCTGCCGACCCTCGCGGCCCGCCACCGGTCGGTCGTGACCGTGGAGGACGGTCTGCGTACGGGCGGCATGGGCACCGCACTCGCCCAGGCATGCCGCGACACCGCTGTCGCCGTCCCCGTCACCACTCTCGGCCTGCCGACCGCTTTCATCCCCCACGGCGCCCGCGACACCCTGCTCGCCCAGGCCGGTCTCGACGGGCCGGGCATCGCGGCAGCCGCCCTCGCAGCACACCGCGACCGGCTGACACCACATCCCGTCCCACCCGGCGTGGCCACGACGAACGCCATGACGGCGACAGACCCGCGGCGGGCGTGATGGCTGCCATTGACCTTGCCCTGACCACCATTCCCACGACTCCGGTGCGCCGCCGTACCCGCCCCATTCAGGTGGGGAGCGTGGCCGTCGGCGGCGGCGCACCGGTCTCCGTGCAGACCATGACCACCACCCTCACCGCCGATGTCGACGCCACCCTCCAGCAGATCGCCGAAGTCACCGCAGCGGGCTGCGACATCATCCGGGTTGCCGTTCCCTCCCAAGACGACGCGGACGCACTGCCCCGTATCGTCGCCCGGTCGAAACTCCCGGTCATCGCCGACATCCACTTCCAACCCCGCTATGTCTTCGCCGCCATCGACGCCGGTTGCGCAGCCGTACGGGTGAACCCGGGCAACATCCGCAAGTTCGACGACCGGGTCGGGGACATCGCGAAGGCCGCGGCTGCGGCGGGAGTGCCCATCCGGATCGGGGTTAACGCCGGTTCCCTCGACCCCCGGCTCCTGGCCAAGCACGGCAAGGCCACACCTCAAGCCCTCGTGGAGTCCGCGTTGTGGGAGTGCTCCCTCTTCGAGGAACACGGCTTCACCGACCTGAAGATCGCGGTCAAGCACCACGACCCGCTCACGATGGTCGCGGCGAACCGGCTCCTCGCCGCGGCGTGCGACTACCCCCTGCACCTCGGCGTCACCGAAGCCGGTCCCGCCTTCCAGGGCTCGATCAAGTCCGCCGTCGCGTACGGGATCCTGTTGGGGGAGGGGATCGGGGACACCATCCGCGTCTCCCTGTCCGCGCCGCCGGTCGAGCAGGTCAAGGCCGGTTGTCACATCCTGTCCTCCCTCGGCCTGCGCCCCCGCAAGCTGGAGATCGTCTCCTGCCCCGGCTGCGGTCGCCTCCAGGTCGACATCCACCGACTCGCCTCCCGTGTGGAAGCCGCGTTCGACGGCTTCCCCCACCCGCTGCGGGTCGCGGTGATGGGATGCGTCGTCAACGGGCCCGGCGAGGCACGGGAAGCAGACCTCGGTGTCTCCTGCGGCAACGGCAAAGGCCAGATCTTCCGCCAGGGCAGAGTCATCCGCACTGTCCCCGAACACCAGATCGTCGAAGCGCTCCTCGACGAAGCACTCCGCCTCACCGAAGGCCCTGAAGAGCCGCAAGCCTTCCCAACTGCCACTGCTGGGAACTCCTGATGACCACCACCGCTGCCCTTCCGACCGAGCCCCGTAGTCCCGACACTGCCCGACAGATCGTCGCCGTTCGACAGATTGTCACGGCGACCGGAGTGGACCACCGGGTCAAAAATATGATCACCGAAAGCCGTGCACAGGCAGTACGACACCTTCGAACAGCGCCACCGGAGCCCGCGTCCGTCCAGGCCGTGCGGGGCTTCGCCGAAATCGACGTTCGCAGGCAGACATGAGCGCACACACCCCGCCCAAGAAGGTCCTCCTGGCCGCGCCCCGAGGCTGGTGCGCCGGTGTGGACCGCGCGGTTCAGGCCGTGGAGCAGGCGTTGGAGCAGTACGGCGCCCCGATCTACGTCCGCCACGAGATCGTCCACAACACCTATGTCGTGCGGACATTGGAGAAGAAGGGGGCCATCTTCGTCGAACGCACGGACCAGGTGCCCGAGGGCTCCATCGTCATGTTCTCCGCCCACGGCGTCGCACCGGCCGTCCACGCGGAGGCCGCCGAGCGTAACCTCACCACGATCGACGCGACCTGCCCCCTGGTCACCAAGGTCCACAGAGAAGCCATCCGCTACGCGAACGACGACTACCACATCCTCCTCATCGGCCATGAAGGCCATGAGGAAGTCATCGGCACCACCGGCGAGGCACCCGACCGCATCACCCTCGTCGACGGCCCCCACGACGTTGCGAACATCGAAGTGAGGGACGAGTCCAGACTGGTCTGGCTCTCCCAGACCACCCTCTCCGTCGACGAGACCATGGAGACGGTAGACAAGTTGAAGGAGAGATTCCCGCAGCTCGTCTCACCTCCGAGTGACGACATCTGCTACGCCACCCAGAACCGCCAGGCAGCCGTGAAGAAACTCGCCGAGCAGGCCGAGTTGGTCATCGTCGTCGGCTCCACGAACTCCTCCAACTCCGTCCGCATGGTCGAGGTCGCCCTCCACTCCGGCGCCGGGGCCGCCCATCTCGTCGACGATGCCCACGGCATCGACGAAGCCTGGCTCCACGACGTCGTGACCGTCGGTGTCACATCCGGTGCCTCCGCCCCCGATGTCCTCGTCGACGGTGTGCTGCGCTTCCTTGCCCACCACGGATACACCGGACGTTGAAACCGTCAGGACCGCCGACGAATCCATCACGTTCGCCCTGCCTCAAGAACTGCGTCGCAACCTGCGCAACGACAACCCTTCCCCACGGTCCGGGCCGGCAAGGACCCGGCTCGCGAGGTCGCCGTCGGATGCTCCAGCACCTGACCTTCGCTCCACCGACCAACGGGACGACCCGGGCGGACAGAGATGACCGGGCACGATCCCGCCGTTGCCTCTCGCCAGGTCGAACGGGCCCCGAGTTCCATCGGTGGCTCCCCGATCGCCCGCGATCGGGCCCGCGCGCCACGCCCGGCCGGTGACGGGCTCGGCCGTCGTGTGCTCTCCCGTGAGGGGCTGACTCCCCACCCCGCACGCAGATCCTTAGCCGCAGTCGTTCCAGGTACTTCCCCACGGCGAACGACGTGCCGGACCAGGTCATGGGGTGCGTGCGTCGGCCGGCGGAGTCCGCGGACCACGTTCACCGGTGTCCGGCGGGCTGCCCGGATCCCCTCTGAGATCCATTGCGACTGAGATCCATTGCGACGGAAACCGCAAGGAGGCTCGCCGGTGAAGTTCTGCTCCATTCGTGGGGACGTCGGCCGTGAGGTGACAGCGCCGGCCCGTGAGCGGGGAGGGAGTGTGCAGGACTCACCTGTACAGGAGGTTTTGATGCGCACTTCCGTCACGATAGCGAGCGGCCTGCTGGCTCTCGGGCTCGCCAGTGTGGCCGTTCCCGCAGCCGCAGCTCATTCGGGAGACAAGGACCAGGACTGCGTCACGTATGTCGGGAACCACAACTGCCAAACTCCCGGCCCTCCCGGCCCTGCGGGACCTGCCGGGCCCGCGGGTCCCCAAGGTCCTGCTGGTCCGCAAGGTCCCGCTGGTGTGCCGAAGCCCACGATCGTCGTCACCGGCACTCCCGTGCTCCACGACCAGAACTCGCCGTTTCCCTTCAAGGTGACGGCCACCTGCCCGGACGGGACCACCTTGACGGGTGGTGGGTGGAGTGCAACGCCGAGCGATGTCCTCGGAGTGTCCAGCGAGTACCCCGACGCGGCGGCCAAGACGTGGACGGTCGAACTGCTACCGAGCTTCAACGCGACCGACACGTCCACGGCGACGGTGACGGCCTACGCCCTGTGCCTGCCGACGACCTAAGCGGTTCGTTGCAAGCGGCGAGAGGGTGACGAGCGAGGGCCTCGTTGGTGTGTCCGTGACGACCCAAACGAGGCCCTCGCTGTGCGTAGATGCGTATGGCGCCCGTGCTGTGGGCTACCTTGCCTGCCGGCTCATCGCACCGGGGGCCGACGGTCCACGGACTGCGCGCGGGGCCGCGTCCCTTCGCGGACGCCACAGGCAACGGGATCAGGAACACTTCGGCTTCTGGCCCGGACGGACATCCCTCTGTTCCTGGCACTGCAGGAGGTTCCTGGGGGACATCGTCCATATGTACTCGGCCGGCCAGTACCCGATGGCCGCGCCGTCCTCAGTGCCCAGCAGGGGTCCGTCGTCGTCGGAGACAATGACCTTCTTGTGTCGGATGCTCGTTTCGAGACCGATCGTCAAGCTGTATCTGAAGGGTCCAGTTGAGCCAGTGAGGTCCACCAGTACGTTCTGCTGGGCCTCTTTGAGTTGGCTCACCTTGTGCCCGTTGATGACACTCGGATGCGAACTGTACCCGTCTGTGTCGACGGTCGAAAAATCCCCTGGATCGTGCCAGAACATTTTGGAGCCAGGTCGCGGAAGGCAGGAGAGCCTTATGACTGGCGCGCGACTGACATCTGGGGATCTGGGTAGATGATCCTTCCTCATTTCAATCGATGTGATTCGGATGTTGGTCGCAAAATTGGCGGAGAGTGTGAGTGTGTGCAAGGCGCTCACCGTGGGGACGGCTCCCTGGGCCAATGCCCACTTGTGCATACTGCGACAGTCTCGAACCGCGGCCGGTGGATCGCGTCGGGCGAGTTCTTCGGATGCCATCAAGACCCAACCTTTTTCCGTGCCCAGGTCACTCATGCCGAGCTTTACAGAGAACTCCGGTTTCTCCCCAGTCGCCAAGTGGTCCTTCTCGTGCTTCTTGGGCGGTTTTGAACCAGGCGTACTGTGCGTCGACGGGAATAAGAGGTAGCCGGCGATAAGTCCGGCCGTTAATGCGGCCGTGATCGAGATCAAACTTCCCTTGCGGTGCATCGAAGTTTTCCCTTTCCGGTGAATCTACTTTCGCTCTTCCTGCCTGCGCCGTACGCCCTGACGGATTCTTTCGATGGCAGTCGGGTGCCGCATTGTACCCTGATATGCACTCCATCTGTCCAGAGTCATGATTCTCCCTATTTCTCTTCAACGATCGAGAGCCCTTCGCAAGATTTGATAGTGGGTTCCCTTTGCGATCTGTGCATGGTTGGGCACGCTGACCATTCGATTTCCTCCACCGCGCAGGACGCAATGTGTGCCGTTGCGGATCATGCGGAATCCGCGCCTCTTGAGGAACTCGATCATCTCGGCGGCAGAGCACGGGAAGGGGGGAGGTTGGTCCGCACGGCGTCGAGTGGGCATTGGCTGGCTTCTCCTTGAAGGTTGCCTCCGGCGGCAGGGCGAGGCGCCCGGCGCGGAGTGAATGCGCCTTCAGTCAGAAGCCTGGGTGTGTCTCGAAGCCAGCACGTCGGACGAAAACGGTGAACCCCGGACGGCTTCGGATCGGCATCGGTAGAGTGCGGGACATTCTTGAGGCGTCAGGGGTCGGAGCATGGAACACCACACGAGCGGTGCCGTAGAAGAGTTCGGAAGCTGGCTGCGGGACTTGCGCATCGAGCACGGAGGGTTGACCTACGACGCACTCTGTAGAAAAACCGGTATACCTAGATCAACCATTGCGGATGCCTTCTCTGGAAAACGCTTACCCGCTTATGACAATGCTCAGATGCTTGTTGCGAAAATTGTTGGAAGCAGCGAGCTCGAAGAAGAGTGTCGTCAGCGCTGGGTCGCCGCGAAGAAGGCGCGGGAGGGGATGGTCAATCCCGTTCGCGCTGAATCAGCGAGCGCTTACGGTACTTCCAAGGAACCTTTCCCCCGCTCGACGGGCGAGCCGATGGATACGGCATCGGAAGAACCGTCGACCGCGGACCGGCGGAGCGGGTTGCGCCTGCTGGTCGGTGGCATCCTTGTTTTCTCGCTCGGCATCAGTGTGATGTACGGATACAGGGCAATGGAAGATCGGGGTGGTAGTTCGGATGGCACGGTGCCCGAAGGTGTGGATCGCGATATGGCTGTGTATGCCGAGTTGCTCGACCAACCGGACATGGGTCTGACCGTTGCGGCGGAGAATGACTTCATCCCCTCACCCAAGGACCGCAAGGTTCTTTCCGCTCCCTACGCCGTGGGTGGCCCAAAGTACTTTGAAATCGTCAGGAATTCGGCGAATGCGATTGAGGTCGAGTCAGTGACGACAAGCATCTTGTTGACCAATAAGCGAGATCGAAAGATCAAAATCGTCAACATCGGACTTGACATCGTGGAGCGTGGCAAGCCTTGGGCTGGAACTCTCTTCTGCATTCCTCCGCAGGCGGGATCACCGAATATGCAGATGTTTTTCGATCTGGACAGTGTGAAGCCGATCGCGCGCACGACGGACGAGGCCATGAACAAAGTCGGACCTTCCTTCTTCTTCAGTAAGACGATCGACTTGGAGAAGAAGGGTCAGGAGACTCTGGCGGTGCGGGCGGTGACCAAGAGAAACTTCGTTGCCTTTCGACTTCTGGTTACCTATGTCATCGATCAGGAGCGCAAAGTGGCGGTCATTGACCATAATGGCCGACCGTTTCGTGTCACCGGTCTCAGCGAGGCTGGTGGGGGAAATTATGCCTATAGCCGGTTCTATGCGAGTACGGGCACACTCAGCTTGAGGGAAGTCGGGCGCGGGGCGATGGAGAAGCGTTCTGCCTGCCAGGTCGCGGGGTGACCCAAGCTGGCGGTCAGGTGCTTTCGCCTGGACCGGCGAAGGGCGCTGTCGACTGTGCGTAGGTGTCAGACCCCCGGACTAGCATGCGCGAATGACCTCTGAACACCATCTGCTTCTCGAAACCCCACTGCCACCAGGCCGAATGGTCGCGTCCGATGACGGCAGCGGAGTCAACCAGCCCCTCTGGCTGAGTGACGGGCCGGCCTCCGCCGGATTGTGGACACGGATACGTGCCGAACACAGCCGCACCGGGCTGTGGCCGCTCCTGCTCGATTCCCGGGATCCCCGCAACGACGAGTTCCCGCCTTGGGGCTCGGGTGAACTGTCCCCCGAGCGCATGTCTTCGCCCGGAGCTCACGATCCGGCGGCACTCCTCGCACGGTGGTGGCGCGAGCACACTGTCGTGGACGAGGAAGACGACACACCTCCGCCCGGCGATCGGCTACCCGTCACCGCGCCCTTCGGGCAGCAATGGCCGGACCTCGCCCCCGGCCGTCCGGCCGCATCCGATCCCGACAAGGAGGCCGACGAGCACGCGCACTTCTTCGTCTCCCTCCGGCCGCGAGTCCGGCTCGGGCTGATCCCCGCAGCTTCAGGTGCTGACGCGCTCGCCGTTGTGGGATGGGAGGGGCCCGTCAACTATGACAACGACACCGCGAAGTTCTCCGCCGTGTTGCGCAGCTGGGAACAGCGCTTCGGCGCGCGCGTCGTCGCCGCAGGGTTCGACACCCTCCATCTCAGCGTAGCCACACCCCCGACGCAGATGGAAGACGCCCTCCTCGTCGCCGCGGAGCACTTCGCGTTCTGCCCGGACAACATCTGGCAGAGCTCCCATTTCCCTACGCTGACCTCCTACGCCGAACGACTCGTCGACACCTACTTCTGGGACTTCTGGTGGGACTGACTGCACGTCAGGGGTGCGAAGCGCGCCGCGCCGTGAGGCCGGCGGCGGATCAGGGGCGCGACGCTCCGGGGCCGGGTAGTCGGCCCTAGCTGCTGGGCCAGTGAAGGGGGCAGTCAGGGCTGTCGGCATCGGGTACGGGGCGTGTTGACCGCTCTGCGGCGGCAGGGGCCTATGAGGCGGGGCGCCTGGGCCGCTCTGCGTACGTTCGAGTGGTCTGCGGGGAGCCGGGCCCGTGAGAGATGACGGCACGGCAGGCGCGTCGTTTACCTTGACCGCCGTATCCCTATCGACCCGAATGGTGATAGATGAGACGAATGTGGACGGGAGTCGGAGTAGCGGTCGCGCTCGCCGCCGGAGCCGTCGTCTGGGTCGTCACGGCGACCCATTCGACCCCGGCATCGAACCATGACGCGTTCGACAACGCGAACGGCAACAGGCTCAGGGTCGACGCCTTGTTGGAGTCCGGTCTGTTGCTGGTCCGCCATCAGGACATCCCCAATGCCGAGATCACCTTTAAACAGGTCCTGGCCCTGGACCCGAAGAACAAGTTCGCCTGGTACAACCTTGGCGTCCTCGCCCAGAACGAGGGCCGCCCCGGGGACGCCCACAAGGCGTACGACGCCGCCCTGAAGACCGACGCGTCGTACACCTCGGCGCTCTTCAACAAGGCGCTGCTGCTGGAGAAGAGCGACCCCGACGCGGCACTCAAGCTCCTGCGGCGAGCTGTCGTCGCCAACCCGAAGGCGTCCACCGCCTACTTCCACATCGGCGAGACGCTGGCCCGCGAGGGCCGGGGCGAACAGGCGCGGGACGCCTACCGCCAGGCCGTCGAGCTCGACTCCGCCCTGCGCTCCCACGTGCCGCAGGCGTTCAGGGAGTCGGTCGCCTCCAGCACCTCACCCGACGAGAGCACCGAAGCCGCCGTGAACTCCGAGCCCCCAGGCAGGTAGCGCAGATGACGTCGACCACGAGACCCAAGTTCTCCATCTTCACCCCCAGCCACCGGCCACGATTCCTGGACGAGTGCCTGGCCACGCTCCAGGCGCAATCCTGCCGTGATTGGGAGTGGATCGTCCTCCTCAACAACGGCGCCCGGTGGCGACCCGAGCAACCCGACGAGCGGATCCGCGTGGAGATCGCCGACGACATCCGGGGTGTCGGCGCGACGAAGCGCAGGGCGTGTGAACTCGCCCGGGGCGAGATTCTGGTCGAACTCGACCACGACGACCTGCTCGCCCGTGACTGTCTGGCCGAGTTGGAGAGGGCGTTCGACGAGAATCCGGACGCCGTCTTCGTCTACAGCAACACCGCCCAAATCACCGAGGACGGCGAACGGGACGACTCCCGGTTCAACGAGGCGTACGGCTGGCAGTACGAAGAGGTACTCGTCGACGGCCGGCAGCTGCTGGCAGCCAAGACCATGGCGCCGACGCCACACAACGTCTCGTACATCTGGTACGCACCCAATCATGTGCGCGCGTTCCGCCGGGACGCCTATATGAAGGTCGGCGGCTACGACGCCACCCGTTTGGTCCTGGACGACCAGGACCTGATGTGTCGACTGTTCCAAGTGGGCGACTTCCACCACATCGAACGCTGCCTCTACCTCCAACGCATGCACGCGGGAAACACCCAACGCGATGCAGAAGTCAACGCGCACATCCAGCGGGAGACGGTCGCCCTCTACGACAAGTACGTGGAGGCCAACGCACTGGCCTGGAGCCGGCGCCACGGGCTGCTCGCACTGGACCTCGGCGCGGCACACCGCAAGCCGCCGGGCTATCTGGGCGTGGACCAGCACCCGGGGGACGGCGTGGACATCGTGGCGACGCTGCCCGACCGGCTGGACCTGCCGGACAACTCGGTCGGCCTGATCCGTGCGGTGGACTTCCTGGAACACGTACCCGCGAAGGTGCCGCTCATCAACGAGCTCTACCGGCTGCTGGCGCCCGGGGGAATGCTGCTGACCACGACGCCTAGCTCGGACGGGCGCGGGGCCTATCAGGACCCCACGCATGTTGCGTTCTACAACGAGAACTCCTTCTGGTACTACACGGATAACCAGTACCGGACGTTCGTCCCCGAGATCGAGGCGCGCTTCCAGAGTTCCCGTCTGGTGACGTACTTCCCGACCGAGTGGCACTCCTCGAACAACATCTCCTACGTGGTGGCCAACCTGATCGCCATGAAGGAGGGCGCAACGCGCTGCGGCGGACCCTTGCTGGTCTGAGACGGCACCCCGGTTCGCGCTGCGGCCCTCACCCCACCACAAGGGTGAGGGCCGCAGCGCGAGCGGCGGCACCCGGCTCCGCGAACCGGGGGGTTTTCAGCGCAGCCGCCAACTGGTCCCGCCACCCCGGCTGGCAGAAGACACCGGCGCGAGCCCATGCGCCATGGGCCAACACTCCGTACGCCGGTCGCACCGCTGGCCTCGGGAACGCGGCCGAGCCGACGGGGCGAACGCGCTCGGGGTCGAGCCCGCTCAGCCGGTACACCTCCCGGGCCAGCCCGTACCAGGTCGTGCACCCCGACGCCGTACCGTGGTAGACGCCCGCCGGAGCACGCCCGGCCAGTGCGGCGCTGCCGAGCGCGGCCAGTTGTCTGGCGAGCCCCGCCGACCACGTGGGCTGCCCGTACTGGTCCGCGACCACGTCCACGCTCGCCCTCCTGCCGGCGAGTTCGAGCATCGTGGCCACGAAGTTGGATCCGTGCGTGCCGTAGAGCCAGGCCGTGCGCACGGTGTATCCGGTGCGCGGGAGCAGTTCGGCGACCGCCCGCTCGCCCAGCAGTTTGCCCCGACCGTACGCGTTGAGCGGCCCGGTCGGTGCGTCCTCGGCATACGGTCGGCCCGCGCCGCCGGAGAGGACGTAGTCGGTGGAGACGTGGAGCAGAACCGCCCCCGACTCGGCACAGGCGTGGGCGAGGTGCCGTACGCCCCTGCCGTTGACGGCGGTCGCCGCCGCTTCGTTCGCCTCCGCACCGTCCACATCGGTCCAGGCCGCGCAATTGACGACCACCCGGCGGCCGGCGACTGCGACCCGCACCGCCTCCGGGTCGGTGATGTCGAGCTCGCCGCGGGTCAGCCCGGTCACCTCGATGTCCTGAGCGGAAGCGAGTTCCGCCACAACGTCGCGGCCGAGTATGCCGCCCGCACCGGTCACCAGCCAGGCCGTCCTCGCAGCGGACCCCCTCATACCCGCTCCGATCCGGCCCTGAGCGGCTCCCACCAGCAGCGGTTGTCCCGGTACCAGCCGACGGTGGCCGCGAGGCCCTCCCCGAACACAACCCTCGGCGCGTAGCCGAGTTCTTCGCGGATCTTGCTGTCGTCCAATGAGTAACGCAGGTCGTGGCCCTTGCGATCGGCCACCCGGACGACCCGGTCCCAGTCCGCGCCGACCGCATCGAGGAGCAGCCCGGTGAGCGCGTGGTTGCTGACCTCGGTGCCACCGCCGATGTGGTACACCTCCCCGGCCCTCCCGCCACGCAACACCAGCTCGATGCCGCGACAGTGGTCGGAGACATGCAGCCAGTCGCGGATGTGGCGACCGTCGCCGTACAGCGGAACGGTCTTCCCATCGAGGAGTTGGGTGATGAACAACGGGATGACCTTCTCGGGGAACTGATGCGGCCCGTAGTTGTTGGTGCACCGGGTGACCACGACGTCCAGACCGTGGGTGCGGTGGTAGGCGAGTGCCAGAAGATCAGCCGCGGCCTTGGAAGCGGAGTAGGGCGAGTTGGGCGCGAGCGGCCACTCCTCGGTCCATGAACCCTCGCTGATCGAGCCGTACACCTCGTCCGTCGACACCTGTACGAACCGACCCACACCATGCCGCAGCGCCGCGTCCAACAGGACCTGGGTACCGACCACATTGGTGTGGACGAACGGCCCGGCTCCCTCGATCGACCGGTCCACGTGCGACTCGGCCGCGAAGTGCACGACGACGTCCTGCCCCGCCATCACCTGGCCGACCACATCGGGATCGCACACATCGCCGCGAACGAAACGGTACCCGGGATGGTCAGCGACCGACGCGAGGTTCGCCTCCACCCCGGAGTACGTGAGCGCGTCAAGGACCGTGATGTGCGCCGCCGGATCGGATCGCAGCCAACCGCGGACGAACTCCGAACCGATGAACCCGGCCCCACCGGTCACGAGGAGACGCATGTCGCTCCCTGAGTCCCATGGGTCTCCCACTGCAGCCGTCGCCGATGAGCGACACACTCCTCGTAGCTGGGCAACAAGCCCCGCAGTCCGGCATCCGTCAGCGTGGGCGCCGCAGCGTCCTTGTCGGAAAGCTCCGGGGTGAGCCCGTCGGGCCAGGGAATCGCCAACACCGGATCGAGGGGGTGGATGCCGAACTCCCGGTCCGGCGCATACCCCTCGGAACAGAGGTAGACCACGACGGAGCCCTCCTCCAATGCCATGAAGGCATGACCCAGGCCCTCCGACAGATACACGGCCCGGTGCTCCCGATCATCGAGGCGCACCGCCTCCCAGGTGCCGAACGTGGGGGAGCCGGTACGGATGTCCACCACCACGTCGAGCACCGCTCCACTGACGCACGTCACGTACTTGGCCTGCCCCGGCGGCACCGCGGCGTAGTGGATTCCCCGCAAGGTGCCGCGCCCGGACTTGGAGCAGTTCGCCTGCTCCAGGCGCAGTGGGTGACCGGTCAGTCCACGGAACCGGTCGGCCTTGAACCACTCGTGGAAGCGCCCCCTGCGATCCGCGAACACCTGCGGCGTGTCCACCCAGGCGCCTTCGATACCCAACGGTTCCACCCGAAGCGCTCCTTCCGTCTTCGCGGCCTTCGATTCAGACACTCGCCACGGGCTGCGCCTGCGATCCGCCATCCCGGGGCGATACGACGGCGTACTGCCCGTCGTGCTCCAACAGGTCCAACAAGTACTGTCCGTATCCACTCGTCAGGAGCGGACGTGCCAGGGCGCGGAGCTGGTCGTCGTCGATCAGACCGATCCGCCAGGCCGCTTCCTCCACACAGCCGATCTTGAGGCCCTGGCGCTCCTCGACGACCCGGACGAACTCGGACGCCTGGACCATGGACGCGAAGGTCCCCGTGTCCAGCCAGGCCGTGCCCCGGTCGAGCCGGGTGACGGCGAGTTCGCCGGCCTCCAGGTAGACGCGGTTGAGATCGGTGATCTCCAACTCGCCACGCGGGCTCGGCCGCAGCCCGCGGGCGATCTCCACCACGCGGTTGTCATAGAAGTAGAGTCCCGGCACGGCGTAACGGGACCTCGGGCGGGAGGGCTTCTCTTCGATCGACAACGCCCTGCCGTGCTCGTCGAACTCGACCACACCGTAGGCCGAGGGGTTCGCCACCTGGTACGCGAAGACATGACCGCCGTGCGTCCGACCCACCCGCTCCAGCCGGGCGCTCAGCCCCGAACCGTGGAAGATGTTGTCACCGAGGATCAGTACGACCGACTCGCCCCCGATGAAATCGGCACCCAGCAGAAACGCCTGGGCGATGCCTTCCGGCCGCTCCTGCGTCGCGTAGTCGATGCGCAGGCCGAGCTGACTGCCGTCGCCGAGCAGCGAGCGGAAGTGTTGTTGGTGTTCCGGGGTCGTGATGACGAGGACTTCACTCACGCCCGCCAGTACCAGCGTGGAGAGCGGGTAATAGACCATCGGTTTGTCGAACACCGGCAGAAGCTGTTTCGAAATGGAACGGGTCAGCGGCCAGAGCCGTGAACCCGTACCACCAGCCAGCAGAATTCCACGCATGGGTACTCAGGGGCGTGATGCCTGTGCAGGCCCGCTGCCCCGTCCCCCTTTCACTTCGGGCCTGCGATTTCCCGCACACGGCGCACCGATGGTCTTCCTGACATGGTCACATCGCTTTCGAATAGCAGATTTCGCCAGCCAGAGAGTACAGACCGCTTCCCTCCTACGAGCTGTTCCCGCTGGCACGGCATGTCGCACGCCGATCGGCGGTCGTAGGCCCCGCGCGGACTTCCGGGAGCTGGCGCCGCAGATTGTGGTGCTTCTTCACATGCAACACCCACCCGTAGTCGGACCCCGCTTTCGGGGGCTCAGTGGGTCGCTGCCAAGGAAGCTCCACGGCCTCCATCGAACGATATGTAACGGAGTCCGCGGCCATTCGATCTGCGACGAACGCCACCACGTCACCGCTTTGCGTCTCCATTCGTGTGATGTTTCATATGTGCCGCGAGCCATTTGCGTGCTCGGCCTCGGATCCTGCTGAAGATGACCCGGCTCATCATCCTCTACGAACGTCGCACAAATGCACGTTCGGACCACAGTTGCCATACGCGGTAGCTGTGTCGGGTTCTCTGACAGCTTTTCACCTGGCTGCTGGGACCCGACTCCGTCACTTCTTCGTGAGAGGAATTCAGTTGAACCGTAAAACCATCAGCCGTAGCCGGGTGAGAGCCATCACCATGGTTTCGGTCGGCACGTTGGCTGCCGTGCTCAACGTGGTGCCGAGTGCGGTGGCCGTCGCCGATGCCGTCGAGCGCTCGGGCACTCAGCACAGCTTGGGCCTGCCAGGACCGAACGGTGCCACGTCGGTCAGTGGACAGAACGCCGACCCTGATCGACCAAGAGGCGACGGCGGCGGGAAGGGCAAGGGCGGCCAGCAGGGCGGGCCGCGAGGCCCGCAGGGTCCCCAGGGGGCGACCGGTCCGCAGGGCCCGCAGGGTGCTACTGGCGCACAGGGCAGCACCGGCGCACAGGGAGCCAGTGGTACGCAGGGCGCCACCGGATCTCAGGGCCCCCAGGGCTCCCAGGGTGCCAACGGTACGAACGGTGCGCAGGGTACCCCCGGATCTCAGGGCCCCCAGGGTACGCAGGGCGCCACCGGTGCTCAGGGTTCTAACGGCACCCAGGGCACCCAGGGCACCCAGGGCGCTCAGGGCGCTCAGGGTTCCAACGGCACCCAGGGACCTCAGGGTACGCAGGGCGCCAACGGCACCACCGGTACGCAGGGTGCTAACGGGGCCCAGGGCCCCCAGGGTACGCAGGGCACCGCCGGTGCTCAGGGTTCCAACGGCACCCAAGGTCCTCAGGGCGCTCAGGGCGCCAACGGGACCCAGGGTGCCAACGGTACGGATGGTGCGCAGGGTGCCACCGGATCTCAGGGCCCCCAGGGCACGCAGGGCACCGCCGGTGCTCAGGGTTCTAATGGCACCCAGGGCGCTCAGGGCGCTCAGGGTTCCAACGGCACCCAGGGACCTCAGGGTACGCAGGGCGCCAACGGCACCACCGGTACGCAGGGTGCTAACGGGGGCCAGGGTCCTCAGGGTACGCAGGGCGCCACCGGTGCTCAGGGTTCTAATGGCACCCAGGGCACTCAAGGCGCCACCGGCGCACAGGGTCCGCAGGGTCCGGCGACGCTGAGCACCTATGTCATCCGAGGCCCTCAGGCCCTCCCGGTGCTCATTGGCGTCGGCGTGACGTCCACGGCCAACTGCCTGGCCGGCGACGTGGCCACCGGCGGTGGCTATGACACCTTCGGGCTGCTCAGCACGGTCAACGTCATTGAGAACGCCCCGATCCCCAAGGGCGCCGGCACTCAGTCCGGGCCGGCCACTGGATGGCAGACCCAGGCATCCGTCACGGTGCTCGGCGGCGGGTTCCAGGCATACGTGGTCTGTGTGGACCAGTAGCCCAGATCAGGCATGTCCGGCTGAGGTAGTTACTCGTCGTCGTCGAGTAGGCGTGTGACTCCGGTCGGTCCACTGGTGTGGTGGAGCTTGCTTCCCGCGGCTCCACCACACCAACGGGCGCGGTGAGCGCCGAACAACGCGAGTTTCAAGAACGCTGTCACACCTGCAACTGGTTGGCGGGCGGTGGTGTGGGCGTGGCGTCCTTGGTGCGCAGGCCCGGGATCAATACCGCCGCCACCGCCAGGTGCATCAGGGCCAGCGTGGTCCGGGTGCCGGCGTCCATGCCGTCCCCGGTCAACGGGAGGAAGGACACGGCCAGTACGGTCATGGCGAGTCCGGTCCAGATGGCACGGGCGCGGCGTGACCACAGCCGTTCCAGGAGGGCCAGGAGCCCCCAGCCGGCGAGCACTGCAAGAAACGCGGCTAACACCACCGACGTCACACCGATGTCGAGCGTCTGCTCGCCGTCGACGATCCCCAGCCGGTGCCCCAGTATCGGGTCCGCGGCCAGCCACACCAGGACGGGTGCCAGAGCCGCAAGGCCCGTGACCGCCAAGCGCCGCCTATGCGCGCTCACTTGCTGCCGCCCGCGAGTGCGCCGTGCAGGAAGATCTCCACCAGTTCCTCCGTGATCAGCTCCTGCTCCTCCTCCATGTGCGTCTGGGTGAAGAGCAGCCCGAAGAAGAGGGCCGCGATTTGCTCCGGCGGCCGGCGCAGCCCGGCCGCCTCGGGCTCCAGCAACTCCGCGAGGGCCGCACGGATGCGCGCCGTCGACTCCTCTCGGCCGGCGCCGCGCACCGTTCCAGGGTGCTTGCCGCCACGGTGTCCGGAGGCGTGCAACGAGCCGGCGATCACCCCCATGCGGGACAGATGCGCCCGGAGCGCCTGGGCTGCCTCGGCGAGCCGCTCGGGCAGCGGTTGGGATAGTTCGATCGTGCTGAGTTCGCGGATCGCGTGTTCGGGGGAGAGCGCCTCCGCCAGGCAGGCTTGCAGCAACTCGTCCTTGTCGGCGAAGACCCGGAAGATCGTGCCCTCCCCGATGCCCGCGGCACGGGCGACCTTCGCGGTGGTCACCGCGGCGCCGTACTCGGCGATCAGCGGAATCGTGGTCTGGATGATCATCGCGCGCCGTTGTTCCGGTGACATGCCGGGGGCTCGGCGGCGGGTGGTCTGGTTCTCCTTGGGTGCTGTCATGACGACAAGAGTACGGAGTGAGTGCTCACTCCGTCAATGAGTGAGCACTCACTCCGCGATTCTCCGGCGCCCGTGCCGAGTTCCGATCGCTCGTCCTGCCCACCGCGGTGATCACGGCTAGCCTGAAAGGGGGGTCTTCGGGGTCTTCCTCCGGATCCGGGGTTCTCTCGATGGTCAATCGCCGAAGGGAAAACGACACCGCGCTGACGTCCGCGCTCCCCGCCCCCAGACGGATCGCATGGTGGGTGTGGAGTTGTGTGGGGACGGTTGCTCTGCTCGCACTCCTGACCCTCGCGGGGAAGGGCCACAAGGCATGGAGCGGCGGTGACTGGGCCTGGGGCATCAGCGATTGGCTGGCCCGGGTGTGCGGTGGCCTCGGGCAGGTCTTCGACCCCGACGGCGGCCTGATCCTCGGCCAGCGACTGGGGTTCTTCGCCGTGGCCCTGCTGGTCCTTTACCTGTACTGGCGGGCGACGCGGGCCTACCTCGCCTACAAACCGGGCCCGGTGGACGTCCAGGAGCTCATCGACGCCACACCGCCGAAGTCCCTCGTCCAGTCAGCCACGGATCTCACCGCCGAACTGCGTCAGCAGTTGTCCGACTGCAGCATGTACGCACCGACGACGCTGCCTGCGGAAGCACCGCCCATGAGCTTTCTCGAACTGGTCGGCGATGTCGAGTTCGACGCCAAGTCGTTGGGCAGCGCCATACCGCGTCTGCTCAGCCGACTCCGGCCGAAGCTCGCGTACCGGGTCGGCGGTGTGCTCCGGATCCGGGAGCAGGAGCCGGACCGGCTGGGCATGACCGTGACCGTCACGGCCTATGTGTTCGGCGGGTCCCGTTCGACCACGCTGTGGGGAAGCGAATGGGACGAGGTCATCCGCAAGGCGGGCTGTTGGGTGATCAGCACCCTGCTTCCGGTCACCCATGCCGGGAGGCAGCCGCCGTGGCGAAGGTGGTGGGGGCGGGAGCTCAGTCCCGAACTGTACGAGTCCTACCAGAACGCCAACGAACTGAGCCGGGCCGGCCGGTATCACGAGGCGCTGTCACGCTACTACGACGCCATTGCGCTCGACCCCGAGAATCCGCACCTCCGCAGCGAGTTGGCGGAGGTACAGGAGAAGATGGGACTGCACATCGACGCGTTGGAGACCTGCCAGCGGGCCCTCACCCTGGACGGGCAGACCACCGGGCAGTACACCAAGCGCCTGTGGCTGCGGCCGTGGGAACCCGGCCGGTGCCGCCTGCGCTATCTGTTCCACCCTCACCGCTACCGCGAGGTGCTCGGCCTGCGGTATCGGAACGCCGTCATCCTCGGAACCTCCGAGGAAACGACGAAGCAGTGGTTCGACACGGGCGGGGTCCGGGACGACGGCACGCGCGGACGCCTCGCGGGCCTGATCGCGAACCGCTACTGGAGAGCGGCGATAGGACTCGTCCCGAGTGGCACCGAGGAGAAGTGGCTCGCCCGTGCGCTGAAGCCGCACCCCGTTCGTATGACCGGTGCGTCCTACCCCGATAAGGAACTGGTGCGCCTGGTCTTCCAACGGGCCTCCATGCAGGAGACGAACCGGCTGGCGGCGGATGACCGCTGGGCACGGGTCGCCGGCCTCTACTGGCCCGCACGCGTGGGGAGCCTTCTGCGACTCCTGTCACCGTTCTCCAGCGTGCAGAGCTACCTCGGACCGCGGCAGAGCGTGACCAGAGGCGCCTTCCGGATCAACCAGATCGTGTGGGCGCCCCTCCGGCTCGCCTGGTCCCTCCAATACGCGCGCTCGCATCATTCGGCCGACCTCGACCCGTCCCGGGGCTACCACTGGCGCACCGGGCCTTCGGTGAGGACGGACATCTCTGCCAAGGAACTCGCAGACCTGATCAACAGGGCCCGGAGCCGACTGGTACTGCTGCGCCGTGTACTCCCGCTGTGTCGCCGTAGCGACTGGCTGACGCGCTACAACAGCGCTTGCGTACACGCCGTTGCGCTGAAGGCGGGGAGCTTCGACGACAAAACCGCGGCAGGGACGGAAAGGGAGAGAAGGAGAAGGGAACAAGAGAGGGAGACGCACGTGAAGTTCGCCGTCGAGGAACTGGAGCAGGCCGTTCTGCTTCCCCGGGGCGATTTCGCGACGGTCGAGCGGACCTGGATGGCCCATGAAGACCCGGATCTGGCACATCTGCGGAAGGACCCCCTGTTCCAGCGCTTTGAACTCACCGCGTACCCAGGGGTGGAGATTCCGGCCGAAACACCTCCGGACAACTGGTCCGAGGCGCAGATGCGGGCGTACGACCACCGGCTTCTCCAAGAAGCCGCCCATGTGATGGAAAGGGTCTGGGCCCTGCGCGGGATGGAGTCCAGCTTCGACATTCGGGTCGCGGCGGAGTGGCTCCAGAGCGAATGCCGCATCTGGGATTCCGTGAAGAAGGTGACCGACCCCGACCGGATGGGCCATTGGGAGGACCGGGTGGAACTCATCGCTGCCGTCCGCACCAGTCACCCGGTCCTGCCGGTCACGCCCGGATTCCCTCCGTCGATGCTCTCGCGGGGGATGGCGTTGGACGACTGCCGGCACATCCAGACAACCCTGCGGGACCTTCAGAAAGACTTGCAGGGCAACGAAACCCACCGGGTGAAAATGCAGGAGGGGCAGGAGAACTTCAGCAGGGCGACGGCCAACGGCGTGGCCTGGCTGAAACCGAAGCCTGTGCACAACCTGTGCGTGGCCTACTCGGCCGTCTGGCAGACGCTGGCGGAATGGCTCGGCATGGACCGCTCGGAGCAGCACTTCCGGGACGCGCTCGGCAGGGTCCCCGAGCCCTCGACGGACGGGCTGACCCAGCAGGGTGCACCGGGGCCCACGGCGTGACCGGCCGGACCGGTGAGCCGACGGTGCACGCCTGCGCTTTATGGAGCACGGGCGCGCGGGTGTCTGCCAGGTTCGGGGTTGTGATCATCCCGCGAGTCCCAGGGGACGTACGGTGCCGGCCGACTGCCCTGCGATGCCCGGGGCCGCAGCGCAAGCGAACGTGAACCGTTCTCGTGCTGGACGGGATGGACAGCGCCGAGCGTCGTGCACGGCCGGGGCCAGGACGGGAGCTCGGGCGTTGCGCCCTGGCCCCGGGTGGGCGGGTCTTGCCGGTGGGGTAGCCGGAGCCGTTCTGGGAATCGGTCATCGGTGATGGCAGCGGCGCCGGTGAGCGTGCCCGGCCGCGTACGGGCCGGACGCAGCACCCGCCCTGCTGGGTGCAACAGGGCGGGTGACCTCACTTGAGCGCGGGGCACTGCCTCCGGGCCCCGTCCCGCATCGACTTCGACGAGGACTTCGGCGAGGAAATCCACGCGACGCCGACGAGAGTGGGGTGAATCAGAGGGTTGACTTGAACAGCATCCGGTTCGGGGTGCCGCTGACGTTGCCCCGGATCGCGTTGGCCGTGCTGTTGGTGACGATCCAGTTGTTGACCGTGGTGCTGGAGGCATCGCCGTACGTCGCCTTGTAGAGCGCCGCGACGCCCGCGACGTGCGGTGCGGCCATCGACGTACCGCTCATGGTGGTGGTGCCGCCACCGGAGCGGGTCGAGAGGATGTTCACACCGGGGCCGTAGAGGTCGACGCACTGGCCGTGGTTGCTGAAGCTCGCCTTGTTGTCCGCCGAGTCGGATGCGGCGATCGAGAGGGCGCCGGCAGCGCTCGCCGGGGAGTAGTTGCAGGCGTTCTGGTTGTTGTTGCCCGCCGCGACCGTGGTGTGGACACCGGAGTTGGCGAGGGCGGTGGCCGCGTTGTTGAGTGCGGCGGAGTAGCCGCCGCCGAGGGAGGCGTTGGCAACGGCGGGCCGCGCGGCGTTCTGCCGGACCCAGTCGAAGCCGGCGATGATGCCGGAGAAGGAGCCCGAGCCCTGGCAGTCGAGGACCTTCACACCACGCAGCTGAACGCCCTTGGCCACGCCATAGGTTGAGCCGCCGACCGTACCGGCTACATGGGTGCCGTGGCCGTTGCAGTCGGAGCCGTTGCCGCCGAAGGCGTCGAAGACGTTGCGGGCCCGGTTGCCGAAGTCGGGGTGGCTGGTGAAGATCCCCGAGTCGATGATGTAGGCGGTGACGCCGGAGCCGTTGCGGGTGTAGGTGTAGGCGCCGTCACGTCCGCTGCGCTGGTCTATTCGGTCCAGCCCCCAGGGGGCGTTGTACTGCGTCGCGGTGGAGGTGACCTTCTGGTCCTCCTCGATGGAGGCGACGCGGGAGTCGGCGCGCAGCGCCGCGAGCCGGGCCGGGGTCAGCTCGGCGGCGAATCCGTTGAGGACCGCGTCGTACACGTACTCCGTCTTCACCGACTTCGACTCGGCGAGGGCTGAGGCGTCGACCCCCTTCTTGAGGGTGACGATGTACTGCCCTTTGATCTCTCCGGCGGTGGGGGCCTGGGCGACCGTGATCAGCGGGGTCGGCTCCGGGGCGGGTGCGGCGGATCCGACGGACGGGATCAGGGCGAGCGGGGCCGCGAGGCCGATGGCGACGGTGGCGAGGTGCGATCTGCGCATGAGGGACGGTCACCTTTCGTGTTCCGGCAGTCGTATGGTTGGGACGGCCGGGGGTGGGGGAAGCGCCGGCGTGCCGTGGGGAGAAGTGGGGAACGGCGCGGGGCGCACGGTGCGCGTGGTGACGGGAGTGCCGAAGGCGGAGTCCGACCGCCCCTCGCGACGGGCCGGCCGATACGCCCCGGTACGGGGGGCCGTGACCGGGGTCTCCGCTCGCGGCCACCCGTGTCAGCCAGGCGTGGCGACAACATAGCCGGAGCCCAGTGGAGTTGACCACGGCCGAAACGGGCGTGACCGAATGCGGTCATCGGTGCGGGTGGGGCTGTAGAAACCATGGTCAAGTAAGGACAGCCGCTCTAAGGTCGGGTCATGTCTGCGGGAGATCCGTACGGCGAAGGCGCCGGAACCGAAGAAGTCGAGGCTGCTGCGAAGGCCGCCTACCGGGAACTGGACTGTGGCGGGGAGAGCCTCGACACACTCCCCGAAGCGGTACGCGAGTGGCTCGTTGCCCGGCGACTGGTGGACGCCGACCGGCAGCACGTCTGCTCACCCGAGCGCGCTCTCCATGAACTGGTCGCCGACCAGCGGCGCGGACTCGACGAGTTGGAGCAGGGGCTGAACGCGCTCCATGACGTCCTGCGGCTGACGCCCGCTCTGCGTCCCCCGGGACGCGAGGTGGTGAAGGCGGAGTTCTTCGCCGACAGGGCCCGGCTGAAGGATCGAATGGAAGACCTCGACACCCTCTGTCGTGACGAGATCCTCGGGATGCGCTCCGGCTTCCCCGACCCCGAGGCGCTGGAGCAGAGCCTGAGCGAGGATCTGCCCATGCTCGCTCGGGGCGTGCGCATCCGGCTCCTCGTTGCGACCCGGGCCGCGCGTCTGCCCGGGGTGGCGCGCTACCTCTCCCGGATGCACGAACACGGCACGCGCATCCGGCTGGCCCCGGCCGTCCCTCTCCACCTCAATGTGGTCGACCGCGCCGTGACCATCCTCGCCCTGGGTCCGACGGAGGACGGTTGCGAGCCGGCCGAGGACGTGGTGCTCCACAGTCCGCGGCTGGCGTCCTGCTTCGCCCGGGTCTTCGAACACCACTGGGGAACCGGCCTCCCCTACGGCACCGACTGTGCGGAGGAATGGACCCCGAGGGAACGCGAAGTCCTCGCCCTCCTCGCTGCGGGCACCAAGGACGAGACGATAGCCCGCCGTCTGGGCTGCTCCGAGCGAACACTGCGCCGCTTGCTGGCCGGCCTGGTGACCCGCCTCGGCGCGGAGAGCCGTTTCGCTGCGGGGGTACGGGCGGCGAGGCTCGGGCTGCTGGACGAGCCCTGAGCGCTGCGGCCGGGGGTGTGAGCAGTGGCCCCGGGTGGAAACCCTCCACAGTTCTGCCCACGCACCAGGAGACGTGAGCAGGTTGCGAGAGGTCGGCTCCGAGGCTGCCCCGTCCAGCCTCGCCCTTCGCCGCCTTCCGCCTCTGTGCAGCGCATCCGTGGCGGAGAACTACGGCTACGGGAATGTGCAAGGTCTATTTGGAAATCATCCATAAGGATGAACTCTGGCTTCCGGCTGGCTTGTCTGTGACTGGCCGATCGGCTTGTCATGCGGCAAAACGAGTCCGACTTCGGTGCAAATTGTTTGTTCCTCTTTGACAGACCGCTGAGTTGCGTTCGGTTGTCGTGTGGAATCTGCCAATTTGCGGCTTAGTGGACTGCCGTTCGGTGAGCGGCGCCGTGTTGACGGAGAAGCCTTTGCCCTGTCGGCGGATTCCTTTTGCAGAGCGGCTCCGAATTCCGCTGTCCGTGACAGATCGGGCTGTGCGGATGCGGGGGGTACGTTGACCGACAAGTCGACCGGTAAGGCGACCCGTTCGCATGAGAAGTCCTGAAGCGGCGGCCACCGCTTCAGGACTGTGATCAAACAAGGGAGACGATCATCATGCTTGACCCGATCCACCGGGAGCTCCGCATATGGGTCCCGGCTTCTCGTGACGGGAGTACCCCGCACCCGGTGAGCCCCAAACCGGCGCCCGGGGGAGTGAAAAGGTGTGCGCGGCGGTGGTGCTCTTCATCGCCCACACGGCGCAGGGGCGCATCGACGACGCACGGGCGGGCGCGCTGCTCCGGCTCTGGTTCCGTCGGAGGGCCGTAGGCCCCACCCGATTGCGGAACGTGCGTTGGGCCGCAGGCGTCCTGCCGGGCCTACGCCTGCCACCGGCACCGAAGGGTTCATTGTGGGTGCGCCACCCATGGCGCTATGCGCCTCCTGCCAGATCGAGTTCCCCCTGCGGCCCGGGCCTGGGCGTCGCAAGAGCTACTGCACGGTCGCCTGCCGTCGTCGTGCCCAGCGGCAGCGCGACCGAGGTCGTGCCGATCCGCCGCCCTCCGTTGCCGGGTTCCCCCAGTCCGGGGTTTCGGGGCGGCGCCTGCTCGGGAGGGTCCTGGAGTCGGCGCGAACGGAACTGCGGCTGGATGACCTGATGGTTGCGTCCAGAGCAGGTCTGTCCCCGCACCAAGTGCGTGAGGTTCTCAACGGAGCCGCCCTCCTCTCCTGGGCGGAGACACTCCGACTCGCTGACGCGCTGAGCGTGGGGGCAGGGGAAGTGCAACGCCTGTGGGAGTGCGCCCAGGGGCTGAACATCCAGCCGGCGGCGTCCGTCGACGCTGCCGCCGGCGACCTGCGGGACTTGCTCTCCAGCCTCCACCGCGCCGCCCTTCGCCCCACCGCGGTCGACCTCGCGCGTACCACCGGCCTGCACGCTCCCGTGGTGACCGCGATCCTGCGCGGGGAGTGGGTACCGGACTGGCCGACCGCAGCGCACCTGGCGAGAGCCCTGGGCGCGGAACCCGGACTGCTCCGGCCCTTGTGGGAGCGCCTGCACTACGCCTTCCTCATCTCACCCGACCCGTTCCCGCGACACGGAATGCCCATCCCCACCACCCAACACAGCCCCCCGACGCCGCCACCAACCCTCACTCAGGAGAAGGGACCCAGCCGTGGGCAACTCCAACCTTCGGCCCCACCACCCCGCCCCCGGTGAACCCCTGGACTACCTCGCCTTCCGTGAACTCGTCCACGACGCCTACACCCGCTACGCCCACGCCCGCATAGCGCAGCTGCCACTGACCCGGGTGGCGGTGAGCACCACGTTCGTCGCCATCCGCCGAACCTGGCCCCGTACGCTCTCCAGTGCCTCCGCGCCCCGGACGGCATGGCAACTGTTGAGCCGGACCGTCACTTGCTATGCGGACGCCACAGCCGGCAGTGCTTCCCTGGCCCACCGCGTACTGGACCACGCCGCGGCCGACACGCTTCTGCTCCACCGCCGGCTGGGCATGCCGCTGCGGCAGATCGCGGATCTGATGGGCATGGACACCTGCGAGGTCCGCGCCCTTCTCGCCCGCGCGGACCGCGACCTCGCCCGTATCACCGGCGAGTGCCCGCGTACCTCCTGAGCCGCAGGGCGAACCCTATTTCTCCCCGCTCCCATGGCCCTGCGCGGAGTTTCTCTCCCACTCCCCTGAACGGCCCAGCTCCCGCCGATGTGACCTGGCGCACCATCAACTAGCGCTATAACATGGCCACTTACCGTGCCGACTACCCGCGGGGGCGGGCTGCCTGGGGGGCGCATGCGCGACGGAGAGAATTTCGATTCTGACACCTTGGACACAGGCATACCGAGTGTCGCCCGCATGTACGACCATCTTCTCGGCGGTGTGGACCACTACCAGGTCGACCGTGACGCCTGCGAACGCCTGCTGGAGATCGTCCCGGACTCCCGCGCACTCGCCCTGAACAACCGGGCGTTCCTGCGGAGGGTGGTCGGGTACCTCGCCACCGAGCACGGCATACGGCAGTTCCTGGACCACGGGTCTGGTCTACCCACGGTCGACAACGTCCACCAGATCGCCCAGAGGGTCGACCCCTCCTCGCGCGTCGTCTACATCGACAACGACCCCATCGTCCTGGCGCACGGCAAGACCCGACTCGACCAGAACGATCGCACCGCAGTCGTACAGGCGGACATGCGCGACAGCGATCTGATCTTCGAGCACCCCGACGTCGAGCGTCTGATCCTCCCGGGTGAGCGGACCGCCGCCCTGTTCGTGTCCGTGATGCACTGCCTCAAGGACGATCAGGTCGTTCCGCTTCTCGAACGGGTCAGGAACAGACTGGCGCCCGGCAGCTTGTTCGTGATCTGTCAGCTTGTCAGTGAACGCGCGGAGATCCGCGATGGTGTGTCCGCACTGATGAGGGAAGCGACGCAGGACAACTGGGGGCGCGTACGGACCAAGGACGAGGTCCGCACGTACTTCGCAGGGCTGACCATCCTGGAGCCCGGTCTCATGAACGTCACCGAGTGGCGCGCGGAGAACGAGGTCGTCCCACGGCAGCGCATCGAGGACTGGGAAGAATGGGGCGGCATCGGCCGACTGGGCTGATCTGCCCGCGCATCGACTACTGCTCCTGGGCCCGCCTTTCCCCGAGGAGTTTCGCGTACATCGCAACGAACTGGTCCAGCAGTGCGATGCTTCCCTTCCGCATGTGCGCTACGTGCATCGCGCTCTCCACCCGGAAACGGCCTTCCTGAACCTCGTCTGGATCGTCGATGTAGTCGGCGCGGTTGAGCCCTTCGACGTAGAGGAGTTCAGGGGGCCCGCCGTCCTCCCACTTGAGGTGGGTGACCGGCAGGCTCGGGGCTCTGCTCAGTCCGTCCCGGTCGTAGGGAATGATGTGGATGCTGACATGCGGGAGGTCGGCTGCGTCACGTAGGTGCTTCACCTGCTCGTACATCACGGCGATGTCACCGATCAGGGAACGCAACACCCCCTCGCCCAGGATGACGACCAGCTCACAGTCCTCCTGTTTCTGGAACGCCTCCCACCGCTCCCTCCGGACGAGAACGTGCCGTTCCACCGTCATGGCGTCGAGTTCTCGTTTGGGGCGGGCGAGTTCAGCCCGGACCAGGGCCCGGGCGTAGGCGGGTGTCTGGAGCAGCCCCGGGACGACCAAGGGCTCGTAGGCCATGATCCGGCTCGCCGTCTGTTCCAGGACGATCAGACGGTGCAGCCAATCCGGTGCGACATCGCTGACCGGACGCTCACCGGAGTCGGGCTGTGCTTGGCGCCACAGATCGTAGAACTCGGGCCACCGCTCCTGCGGAGTCTCGTAGAACCTGATCAGGTTCCACATGTCCGACTCGACGACGGGGCTCTGGGCCCGTTCCATCCGGCTCAGCTTGGATGCCGAGCCGTCGAACGCCTTCTTGGCCGCCTCCGCCAGTGAGCGCCCCTGAGCCTTTCGCAGCCCCCTGAGCCCAGCGCCCAGGGGGCGCGCCCGTGGGTTGGGCTTCGGCGGTCGCAGCTCCGTGACCGGCGCTATCGGGGCTTCACTATGGGAGTGTTCGGCGGACACGCAATCTCCTCGCGGGGCCACAAAGGCTGATATGGCTGTGGGCAGCCCAGTATTACAGCACCACGATCAAACGTCCGCCGAACTAAACGCGCAACTCAACCACTTCAGCAGTCAGGCTTGTCGAGGTCGTCGAACTCGCCATTTTTCGCACCGGCCACGAAAGCCCGCATTTCGTCGCCCGTGAAGATCAGCGCAGGGCCCGATGCGTCGCGCGAGTTCCGTACGGCCACACCGCCGTTCCCCAGGCCGGCCACTTCCACGCAGTTCCCGATCCCCGCGCTGGCGCTGCTCTTTTGCCAGCGTGCACCAGGGATCTCTTCCGCCGCGACACCGTTCTCGAACATCATGAACAACTCCTCTTGGCCCCGTTGACCCGGCCACGGCCGGATTCTTTGCATCAACTCACTCCTGGATTTCCCATATGCAAGATGCCAAAGCCCTTCCGTGCAAGAACGGCCGGGAGATGACGCCCGTACGGCTGGAATTCATGGAACCGCCCGTTAAATGATCTCGACTGGGAGCGGTCGGAGCGAGGGTGGCTCGTGACGGATTCGAGCTATGGGTGCAGCGGCTTCGGGTACCCGTACGGCCAAACCGGCCCCGGCCACGCACTCGGACGTGGCCGTACGGGGTCCGGTGTTCGCTGTGGGTGTGAGGAGTGGGTATGAGGATTGCCTTTCTGGTTGCGTCCGAAGGCATCGAGCAGGTGGAGTTGACCGAGCCGTGGCAGGCGGTCGTCGACGCCGGAGACACACCGGTCCTGGTCTCCACGGGAGAAGGGACGGTACAGGCGTTCCACCACCTCGACCGGGGCGACACCTTCCCCGTCGACGAGGTCGTGGGCGACACGGACGCGGCCGGGTACGGGGCTCTGGTCCTGCCGGGTGGGGTCGCCAACCCGGACGCCCTGCGGATGGACGAGGGCGCCGTGGCCTTCGCCCGTTCGTTCTTCGAGGCGGGAAAGCCGGTGGCCGCCATCTGTCATGCGCCGTGGACGCTCGTCGAGGCCGACGCGCTCAGGGGGCGGACCCTGACCTCCTGGCCGAGTCTGCGCACCGACATCCGTAATGCGGGGGGCACGTGGGTGGACGAGCCCGTCCATATCTGTCGCAACGGGCCGAACACCCTGATCACCAGCCGTAAGCCGGACGACCTTGGCGACTTCTCCCGGGCCTTCACCCAGGAGTTCGCCCGGACGGCGCCAGCCTGACCGTGGCCGCCCCCACGGCCTCAACCGCGGACGCCATGGTTCGCGGCTCACATACGCGCACTCCCGCACCGTAGCGGGAGTGCGCGATGTAGCTCGACGGTCTGTTCCGTGGCGGGTGCCGTGGACGGCCGATCAGAAGAAGTGACGGACGAAGACGTCCGACTTGGCGTTCGTGTCGCCGGGCACGATGTCGTCCGCAGTGGACTGGAAGACCACGTCGCGACCACCGGCGCTGACCGCGTCGACCCCGGCCGATGCGGGTTGGTTCGCGACGATCTCGTCGGTGCCCGTCAGCAGGTCGCGCAGGGTGAGTGAAGGGCCGCCCGTGCCGTGCGGGGCGTACAGCAGATAGCGGCCGGTGGGATCGATGGCCACGCCCCGCACATTCGGCACCAGTTGGGCGGTGCCCGAGCCCAGATCGTGGACATAGGTGTCGGCACCCGACCGATAGACGACCTTGCTGCCGTCGTCGCTGAGCTGCACGAGCGTCGCCCCTGCGGACGGGCCCTCGATCGGTGCTGAGGTGGTGCCGGTGGTCCGGTCCCACACGAAGACGTCCCCGGCCATGCCGTCCTGATAGGCGACGTAGCGGCCGTTGCCACTGATGGACGGCAGGGACGGACGGGTGTGGGTGAGGTCGGCGACGGTCTTCTGGGTGCCGTCCCAGTCCTGGACCTCGATGCGCTGGCCGGTCGCCGGCGGTCTGAAGAGGACGGCCAGGGCGAGGGAGCGGCCGTCGGCGGTCAGCGACGGCTGGTTGCAGCTGTGGGCCGAGCAGTTGGCGGAGGCCGTGGCTCCCGTGCTCACCTGGTACTGGCGAATCCGTACGCCACTCATCCACTGCAACGGATAGGCGACGTAGCCACCATTGCCGCTGATCACCGGGGGCTGGAGTGGTGCGTAGGACCCCATTCGCTTGGCCTGGCCCGTCCGCTGGTCGCGGACGTACACCCGGTCACCTCCGGGTGGGCCGTCGGTCGTGAGGTTGCTCGCCGACGACGAGAAGACGACATGGCGGCCGTCGGGCGTGATCGAAGCGCCGGCGGAGTTGTCGTCGGCCTGGGCGCCGTCAGTCGCGACACTGATCCGCTCGACGCCAGCGCCACGGTGGCCAGCCGCCGTGGGCTCGGCCGAAGCGGCTCCGGGTAACACCGCCGTCACCGCGCAGACCGCCACCGCCGTGCTCAGCGCGGCCCTCCCACGTCTGGTGGTGCTGCGGCTCGTGTTTCCCCTCATCTTCCCCCCAGGTACGACACGGTCTCTTCTCCGGTTCCCTACCGGAGGACCACGAGCATGCAACCGCGATGGGTCTGTGGGGTCAATGCGTCACATGACCGAGAGGCGTGGATTCGGCCATGTTGGGAGCGGCCCTTTGCGACCACGCGGGGATCGGCATCCGCGGCCCGGCACCGGCCGGGCGCCACGGCTCTCCCAGAATGACCGGCGCGAAGGCAAGGCGCAGGTCGAGTTGGGTCGGGTTGGGTCGGGTCCGAACCTCGTCGGGCCTGTCACGAGTACGTCGGATTCGGCGGCAGAGAGGGGTGGCGTGGATCTCACCCGAGGATTCAGCGGGGCTCGCCCCCGAAGTACGTGATGCTCGCAGCGACGCTCGCCACCTTCACGTCCACCACGACCTCGCCCCGCGTCCACCTCGTTGTCGAGCCATCAGGCGCACCCAGCGTCTCCAGGACGGCTCCGGGCAGTCGCTCGCGGTCCTCCACTTCGGGGTAGAAGACCACCAGATAGAGCCGGCCGCGGTCGTCGAACGCGTACTGCGTGGGCATCACGATCCCGCAGAACGATTCCGGTCCCTGCCCGGTGACCCACCACTCGCCGTTCTCCTGAGCGGCCCGGGGGAACCGCTCCTGGAAGTGTGAAACCGTCGATCCCCACGCCAGCCCGTTCCAGCCCCGTTCGATCGCGCTGGACTTCGGGGCCGTCGGCGTTGCGTTGACCGTTCTACGTCGACCGGTGGGCAAGAACCGAGAAAGGCCCCGGCGCTGCTTCCCCGTCCCGGGCGTCTCGACAACACTGGTCGCACCTTCGGTCACATCGGCACCACGTGACCTGGCAACATCGACATCCACGTTGCTGATCATGGTGGTGACTGGTTGTGGCAGCCAGTCCGCGCTCGCGTGGGCGTCGCCGAACGTGTCCAGTATCTCGGTCATCGTCGGGCGATCGGCCGGATCTTTGGCCAGGCAGGCCGCCACCAATCCGCGTAGCTCGTGGTCGACGAGCAGGAGGTCGGGAGTCTCCTGGACGACCCGGTACAACACGGCAGCGGGATGCCCAGCGCCGAACGGAGCAACACCGGTCGAAGCGAAGGCCAGTACGGATCCCAGTGCGAACACATCGCTGGCGGGAGTGATGTCCGCGTCACCGCGCGCCTGTTCCGGAGACATGTACGCCGGGGTTCCGGAGATGACGCCGGTGGCCGTCTGCGAGGTGGCTTCCAGCGCGCGGGCGATACCGAAATCGATAACCCGTGGCCCATCGGCGGCCAGGATGACATTCCCCGGCTTCAGATCGCGGTGCACCAATGCGCAGTTGTGGATGGCGATCAGTCCCTCGGCGAGCCCCGCCGCCAGAACTCGTAGTGCTGTGGCCGGCAGCGCGCCGTGCTCGGCAACCGCCGTATGCAACGAGGGCCCCGGTACATAGGCGCTCACGAGCCAAGGCCGGTCGGCGTTCGGGTCGGCGTCGACGACCTGAGCGGTGAAGAAGCCGCCCACTCGCCTGGCGGCCTCCACCTCCCGTGCGAAGCTCCGCCGGAATCCCGCGTCCGTACCGTACTCGGGGCGAATCAGCTTCACGGCTACGGGCCGCCCACCTGCCGAGTATCCGAGGAAGACCTCTCCCATGCCACCGGTGCCCAGTCGGCCCACCAGCCGGTAACCACCTACTCGTTCCGGGTCGCCCGGCTGTAAAGCTTCCATGGGTACTCCTGCCCCTCGGTCAACGTCCCCTGGCGCGTGGATCCTTTCAGACGGGACTGATCTATGGGTGAAGACAACCGCAGCACCGTGGGATGTCCTCCGGGGGCGATGTGTTCCACGGTGCCGGGGCCTGCCCCGCCCGGGCCGTACCGGGGCTGTGGTGTCCGTACGGGATTTGGACGCAGGAGTATGCGCGTGAGTTCCTCGACCATGGCCCCGGAACGTCACCGTGAGTTTGGCTGGTTGGGCGCAGCACCCGGGGTACCGGCCAACGACCCCGCCCACCTGCGCGCGCCTCGAACAAACGAACTGGGAAGGATCCGGCATGAGAACCGACTCGTTCTCCCATCCAAGCGAGCATGTGTCCGGCACACGTCCTGGACCACTCGGCGGCCAGGACTCCTTGGCGAAGCGGGGAGGGCGAGACCTCCCGGCCCATCTGTCCGCCGGAGTGCTGTTGATGATCTCGACCGTCGCGCTGGGGCTGACGGCGGGTCTGCTCTTCACCTTCGGTGTTGCTGTCATGCCCGGACTCGCGGAGACCGATGACCCCACCTATGTGACCGCCATGCAGAGCTTCAACGACACGATCCAGAGCAACTGGGCTCTCGCCGTGCTCTTCGCCGGGGTGCTGCCGGCCACCGTGGTCGCGGCGGTCCTGGACCATCGCAACGGCCGCCGGGCCGCCGCGAGATGGGCAGCCTACGCGGCGATCCTCTATCTGGGTGCCTTGCTGGTCACGGCCGGATTCAACATTCCCATGAACAGTGACCTGGCAGCGCTGGGGGACCCGTCTACGATGACGGACTTCGCCATCGTGGACAGGTTCAAGACCACCTGGGTCGCGGCCAACGCACTGCGCGCGGTGCTCTGCGCGGCGGCTCTCGGCTGTCTGACCCGTGCCCTGGTCCTGCACGGCAGGAGCACGGCCCCGGCCCCTGTGCGGTAGCCCGGTGAGCAGCGGACGCTACGACGTAACGAGCTTCACGCGGCCGATGCCGCTGGCCCGACCCGTCGTTGTCGGGCACGGGCACGGGGACATGGCCCGCCACCGGGCCGGAGGGTGCGTTGTGGCTATCGGACTCCAGGGCCGGGGGCCGGACGGGTGCGCGGTCGCGGGCGTTCTCCCTGTGGCCCGAACAGGATCAGGTACTCGACCGGTCCACCGGGGCCGGCGTTGGTGACTCCGTGGGGGGTGCGGGTGTCGAACTCGGCGATGTCCCCGGCGGTGAGGAGGAGATCCTGGTCCCCGAGCGTGAGCCACAGCCGCCCGTACAGGACGCACAGCCATTCGTAGCCGTCGTGGACGGCCTGGGCCGGCCGCGTCGGCGGTTCGTCGGCGGCCAGTAGGACATGCTTGTGGGCGTGCAGACCTCCGACGTACCGGGTCAGTGGCAGTACGGTCTTGCCGCTGCCGCTGCCGCTGCCGCTGCCGATGTGCCGGGGCGTTGGGGCAGGCGGTCCGGTCGCCGTCGAAGGTGCGGTGCCCGCCAGCTCGTCCAGGGAGACGTCATACGCCCTCGCCAACTGGAGCAGCACCTCCAGGGTGGGCTTGCGCCGGCCCGTCTCGATCCGCGACAGCGTGCTCAACGAGATGCCGGTCATACGGCTGACATCGGTGAGCGTGGCGCGCCGTTGCTCGCGCACGGCCCGCAGCCGGGGCCCCATGGCTGCCAATGTGTCGGATGTTCCGTCGTCCACCATCGTCGCCGCGCTGCCTCCGCCCGTGTCGCATCCGCCGCCCTGCCCTGCAAGTTTGCCAGAACGGCAAGACCGTTCGCGTCGGGCGACCACCCCGCCGCATGATCGGTGCATCGCCGTGGCCGCCCGTGAACCGAGGAGAAGCCGTGCACCAGCCCGCACTGTCCCCCGACCTCCGCCACCGCCTCGTCGAAGCACCCGCCGGGCGCCTCCACCTGGTCGAACTGGGCACCGGACCGCTGGTCGTACTCGTCCACGGCTTCCCCGAGTCCTGGTACTCCTGGCGCCACCAACTCCCGGTCCTCGCGGCAGCGGGATACCGGGCCGTCGCGCTCGACGTGCGCGGCTACGGCCGCTCGTCCAAGCCGGCCGCGGTGGACGCCTACCGGATGCTCGACCTGGTGGAGGACAACCTCGCCCTCGTGCGCGCCCTGGACGAGGACACGGCGGTGATCATCGGACACGACTGGGGCGCGAACATCGCGGCGACCTCCGCCCTGCTCCACCCCGAGGTCTTCCGCGCCGTTGGACTGCTGAGCGTCCCCTACGCCCCGCCCGGCGGCCCCCGCCCGACCGGTGTCTTCGAGCGGATGGGAGGGGACCAGGAGTTCTACGTCTCGTACTTCCAGGAGCCCGGCCGGGCCGAGTCAGAGATGGAACCCGACATCCGCGGCTGGCTCGCGGGCTTCTACGCGGCACTGTCCGCCGACACCATGCCGGCACGGAACGAACCCGACCCACACTTCGTGCACCGCGCCGACGGCGAACTGCGCGACCGCTTCCCCAGTGGCAAGCTCCCCGCCTGGCTGACCGAAGACGACCTCGACGTGTACGCCGGCGAGTTCGAGCGCACCGGTATGACCGGCGCACTCAACCGCTACCGCAACATGGACCGCGACTGGGAGGACCTCGCCCCGTACCACGGCGCCCCGATCGAGCAACCGTCGCTGTTCATCGGCGGCGCCCTGGACGCCTCCACGACCTGGATGGCCGACGCGATCGACGCCCACGCGACCACACTCCCGGGTCTTGTCTCCTCCCACGTCCTGGACGGCTGCGGGCACTGGATCCAGCAGGAGCGCGCAGAGGAGACCAACCGCCTTCTGATCGCGTGGCTCGCAACCCTTCAGGGCTGAAACCCATGACAGCCGGCCCCGGCCCCGGTTGGTGTCGTCGATAGTCGGTTGCATCACCCATGCCGAACAATATTTTTGTCTTGACAATTTTACCTGTCGGATGGACCCTGGAGGGGTGCTGGATGTCGCTGTGATCGAAGAACCCGCTGCGGCCGAGGCGTCCCTGGACCCGATGCGATCCCGGATCCTCGCCGCCCTGGCCGAGCCGGGCTCGGCCGCCATGCTGGCCGTCCGCCTGGGGTTGCCCCGGCAGAAGGTCAACTACCACCTGAAGGAGCTGGAGCGCCACGGGCTGGTCGAGCTGGCCGAGGAGCGTCGCAAGGGCAGCGTCACCGAGCGGGTGTACGGGGCGACCGCCGCCTCCTACGTGATCTCCCCGAGCGCTCTGGCAGCCGTCAGCCCGGATCCCTCCCGGTCTCCCGACCAACTTTCCGCCCGCTGGCTGCTGGCCCTGGGGGCCCGGCTGGTACAAGAGGTCGGAACGTTGCTGACCGGAGCCGCCCGGGCCAAACAGCGGGTCGCGAGCTTCGGCATCGACGCAGAGGTGCGCTTCGCATCAGCGGCCGACCGGATGGCGTTCGCGGACGAACTGGCGCAGGCGGTGGCCGGTCTCGTCGGCCGCTACCACGACGAGTCCGCCCCGGGAGGGCGGAGGAACCGCGTGATCGTCGGGCTCCACCAGATCCCCGCACCCCACCCCGGCGCTCGGCCGAGCACAACAGGCCCCCAGCAGGAAGCCCGGGGGACTCGCGCGTACGAAATCGAAGCAGGACAGGAAGCAGGACAGGAAGAACGACCATGACGCACCCGTTCGAGATCGAGTTGGAGACGGTCCTCCCTGCGAGCCCGGAAGAGGTCTGGGAAGCGATCGCAACAGGACCGGGGATCGACTCCTGGTTCATGGGCCGCAACGAGGTGGAGCAACGTGAGGGCGGGGTCTCCGCCATGGACACCGGGGGCCACCGCGAGGAGGCGGTGATCACCGCCTTCGAGCCCGGCAAACGCTTCGCCGCCCGGACCGCCCAGGGCGAGGACGGCCGGTTCATGGCCTTCGAGTACCTGATCGAGGGGCGGGACCGCGGCAGTACCGTGCTCCGCGTGGTGCACAGCGGTCTGCTCGGCGACGACTGGCAGGACGAGTACGACGCGCTGCGCCGCGGCTGGCCCTTCCACCTCCACACGCTCCGCGAGTACCTGGCCCACTTCCCCGGACGGACCGCGGTCCCCGTCTTCGCCATGGCGCCATCGCATGGGAAGACGCCGCAGGAGGTGAGGGCGTCACTCACCCGTGCACTGTCGCTGCCGGCTCGGGTCGCTGTCGGCGCACGCGTGCACGCCGAGCTGGCTGGACTGCCGCCGCTGGACGGTGAAGTCGTCTGGTCCGACGACGAGCGGATGGAAGTCCGTACCGCCGACGGGATCTACACCTTCCACCACGGCTCCGGCGTGGCGCTCATGTTCCACCACCTGTTCGGGCCGGACACGGACGGGGCCGAGGCCGCCTGGCAGCGCTGGCTGACCGGTCTCCTCGTCTGACAACGGCCGCTCCCCGAGTCGGCGATGGTCCCCCGAACAAGCGAAGATCGACACAAGACAGCAAGGAAGCAACCGATGCGTACCCTGATCAGCACCGCGTTCATCTCGCTCGACGGCGTCGTGGAGGGACCGGGCGGTGAGCCCGGCTACCGCAACTCCGGATGGACGTTCAAGGACGTCGAGTTCCTCCCCGAGGCCTTCGACATCAAGGGGCGGGAACAGAAGGAAGCCACCGCGATCCTGATGGGGCGGACCAGCTACGAGGCGTTCAGCCCGGTCTGGCCGGAGATGGAGGACTTCGCCGACTACAAGTCGATGCCGAAGTACGTCGTCTCCACCACCCTCACCGACGACGACCTGGTTGCGAACTGGGGTGAGACGACGATCTTGCGCTCCCTCGACGAGGTCGCCGCCCTCAAGGAGACCGAAGGCGGTCCGATCATCGTCCACGGCAGCGCCACCCTGAACCGAAGCCTCGCCGACGCCGGTCTGATCGACCGCTACCACCTGCTCGTCTACCCACTGCTGCTCGGCGCGGGCAAGCGACTGTTCCCCGCCACCGACAAGGACACGCAGAAGCTGAAGCTGGTCGAGCACGCCGTGTACGCCAACGGCCTCCAGTTGAACGTCCTCGACGTCGTCCGCTGACCGGCCACGGGAACCAGCCCCCTGGGCACCCACGCCTCTGCGCGGACCTGTGCGCCTCGACGACGCAACGAGGGTTGCTGTCCCCACCCGCCCGCACGGCGTCAGGACAACGGGAGTACGGACCCGGTGACGTCGGACGAGTCCGGCCCGTTGCCGGTCGCGAAGACGGGAGGCATGTCACGGCCCCCGTTTCACTGCGCGGGTGTCTGCGGCAGGGCGTTGGCGATCGTTGACTGGACCGTGGCGACGCGGTGGGCCAGGTCGGCGGCAGGGATGTCGATGAGCTCGTAGCCGAATCTGCGGTAGCTCTCTTCGTGGATCTTCTCGAAAGCCAGTGATTCCTTGAAGGTGATGCGTCGGGCGGCGGTGGGCTCGCAGAACCCGAGATTGCGGACGAAGAACACGTGCCGCTCGTAGACCCCCTGCGAGGTGATCCGTTCAAGCTCTGCGGCCAGGGCGGGGGACACCGGCCATCCCAAGTAGGTGGTGAGGGCGTGGGTGCAGACCGGCGATCGGTCGAACACCTGCACAGGGCCGGTGGCTTCCAGCTGTCGGTGCCGTTGAAGTGCGACGATCTCGTCGATGAACGGCGCCCGTGTCCAGGGCTGGTCCTCGCCGCGACCCTGCGCCTGTGCGATGACGGCTGTTGCCGCCTCCTCGACCACTCCGTAGCCGAGCTCTCCCAGGCGCCGCAGGATCGATGTCTTGCCCGCGCCCGGTGTGCCGGTGAGAACGTACCGTTGCATGGGCGGTCACTGTATCGATCCCGCACCGGTGCGCGGGAGTTGCAGGGCCGTATCCCCTGACCGCGCCGCGGCAGTGCTGGTCGTGTCGTGGGGCAGTTCGCCAGCAGGGCCGGCACCGGTCTGTGGCCCGCGGCGCCGTCAGGGCAGATGAGGGTACGACGGTTCCGCGGCGTTCCGGTCGTCGCACACCAGGAGGAGGACGACGGCGCGTTCGGTACTGAGCGAGCAGCGTGCGTCTTTGGCCACCGCACCATGATGCACTTTGGCGCATCCGTCACTATCACGTCTCTCCCGCCTGACGTCGAGCGTCACCCGCCGCAACGACTGCCGGGGCCGACCGCCTGCCGTCATGGGCGATCGGCCCCGGCCGACCCGGCGGCGGACGGCCGTACGGGAAGGCCCGGGGCCGAGACCGTCGTGCGGAGGACACAAGGGGGGACCTGCGGAGTGTCGGCCGTTCCGGACGACGTCGTGCGCACAGCCTGGGGGAGTGAGCAACGCAACCCGGCCGGGCGCGGCCCCGCGAGGGCAGGAGACCCGAGCCAACTGGTTCGAGCTCTTCTTCGACCTCGTCTTCGTGGCCACCCTCTACGTGATGGCGCACGAACTGCGCGGGGACCCGTCCCCCGCCGACTTCGGCGCCTTCCTCGTCCTGTTCTTCCCTGCCTGGTGGGGTTGGGTGAACCTGATGATGACCGTCAATGTCTTCGGACCGGCCAACCCGCGTGCACTCGCCATGCTGGTGGCTGCCATGCCGGGGTTCGGGCTGATGGCCGCCGCCTCACCGGAAGGGCTGGGCGACCGGGCATGGGCGTACGCACTGGGCGCCGCGTGGGTACGGCTTGCGTACCTGCCTCTGTGGTGGGGACGGGCCCGCAACTCCGGCGCCCTGCTCTCTCCGTGGCAGCCCCTGCTCTACGGGCTGTTGCCCGGAATGTTGTGGGCCGTCTCAGCCGCGGTCCCCGGCGCAGGCCGCTTCGTCCTGTGGGCGGTGGCCGTCGGACTGGAACTCCTCCTGCTCACCACGGGCGGGGGGCTGTCCGGGGCCTTCGGCGCCATGTCCGTGGGACACCTCGTCGAACGGGTCGGACTCTTCGTGGTCATCGCGCTCGGGGAGAGCGTCCTCACCACGGTGACCACACTCGCCGACAGCTTCACCCTCGCCTCCGGTACCGCCGCCCTGGCCGGGTTCGCCACCGTCACCGTCCTCGCCGGAAACTACTACCTCCGGAGCTCCCCCGGCGCCGCCCGCATCCTGGACCTCGCCGAACGGACGCAAGCGGCCGGCACGATCCGCGACAGCGTTATGTTCTTGCCCTTCCTCCTTCTCTCGGGGGTCGCCGTGCTGGCCGCCGCGCTCGGTACCACCGTCACGGAACCCCAGGACACACTGCCGCCCGGCGCCCTCTGGGCACTGTGCGGCGGCCTCCTCGCATTCCATACGGCGAACGCAGCCCTGTTCCTCCGCCACGGTCACGAACCCCGCGCCCTGGCGTCCTGGTATCCGCTGTGCCTGGTCCTCAACCTCGGTGTTCTGTACCCCGTCGGGCTGGTCCTGCCCGCCTGGGCGACCGTGGCCGCCGCCGCCCTGCTCAACGGAGGCCAACTGTGGTTCACCGCCCGTCCCCGGTGGAAACGGCGACACGGCCGTCCGTAGCCGTGCGTACAACTGCGGCGCCATGCAACACGAACCAGACAGCACGAACCAGACAGCACGAACCTCAACGGGGACTTCCGGCCGTCGCGCGTGGGGGTCACGCCCTGCCGTACGCCCTTTCCTTGTTGACCGGCGCGCCGTTCGGGCATCGAGGGGAAGCACTGCGATGAAGATCTCCACCCGGGCAGCAGGATCCGGTCCCGGGCCGAGCCCTGCTGTAATGGTCCGGACCTATCCGGAACCGAACCCCCCTGGCTTGCCGTCATGGCGGCTGAGGTGTCGGCAATCAACCGCAGATGTACGAGTAGGCCCCCGCCATCTGGAGGTCACGCGAGTATTATCGGCCGGATTATTTGCATATCAGCCAATTCATTGAGGAATATGCGCTTCCCGTTGATTCATGCGATGTACAGGGACACTCTTCTTTTCGCCACCGGGGCAGGGACCCCGACGGCGAAGACGACGAGGGAGGGCTCAACCTCATGTCTGTTCGCAAGGTGTTCGCCACCATGGCAGTCGCCGCGACCGTGGCCGGTGCCGGGCTCATGACCGCTCCGTTGGCCCAGGCCGCACCACAGGGCGCCTCGGCGAAATCAGCGGTCGGAACGACGAGTTGGTCGTCCCGAGGGGACTACGCCACTCCGGGTGAGTGCGCCCATGCCGGAGGGTGGTTCGTCATGTGGGGCGGCGCGTCCTACTACGAGTGCCCCTTCAACGCGACCACCCAGCGATACGAACTCCGCATCTGGCGCCCGTAGCACCTCCACCAACACCCGCAGTACTGACACCAGCACCAGCAGCACGAATCGCCCGCGACCGGTCACCGGTCGCGGGCGCCTCGCGCGTCCGGTCCGTCCGGTTCGTCCGGTCACAGCACTAGCGTGCGTTGAGCTTGCCCCCTTGCGTCTGCTCAGCGAGATGGATGTGATGGGTGGGAGCCAACGCTACGGCGTTGATATGAGGGCGCTGATGGGATGGGGGAGCACTGTTCCCCCGCCGCTACGGCTGATCGCCGCCGCCCTGCGTGGTCCGCGAAACTCGATGGTTGTCCGGGCTCGATCGTTGCTACGTTCGGTGGCATGGCTGACGACTGTTTCGCGCATCCACGGCTCGCTGCGATCTACGATTCGCTCCACCCCGACCGCAGCGATCTGGATGTGTACCGGCAGGTCACGGAGGAGTTCGAGGCGTCCCGGGTGTTGGACATCGGCTGTGGGACGGGGGTGTTTGCACTTCTCCTGGCCGACCGGGGCGTCGAGGTCGTCGGAGTCGATCCCGCACGGGCGTCCATCGAGGTCGCCCGGGCCAAACCGGGGAGCGAGCGGGTTCGCTGGGTCTGCGGTGATGCCACGGACCTTCCCCCATTGCAGGTCGATCTCGCGACGATGACGGGGAACGTCGCCCAGGCCATCACCGATCCGCACCTCTGGCACGAGACGCTCCGGGGAACGCATGAAGCACTGCGTCCCGGTGGCCGCCTGGTCTTCGAGACGCGAGACCCCGCCAGGCGCGCCTGGGAGGAGTGGACGCGCGAGGACTCCCACGAGGTGGTCGAGATCCCCGGAGTGGGCGCTGTCGAGAACTGGGGGGAACTGGTCGATGTGAGCCTGCCCCTGGTGACCTTTCGCTGGACATACGCGTTCGCGGACGGACAGGTGCTGACATCGGATTCGACGTTGCGTTTCCGCGAGCGCGATGAAGTCGAACGGGACCTGGTCGCCCACGGCTTCGTGGTGGACGAAGTCCGCGACGCACCCGACCGCCCAGGGAGAGAATTCGTCTTCCTGGGCCGTCGGCCGTGACGAGCAGTGCCGGTTCGTCACTCTCCTGGTGGTCGCTGGGATGGCATCGGGATTCTCCCTAGTCGGCTTCCGGCGCGCCGTGGGAGAACTTGTACCCGGCGAAATCGCCGATGTGGACATATCCGATGCGCTGGTAGAGGGCGTTGCTCGTGGGGTTGCCCGGGTCGGTGAAGAGCACGACTTCCGTGGCACCGGCAGCCAGCGCGGCCCTGCTCGCCTCGACTGTCACGGCCCCCGCGTAGCCTTGACCTCGCAGGTGAGCCGGGGTGTAGACGGGGTCCACCCGGACCATGCCGCCGATCACCGAGGTCGCGGCTGCCATGGAGGTGGGCGTGCCGTCCGGGGTCTCCCAGAACGTGAAGTGTCTGTCGCCGAAGCGCGAGTGGGCCCAGGAACCGGCGTCAATCGCCTCGATGGAGACGGTCTCTCCGACCTCGACACAGAACTCCCGGCACCAGCGGACGACTTGCTCGTGGTCCTGCTCGTCCGTGGCGCGTCCCCGTCCGTCCGGGAGCGGCTGTGGTGGGGTGAGTGAGCCGAGACGGTAGAGGTGCGTCCGCCAGAACGGTACCGGCGTTGTGCCCGTCTGCCGCTGCCAGGTCTCGGCAAAGGCGGTGGCCGTGGTGTGGTCCGCGATGACATGGCCGGGGACGTGGCCGAGGGCGGCCAGACGAGCGGCGAGGGTGTCCGTCTGCTCGGCTGAGAGGGGTGTGATGCCCAAGCGGCCCTGGGGAGTGCAGTAGCAGACGGCCTGGACCTCGCCTCCTGTCCAGAGCAGGCCGAAGACAGCGCCTTCGGTGCCCTGGGAGGACGCCCTGTGTTTTCGGAGTTTCTCGATGTCCGTCAGCGGTGTGTTGTGCAGGGCGGGACGTGAGTGCAGGAAGTCTTCGGCTTGAGTGAGAAAGCCGTCGACGTCTGCCGTGAGTTGCCAGTCATCCGGGATCATGCTTCATGATCCCGGATGGCCGCGACACGGGGAGCACGTGCTCAGAGATGCATAGTCCCCACGACTCGATCCACACCCCAGGCGGTACGGCTGAGCGGGCGGGGACCATTCACACCTGGGGAGAAGGGAGGGGCCGACTCATCGCCGTTCCCCAACCCTATGCTTCCGTCCCCGCCTATGTGTTCTGCCATTGAGTGAGGAGGTGGCGGGTGGAGGCCGCGGTCGGATGGGTCGCGCCCAGGGTGCGTTCCATGGCGGCGACGACGGTGGTCATCTCGTCGACGGCCGCATGGTTGTCGGGTGCGGTGCGGTCGTAGTGCAGGATGGTGAGGGAACTGCGGGCGATGAGGACGACCAGATGATCGGGGCCCAGTTGCTCGGTGCCGGCCGTGACGACAGTCCCGTACGCCGCTTCGGCCTCGTCGGTGCGGCCGTCCTGATTGAGCCACTCGGCGAGGCAGTAGTGGGCGGCCAGGACGTCGGGGTGGCCGGGGGACAGGACCGGTGTGATGTCGGCGATCAGCTCCCGTATCGAGGTGAGGCGGTCGGGCAGGCCGCCGGTCTCGCCCTGCACTTGCAGGCTCAACAAACGGGCGGACAGGGTGTCAGGGTGGAGCGGACCCAGTACGCGGGTCAGGTCCGGCAGGACGGACTTGACCCGGGAGAGTGCGAGGTCCGCCCGCCCCTGTGGCAGACACACCGCCGCCGACATGACACGTGCGCGCAGAACGGCCGGATCGTCGGCGCCGAGGCGTAACTGGGCCAAGGCCAGGGGGAACGGCACCTCCTGGTGGGCGAGTCGTGTGAGCAGCACGACCGCGAACAGCGTCACAAACAGATGGATCCAGAGCATGTCTCCGATCGGCACGAACAGGGCACCCGCGCTGCTGAGGATTAGTCCCGCCAAGGGCCAGCGCCACGACTTCGAGATTCGCTGCATTCGGTCATCATCGCGTCTGCGTTGACCGAGAGGAAGCGGTCGAACTGCTCGGGCGCCCGAGCCGCATCCTCGCGGTCCGGGCAGGCTCAGCCGTGGTCGCGCAATGCCGGAAGAACTGTTTCCGCCACTCGGTACGCCTCCTCCAGCAGGGGGTTGCCCGACAGGATGAAGGTGTCGACACCGAGGGCCTGGTACTCCGCGAGCCGTTCCACCACCTGCGCAGTGGAGCCCACGACCGCCGTACCGGGGCCGGGCCGGAAGAGGCTCATCCCCGGCCAGATGTTGGGGTGCTCCTCCAGGTCGCGTGCGTGCGCCGGAACCCGGCCGCCGTGCCGGAACTGGCGCTGCCAGCCGACGCCGTCCTCGGTCGCCTTCACTCCCAGTTGGCGGGCGTAGGTGGCTTCGCTGGTGACGTCCAACAGCCGGTCGGCCGCGGCCCAGGCCGCGTCCTCCGTGTCCCGGACGATCAGATGGACCCGCAGTCCGATCCTCAGCGTCCGCCCGTGTGCCGCGGCCCGTTCGCGCACCCGGTCGAGCTTCTCCTTCAGCAGATGCGGCGGCTCGGCCCAGGTGAGGTACACGTCCACGTGCTCGGCGGCCATCTCGATCCCCGCCGGGGACGAGCCGCCGAACCACAGGGGGATGTGCGGTTCCTGGACGGGCGTGAGCTCGCGCAGCGATGCGCCCGCGTTCCGCAAGTCGTAGAAGCGGCCGTGGTGGTCGAACACCTCACCCGAGGTCAACCGCTTCACGATCGACCAGTACTCGGCGCTGAGCGCATACCGCTCGTCGTGCTCCACGTGAAGGCCGAACTCCCGCAGGGACGCGGTGGAACCGTTGACGACGTTGAACCGCAGCCGACCGCCGAACAGCGTGTCGAACGTCAGCGCCATCTTCGCCAGCAGGGTGGGTGCGATCAGCCCGGGATGGACGGCCAGCAGCGGCTTGAATCCCGGACCGGTCGAAGCGGCGAGCGCGCTCCCCAGCGGCCAGACGTCGTACAGGTCGGTGGCCAGCAGCGCACCGCTGTAGCCGAGGCGCTCCACCGTCCCCGCGAGCTGCTGGAGGTAGCCCAGGTCCACGGGACGGCGTCCCTCGGGTTCCCAGGGGTAGGCCCCCTCCCGGGGGATGATGTACCAGAGGAACTCGGAGGCCATCGCTCAACCCTCCGTACGGGCGACGGCGCGCGTGGTGGTGACCGCGCTGGACAGGAATCCCGCGCGGTGCAGGATGTCGGCGGCCTCCTGCTGCTCCGCGAGGAAAGTTCCGGTGACCGGCTCGATGCGCCAGGGCAGGGCCGCCAGCGCTGCCTCCCAGTCGTCGGTGGAACCACCGAGGTCGTCGGCTGCGATCCGGGCGGCCTCCCGGGGGTGCTCGGCGGCCCAGTCGTCGGCCTGCTGGAGTGCCGTGACCAGGGCGGCGACGATCTCGGGGCGTCCTTCGGCGAAGTCGCGACGGGTGAAGAACACGGAGCGGTCGACGATCACATCGCCGGAGCGCAGGAGGACTCGGGCGGAACCACTGCGCACCGCGGCGGCGAGGTCGGCGCCCTGGGTGATCCAGCCGGTGATCGTGCCGTCCGCGAGGAGCCGTGCGCTGTCCTGTCCAGCAGCGGCTGGCGTGACGTCCGTACCGTAGGAGAGTCCGGCGGAGTCGAGTGCTTTGGCGAGCAGATGGGTCTGCCAGGACCCGATGCCGAGGTGGACGGTGCCACCCTTCAGCCCGGTGATGTCATGGACGGGTCCGTCCGCGGCGACGAGAAGGGCGCCGTGGTCGGGGCGGGGTGCGGAGACTGCGGCGTACACGATGTCGTGGCCGTCGGCCTGTGCGCTGATCGGCGGAGTGGAGCCGGTGCCGCCGAAGTCGAACGTCCCCTCGCTCAGGAGGGCACCGGTGGTGACTCCGTTGGTGTAGTGGTGGAAGGCGACGGTCTCACCGAGGGGCGCGAGGGCCCGTTGTGCATGGTCGAGTCGTGAGAGGTAGGTGAGGGTGGGGTTGTTGGCGTGGACACCGATGGTCACGGTCATGGCAGGGTCGCTCCGGTCGGTTCGGGGGCTTCGAGTGCAGGGGCTCTAACGGAGTCGGAATCAGAACGGGGGTCGGACGCGCGCTCGTGATCGGACGGGCGGTCCTGACCGAGCTCGCTGTTGTGATCGGGTGAGGAGTCGGCTTCCCGGGCGGTGTTCGGGTGGACACCGAGGTCGCCGAGTAGCCGTCGGCGCAGTGCGGAGAAGGCAGGGTGTGCGGGATCGCGGGGATGCTCGATGCCGACCGTCTCGTCGGTGACGAGACGTCCGTCGCGCAGCACGGCGACCCGGTCCGCGAGCCGGACGGCCTCGTCCACGTCATGGGTGACCAGCAGTACGGCGGGCCGGTAGCGGCGGCACAGCTGTCCCACGAGGTCCTGCATCCTTAGCCGGGTCAAGGCATCGAGCGCGGCGAACGGCTCGTCAAGGAGCAGGAGTTCGGGGCGCCGCACCAGGGCGCGGGCGAGGGCGACGCGCTGGGCCTCACCGCCGGACAGGGTGCCGGGCCAGGCATCGGCGTGGGAGGCGAGGCCCACTTCGCGGAGGGCCCGCAGCCCGGTCTCCCGGGTGGCGGCGCCGCGCGGCATGGCGACGACGGTGTTGGCGAGGACCCTTTTGGAGGGGACGAGTCGGGGTTCCTGGAACACGATGGTGCGGGCCTCGGGCACCAGGACCCGGCCGCCGTCGGACCGGTCGAGGGCGCCGAGGATGCGCAGCAGGGTGGTCTTGCCGCTGCCACTGGCACCGAGCAGGGCGACGAACTCACCGCGGGCGATGGTCAGATCGAGTCCGTCGAGGACGGCCCGCTCGCCGAACACCCGCCGCAGTCCATCGACCCTGACGGCGGTGCCGGCGGTGACAGCGGTCTCGGCAGGGGCGGTGTCGGTCATCGGACCGCTCCCAAGGTGGGCCAGGGCATCAGCAACCGCTCCAGCAGCCGGACGGTGCCGTCGGCGGTGAGCCCGAGCAGCGCGTACACGAGGATGCACACCGCCAGGACGTCCGTACGGGCGTACGCCTGGGCCTGGGCCATGAGATAGCCGATGCCCGCGGTGGCGTTGATCTCCTCCGCTGCGACCAGTGCGATCACGCTCAGGGTCATGGACAGCCGCAGTCCCGACAGCAATGACGGCAGCGCGGCGGGCAGGACGACTTCGCGGACGAGCGCGAGCCGGCCCATTCCGAAGGAGCGCATCGCCTCCAGGAGTTTGCGGTCGGTGCCGCGCACTCCGCCTGCGGTGCTGACGTACATGGGGAACGTCGTCGCGAAGGCGATCAGCAGGATCTTCGCCGTCTCGGTGATCCCGAACCAGACCATGAACAGGGGGACCAGGGCGAGGAAGGGGATCGTGCGCATCGCTTGGAGGGAGGAGTCGAGGAGCTCATCGCCGGGTCTGCTGAAACCGGTGACGACTCCGAGGACGACGCCTGCGACCAGCCCCAGGAGCAGTCCGGTCCCCGAGCGGGTCAGCGAAGCGGCGAGGGCGTCCGGCAGTTCACCGTTGCCCCACAGTTCGCCCACCGCGCGCACGACGTCGGGGGGTCCGGCGAGGATGTCGGGGGTGAGCAGTCCGGTGCCGGACGAGGTCCACCAGGCGCCGATCAGCAGCAGCGGTCCGAGGGCGCGCACGGTGAGGGAGACGGCCCTCGGCCGGTCCCGGGGCAGGTCGGGCCGTGGGGTGACGAGCCCTTCGGCGGACCGGGTCGCGGAGCTCATCCCAGGGCCTCGACGTCCAGGATGTGAGGCTTGATGTCGACCGGCTTCCTGAGCACCTTCTGGTCGAGGTAGAAGCGGGCCACGGACTCGAAGCGTTTGATGTCGTCCGCTCCGATCGGCTCGACGGTCCCGCCCTCGCGCAGGATGCGGAGCTGGAGTTCCTTGGCCGCGCCGGTGACGGCGGTCGGTCCGCGATCGGTGAAGACGTTGACGTACTTCTCCGGGTCGGCCTTCTGGGCCCTGCTGCCGGTGCGGAGGTAGTCGTAGAGGGCCTTGACCACCTTGGGGTTCTGCTCGGCGAAACCGGTGCGCACGGCGTGGAAGCTGTAGTTGTCCGAGCCGACGGCGGCTCCGTCGGCGACGAAGCGGGAGTCGCCGCTGCCGAGTTCCGCGACGGAGTAGGCGGCCCAGGACGCCCAGGCGTCCACCTGGCCCGTCTTGTACACGGATGCGGTCTGGTCGGGGCGGAGATAGACGCGTTCGACGTCGCCGGCGGGGACGCCGTGTCGGGCGAGAGCCTTGAGGAGGAGGTACTCGCCGGTGCCCCCCTGGTTCACGGCGACCTTGCGCCCGGCGAGGTCCTTGACCGTGTTGATCCCGGAGTCCTTGCGGACGAGGATGCCCTCGCCCGCGCCGTCCGGGGTGATGGCGCTGAACAGCTTGAACCCGGGCTTCTGGGTGAGGGCGGTCACTCCAGAGGTGATGGATCCGGTGGCGATGTCGAGTTGTCCGGCGTTGAGGGCTTGGGCGGCGGGGGCGAACGGCCCGCTGCTGCCCGTCCATTCGACCCGTGCCCCGACCCGGGCGAGCGCCTTGTCGAGGCTGCCGTCCTTCTTGCCGAGCGCGAGGACGCCCGAGTTCTTCGGGTCGGGGATGCGGATGACGACGGTCTTCTTGTCGCCCGTCGTGTTCCCTTCGGCGGTACCGCAGGCGGCGAGTGGGAGGAGGACGGCGGTCACGGCGAAGGCGGTGGCGGTGCGCTTGGCCCGGCGGTTCAGGGAGTTCACTGGTGGTCCTCTGTGGTGGAAGGTCGGTTGCTGTGGGCGACTGCCCGACGGAGGGGTTCGTGGGCGGTCCAGTCCCGTACGTCGACGGGGGCGGCCAGGAAGCCGTGGCCGCGTAGGGCGCTCTCCTGGCGGGCGAGCAGGTCGAGGCGCTCGTCGGATAGGTCGATGCGCAGATCGCGATGGGTGTGGGCGCGGTAGGCGCCGGCGACGCTCGCGGCGTTCGCTCCGGTCTCCCGGCTCAGTACGTGGGCGAGTTCGTCGGTGTGCTCTGCGGCCCAGTCGGCGGCCCGGACGAGGACGGTGAGGAAGCGTGAGACCAGGTCGGGCCGCTCTTCCAACAGGCTCTCGCGGACGGTGATGGGGCGGGGGGTGCCGTTGTTGATCCGGGTGCGGTGGTCGGGGTGGTCATCGAGTTCGACGGCGATCCGCGCGCCGTACCGGGCCGCTGCCTCGACGGCCGTGGCCCCCTTCGCGTACACGGCGTCGACGGTTCCGGCGCGCAGGGCCGCGAGTTCGGCGGACCACTGGTCGGCGTGCGCCTCGGCGGGTACGTCGACGGGGATGGTGTCCGCGAGGGTGAGGCCGGCGGTGGACAGCGCACCGTCGAAGCCGCGGAGCGCCATCGCCCGCCAGAAGTCGATCGGCAGCGGATGCCGTGGGATGGCGAGCCGTTGGCCCCGCAGTTCGGCGGCCTCCTGGATGGGGGAGTCGGCGGCGACGAGGACGACTTGGCGTTCCTCGATCCAGGTGAGACCGATGAGCCGGGTGGGTTCGCCGCGCGAACGCGCCCACAGGGCGGGCACGTTGCCGCCTTCGCGGAAGAGCCCGTCCAGCGCATGGGTGTAGTGGTGGTCCCGGGCGGTGGCGGCGGGCGCTTCCTGGAGGGAACGGACGGAGATGCCGTCGGTCGTGAACTCGTCGTCCAACCAGCCGAGGTCGGCGGCGATTCCGGTTGCGGTGGGCACGGGGCAGCGGGTGAACCACAGGGTTGCGGGTGGTGTGGAAAGCGTCATGGGCCCTTCTCGGCCGTAGGTGTGGTGGCGGTCGCGTCATGGACCGACAGACCGACGCATGCGCACGGCGACGCCGTGCGTGCGGAGAGTGAGTGCAGGTGGCCAGGGGACGGTGGCCGGGGGATGCCAGGGGCGTACGGGTGTGGCTGGTTGAGCCGGCACCTGTCAGTGGGATGCGACCCGGCCCGACGTACGCCTATGCGGCGGAGGATTCACATGGTGCGGTGGGGCGATGTGGCGCGCGGCCGGGCTCCAGGGGTCAGCGACAGCCGGAGCTGGCGACCCGGACCAGATCGATGTGGCGACGGCTGCTGAGGGCAGGCGTCACCGAGGGCGCCAGGGCGGTGAAGGTCCGGCGGACGGTCACGGCAGCGCTCCTCTCGACGGTCGACGGGGTCGGTGCGCCGACTCTGCCACGCCCTTTGCCTCAGGGACAAGTTGCTTCCCACAATGTGGGATACCTCGGTCTCACCAACGCATTGCACAAGAGTGGTGCGGGCCCTCCCACGCTATGACACCTGAGAACAGGGTGAGTTGACCCGGACCGGGAGTCAGGGAAAGCTGCCACATCATGGGAAGCCCAATCGATGATGACCTGACTGCCCCGCGATCCGCCGGGCGGTTAAAGCCCACCGAAGCACCGGCCGAAGCACCGGCGGACCCCGTATCCGAGCCCCGACCGCCGGGGCCAACGGCCCCGGTCGTCCCCACCGGTTCACAGGCCGTGAGCCGGGCTCTCGGCGTTCTGCACTGTTTCCGAGACAACGGCACCCCGCTGAGTGCCTCGGACATCGCGCGCCGCACCTCCCTGTCGGTGTCGACGGCCCACCGGCTGGCCCGGACCCTCGTCGCGGCAGGATTCCTCGAACAGGACACACACACCGCCCGCTACCGACTGGGCCCCGCCATCACCGAACTCGGCCAACTCTCCTACCACCAACGCGGACTGCACCTCACCGTCCCGGAACTCGCCGACCTCGGGGCACGCACCGGCGCCACCGCCGACCTCGCCCTGCGTGACGGCGTTCACGCGCTGATCCTCGTCGGCGGTTCAGTACGTCACAACACCGGTATCGGACTGCGCCGACCGCTGCACTCCACCGCGCTCGGCAAGGTTCTGCTCGCCTGGCCCGGCGACGACCAGGATCCGGTGGACGCGCTGCCCGGCCTGGCCGCCTTCACGGATCGCACCATCGTCGATCCACAGGCCCTGCGGACCGAACTCGTACGAGTGCGCGAGCGGGGGTACGCCGTCAATGACGGTGAGTCGGCGCACGGTGTGCGCACGGTGGCCGTCCCCGTCTTCGACCACACCGAACGCGCCCGCTTCGCGCTCGCCCTGCGCGCGACCCCGACCGTGCTGACGGACGACCGTCTGCCCTGGTTCGTCGATCAGGCCCGGGCCTGTGCCGCCGCCCTTGAGGTCCTGTTGCTGCCACCGGTCGAGCGTCGCCCCACCACCCGGCCGTGATTACCGAACCGAGCGAAACCCCTGACGGCCGATCGTGTACGAGCACGTCAGAGCCGGGGGATGGTGGGTGAGGTGTCCGAGAAGAAGGTCCAGAAGGCAGCACGCGCTTCGCTGAAGGCAATGTTCCGCACCCCCTTCGCATCCAGGGGGCACACCTCGGCGAACTTGTGGACGGCTGCCAGGAGGTCCGGGCGCGAGCGTTCGTACGACCCCAGCAGGATGCTGTCGCGTCCATGGCGCTGAATGGAACTCACCATGGGCAGGACCTCGCACCACAGGGACCAACTGGTGTCGGCTTCCTGGGTGATGTGTGGCAGACGCCAGGACCCGCTGGTGGTGCCCGGTTCGGTGCCGTCGCAGGACGGATCGTGGCCGAGGTAGCGAATGCGGGAGATCCTGAAGACTGCCGCGGCACCCACGCACAAGGGACACGGTGCCAGCGAGGTGACGAGCGTGCACCCCGGCGCGCGGTCCCGTCCCAAGCTGTAGAGGGCGTTGATCTCGGCATGGGCGAGCGGTGACCCGCTCAGTGCCGGGCTGTCACCCCTGGTGTCGAAGATCTGGTTGTGACCGGAACCGACCAGGGCCACGTCCGCATCCACGACGGCCGCGCCGATCCCGTGGTTTCCGGCGGCGAACGACGTCCAGACCGCGTCCAGCACATGACGCAGCACGCCGTCCGCTGGGAGGTCATTCATGCGGTTGCCGTGTCCTTTCCGCGTCCCAGGTGAGGACGTCGTCGCGCACCCGGGCGCCGAACAGGACCAGGCTGTCATGGACGTGATCCGGGGTGAGGTTGCCGAAGTGCGTCTGTAGCCCCAGTACGCCGACCGGGTGGCGACGCAGCAGAGTCCGTATCTGATCCACCGCCGTACCCGGGGACCCGCAGATCAGGCCGCCGTAGGCGATGCGATCGGCCACCGAGTCGAAGCGACGGCCCAGCAGATGCGCCGACTCCTGGTAGTACTGGTTCGCGAGCGCCTGTTTCTGGACCTCGAACGACCCGGTCAAACAGGTGTGTTGGTAGTGCAGAGCCCCGGCCGCCAGACGTCGGGCCGCGGCGTCCGAGCTTGCGATGACGCACGGGACGTTGATGGCGAAACGGTCGAGGCCCGGTGACCAACCGTCCTCTGCCGCCTGTCTCAGGTAGATCGTGCGGCTGGTCTCGAAGTGTTCCAACACGGCCCCGTCGCGCACGAAGATCTCCGCCATGACCGCGCGGCGCTTCGCGGCCATCCGCACGCCCTCCGCCGATTTGGAGGACATCACAATCTCGGGACGCCGTTGCACCGGGCGTGGCCAGATGGACACCGCCGGGAAGGAGAAGTGCTTGCCCTGCCAGGCGAACGGCTCGGGGCGTTCCCAGGCGGCGAGCACCAAATCGATCGCTTCGCACAGGACGTCGCGGGAGTCGTCGGTACTGATCCCGTAGGCGGAGTAGTTCTGCGGCACTCCCCTCGGGAAGCCCGCGACGAGCCGCCCGTCGGAGAGCACGTCGATCATCGCGTACTCCTCCGCCACCCTGACCGGATTCAGCAGGGGCAGCGGATTTCCCAACACCGCGATGCTCGCCCGACGGGTCCTGGCCGCGACGACGGCGAGGAGTTGGGTGGGATTCGGCACCATGCCGTAGGCGTTCATGTGTTCCTCGCCCATGCCCAGCCAGTCGAACCCCACGTCCTCCGCGGCCACCATGTGCGCCAGGGTGTCCCGCAGGACCTCACCGGCGCGGTCGGGATCGCACGCCCGGTTCGGATGGGGGAAGGTGCCGAACGGCTCGGTGAGATCGGGCCACGGAGCCGAGGTGTAGTGGAGGAATTTCATGGGAGCAGCCCCTGGGCCCGGGAGAACAGGGCACTGGCCGTCACCGGCGTCCGTCTGCGGCGGGCGATTTCGTCGCACCGTCGCCATGCGCTCGTGGAACCGGTGTGCAGCCGCTTCGAGTGCATCAGGATGCTGTGGAGATAGCCGTAGTACTCGGCGGCGGCGTCCTGCGCCTCCGTGGCGGTGGGCCGGTGGCCCGATGCGTTGATGTAGCAGTTCACGAGATGCTCCCTCTCGTCATCGGAGACACAGAGCAGTTGCTCGGTCCACATGACATCCAGCCACCGCGTACCGATCGTGCAGTCCCCGACATCGATCAGATGGAGCATCCCATCGGGTGTCCGGCAGAGGTTGTACGCGTCCATGGCACAACTGATCAGGCGCGATGAGCCGGAGTCCGATGGGCCCAGCGCGTGCAACGCGGCAAGGAACCCGGCTGCTCGGGGGATGATCGACTTCCTCTCCGCCGCGTCGACGTCCCGCACCATGTCGCCGTCGATCCACGGGGTCGTCATCGTCAGCGGCGTGCTCGACACGATGTCCGGTACGTGTACGCCCCCGTCCCCATGGGGTGCTTCACGGTGGAACCTCGCAACCAGCGCGGCGCGCCCGGTGCTGTCGAACAGACGTATCTTGAGGTTCTGCCGGGATCGGCGCAGGACGTGGAAGACGGGCGTTGCACTCGACACCCCTACCGCGCGGATCCGGGCCGCATCCACGACCTTCGTCGCCGTCCCGTTCTCCATCAATCTGTTGAGCCGGTCTACGACTTCGGCCATGATGCGGGCGGGATCTTCGCGGCGCCACAGCACGATCCGAGGGTCGTCGGGCGCGCTGTCGGACGCGGCCATGGGATCGTCATCGATGTGGAGGGAGATCGCCAATTCCTCGGCGACAACGGCTTTGCTCCGGCCGCCGGAACTGAAGACGACGCATTCCTCCAACTCCGGCACGTACTCCGACAGCCACTGTTTGATCGCGGGATGATGGTCGATGGGTCGAGCCGTGAGGATCACGACTTCGGCGAAACAGTCCAGGAGGGCGGCCAATTGCCGTACGCCGGGTCTCGGCCCGGCGGCGGCCACGGATCTCGGCGATCTGAAGAAGACGTGCGGATTAATCCCCCGCAGATCGAGTTCGCCGTGGTGGGTGAGGACGCCGTCGAAGTCCAGGGATGCCCTCAAGCCCACCGCTCCCACGCTCGCAGTACCGCGTCCGCCGTCGCCTCCGGAGTGGTGCGTGCAGTGGGCAGCTGCACGAGTTGCCAGACCAGCCCCTCTGCATTCGGACAGTCCACCGCCCACCGCTCGGTGCGCGGTTTCGCATGGCCGACGGAGTAGCGGTAGGTGATGGGGTCGGTGCCGATTCCCTCGGCCCTCAATGCCAGGTGGAACGAGCGCCACTCGGTCCCGTCCGGCAGTGAGAGGACGAGGTTGTAGCCGTTCGGTGTGCCGTGCACGTCGAGCTCCCGCACGGGCAGTCCCGCCAACAGAGCCATCGTGTCGACCGCGATCTGGCGGCGGGCGGAGACCTTCTGTGCGAGTTGGCCGAGCCTGGCAAGTCCGATGGCCGCGGTGAACGCCGACGGCTTGTAGTTGCGGCCGTCGTGGCTGCCGTCCAGATCGCCGAGCCGACAGTAGCTTCGGACGGAACGGGCCAGGTCACCGGAGTTCGTGAGGACGAAGCCGCCCTCACCGGTACTGAGCATCTTCATATGGTGGGTGGAGAAGCACCCGGCGGTTCCGTGGGTGCCCACCTGCCGCCCGTCGGCCGTCAGCGCGCCATGGGCGTGGGAGGCGTCCTCGACCAGGGGGATCTTCACCTCCGCCACAGCACGCTCCATCGCGGTGTGGGGGAAGGGGTACCCCCACAGCGGCACCTCCACGGCGGCGACCACGCTGTCGTCCACGGCGCGCACGACCTGGTCGGGATCCATTGCCGGGCTGCGCGGCAGACAGTCGACGAACTTCGGCGCCGCGCCGGTTGCCAGGATGGGCATCAGCGTGGGCAGTGGGGCCGCTGCCGACACGAGCACACGTTTGCCGGGCCGAGCGCCGAGGGCGACGAGGGTCGCCTCGATCGCGGCGCTGCCCGAGTTCACCGCGACCGCGTGAGCGGTTCCGAAGTGTGCCGCGAGCTCGGACTCGTACCGGGTGACGAGCTCCGATTTTCCGGACTGGTTAGGGCTGCTCAGCGCGAGCTCCAGCGCTTCCCGCTCGTTCACAACGAACGCCCGCCGTCGACATCGGCGTAGTTGAGCAGGATTTTGAGCGGAGGTCTGTCACCGGTCAGGCGACGGTACGCCGCCTGGGCCGAGGAGAAGGGCATGACGTCCGAGATGAGACTCTCGACGTCGAGTGCTCCCGTGGACAGCAGATGCGCCGATTCGGCGTTCAACCGGTGGAGATCCCACAGCGGTGCCGCACGGTGGGCGCAGCCGTTCACCGTCATGGAGGAGAGCAGCGTGACGCGGTTGCGGTGGAACTCGTGACCGAGGAACAGGCCGGCGTCCTGGTTGCCGTAGGACGACACGATGACCACCCGCCCACCCGGCCTGACGGAGCGGACCGCCACGTCGAGGGCTTCGTAGCGACCGGACGCCTCGATGGCGAAGTCGATCTCGGTGGCCAGGAGCTTCACCGCATGGGCCACTTCTTCTTGCGCCCCGCGGACCGGTTCGGCACCGAAGCGGACGGCGAGTTCCATTCGGGAGGGGTCCGGGTCGACCGCGATCACCCGGCGCACGCCCGCCAACTTGAGCAGCTGCACGGTGAGGAGTCCAACCACGCCCATCCCGGTGACGAGTGCGATGTCACCGATCAGGGGGTTGGCGTCGTGCACCGCCCCGAGCGCCACCCGGGTGAGCGCGAAGACGCTGAAGACCCGCGGACTGACCGCATCCGGTATGCGGAAGTGCGGCGGCATGGTCCGGGTGTCCAGCAAATGGGTGGTCTGATGGGGAGCGTCCAACCAATACCGTGAGCCCAGGTCAAAACCACTGGCTTCCGTTCCCACCTGGACGACTTTCGCCACGTTTTCGTATCCGAGGGCCATGGGGTACGGGCTCTTTGCCGGTGAACGCGGAACGAGTTGTCGTAAGTCCGTATCCCAGGTGTAGGAGAATTTCGGTGCCTGTCCGCTGTAGGCCATTAACTCGGTGCCATGGCTGATGGCCGAGTACAGCGATTCGAGCCGAACACCGTAGGGGTCAATTTCTCCAGCGCTATACGGTTGCAGATGGATCGTTTCGGCAGCCGTCAACATGACACGGAGCGGCACGAAGCACCTCCTGCTAGGCGTGTCGGTCGTCCCTGGCCCTACCCAACGGAACGCGCGCACAGTCGCGGGGGCACACGCGTCTGATCGCGCACAGGGTGCGCCCTGGTGCGAACGGCGTCGTACTGGCAGGCTGGGTGCGGAGGACGTCCGCCACGGCGATCAGTCGACGTACTCGTTGGTGTCGTTGGTGTCGTTGGTACGGCCGTCGACGCCGGGTGTGTTGTCGGCGCCGACGGGCCGTAGCCTTCGACGGTTGTGACGCGGCGATCACAACGCTCTCCGTAGGGCACTGCTTGAACCGTCTGCTCGAACGGCTCCGCCACGGCTGCCAACAGCCATGAATCCGCCACGGGTGCCAACAGAGCCGTCGACAGGTCGAAGAACCCATCCCCGGCCGGTATGTGACCGGTACCGTGCGGCTCGATGGGGCGGTTCCGTCAGGAAGTCGCGCTCGGGACGAGACGGTCGCCCGCGATGCCGGCCCTGTCAGGACGGTAGTAGTCCCGGATGCCCTCCGCCCAGACGGCGACCGGGATGCGGTCGCCCTCCACCGGGCCGAAGACATCGAACAAATCGCCGATGTTCGGCTGTGCGAACCCGATGGCGGTCATCAGAGCGAAGAAGTCCGGCCGGGTGACGAACCCGTCGCCGTCCGGATCGCCCGTTGTGGACAGCGCCTCGGCGAACTCGTCGACGACTGCGTCGAACCGCTGCGGATCGAGCACGACGGCGGTGAACTCCTCCGGGCTGATCCGCCCGTCACCGTCGACGTCCAGCTCCGACACCAGCGTGTCGCCGTACCGTCGGAAGGCGGAGAGGAGCGCCTGACCGGCCTCCTCGTCGGCGGATGGCAGGGCCGCGACCGTCCGGCGTGCCATCAGTTCGAAGTCGGCCGGTTCGAGGAAGCCGTTGCCGTCGGCGTCGAAGAGGGAGAACACGAGCTGCGCGCGGGCGGTGGCCTCGTTGGTGGGCATGGGGGATACCTCTGCTTTCCTGGTGTACGGAGACCGGTGGGTGTGGGGGTTGTCGGGCGTACGGAGACTGGCGGGTGTGTGGGCAGGTCTGGGGAGGCTGTCGGGGACAGACCCCGCTGGCGCCCCACTATCCGGGCGGCCCCCGGCTCCGGGCCACGAAATCCGCCGAGTGCACACCATCGGAGGCAAACCACCAGCGCAGCGCATGACACGGCTCACGACTGGGAACGCGGTCGTACTGCCGGGGCTCGGACGAGTGGCGACGGTGACCTCCATGGGCTTGGCGCCGGGAGGAGACGCCAGTTCGATGTCAGGGTCGTCCGGCCGGGCAACTGCGACTCCGGGCCCGGCGGGGGCGGATCGACGGGAGGTCTTCCAGCAGCGGGACGAGTTCCTGACTTCCTATTGTTCACGGGATCCCGAGCTGTGCGGGTGGGAGGAGGAGTTGGGTATCGTCGTGCCTCATGAGCCCCCAGCGCCCCCTCGTTCGCGAACGGTTTCCTGAGCTCGTCAACGAGTTGGTGACTCTTCTGGCGGAAGACGGCGAGCACGAACTGGCGATCGCTGCTCGGGATCTCCGATGGGTCGCTCCGTGTGACTGTGGTGACGAGTGCTGTCAGAGTTTCACAACGGAACCACACCCGAGTGGGCAGCCGTTCGGCCCGGGGCATCGGTGCGTACCCCTGTCGCCCGCTGAGGGAATGCTCGTCCTGGACGTTGTGAACGGACGGATCATGTACGTCGAGGTGCTCGGTAGGGAACCCCTGCGGGACGTACGCGTTCCGCTGACGGGCGGGACTGAACGGTCCAGTGGTTGAGGGTGATGGCCAGCCGTGAAAGGCGGATGGCCGGACGATCTGCGGGGCAGGGACCGAGGCGATGGCACCGCCGTACTGTCGGGCACGCTTCTCCGTCGTTTCAATGCCACCCCGGTGTCGGTGATGCGCTGGCTCACGTCCCAACAGAGAGTGCGGGCCGTGGCCTGCGCAGAGAAAATTCGATCTGAAGAAATCAGAGTGGAGTCATGGAAGAACACCCGAAGAGCGAACCGAGCGCCGAGTCGGCGGCCATAGCCGAACTCATCGGCGTGGCACGCGAGGAGGCGGAGGGGCGGGGTGGCGACTTTGCGTACCGGGAATCCGGAGGTTGGGAGTCAGTCGCCAACGATGTCGGCTTTTGGTACGAGTGGCATTGGGACGAAGTGAAGGAAGAGTTGGAGAGCCAGGCGGAGGAGCACAACCTGAGCTGGGAATCCGTCGAGGCCGTTGTGCAGGCCGCATTCGAGGAGACGTTCCGGAATTCGTTCGGCTGAGACGGGGTGGCCCCCGGCAGGAGCCGTGACGGCGGATTCCGGCAGCCGAGCACCATCACACGGAGACGGCCCAAGGGGGCATGAGCTCAATGGCCGAGCCATGCGCGCCAGGGCCCCCGAGTGTTTGACACCAGTGCTGGAACCCGAGTGTCAGCATCCATGTCAGTGCCCCGGGATAGGATCCCACGGGCGATGGGCCGGACGGAGATCGTGAGGGACTCGCGGCCATGGGGGGTGGGTCGGACAGGCCCCGGCAGCTTGCTCGGGTCTGCAATTTATTGCCGTTTCTCCACCCCCCACCCGCGCGCCGGTCCTCTCATCCGTCTTCTGGCCAAGGCCGCTGGACGCCGGTCAGTGCGTGGCCGAAAGAGTGTGTCGACAGTCGGCGGAGTCAGATGGAGTCAGGTGGGGGCGTCGCTTCGACCCAGCGGAACGGGCCGCGCTCACACGACGTACATTCTCAGCCAGGGTTGCGTCATCGGGGTCATCACAACTGGACGGACGCACAACCATCAGAGGTTGCAGTGGCACCTGAAGTCACGTACGCCACCGTGGTGTTCAGTGGCAACGGTGAAAACCGCTCTTCCGCCGCCGCGACCATGGGGGAGCCGGTGCTCCGCCGGCGCGTCGGATCAAGATCCGCGCCCATGAGTGACTCCACCTGACGGAGCAGGGCACGGGCGGGCCCGTTGGCGGTGGCGGACGCCTCGGGTCCCCAGTGTCCGAAGTCCGGATAACTCCCAACACCACAGGTCACACCGCATGTCTTCGCCGCCATGACACCCCTTGGTGATCACCGCTCAGCGGACCCAATCTCAAGGCTAAGCACAAATTACACACATCCCCTCCTCATGCTGGCCCCGATGGTCTAGATTGACCGTGCTTCAGCCGTTCGGGCCCGAGGCGAACGTCAATGATCTACAGATCCGGCGCTACAAACAGGCAGCAGTACCCGGCCCCAGACCTTGGGGATGATCAGTTCAAAGAGCCCGACAGGGGCCTTCGGTGCGGGGGAGCACCCGAGGTTTTGACGGGTTTCCGTGCACCACAAGAGCCTGGCAGGACATGCGAGTCCGCTGCCGCCAGGGTGGGTTGTTCGAGTAGCACTTCCATGGGTGGGATGTCGTGCACGGGGGGGCGGGGGCCTCCCGAGGGGAGGAACAGCGCGGCTCGGGAGACGGGAGCTCCCGAGACAGGAACAGTGTGAGGCGAGTACGTCGAACTGCTGGTGACCTGGGGGGTTTTGTGGAGCAGGGGGAGTTAGTCAAACCGTATTCGTCGGCGCGCGGGCGTCCGACGAACGGGGCAATGGGCCAACCCGCGATCGACTGGGAGGAGCGGTACCGCCGTACCGTGATAACCAGCGATACCGTGGCCACCGCTTTAGTGGTGGCGGCGATCGGCAACTTCTTCGGAGCCCGAGACGCCGCCAACTGGCACGAGAAGTGGGGAATACTCGCATTCGGCACCGAACTGCTGGTGCTGGGAGCGCTTGCTTCGAGCCGGTCGTGGGCGCCGGCCGTGCTCGGCCAGGGTGCCGAGGAGTTCCGCCGGCTGGGACGTTCACTTTTCACGGCGGCCGTCGTACTGGCGCTCGGTGGGATCGCCCTCACCTCGCGCAACATCAAGCTCTGGATATTCGTTGCGATCCCTGCGATCGCACTCGTCACCATGACCGCGCGATATCTGTTGCGTCTCCGCTTACACAAACAGCGGAAAGAAGGTCGGTGTCTGCGACCGGTGCTCGCTGCCGGGAGCCCGGCCACCGTACGCGATCTGATCACCCGGGCCCGTAAGTCCCCGCACCTCGGCTGGCGGGTGGACGCGGTGTGCACGACGGACGGTCGCGGACTCGACGGTGACCAGTTGGACGGGGTGCCGGTGGTCGGCCGACTGGCGGACGTCGCCAATCACGTCCGTCGCAACGGCTACCGCGTCGTCGCGGTCACACCGGACCCGCATTGGTCACCTGACCGATTACAGCGGCTGGCCTGGAACCTCGAAGGCAGCGACGCCGAGATGGTCGTCGCTCCCGTGCTGATGGAGGTGGCCGGCCCGCGGTTACACGTCGATGCGGTGCTCGGAATACCACTGCTGAGGGTCAGCATGCCGACCTTCACCGGGGGCCGCAGGGTGGTCAAAGCGGTCGTCGACCGGATGGGCGCGGCGATCCTGCTGATGGTGTTCGCACCGCTGATGGCGCTGGTGGGACTGCTGGTGCTGATGGACAGCAGGGGCGGGGCGTTCTACCGCCAGCGCAGGGTCGGCAAGGACGGCCGCGAGTTCACCATTCTCAAGTTCCGCACCATGGTCGCCGGAGCCGACCGGGCACGTGCCGCACTGGCCGACCGCAACGAAGGCGCCGGCCTGCTGTTCAAGCTCCGCAGGGATCCGCGGGTGACGCGAGTGGGAACGGTGTTGCGCCGCTACTCACTCGACGAACTTCCGCAACTCTTCAACGTACTCACCGGATCGATGTCGCTCGTCGGTCCGCGGCCTCCGCTACCGGAGGAGTCCGCTGCGTACGGCCCGGACATCCGGCGGCGGCTGTTGGTCAAGCCCGGACTCACCGGCCTGTGGCAGATAAGCGGTCGCAGCGACCTGCCGTGGGAGGAAGCGGTCCGCCTGGACCTTCGGTATGTGGAGGACTGGTCGCTCGCCCTGGACACGGTGATCTTGTGGAAGACGCTGCGTGCGGTGCTCTACGGGCAGGGAGCGTACTGATGCGCGGGGGGCTACGGCTCAAGGGTCCCGCCGGCGTGAACACCGCAGGCCAACAGGGCCTGCCTGGGGGGAGGGACGAGTCATGAAGGTCAGCGTTTTCGGGCTCGGCTACGTGGGCTGCGTGTCAGCCGCGTGCCTGGCCAGCATGGGTCACGAAGTCATCGGAGTGGACGTCAACCAGGTGAAGGTCGACCTGGTCAACGATGGCAAGGCCCCCGTGGTCGAGGAGCGGATCGGCGAGCTCATCGCCGGCGTCGTACGGACCGGCGCGTTGCGCGCCACCACCGACGTCCGTGAGGCGATCATGGAGAGCGAGGTGTCACTGGTCTGCGTGGGCACACCGTCGGAACCCAACGGCAGCCTGTGCACCACGTACCTGGAGCGGGTCACCGAAGAGATCGGTGCGGTCCTGGCCGAGCGGGGCGGGTGGCAGACCGTCGTGTTCCGGAGCACCATGCTCCCGGGAACCTGTCTGAAACTGTTGGTACCGATTCTGGAGAAGTACGTCGGCGGCACGGCCGGAGTGGACTTCGGGGTCGCGGTCAACCCGGAGTTCCTGCGCGAGGGCACGAGCGTGCGGGACTTCTTCGACCCGCCCAAGACCGTCATCGGCGAGCTCGACCCGAAGAGCGGCGATGCTGTGGCGGCGCTGTACGAGGAGTTACCCGGCGAGGTGTTCCGGGTGCCGATCCCGACCGCCGAAGCGATCAAGTACGCGGACAATGCGTTCCACGGCCTCAAGGTCGGCTTCGCGAACGAACTGGGCGCGGTGTGCCAGGCGCTCGGGGTGGACTCGCACCAGGTGATGGATGTGTTCCTGGCCGACCGCAAGCTGAACATCAGCCCCGCCTATCTGCGGCCCGGCTTCGCCTTCGGAGGTTCCTGCCTCCCCAAGGACTTACGCAGCCTGGTCCACGCGGCACAGCGGGCCGACGTCTCGGTCCCCATCCTCTCCAATGTGTTGCCCTCCAACTCCGCGCACCTCCAACGCGCGGTGGAACTGGTCGAGCGCACCGGCAAGCGCCGGGCGGGCCTGTTCGGATTGTCCTTCAAACCCGGCACCGACGACCTCCGCGAGAGCCCGCTCGTCGAGCTGGCGGAGAGGCTCTTCGGCAAGGGCTACGACCTGCGGATCTACGACGCCAATGTGAGCCTCTCCCGGCTGCTCGGCGCGAACCGCGAGTACATCGAAACCCGGCTGCCCCATCTTGCGCAGTTGCTCGCGGATTCCGTCGACGAGGTCCTCGAACACGCCGAGGTGTGTCTCATCGGGACCAGGGACCCGGCCGTACTGTCCGCACTGCCCCATGGCGAGGGCCCGGTGCTCATCGACCTCATCCACCTTCCCGACGCCGAGGCGCGCCGAACTGAACCGGGGTACATAGGCCTTGCTTGGTGAAACATCGTTCGATGACAAGGCCAGTGGAGACCGACCGGGCCGGCGGGCGCTGATCCTGGTCGAGAACCTGTCGGTGCCGTTCGACCGGCGGGTGTGGCAGGAGTGCAAGACGCTGCGTGACGCGGGCTGGGAAGTGCACGTCATCTGTCCCCAGGGGAGCAAGCGGGACACGGAGGCGGAGACGGAGATCGACGGGGTGCGTATCCACCGCTACCCCTTGCGCGCTGCCACCGGAGGGCCCGCCGGATATCTGCGGGAGTACGGAACGGCGTTGTGGCACACGGCCCGGTTGGCCCGCAAGGTCGGCCCGGTCGACGTGGTCCACGCCTGCAACCCGCCCGACCTGCTGTTTCTGCCGGCCCTCTGGCTGAAGCGGCGCGGCGCGCGGTTCGTCTTCGATCAGCACGACCTGGTGCCCGAGCTGTACCTCTCCCGGTTCGACCGCGGCGAAGACCTGCTCTATCGCGCCGTGTGCGCGCTGGAGCGGCTGACCTACCGGGCGGCGGACGTCGTGCTCGCCACGAACGAGAGCTACCGGGACGTTGCGACGAGCCGTGGCGGTCAGCGGCCGGAGGACGTCTTCGTGGTGCGCAGCGCGCCCGATGTCGACCGCTTCCAGCCCGTACCGGCCGAGCCGGAGCTGAAGCGCGGCAAGCCCCACCTGTTGTGCTACCTCGGTGTCATGGGCCCCCAGGACGGCGTCGACTACGCCCTGCGGGCCCTTGCGAAGCTGCGTGACGAACTCGGGCGCAGCGACTGGCACGCGGTGTTCGTCGGCTCCGGCGATGCCTTCGACGCGATGGTGGAGCTGTCCCGGCAGCTCGGGCTCTCTGACCAGGTGCAGTTCACCGGGCGCATTCCGGACGCCGACCTGGCGCGCTACCTGTCCACCGCGGACGTGTGCCTCTCTCCGGACCCGCGCAATCCGCTCAATGACGTGTCGACCATGAACAAGGTCCTCGAGTACATGGCGATGGGCCGTCCGATCGTCTCGTTCGACCTCCGGGAGGCGCGCGTCTCCGCCGATGACGCCGCCCTCTACGCGCCCGCCAACGACGAGGCCGAGTTCGCCAAGCTCATCGCGCTGTTGTTGGACGATCCGGAGAAACGGGCCCGCATGGGCAAGATCGGCCAGGAACGGATCAGCGGACAGCTCTCCTGGCGGAACTCCCAGCGATCACTGCTCGCCGCCTACGCCGCTGCCTGTCGCGACCACATCCCTGTGTCGGCAGGCCCGGTCCGGACCGTGAAGAGGCCGCGCAGTTGATCGAGGACACGATACGCCTGGGCACGATCGGGCGGATTATCCGTCGGCGTTGGCGGCTCCTCACCGTCATCGCGATGGTGGGCGCACTCGTCGGTTACGGCACCTCGGTGGTGTTTCCGCCGCGATACACGGCATCGGCATCCGTGCTGCTGCCGGGGCAGTGGGAAGAGCGCGAACTGCTGACCCAGGTGAACATCGCCACCAGTTCGGCAGTGGTCGACCGCGCGGCTGCCACGCTGGGCTGGAAGGGCGTCAGCGGTGCCGAACTCCGGGACCGGGTGAGCGCCGAGGCCGCCGACGGGAACATCATCCAGATCTCGGGTACGGCCGAAACCCCGGAGCGCGCACAGAAGCTCGCCGACCACGTGGCCCAGCAACTCGTGGCCTTCGCCGCGCGGATCGCGGGCGACGGCAACGATCCGGAAGCCGTCACCGGACCCGAGGCGCTGCGGCAGAAGGTGGTGCAGACCAACCGCCACATCACGGATCTGGCCAAGGCGGCCGATCCGGGGCGGAGCGTGGAGAGCGTGCAGGCCCGCACCGCCCTCGAAAAGCTGCGCACCGCGCTGGAAGAGGCCATGAAGAAGCTGGACCAGGCCGACCCGGCGACCAGCAAGGCCGGCATGGTCCTCATGGGGCCGGCGGTCCGGCCGACCGGTGAGGCGCCGCCGACGAGGTTGCAGCTCATCGCCACCGGGGCACTGGTGTTCTTCCTGGTCGCGGTCATCGGACATCTCGCCTCCGCACGGATGAACCACCGACTGCGCACCGAACCGGAGATCGCAGCTGCGCTGGGTACGGCGCTGCTGGGTACGGTCGACGTGTCTGCCGAACGGCCGGCGCACCGACCCGAGGACCGTGGTCCGCGAGCCAGGATCCGCCGACTGCTGGACATCGACACCCGATGGGACGTACCCACTCCGCAGGCGTCCGGCGACGAGGCGAGCAGACGTGTCCGGTACCGCCGCGTGTGTGCTCGTCTGCATGATCAACTTATCTCCCCCAAAAGGCTGTTGGCGGTCATACCCGGCGGTGACGAGAACGCCCGTCGGGCCGCCGAGCAACTCGTCGCCGAAGCCCAGGGCGATCTGTTGTTGAGAGTGGTGGAGGTCCCGGTGTCCCGACCGATGTTGCCGGACCGGGACGACGAGTCCGGTGCCCTGGTGGTGCTCAGCGCGGGCAACTGGAGCGCGGGGGAGCTCGCCGGCATCGCCGAGGCGTGTGCGGACGGCCGGCATGAGGTCGTCGGCGTCGTCGTCGTCGGCACGGTCCGCCCCCGTCCAGCGCCGTCAGCGGGCCGCCCTTCGGGCAGTGCCACACCTGCGCTCGCAGGGCACGGCTCCGCGACCGGAGGTTCGGCGTGACAACCAGCACGACCTCACAGTCCTCGCCCCCCACTCCCTTGCTGGACCTCCAGTCACTGGTGGTGGCGGTACGCAGACGTCGGCGCCTCTGGTCCTCCCTGGCGCTCCTGGGGCTGCTGGCCGGCACGGCCATGGCGATCCTGCTACCGCCGCCGCCGAGCGCGGTGACCAAGGTGCTGGTCGCTCACAAGGAGGACCAGCCGAACGACACCGGAACACTGATCCGCACCGATGTCGCACTGCTGGGGACCACCCGGATCGCCGACAAGGCCCTGAAGTCCCTCAAGTCCCCGGAAAGACCCGAAGACTTCCTGCGCGACTATCGGGGCACCGCCTTGACCAACAACCTGTTGCAGATCGATGTGACCGGTGACAGCGACGCACAGGCGGTGGCTCGGGCCAAGGCACTGGCCGATGCGTTCGTCGCGGACCACGTGAGTCGGATGTGGGCAGCCGCGAAGGCCGAGTCCAAGGCCCTGCTCGACCAGCGCGACCGCATGAGGGTCGAGCTCGCCGGGGTCAACAAGGCCATAGGAGGCCCAACGGAGGGAAGCGACCCCAAGGCATCCGCGAGCATCGAGTCGCTCTTCGCCCGCCGGGCCGAACTCAACTCGCGGATCGCCGATTTCGACCAGCGCGCCGCCCAGGCGCGCACCGGCTCGCCCCAGGTCGTCACCGGCACGCAGATCGTGGACGCCCCGCGGGCGGTGCAGCACTCCCTTCCCAAGGCCCTCGTCACCCATGCCGCGATCGGGCTGGTCCTCGGGCTGGTCCTCGGGCTCGCACTGGCCGCGGTCGGCACGGTCGTGGCGGACCGCCCCGTGCTGCGCCGGGAGATCGCAGCCAACCTGGGCGCCTCGGTCATCGCGGAGATACGCCGCGTACCGCGCCGGTCGACCGGACGGTGGCAGGGTCGACGCACCCGGGCGGCACGCGAACGGCTCACCGTGACCCTCGCCCGCACCGTGCGCGGCTCCACGGATCCGGTGTCACTGCTGGAACTGGGCTGTGCACGCAGCACGGGCGCGATCGCCCTGGACGTCGCCAGGGCACTGGCGGCGGACGGGCCGGTCACCGTCATCGACGGTCTGCCCGGACCGGAGCTCGCCAAGAGCCGCCAGCAGCCGGAAGGCATCACCGTGGTCAGCGGCGAAGAAGCCGCCGCCGTTCCGCACGAGGTGCGCAGGCTCGGTGTCGGCTCGGTCGCGCCCGGCACGGCGTGGACCGACCTCCAGTACCTCGGCGGCCAGACCGTGCTCGTCGTACGGGCCGGGCACGGCAGCGCCGCCTGGCTGCACACCGTGGCGCGGCAGCTCGCCGACCAGCGCATACCGGTGGCCGGTGTGGTGTTGATCGACCCCGATCCGCGGGATCGGACGGACGGCACGCTATGGGACGGGCTGCACACGGCGTTGCGCGGCCAACACGAGCGGCTGGCCCGGCAGAACGGGACGGGTCACCTGCGCAAGGAGCGGCTGGCCCGCCAGAACGGAACGGGCCAGCTGCGTACGGAGCGGTCGTCGATGCCCGCCGCATTGGTCCCGGACAGCGAGCAGGAGGGGCAGTAGAACATGTGTGGCATCGCAGGCACCTACCGATGGCCGGACGGGAAGGTCGTGACCGACCGGCTCACCGACGTCCTCGCCCATCGCGGACCGGACGGGGCCGGCCGGTACGGCCACCCCGTCGGTGACGGCGAAGTGCACCTCGGGCACCGTCGACTGGCCATCATCGACCTGTCCGAGACCGGGGCCCAGCCGATGGTCTCGGGCGGCCTCGCCCTGACGTACAACGGCGAGCTGTACAACGCGCCCGAACTGCGTGCCGAGCTGTCAGCCGCTGGGGTGCGCTTCCGCGGAACCTCCGACACCGAGGTGCTGTTGGAGGCGTGGCGGCGCTGGGGCACGGAGTGCTTGCCCCGACTGCGCGGCATGTTCGCGTTCGCCGTCTTCGACGAGCGGACCGGCGAGCTGTTCCTCGCCCGCGACCAACTCGGCATCAAACCGCTGTTCGTGCTCAGGCGCGGTACGGGCCTGATGTTCGCATCCGAGCTCAAGGCACTCGCCACGGCGACCGGTGGGACGCTGGAGGTCGACCACGCGGCGCTGGTCGCCTCGCTGCTGTACTACTGGGTGCCGGACTCGCGCTGCGCGTTCCGTGAAGCGGAGAAGCTGCCGCCGGGGAGTTGGCTGCGGTGCCGACCCGACGGCCGGGTGGACCGCGGCCGGTTCTGGAACCTCCGGGACGTCGCGAGCGAGGGCCGCGAACGGGCCCGCAGTGGCGAGCAGCCCGATGTGGCCGCCATCGTCGAGGAGTCCAACCGTCTGCACCTGCTCTCCGACGTACCGGTGGCGACCTTCCTCTCCGGCGGGCTCGACTCCAGCTATCTGACGGCACTGGCGGCCCGCCACCGACCCGGGATCTCCGCGTACACGATCGGGTTCCGCGCCGAGGACACCAGGTTCGAGGCGATGCCGGACGACCTGCGCTACGCCCGGCAGGTCGCCGAGCAGTTCGGCGTCGACCTGCACGAGATCGAGATCGCCCCACGGGTCACCGACCTGCTGCCGCAGATGACGTACCACCTCGACGAGCCGATCGGCGACCCCGCCGCGATCAACACATTCCTGATCTGCTCGGCCGCCCGTGAGGCCGGGGTCAAGGTGATGCTCTCGGGGATGGGAGCCGACGAGCTGTTCGCGGGGTACCGCAAGCACCTCGCGAACCTGCTCGCGCTGCGCTACCAGCGCATCCCACGGCCCCTGCGGCGCGGCCTGTCCACGACCGTGGACCGGCTGCCGGTCGCCACCTCCCGCCGGGGATTCCGGTCGGTGCGCTTCGCCAAGCGGTTCCTCTCCTTCGCCGATCTGCCGGAGGAGACCGCGTTCCGACGCAGCTACACCATGTACGACCAGAACGAGCTGCTCGCCCTGGTCGATCCCGACCTGGCGGGGACGGTCGACGACGTGCTGACCGAACATCGGGACGTCTACGAGGACAACGACCTCGATGACTTCGTCAACCGCATGTGCCTGGGTGACGCCCGGATGTTCCTGCCGGGGCTGAACCTCGCCTACACGGACCGGTCGAGCATGGCCGCGTCGATCGAGGTGCGGGTGCCGTACGTGGACGTTGAGGTGGTCAAGGCGGCGTTCACCGTGCCCGGAGATCGCAAGATCGTCGGACGGCAGGGCAAGGCCGTCCTCAAGGAGGCGGCCACCTCGATCCTGCCCCGGGAGATCGTGTACCGGCCCAAGGGCCTGTTCAGCGCCCCGCTGCGGGCCTGGATGAGCCGCGACCTGGCGCCGCTGGTGCGCGAAGTGGTGCACGACGGCGTACTCGTCAACTCCGGTCTTCTGCGCCGCGAAGCGCTGGCGCGGATGGTCGCCGAGGACGCCGCAGGGCAGCGGGACTTCTCCAAGCACCTTTGGCACGTGCTGACCCTTGAGTACTGGTACCGCGCTGCGACCTCTGGCTCCGGCCAGAGCCAGACGGCTTGACGGCGTAGAAACAAGAGGAGCTCGGGTGAAACAGGTTGTGCAGAACTACAAGAGCGGCGAGCTGGCGCTGCTCGACGTACCGGTGCCGGGGTGCAAGCCGGGCGGTGTGCTGGTCCGGAGCGCCTACTCGCTGATCTCCACCGGGACCGAGCTGATGAAGGTGTCCGAGGCCGGCATGTCGATGGTGGGCAAAGCCCGCTCCCGGCCCGACCAGGTGGCCAAGGTCATGCAGAGCGTCGCCACCAACGGCGTGCCCGCCACCTACCGCAAGGTGATGGGCAAACTCGACTCCTACACGCCGTTGGGCTACTCGCTGTGCGGGGTGGTCGAGCAGGTCGGCTCCGGCATCGACGATGTGAAGGTCGGCGACCTCGTGGCCTGCGCCGGCAATGAGCACGCGCTGCACGCCGAGCTGAACTGGGTGCCGAAGAACCTCTACGCACCGGTGCCGGACGGCCTCGCGCCGCAGCACGCGGCCTTCGGCACCGTCGGCTCGATCGCCTTGCAGGGCGTCCGCCGCGGCGAGTCGCAGCTCGGCGACGTGGCGCTGGTCATCGGCCTCGGGTTGATCGGCCAGTTGGTGGTGCAACTGCTGACCGCCTCGGGAGTCCGTGTCGTCGGAGTCGACCCCGACCCGGTGCGCTGCGAGCTCGCCGCGCGCCTCGGTGCTGCGGCCTGCGGTGATCCCTCGTCCGCGACCGTGGAGAGTGCCGTCGCCGAGCTCACCGAAGGTCACGGCGTGGACCAGGTGTATCTGGCGGCCGGCGGCAGCAGCAATCAGCCCGTGGAACTGGCCGTCCGGTTGAGCCGGGACCGCGGCCGGGTCATCGACATCGGCAAGTGCCGTCTGGACCTGCCGTGGAACGCGTACTACATGAAGGAGCTCGACGTCCGCTTCTCCCGTTCGTACGGACCCGGGCGCTACGACCCGGAGTACGAGCTTGAGGGGCGGGACTACCCCATCGGCTACGTGCGCTGGACCGAGCGCCGCAACCTGGCGTGCTTCCTCGATCTCGCCGCCCGCGGTCGTCTCGACGTCGAGCCCTTGGTCACCCACATTGCCGACTTCGACGACGCCGTGAAGACGTACCAGAGCCTCAAGGACGGCGAACTCAAGGCCGTGGCCGTGTTGTTCCGCTACCCCGACCACTCCGCAGCCACCGAAGCGTCGGAACACCCGGCCGAAGTGGTGGCCCCTGCGGTGGCCGTGCCCGCGGTGCGGCGCACCAACGCGGCGTCCACCCCGGTGCGGTCCGCCAAGTCGTCCGTGCGCCTCGCGTTCATCGGTGCGGGGAACTACGCGACGTCGATGCTGCTGCCCCACCTGGCCCGGCGCGACGGAGTCGAGTTGTCGACCGTCGTCACCACGACTTCGCTGTCCGCGGTCAACGCGAAGCGGAAGTTCGGCTTCGCCGATGCGACCACCGATCTCGACGCCGTGCTCGGCGATTCGTCCGTCGACGCGGTGTTCGTCGTCACCCGGCACAGCTCGCACGCCGAGCTGACCCGGAAGGCGCTGCTGGCCGGCAAGGCGGTGTTCGTGGAGAAGCCGTTGGCACTCGACGAGGACGAACTGGCCGACGTGCTCGCGACGGTGGAGGAATCCGGCAACGACCGGATCCAAGTGGGCTTCAACCGCCGGTTCGCGCCCCTGCTCCAGGAGGCCAAGACGCGGTTCGGCGCCCGAACCGGTCCGGCGAGCCTCCGCTATCTGGTCAACGCGGGTCGGCTGGACCACGGCAGCTGGTACCTCCGGCAGAAGACCGAGGGCTCCCGGTTCGCCGGTGAGGGCGGGCACTTCATCGACACGGCGAGCTGGCTGCTCGGTGCCGACCCGGTCTCGGTGTACGCGGTCACCACACCCGGCAACGACGGCGGCGGCGACCTCCAGGTCGTCCTGCGCTACCCGGACGGGTCCACCGCCACCATCAGCTACGTCACCACCGGCTCGTCCGGATTCCCCAAGGAGACGCTGGACCTGATCGCGGACGGCAAGGTGCTGCGGCTCGACGACTTCGTCCGTGCCGCCGTGTACGGCCGCAAGCGCTGGAGCAGCCCGCGCCTGTCCAAGGCCCGTGACAAGGGCCAGCGCGCCGAGCTGGACGCGTTCCTCGAAGCCGTGCGCACCGGCGGCCCGATGCCGGTGTCGCTGGAGTCGGTGGCCGCGACCACTGCGGCCACCCTCGCCGTACAGACCGGCCTGGTCAGCGGTGCCCCCGTGACGTTGGCGAGGGCTCGATGACCACGAGCACGTCTTTGGGCTGGTACCTGCGGCGATTGTCCCGCATGGGACCGCAGGAGGTCGGCGGCCGGGTGGGCGACGCGGTCCGCAGACGGCGGTGGCGGTCGACGCTGCCGGACGGCCCGAGCGTGACCGGCGCGCTGTTCACCGCCGTACTGCCCGCCGGGGCGATCGCCGCGGTGCCACCGGACGCCGCGAAACGCCTCATCGCCGATGCGGACCTGCTGATGGCCGGACACGCCGAGTACTTCGGGGTGGAGCGCGACGACCTCGTCGACCCGGACTGGTGGTACGACCCGAAGACCGGCCGCCGGGCTCCGTGGGGCTACGCCTTCGACGTGCCGTACCGGGACGAGGACGCGGCCGGGGACATCAAGCAGATCTGGGAGCTGTCCCGGCACCAGTACCTCACCGTGCTCGCCGCCGCCTACGCGATCACCGGGGAGGAGCGGTACGCCGAGCGGGTGGCCGAGCACCTGCGGTCGTGGTGGGCGGCGAACGCACCGCTGCGCGGAGCGCACTGGATCAGCGGCATCGAGTTGGGGATCCGGCTGATCTCCTGGGTGTGGATCCGCCGGCTGCTCGACGGCTGGCCGGGCGTGACCGGGCTGTTCGAGTCCAACCCTGTGGCACTTCAACAGATCTGGCACCACCAGCGCTGGCTGGCCGCCTTCCCGAGCCGGGGATCGTCGGCGAACAACCACATCATCGCCGAGGCCGCCGGCCAGTTCGCCGCGGCCTGTGCGTTCGGCTGGTTCCCCTCCTCGGCGCGTTGGCGAGCCGACGCGCTGCGGTCACTGGAACTGCACCTGCGCAGCAACACCTTCGAGTCGGGCCTCAACCGTGAGCTGGCCACCGAGTACCACGGACTCGTGCTGGAACTCGGCCTCGCCGCGGTGGCCGAGGGGGATGCCGCAGACGTGCCGGTCCCCGACTCCATCCGGCGGGTGCTCCTGCGCAAGACCGACGCGCTCGCGGCCATCGTGGACAACCGATTACGGCCCCCGCGCCAAGGGGACGCGGACGACGGTCACGGTCTGATCGTGGACGGCGCGGGCACCGACCGCTGGGCCTCGCTCCTGGCCACCGGCGAGGCCGTGTTCGGTCGCCTCGAATGGTGGCCGACGGTCACCGGCACCGATGTGCGCACCCCGCTCCTGGCCGCACTCATCCGGCCCGCGGCACCTCCCGAGGCCCGCCCGGCGACCCGACCCGCCCACTTCGCCGATGCGGGGCTCACCATCCTGCGCGGCCCGTCGGAGATCTGGTGCCGCTGTGACGGCGGTCCGCACGGCTTCCTGTCCATCGCCGCACACGCCCACGCGGACGCGCTCTCCGTGGAGGTACGGCACGACGGGGTCGACATCCTCGCCGACCCGGGGACGTACTGCTACCACGGACAGCCCGAGTGGCGTCGGTACTTCCGGTCGACCCTCGGCCACAACACCCTGCAACTGGACGGCACCGACCAGTCCGTCTCCGGCGGCCCGTTCCTGTGGACCCGACAGGCTCGCACCCGCGTCCTGGTCGCGAACCCGTCCGATGCGGACGTGGCCCGCTGGTGCGCCGAGCACGACGGATACCAGCGCTCCGTGCACCGCCGCCGGGTGGAACTCTCCGCGGCGAACCAGGAGCTGCGCGTGGTCGACGAGGTGCGCGGACTGCGCCGGGCCGCACACCTGGCGTTCCACCTCGGGCCAGCGATCACCGCTGACCTGGTGGGGAACCGGGCCGTGCTCACCTGGACCAGGGACGGCGAGGACCGCTCCGCGGTGCTCGACCTGCCCGAGCAACTGAGCTGGCGAGCGCACCGAGGCGAGACCGATCCGCCGCTGGGCTGGTACTCCGCAGGCTTCGGGCGCAAGGAACCCACCACGACCCTGCTCGGCACCGGATCCGTCGACGGCGCCGCGCCGTCGGGGGAGTTCACCACCGTGCTCCGATTCCGCGGTTAGGGAGGGCGCGTGAGGATCAAGTGGCGGAACCGGGCGTCGCCGGTGGCGGTGCTGGCCCTGCTGTCGACCGGCTGTGTGAGCACACAGTCCGACCCGGCCGAGTCGACCGTTGCGCCATCCACGTCCGTGGCCAGGTCCATGGCCCGGGTGTGCGCCAACCCCGTCGCCGGACCGGCCAAGGCACCGGCAGGCGCGGTGACGGTCGACCCGGCCGTGGTCGACGACCTGGCGGCGAAGACCCGGAACAGCCCACCGAACACCACGTTCTGGCTGCGACCGGGCAAACACACGCTCGATCCTGACCGCTACTCCCAAATCATCCCCAAGAAGGGGAACCGCTACCTCGGCGCGCCGGGCGCAGTGCTCGACGGCCGGAAGACCAACCAGTACGCGTTCGGAGGGCCCGCCCACAACGTCACCATCCGCCATCTGACCGTGCAGGGCTTCGTCGCCCCGCAGAACGAGGGCGTGGTCAACCACGACTCGGCCGACGGATGGGTGATCGAGCACTCAACGATCCAGCACAACTCCGGAGCCGGACTGATGGCCGGCGCCCGTCAGCAGGTTCGCGCCAACTGCCTGCGCGGCAACGGCCAGTACGGCATGAACGCGTACAAGGCCACCGGCCGGGTCAGCGGCCTGGTGGTCGAGGGCAACGAGATCACGGCCAACAACACCGACGACTGGGAACGGCGGCGGCCGGGCTGCGGCTGCACCGGAGGCGTCAAGTTCTGGGCCGTCAACGGTGCCGACGTACGGGGCAACTGGGTGCACGACAACCGTGGAGCGGGGTTGTGGGCGGACACCAACAACAACGACTTCCGCATCGAGGAGAACGTGCTCGACGACAACGACGGTGCCGCACTGATCTATGAGATCAGCTACAACGCCGTCATCAGGAAGAACACGATCCGGCGGAACAACTGGGTCGAGGGCCGCAGATACGCCGATCGCGGCGACAGCTTCCCCTTCGCGACCATCTACCTGTCGGAAGCCGGCGGCGAACCAAGGGTCCGAGCCCGCACGGACAAGATCGAGATCTACCGGAACGTGCTGGAGAACAACTGGTCAGGAATCACCCTGTGGGAGAACGCCGACCGGTTCTGCAACAGCCCGGCCAACACCTCGTCCGGGGACTGCACCCTGCTGGTGCCGGACACCAGACGCTGCGCCCGACCGGCGATCGCGACCCCACCGCTCCACGCCGACTGCCGGTGGAAGACCCAACGGGTGGAGATCCACCACAACCGCTTCGTACTGGACCCGGCCGTCGTCGGGTGCACGGTGAAGTGTGACCGCATGGCGGTGCTGGCCAACTACGGCACCTACCCGGACTGGTCGCCGTATCAGGGCGAACAGGTCGCCGAGGCGATCACCCACCGGCAGCACAACCGCTGGCACGACAACGCCTACATCGGACCGTGGCAGTTCGTCGCCCACGACCCCAGCCGGGTGCTCGACTTCGGGCAGTGGCAGGGCGCGCCCTACCAACAGGACACCGGCAGCACCCTCGACCCACGGGCCGGTGGTTGAGATGAGTGAGCAACTGCGGCGCAAGGGGCAGCCGGGCCGACCGGACGCATTGGATACCCGGCACACCGGCACCCCAAAGGCCGTCGGGATCGTCTGGGGACTGCTGATCCTCAACACCCTCGGATCCGCCGGGGCGAAGACCATCATTCCGCTGCCCCGTTCCCTCATCCAGATGGTCACCATGGGCGCGTTGCTCTCCGCGTTCACACTGGCCCTCGCCCTCAATCTGCGACTGCGCATCCGGGCCAGCGCCTACGTCCTGCTGCTCACCCTGCTGCTGGTGCCAAGCGTGATCTCCAGCATGTACCTGGAGTCCGGATTCGGAGCCCTGTTCCGCTGTACCCGACTGGCCCTCTTCGTCGGTACGTTGTGGCTGCTCAGCCGGTGGTGGGAGGGCAGTCTGACCTTCGTCCGGCACCACATCCGGATGTACTTCGCGGTGCTCGGGTCGGTGGCCGCCGGCGCGGTCATCTCACCGGGCGCGGCCATGCCCGAGCTCTACGGCGGGCGGCTGGTTGGCGCGTTGTGGCCGCTCACCCCACCGCAGATCGGACAGTACGCGGCCGTGATCATCGGGCTCACCGCGCTGTTGGTGCTGGGCCGCAGGGCCGACCGGGCCAGCGCGGCGGTGATCATCGTGCCGTCACTCGTGCTGCTGGCCTTGACCCACACCCGGACGGCGACGCTGGGCCTCCTCATCGGATTGGCGTTGGCGATCGGCTCGCTCCTCCTGACCAGCGCCGCCGCCCGCCGCTTCTTCGCCTGGGCGGTGGTGTGCGCCACGGTGGCCGCGGTGGCGTTCAGCTCCGCGCTCCAGGCGTGGTTCCTGCGCGGACAGAGCCAGGAGAACTTCTCCAACCTCACCGGTCGGGCGAAGGTCTGGGACGCCCTGCTGGCAGCGCCCCGAACGGTTTCGGAGCAACTGTTCGGCGTGGGCCTGGGCGACAAGTCGTTCGGGGGGCTGCCGATCGACAACAGTTGGCTGGCCGTCTACCACGAACAGGGCCTGACCGGCACCGTCACCGTGGCGACGATCTTCATCGTGCTGGGCGGTGTCGCACTGCTGCGGCCACCGTCGCTCCCCAGGGCCTGCGCGATCTTCCTGATCACCTACTGCGCGATCGCGTCGTACACCGAGGCCGGGTTGGGCGACGCCTCGCCGTATCTGCTGCACCTGGCCGTGGCCGCCTCGCTGCTGGCGGCACCTGCCGCCACAACGCTCTCGACGCCCATGGCCCCCGGACGACGACTTCCGCGCCTGGCCCGCGGATCGGAGGTGACCTGAACATGCACGTACTCGTGGTGCACAACCGCTACTCCTCGGCGCAGCCGAGCGGGGAGAACAAGGTCGTCGACCAGGAGGTGGGGCTGCTGCGCGCGGCCGGCCACCGGGTCGACGTGTTCGAGCGGCGCAGCGATGACATCGGCGCCCGGTCGCTGCCGGGCAAGGTCGCGGTGCCGTTGCTCGTACCGTGGAACCCGGCGGTCCGTACGGAGCTCGCCGCTCGGCTCCGGAGCGAGCGGCCCGACGTCGTGCACGTCCACAACGTCTTTCCGCTGCTGTCTCCCGCGGTGCTGGCCGCGTGCGCCGATGTCGGTGTGCCCGTGGTCGCCACGCTCCACAACTACACCCAGATCTGCCCGCCCGGCACGCTGCAACGGGACGGCCGGCCGTGTACCGAGTGCGTCGGCAAGGCGCCGCTGCCCGCCGTCCGGCACGGCTGCTACCGCAACTCCCGGCTGGCGACGGTGCCGCTCGCGGTCAGCCTGTCGGTCAACCGGCGGCGGTGGTGGTCCGGCGTGGAGCGGTTCTTCTGCATCTCCGCCGCCCAGCGCGACGTCCTGGTCGAGGCCGGCATGTCACCGGAGCAGCTGACGGTGAAGCACAACTTCGTGCCCGACCCTGAGGCGCGCCGATCGGGAGCCGGTGAGCACCTGCTCTACCTAGGCCGACTCGCGGAGGCCAAGGGCGTGCGGCTGCTGATGACCGCGTGGGACCGACTCGCGGCGGACGGCGGTGTGGGCGTGCCGCTCGTGATCGCCGGTACGGGGCCGCTGGAGCGCGAGGTGACTGCCTGGGCGGCGGACCGGGACGACGTGCGGTACGTCGGCCTGTACGACCCGGCCCAGTGCCGGCAGGCCATCGCGCGGTCGGTCGCCGTCGTGGCGCCTTCGACATGGCTGGAGGCGTTCGGCCTGGTGGCGGCGGAGGCGATGGCGGCGGGGGTCCCGGCCGTCGTCGCCGGCCACGGCGCCTTCGTCGAACTGGTCGAGGACGGGGTGACCGGGCTGCTGCACCGGCCGGGCGAGCCCGACTCGCTCGCGTCCTGTCTGCGCCGGATCACGGCGGATCCGGCGCAGAACCGGGAGATGGGTAGGGCGTCCCGGCGCCGTTACGAACAGGGCTTCAGCCCGGCCGTCGGGCTGGAGCGCCTGCTGGATGGATACCGCACCGCCATCGCGGGACGGTCCGGAGGCGGGGACAGCCCGTCGCCGTTGGAAGACGAGAGCACAGGCTCGCGCAGGGAAACCCGCGCGAGCAGGGATGGGGGCAGTAGATGACAGGATGCCGACTCTGCGGTTCGGCGGCGATGACGAGCGTCGTCGACCTCGGAGCGACTCCGCCGTGCGAGAGCTTCCTCGCAGCGGACCAACTGGACCAACCGGAGCCTGCGTACCCGCTGCACCTACAGGTCTGCACCGACTGCTGGCTCGCGCAGATCCCTCCGCTGATCAGCCCGGAGGAGACGTTCACGCAGTACGCCTACTTCTCCTCCTACTCGACCTCCTGGGTGGAGCACGCGCGCACGTTCGTCGACGACACCGTACGGCGGCTGGGCCTCGGCTCCGAGGAATCCTTCGCGGTCGAGGTCGCGAGCAACGACGGCTATCTGCTGCGGCACATGGTGGACCGCGGGATCCGCTGCCTCGGCATCGAGCCTTCGGTCAACGTCGGTGCAGCGGCGCGGGACGCGGGTGTGCCCACGCTCACGGCGTTCCTGGACCCGGACACCGGTGCTGCCGTCCGCGCCGAACACGGCCCGGCGGACCTGGTCGTGGCCAACAACGTGTACGCACACATCCCCGACGTGGTCGGCTTCACCCGGGGGTTGCGTGCCCTGGTCGCCGACGACGGCTGGGTCTCCATCGAGGTGCAGCACCTGCTGACCCTGATCGAGAAGAACCAGTACGACACGATCTACCACGAGCACTTCCAGTACTACACGGTCGCCTCCGCGATCCGGGCGCTGGCCAGCGGCGGACTCGCCCTGGTGGACGTCGAACTGCTGCCCACCCACGGCGGCTCCATCCGGTTGTGGGCCCGACCGGCCGAGGTGGCCGGAGACCCGTCACAGCAGGTGGCCGACGTACTGGAACGGGAGAAGGCCGCAGGGCTACAGGAGCTGTCCGGGTACACCGAGTTCTCCGCCCGCGTCGCCAAGGTCCGCCGGGACCTGCTGCGGTTCCTCATCGACGCGGCCGAACGCGGCGAGACGGTCGTCGGCTACGGCGCCCCGGGCAAGGGCAACACCCTGCTCAACCACTGCGGCATCCGGCCCGACCTGCTCGCGTACACGGTCGACCGCAATCCGTACAAGCACGGCAGGTTCACCCCGGGCACCCGCATCCCGATCCTGCCGCCCGAACAGATCAGCACCGATAAACCGGACTACGTGCTCGTCCTCCCCTGGAACCTGCGGGACGAACTGGTGGAGCAGCTCTCCTTCGTGCACGACTGGGGCGGTCGGTTGGTCTTCCCCATCCCGGAACTGAGCATCGTCGAGGCCACGTCATGAAGGAGATAGCAGCATGAAGGTCGTACTGTTCTGCGGCGGCTACGGGCTGCGGATGCGCAGTGGGGCACCCGATGACGACATGCCCAAACCGATGGCGATGGTCGGCCCGAGACCGCTGATCTGGCACGTCATGCGCTACTACGCGCACTTCGGACACACGGAGTTCATCTTGTGCCTCGGATACGGGGCGCACCACATCAAGAACTTCTTCCTCAACTACGAGGAGACGCTCTCCAACGACTTCGTGCTGAGCAACGGGCGGACCGAGCTGCTGTCCACCGACATCGCCTCCTGGAAGATCACGTTCGTGCAGACCGGCATCGAGTCGCCGATCGGGGAGCGGCTGCGCCGGGTGCGCCACCACCTGGACGGCGACGAGGTGTTCCTCGCCAACTACGCCGACGTGCTCACCGACGCCCCGCTGCCGGAGATGATCGACCAGTTCACCCGGCGCGACGCCGGTGCGTCGATGATGGTGGTGCCGCCGCAGTCCTCGTTCCACTGTGTGGAGCTGGGCGAGGACGGCCTGGTGGGAGGCATCACGGCGGTGAGCGAACTGCCGCTGTGGGAGAACGGCGGCTACTTCGTGCTCCGCCAGGAGGTCTTCGACCACATCCCGGAGAACGGGGACCTGGTCGCCGATGGATGTGCCCAACTCGCCAAGCGGGGGAGGCTGGTGGCGCACCAGCACCGCGGCTTCTGGAAGCCCACCGACACCGTCAAGGAGCGGGCCGCGCTCGACGCAGCCTACGCCCGGGGCGACCGCCCGTGGGCCGTGTGGGAACGGGACGCGGCGGGCGCGCACGGACGAGTGGGGACCGCATGATCCAGCTCGCAACCGGAAGCCTGAACCGGCTCGTCGCGGTGGGCGCGCACTGCGACGACATCGCCATCGGCGCCGGCGGCACCCTGCTGACGACGTGCCTTTCCCGACCGGGCATCCGCATCGACGCACTGGTGCTCTCCGGCGGTGGCGGCGAGCGGGAGCAGGAGGAGCGGGCCGCACTCGCCGCCTTCTGCCCGGGCGCCGACCTCCGGGTGACCGTGCACAAACTCCCCGACGGCCGGCTGCCGGCGCACTGGGAGGAGGCCAAGGCCGCGGTCGAGGAACTGCGCGCGCAGACCGACCCGGACCTGATCCTTGCCCCGCGCACCGATGACGCGCACCAGGACCACCGCGGCCTGGCGCAACTGATCCCCACCGCGTTCCGCGACCACCTCGTACTCGGCTACGAGATCGTCAAGTGGGACGGCGATCTCACCCGCCCGACGGCGTACCAACCGCTGTCGCCGGAGACCGCCGAACAGAAGGTACGACTGTTGCAGGAGCACTACCCCTCGCAACGGCACCGGCCCTGGTACGACCGGGAGGCGTTCCTCGGCCTCGCACGTATACGCGGCATCGAATGCCATGCGCGTTACGCCGAGGCTTTCGCCGTCACCAAACTCACTCTCAACCTGGGGGAATGAACCTTGCGCGTACTGCTGACCGGACACCAGGGCTACCTGGGCACCGTGATGGCCCCGGTCCTCATCGCCGCGGGACACGAGGTCGTCGGCCTTGACTCCGGCCTGTTCGCCGACTGTGTGCTGGGCCCGGCGCCCGCGGACCCGCAGGGGCACCGGGTGGACCTGCGTGACGTCACGGCCGACCACGTGGCCGGGGTGGACGCCGTGATCCACCTCGCCGCGCTCTCCAACGACCCACTGGGATCACTGGCGCCGGACCTCACCTACGACATCAACCACCACGCCTCCGTACGGCTGGCCCGGCTGGCCCACGACGCCGGCGTGAAACGCTTCCTGTACGCATCGACCTGCTCGGTGTACGGGGCCGCAGGCGGTGGCGACCTGGTGGCCGAGGACGCCCCGCTGCGCCCGGTGACGCCGTACGCGGAGTCCAAGGTGCGGGTGGAGGACGATCTGCACGCGCTCGCCGACGGCGACTTCAGCCCCGTCTACATGCGCAACGCCACCGCCTTCGGCTACTCGCCCCGACTGCGCGCCGACATCGTGCTGAACAACCTGGTGGGCCACGCACTCCTGTCCGGCGAGGTCCTCGTGCTCTCCGACGGCACCCCCTGGCGCCCGTTGGTGCACGCCGTCGACATCGCACGCGCCTTCACGGCCGCGCTGACCGCGCCGCGCGAAGCGGTGCACGACCGGGCGTTCAACATCGGCAGCGAGACCAACAACGTCACCGTCGCCGAGATCGCCGAGCAGGTCGCCGAGGCGGTGACCGGCTCGAAGGTGGTGATCACCGGGGAGAACGGCGCCGATCCGCGGTCGTACCGGGTGGACTTCTCCCGGTTCCGGGACGCGGTGCCCGGCTTCGACTGCGAGTGGACGGTGAAGCGGGGCGCACTCGAACTCGCCGACGCCTACCGGGAGCACGGACTGACCCAGAACGACTTCGAGCGCCGCTTCACCCGACTGGCCGTGCTGCGCACGGCATCCGAAGCCGGCACCGTCGACGACACTCTGCGGTGGCGCCGGTGACCACGACGGGCGAGCAGATGCACGCGCTGGTGGAGCGGCTGTACCCGCTGTGCCGAAGCATCACGGGCGACGGCGTGCGCGCCACCCTGGAGATCGTCGACGAGTACGTTCCGCTGGACGTGCACGAGGTGCCGACCGGGACGCAGGTGCTCGACTGGACGGTGCCCCAGGAGTGGAACATCCGGGACGCGTACGTCGCCGACCCCGCGGGCAACCGGGTCGTCGACTTCGCCGCGTCCAGCCTGCATGTGCTCGGCTACAGCGTGCCGGTGTCGACGACCCTGTCACTGGCCGAGCTGCGCGAACATCTGCACACCCTGCCGGACCACCCGACCTGGGTGCCCTACCGCACCAGCTACTACAAGCCGGACTGGGGATTCTGTCTGGCCCAGGAGACCCTGGACGCGCTGCCCGACGGCGAGTACGAGGTGCACATCGACTCCACGCTCGCCGACGGCCACCTCACCTATGCCGAGCACGTGGTCCCCGGGCAGGTCCCCGACGAGGTGATCGTCTCCTGTCACGTCTGCCACCCGTCACTGGCCAACGACAACCTGGCCGGCATCGCGGTGGCGACGTTCCTGGCCCGCGCGCTGGCGGAGCAGACGCCCCACTACACCTACCGGTTCATCTTCGCTCCCGGCACCATCGGGGCGATCACCTGGCTGGCGCGCAACGCGGAGCGCATCGACCGGGTGAAGCACGGCCTCGTGCTGGCCTGCGCCGGCGACCCGGGCCGACTGACGTACAAACAGAGCAGACGCGGCGATGCGGAGATCGACCGGGTGCTGCGCCATGTGCTGTCCACATCCGAACGGCCGTACCAGATCAACGAGTTCACTCCGTACGGCTACGACGAGCGGCAGTACTGCTCGCCCGGGTTCGATCTCGGTGTGGGCTCCCTCAGCCGGACCCCGTACGCCGGCTACCCCGAGTACCACACTTCGGCGGACAACCCGGACTTCGTCTCCCCCGAGGCGATGGCGGACACACTCGCCGTCTGCCGCGAGGCGTTCGCCGTACTGGACCGCAACCGGCGATACCTCAACCTCAGTCCCTACGGCGAACCACAGCTGGGCCGACGCGGGTTGTACGACGCCCTCGGCGGTCGAAGCGATGCGAAACAGGCGCAGATGGCCATGCTCTGGGTGCTCAACCTCTCCGACGGTGAGCACAGTCTGCTGGAGGTCGCCGAACGGTCCGGGCTGTCGTTCGACACCGTCGCCGTCGCGGCCGACGCCCTGCACGGCGCCGGACTGATCAAGGCATGACGCCGATGACCACCCGGGGGGAGAACCCGAAGACACTGGAGCCCGCAGCGGATCGGGCCACCTCCGCCCGGCCCACCGCCAAGCGGGCCATCGTCGGCCGGCTGTCCTGGGGGCTCGCCGACCAGGCCGTCTGCAGCATGACCAACTTCGCGGTGGGCATCTATGTGGCGCACTCGCTGGGACTGGTCTCGTTCGGTGTGTTCAGCCTGGCCTGGGTGACCTACGGCGTGGTGCTCAGCGTTTCCCGCGGGCTGGCCACCGATCCGCTGATGGTGCGCTTCAGTGGGGTGTCCGTCGCGTCCTGGCGCGAGGCGGCGGCCCGGTCGTCGGGCACCGCGCTCGGCGTCGGCGTCACCATCGGCGCCGTCTGCGTGGCGGTCGGGCTGGGCCTCGGCGGCAGTGTGGGGTCCGCGTTCGCCTGCCTCGGTGTCGTCCTGCCGGGGCTGCTGCTCCAGGACGCCTGGCGGTTCTCCTTCTTCGCCGCCGGCAGCGGGCGAAAGGCGTTCCTCAACGACCTCCTGGGAGGCATCGCGCTCATCCCGGCCATGGTGGTCGCGGCCCGTGTGGGCAGCGTCGCCGCCTTCGTGCTCGCCTGGGGCACGGCCGCCGCGGTCGCCGCCGGGTACGGCTGCTTCCAGTCCGGCATCCGACCCCGGCTGACCCAGGTGCGCGAATGGCTCCGCGAGCACCGCGACCTCGGTTACCGCTATCTGGTCGAGAACGTCGGCGTCAGCGGCGCGGCCCAACTGCGGGCGTACGGACTCGGCCTGCTCGTCGGGGTCAGCGCGGTGGGGGTGGTCCGGGGCGCCGAACTCCTCCTCGGCCCCTTCCTCGCCGTGCTGATGGGGCTGTCGCTGGTCACCGTCGCCGAAGCGGCCCGGGTGCTGCGTCGGGCCCCGCACCGGCTGGGCAGGTTCTGCTTCCTGCTCGGCGGCGGGCAGGCCGTCGGCGCGCTGCTCTGGGGCGCGGCGCTGCTGTTGGTGCCGGACCGGGCCGGGGAGCTGGTGCTCGGTGACGTCTGGCACTCCGCATCGGCGCTCATCGTGCCCGCCACCCTCGGTGTCGCGGGCGCCAGCCTCGGCGTCGGAGCGGCGGCAGGGTTGCGCGCCCTCGCCGCGGCCCGGCGCAGCCTGCGCTGCCAACTGTTCGCCTCCGCCTGCTACGTCAGCGGAGGGCTCGGCGGAGCGGCCGTCGCCGGCACGGTCGGCTCGGCCTGGGGCGTGGCCGCCGCAACCGTCAGCAGTTCGGTCGTGTGGTGGCTCCAACTGCGATCCGCCCTGCGCGAGCACCACCAGAACTCCATCCGTGAAGTGAGGACCTCATGACCGCCCCACCCCGGTTGAGCATCGGCCTGCCCGTGTACAACGGCGAGGAGTACCTCGCCGAGGCGTTCGACGCCCTCCTCGGCCAGACCTACGAGGACTTCGAACTCGTCGTCTCCGACAACGCCTCCACCGACGGGACCCAGGACATCTGCCGCCGGTACGCGGCGCGGGACCCGCGCATCCGATACATCCGACTGCCCCGGAACATCGGGGCAGCGCCGAACCACAACTACGTGTTCACCGAGTGCCGCGGCGAGTTGTTCAAATGGGCATCGCACGACGACCTATACGCCCGGGACCTGCTGCGACGCTGTGTGGAAGCGCTGGACGAGCGACCGGACGTGATCCTCGCCCACACCGGCCAAGCGGTCATCGACGGGGACGGCCAGGTGAAGGTCCCGTACGAGTACGGGCTCACCACCGACTCGCCGCACGCGCCCGAGCGCTTCCGCAGTCTGCTGTTCGAGCCGGGAGGCGACGACTTCTACGGGGTGATGCGCGCCGACGTGCTGCGCCGGGTGAAGCCGCACGACAGCTACCACCACGCGGACCGCACGTTCGTCGCCGAGATCACCCTGCACGGACGCTTCCACCAGGTGCCGGAACTGCTGTACTTCCGCCGCGACCACCCCACACGCGCCGAGCGGGCGAACCCGAGCAAGCGCTCCCGGTGCGTCAACCTGGACCCGCGCCGCGCCGGCCCGCTGCACCCGACGCCCCGGCTGCTCGCCGAGTACGTCTGGGGCTTCGTCGCGGCGATCCGGCGGGCGCCGCTGTCCCCGGTCGACCGGCGCGCCTGCTACCGCCATCTGTTCGCATGGATGACCAGCCGGTTCCGGCCCGGCGCCGGTGAGCGGGTCGAGGACCGGGCCCCGGTCGACCCGGGCCGGCTCACCGTCTCCGTCGACGCGATCGTCGCCGGCCGGGAAGGGCGGCGGACATGACGTCGGCGAAGCGGAATCCGGTGCGCGTCGGAGTGTTCGGACTGCTCGGCTCCGGCAACCTCGGCAACGACGGGTCGCTCGAAGCCGTCCTCGGCTATCTGCGCGCCGAGCACCCGGACGCGGTCGTGGACGCGCTGTGCGGCGGACCCGAGAGCATCACGCAGCGGTACCGGATCCCCGCCACACGGCTGCACTGGTACCGCGGGGAGTACCGGACCGCGTCGCGTGCCGGCGCGATCGCGGCCAAGGGCCTCGGGAAACTCGTCGACGCCTTCCGCACCGCGGCCTGGGTCCGCCGGCACGACGTGGTGATCGTGCCGGGCATGGGCGTGCTGGAGGCAACCCTTCCGCTGCGACCGTGGGGCTTTCCGTACGCACTGTTCCTGCTCTGCGCCAGCGGCCGGCTGTTCGGCACCCGGGTCGCGCTGGTCAGCGTCGGCGCCGGCGCGATCAGCGGCCGGCCCACCCGAGCCCTGGTGAGCTGGGCGGCCCGACTGGCCACGTACCGCTCGTACCGGGACGCCCAGTCCCGCGATGCGCTGCGGGCGATGGGCGTGGACACCACACGCGACGAGGTCTATCCGGACCTCGCATTCGCCCTGCCGGTGCCGCAGCCCGGTGAGCGCCCGAACCCACCGGGTGCGGTCTGCGTCGGAGTCATGGACTTCCACGGCGGCAACGACGACCGCGCCCGGGCCGACGAGATCCACCGGCGCTACCTCGACGGGACGACCCGCTTCGTCCGCGCGCTCGTCGACGACGGCAGACCGGTCCGGCTCCTCACCGGCGACAACGTCGACACATCGGTGGTCACCGCGATCCTCGAAGCGGTCGACTCGCCACTGGTCACCGCCGCCGAGACCACCTCGCTCGCCGACCTGATGCAGGAGATGGCCGCCGCCGACACCGTGGTGGCGACCCGCTACCACAATCTGATCTGCGCGCTGAAGGTCGGAACGCCGACGCTCGCCCTCAGCTACGCGGCCAAGAGCGACACGCTCATGGCCCAGATGGGGTTGGACGCCTACTGCCACCCGGCCCGCGAGGTCGACGCCGACGGGCTGCTCAAGCAGTTCCGCGAAGTGGAGCAGCGCTCTGCGGAGCTGCGGCGGACCCTCGTCGAACGCAACCAGGCCGCCGCCCAGCGCCTTGCGGACCAGTTCACCGCCCTGACCGCGGCCCTGTTTCCCGCGGCCCCGGCAACGGACCGCACCCGAGCCCACGTCACACAGGAGGCTTCATGAAGGCGATCGGAATCCCGGAGATCGTCGGCGCATACCTGTTCCAGCCGACACCGCACGCCGATGAGCGCGGCTTCTTCTGCCGCACCTTCGACGCCGACGTGGTGCGCTCGGTGGGTCTCGACCCGGACGCCTTCGTCCAGGCCAGCGTCTCCCGCTCGGTCGGGGGAGTGCTGCGCGGCCTGCACCTGCGCTCCGGAGCGGGCGAGGCCAAGCTGGTGCGCTGCTCGTACGGAAGGATCTTCGACGTCGTCGTGGACCTACGGGCGGACTCGCCGACCTACCGCAACCGGGCCTTCTTCGAACTCTCCGGCGAAACACAGCAGACCCTGTACATCCCGGCGGGGTGTGCGCACGGCTTCCAGGCGCTCACCGAAACCGCCGACGTCTCGTACCGGATCGACCGCCCGCACGACCCCGCCGAGGACGTGACGATCGCCTTCGACGACCCGGAGCTCGCCATTCCGTGGCCGCTGCCGGTCACATCGATGTCCCCACGGGACCGGGAGGCGCCGAGCCTCGCCAAGGCCCTCCTGCACAACGAGAGATGAGGTCGGTGTGAGCACCGAAGACTTCCTCCTGCCCCGGTCGCGGCTGGCGAACGAGCGACTGCACGCCCTGATCCCCGGGGGCGCGCACACCTACGCCAAGGGCGACGACCAGTACCCCGAGGGCCTGGCCCCGGTCATCAGCCACGGCCGCGGCGCCCATGTGTGGGACGTCGACGGCAACCGCTACATCGAGTACGGCTCCGGCCTGCGCTCGGTCAGCCTCGGCCACGCACACCCACGCGTGATCGAGGCGGTGCGGCGGGAACTCGACCGCGGCAGCAACTTCGTCCGGCCGTCCATCGTGGAGGTCGACGCCGCGGAACGCTTTCTCGCCACCGTACCGACGGCCGAGATGGTGAAGTTCGCGAAGAACGGCTCCGACGCCACCACCGCCGCGGTGCGTCTCGCCCGCGCCGTCACCGGGCGCCCCCGGGTGGCCATCTGCGGAGACCATCCGTTCTTCTCCGTCGACGACTGGTTCATCGGCACCACGCCGATGTCCGCAGGCATTCCAGCCGGGACCACCGAGCTCACCGTGACCTTCCCCTACGGGGACCTGGCCGCCACGGAGGAACTGCTCACCCGCCACCAGGACGAGATCGCCTGTCTGATCCTCGAACCCGCCACCCACACCGAGCCTCCGCCCGGGTACCTCGCCGGACTGCGCGAACTCGCCGACCGGCACGGTTGCGTCCTGGTCTTCGACGAGATGATCACCGGCCTGCGCTGGTCCGAGGCGGGCGCCCAGGGCCTGTACGGAGTCGTCCCCGACCTGTCCACGTTCGGCAAGGCGTTGGGAAACGGGTTCGCCGTCGCCGCGCTGGCCGGGCGCCGCGAACTCATGGAACGGGGCGGGCTGCGCCACTCGCGCGAACGGGTGTTCCTGTTGTCCACCACCCACGGTGCGGAAACGCACTCGCTGGCCGCCGCGATGGCCGTGCTCTCCACCTATGTGGAGGAGGGCATCACCGCGCGACTGCACGGCCTCGGCGAGCGGTTGGCCGCGGGCGTCCGCGAAGCCGCGGCCAGCATGGGCGTGGGCGACCATGTCGTGGTCCGGGGCCGGGCCAGCAATCTGGTCTTCGCCACCCTCGACGGAAACGGGCAGCCGTCGCAGCAGTACCGCACCCTGTTCCTGCGCCAACTGCTCATCGGCGGGGTGCTCGCCCCGTCGTTCGTGGTGAGCAGCGCGCTGGATGACACCGACATCGACCGCACGGTCGACACCGTGGCCCAGGCGTGTGCGGTGTACCGGAAGGCGTTGGACGCCGGTGACCCCACCCCCTGGCTGGCCGGGCAACCGGTCAAGCCCGTGTTCCGTCGCTTGGCGTGAGGTGACGTCAGAGACCCTCCCGCCGAACGGCGTCAGCCGACCGGTCGACCAGCCATGCGCTCGCCGGTGTCACCACCAACGCGGTGCACCAGCCACCAAGGGCGTCGGTCGGGTAGTGCGCACCCAGGGCGACCTGCGCCCACCCCATGGCGGCGCCGGCAATCAGCGCTGCGCCGAACACGAGCAACGTGCCGGCTGTCCTGCCGAGGTCGAGTCGGTCGGCTGCCAACAGCGCCACCATGAGGGCGAGGGCGGTGAGGAAGGCGGTGTGACCGCTCGGGTAGGACAGGTGGTCGCCGTGGATGGTGCGCCCCACCACGGGTTTGATCAGTGTGGTGGCCACCACGGTCAGTCCGGTTCCCACCACGATGAGAACCGCGGCGCGAGGTAGCCGAAGCAGCAGACAGCCCGTCACGGCGGCCACGACCAGCGTCGCCGCACCGACCGGCTCGGCCAGGAAGTCCGTGGCCAGAGCGATGTGCCGCCACGGCGGTGGCACATCGCCCACCGCGGACTGAATCCACGCGTCCACCCCTGCTGGCTGACTGCGGCCCCCGTACAGCACACCGAGTGCGATCAGCACGATCGCGGCGAGGGCCGCGGTCGGAGCGGTCCACCACCACCGGACGCCGGTCGACGCGGCCCCCGGCCCCTGCTGACGCCAACTCCCCACCAACGAACCCCCGTCGTGTCTGACCCCGGCCCCCGCTGGAGCCGTCGGTCTGTCCATCACCCTGGTCATGGGCCTGGGAAGCAGTCTCGACGTGTCACCTTAGCCAACCGGTCATCACGGGGGGTCGGCTTCGAAGGACACGGGCGGGGACTGGTCCGGAGGTGCCGAAGTAGCCGGTCACACGTTCGCTGACATCGGCGTCGCAATTTCGACATCAGTGTTGCCAAGGTGTTGGGGGCGTCGTTACTCTCAAAGACATGTCAGCAATGGTGAAAGAGAACCGGGCGGAAGATCCGGGCCTGGTGCCGTACGACGACGAGAGCCGCGAGCGCTACCGCGCCCTCGGCTGGTGGAACGGGAAGACTCTCCCCGGAGAGCTTGTCGATGCGGCGCGGCAGCACGCGAGCCGCCCCGCACTCGTGACGCCCGAGGTCACCTGGACCTACGACCGGCTGTTCGAGGAGGCCCGCGCCTTTGCGGCCGGCTTCGCAGGGCGGGTCGGAGCCCGGCCCGGCGACGCGGCGGTGTTCCAGATGGGAAACGTGGCCGAAACCGTCGTGGCCTATCTGGGGTGTCTGTTGGCGGGCGTCAGACCCGTGTGCACACTGCCACAGCACGGTGTGCGGGAGGTGGGTCTCCTCGCCGAACACACCGGCGCCCGGTTTCTGATCGCTCAGGCAGACTTCCGCGAGGGCCGTCTTCTCGGTCAGGCGCAAGAGCTGCGGGCGCGAGGGAGCGTCGAGGAGGTCGTCGTCGCCCGAGGTGACGTGCCCCCCGGCGCCCACTCCTATGACGACGTTGTCTCGGACGGTCGGCAGAGCGACATCGACCCACTGCCGTACGCCGTGTTGCAGCCGGATGACATCGCTGTCTTCCAGTTGTCAGGAGGCACCACCGGCCTGCCCAAAGTCGCACCCCGACTGCACGAGGAGTACGTCTACAACTCCCGCGCGTGGGCCGAGGCGATGGGATACGGCCCGAACTCCAAGCTGCTCTACCCGCTGCCGGTCATGCACAACGCCGGTCTCGCGCTGGCCGTCCAGCCGGCCATCCTCGCCGGTGCCTGTCTCGTGCTGGCTCCCTCGGCCGAGATCACAGGACTCCTGGACCTCATCGAGGAGCACCGGCCGGACACTCTGCCCCTGGTGCCACCGGCGCTGGCCATCCGCCTGCTGGAGTCGCCCGCGGTGCGCAGTGCCGATCTGAGCTGCGTACGTGACTTCGTGGTGGGCGGCCAGAAGCTTCCGGCGGAGATCGCCCAGCGGCTGGAGGACGAGTTGGGACTCCAGGTGCGCCAGATGTTCGGAATGGCAGAAGGCATGTTCATGCTGACCCCGTCGGACGCGTCGGAGGCCGTGCGACACCACAGCGTGGGAACGCCGATCGCACCTGGCGACGAGGTCCGGATCCTCTCGCCAGCCAGTGAGGACGAGGTCGCGGACGGCGAGATCGGCGAGTTCGCGGCACGCGGGCCGTACACCATTCGCGGCTACTACAGGGCCCAGAAGCACAACGGGAACAGCTTCACCTCGGACGGCTACTACCGGAGCGGTGATCTCGCCCGCCGCCACGTCACCGGGGAGGGGGTCTTCTACTCGATCGAGGGGCGGATCAAGGACGTCATCAACCGCGGGGTGGAGAAGATCCACGCCGAGGAGGTGGAGGAACTGATCGTCCAGCACACCTCGGTGAACAACGTGGCCCTGGTCGCCATGCCGGACCCGGTGCTCGGCGAGAGGGGCTGTGCCTATCTGGTCCTTGAGCCGGGTGCAGAACCCCTGACCGTGTCCACCCTCGGCGATCATCTGCTGAGTCTGGGGCTGGCCAAGTACAAGCTGCCGGAGCGGGTGGAGATCGTGGACGCCCTACCGCTGACCAACGTCGGCAAGGTATCGAAGAAGGCCCTGCGCGGCGATATCGAGCGGAAGCTCACCGACGAGACGGGGGACGACCGATGACGCGGCGAGTGGAGATCATCGGCGGTGGGCCGGCCGGGCTCTACGCCGCGAGGTTGCTCAGGCTGAAGGACCCCCGCATCGAAGTAGTGGTCCACGAACGGATGGAAGGCTCGGCGCAGACGTTCGGGTTCGGTGTCGGGCTCACCGAGTCCACGATGCGCAATCTGGAGTCCGCCGACCCCGAGACCGCTGATCTGGTGCGGCGCGCCTCATACGTCGGGCACAGCCTGGAATTGAAGGGGCGCGCGGACACGGTGACCCTGCACGGCGCCCGTAACCTCGCGATCGGCAGGGCGAGACTCCTCGACATACTCGGCGATGCTGCCGCGGCGGTCGGCGTGGAGCTGCGGACCGGCGTTTCGGCCGGCGTGGCGTCGACCGACGCCGATGTCGTGGTCGCCGCCGACGGGGTCCGCAGCGCCACCCGCGAGAAGTACGCCGCCGAGTTCGGGGTGCGAGCCGCCCTCGGACGCTCGCGCTTCGTCTGGTGCGGGGCCGACTTCGCGGTCGACTCGGCGTTCTTCTCCGCGGTCGAACAGGGCGACAGCATGTTCGTCGCCCACGCCTACCCCTATGCGGTCGATCGCAGTACGTTCCTCATCGAGATCGACGACGTGACCTGGCGATCCTCGGGGCTCGACGAACTCGATGCGAGCGTCCCCTGGGGGGAGACCGACCACGCCAGCGTGGCCCTGCTTGAGCGGGCCTTCGCGTCCGAGCTCCGAGGAGGACCGCTGCTGACCAACCGCACCCGCTGGAGCCGGTTCACCAACCTGACGCTCGACCGGTGGTCGGTCGGCAACATCGTTCTGCTCGGCGACGCGGCGCACACGGCCCACTACACCCTGGGATCCGGCACGAAGCTCGCGCTGGAGGACGCCATCGCCCTGGCCGACGCACTGACCGGTGAGGCGTCCGTCCCGGAGGCACTGACCGCCTACGAGCAGACCCGACGGCCTCCGGTGGAGCGGTTCAAGAAGCTCGCCCATCGCAGCCAGGCGTGGTGGGACAGCTATCGCGTCCGGGCATCATGGTCCGCCGAGCAACTCGCGGTGTCCTATATGACACGGTCGGGCAACCTCAGTCTCGCCGACTACGCCGCCGAGCAGCCGGAGAGCGCCAGGCGCGCACTCGCGTCGCTGGGCGGACAGGCGCCGGCGCGGCTCGACGACCTTGAGAGCTGGGTGCTGGCACGACCGGTGCGGGACCCGGGACTGACGCTGCCGGCCCGAGTGGTGTCCCGCCGGGCCCTGAATGCTGCCACCGCCGTCCACGAGCTGACCTGGACCGACTCCGAGATATGGGGGGATGCGGCGGACGCGGCCCTCGGCCTGCTTGGTGGAACCAGCGGCCCGCCGATCCTGCTCACCGGTCCGTCCGATCCGGACGCCATAGCCGCGCGCATCGATATGTCCGAGCGGCTGCGCCTCCAGAGCGGCCGTCCGGTCGGAGTCGCGCTGCCCGAGCGCCAGCGGTCACTGGCCGCCACGGCGATCGCCGCCGGCCGGGCCGACTTCGTGGTGACCCGGTGACCAGCGCTGCCGTGGTCGGCACCCGGCCTCGGTATACTCCCGGCATGGCCAAGGCAGCGCGGGACAGGACGAACCGCAGCGCCCTGAGTCGGCAGTTGGTCACCTCGGAGCTTCTGGACAAGGCCACCGAGCTCTTCGCCGAGAAGGGCTACGAGTCGACGACCCTGCTCGACATCGCCAACGCGCTCGGAATCTCCAGGCCAGGGCTCTACAACTACGTCCGGAGCAAGGAAGAACTGCTCGGCATGCTCGTCGAGCAGGTGAGCAGGGGACTGGCCGAGGTGCTGGAGCACCTGTCAGGTCGTGCGGACCTCTCGCCCACCGAGAAGCTGATGACCGTGGTGGCGCTGCTCGTGCGTCAGCGTGCCGAGCACCCCGACCAGTTCCGTATCCTCGACCGTTCCGAGACCGTACTTCCGGAGCCGGCGGGCACCGAACACCGCGAGGCCAAGCGCAAGGTTCTCCGGGAGGTCGTGAAGGTCGTCGAGGCGGGCATCGAATCCGGCGAGTTCCGTAGCGTCGACGCCCGCACGGCCGCCCTTTCCCTGCTCGGCATGTGCAACTGGGTCGCCTGGTGGTTCTCCCGGGGTGCCGATGTGGACGCGGTGGTCGACACCATCACCGATCTGGCGACCGCGATGCTCACGACCAGGGGTTCTTCGGCGACGCACGCCGAGACCGCCCGCACCGTGGAGCAGATCCGGGTCCTCCTGGACCGTCTCGACCAGCAGCGCTGATCACCGTTCGGACTTCAGGTCCGGGCGGACACCCCTCTAGACCCTTCACACTCGTGGCCGGGTCCTTGGCGATGCATGCCGAGACCGTGCGCACCGCGGAACACCTCCGGGTCCTCAGACAGCGCTGACCACTGGCCCGTGCATTGGGTCCGACAACCCCTTCCAAGGTCGTTCAGAGCTTCCTCACACCCATCTCTGACGTGGGTGTTGTAATTACGACATTCATGTCTAGACTCGATTCGAGACACAAGGAGAGCGCATGACCTCCCTCAACCGCATCGGCCTGATCGTGCCGAGCACCAATGTGACCGTCGAGACCGAGATCCCCCGGATCCTCAATCTGGCCGGTGGGGACTTCTCGTTCCACGGGTCCCGCATGCGCATGCACTCGGTCACCCCTGAGCAACTGCGCGCCATGAACGCACAGCGTGAGCGTTGTGTTCTGGAGATCGGCGATGCCGGCGTCGATGTGGCGCTCTACGCCTGCCTGGTCGCGATCATGGCGATGGGGCCCGGTCATCATCGGGAGGCCGAGTTCCGCATCGCGGAGCAGTTGGGCTCGGGCGGCTCGGGTGCCAAGGTCCTTTCCAGTGCCGGTGCCCTGCTCAGTGGTCTGACTGATCTGGGTGCCAGGAGGATCGCCCTGGTCATGCCCTACATGAAGCCGCTGGCCCGACAGGTGGTGGAGTACATCGAGGCCGAGGGCTTCGAGGTTGCCGACTGGCGCGCACTGGAGGTCGCCGACAACTCCGAGGTCGGCTGCATCCCGGGAGAGCGGATCATGGAGGCCGCACGCAGCATCGACCTCACCGGGGTCGACGCACTGGTGCTCTCCTGCTGTGTGCAAATGCCGTCACTGGACCTGATCCAGGCGGCCGAGGACGAACTTCGCCTGCCTGTGCTCTCTGCGGCCACCGCCGGCGCCTACTCGATCCTGCGCAGCCTCGGCCGGCCGGTGCGGGTGCCGGGAGCGGGTTCCCTGCTCATGGCCGACGCCGCCGTACCGGCCCACTGAATGTCCCTGCCCTAGAAAGGAACCCCATGTCCGACCTCATCCAGGCCGCGGCCCCGAAGCCGACCCATCGGGTCCGCGGAGTGGACCACGCAGCCTTCCCGACCTTCGACCCGGGCGCCACGGTCCGCTTCTACCGCGACGTACTGAAGTTCCCCGTCGTGCACTCCATCTGCGCCGCCGGATGGGGCCCCGAGCGGCACCCGGACTTCATCCACTTCTTCTTCGACATCGGCAACGGCGACCGCATGGCGTTCTTCTACTACTTCGGCTGGCAGCCCGCCGGCGACCCGACCGCACCCGGAGACGCCTGGGCCCGTCTACCACACGACACTCCGGACTTCTTCCGCAACTCTCGCCACATCGCTCTCCATGTGGCCGACGAAGAGGACCTGCTGGAGTACCGACGCCGCTTGGACGAGTCGGACTGGCCGGTGGAGATGCAGGTCATGCACGAGACCATCGAGTCGATCTACACCCATGACCCCAACGGCTACATGCTCGAAATCACCCGCCAGCTGCGTCCTGTCACCCCGCAGGAGGACCTCGACGCCGAGCTGACCATCCAGGCGCTCTGTGATGTCACCGCGGGGCAGTCGCCCTCGATGGACAAGCTGTTGACCCGCAAGGCCGAACTCATCGTCGAGCGGGCAGCCGCATGGGAAGCGGGCCGGCCAGGTACGCGCGAGACCCTGCGGGAGTCGGTGTGACCATGGCCCGCTTCTATGTGCTCGAAGTCCCTGAGAACGACGGTGTGATCAAGATTGCCCGTCAGGACCCGGCCAACACCGTCGACAGCGTCGGGCCCTACTTCCGGATCACCGCTGCAAGCCCGATCGTGATCGACCGACGTGCCACCGGCTGTCGACACGCGGTCTGGTACAGCGCAGTCGCCGGCTTGGAGGGCTCGGTCATCACGCAGCACGACAAGGACGCCCTGCGGGTGGAGGCCCGATGACCACCACACCTCTGGGCGCCGGCCGGTACCTCACTCCCGCGGACCTCCCTGAGACCACCCGGACCAGCGCGCACGAGCTGACCACCCAGGACGGCGCCACCGTGAACGGCCTGCTCCGCGTGGTGCCCGGCGCGACCACGGTCGCGTTCCTGATGCACCCACGGCAGGACTTCTCCCATCACGTGTTGGTCCCCGAACTGCTCAAGCACGGTTTCGCAGTCTGGACCCAGGGTGCGCGGTCGATGGGCAACGATCTGACGCTGTTGCATGAGCAGGCGGTGCTCGACATGGCCGCCGGCCATGTGTTCCTCCGCCGCAACGGCTTCGAGAACGTGGTGGCCGTGGGGCACTCCGGTGGTGCCGCACTGGCCGCCCTCTACCTCCAGCAGTCCGCGGCCACGCCCGCTTCCCGGCTGGACAGTACCCCCGGCGGAAAGCTGGTGCCGCTCCCCGAGGCCGAACTCCCGTCGGCGGACGGGCTGATCATGATGGCGCCCCACCCGGGACAAGGCGCGCTGTTGCAACGCGTCATCGACCCCTCGGTCGTCGACGAGACCGATCCCCTCTCGGCCGATCCCGCACTGGATCCGTACGATCCCGCCAACGGATTCGCTGCACCGCCCGCATCCTCTTCCTACTCACCGGAGTTCGTCGAGCGCTACCGCCGTGCTCAACGTGCCCGGATCGAACGCATCGACGAGGTCGCCCGGGAACGGGTCGAGACTTCGCAGAAGGCCAGAAAGCGCTATGCCGCCGGCAAAGAGGCTCACGATCGACGTGCGGCGCTGGCCACCGGTGTGATCACCGTCCACCGAACCGATGCCGACCTTCGAGCGGCCGATCTCAGCCTGGACCCGAACGACCGGCCGTACGGCTCACTGTTCGGACGGAGGCCGGACCTCACCAACTACGGGATCATCGGCTTCGGTCGGCTCACCACTCCCGAGGCATGGCTCTCCACCTGGTCCGCCAACTCCACCCGCGCCGACCTCGCGGCCTGCGCACCGGGGGTCACCGTCCCGGCCCTCCTCATCGAACTGACCGGCGACCAGGCCTGTTTTCCCGCCGATGCGAAGCGCTTCGCCGAGCTGCTTCCGCACCCGGACGTCACCCACGTACGCGTACCCGGCCGTCACTTCGGCGCGCCGCTCCACCACGGCATGACCTCCGGCGCCGTCCTGGCCGGCGAGGAGATGGCGCGCTGGACAGCCGAACGATTCACCAGCGTGGCTTCCGCCTCATTCTGAGCAGGATCCCAACACCCCAAGGAGCGGTGCAGCATGATTTCGCCCTACTTCCTCAAGGCCGGTGGCCTGGGATTGTCCGGCCGGATATCCGGACGCACTTCACGGCCGCGCGGTCTGGTCGTCACCCTGCACGGCGGGACGTACGACTCGGCCTACTACGACATCGACTCCGCCTCGCTGCTCTCCCTCGCGCCCGCACTGGATCTGTGCGTGGTGGCACTGGACCGGCCCGGCTACGGAAGTGCCCGCGGAAGCGAGTCCGCACTCCAGTCCTTCGACGGCCAGGCCGCAGTTCTCCAGTCCGCGTTGAAGCGCCTCTCGGACGATGTGCAGCCGGCACACGGAACCGTTCTCGTCGGCCATTCCATAGGCGGCATGATCGCGCTCACTCTGGCTGCGAGAGGAACGCCCGGCCTGAGAGGCGTGGAGGTCAGCGGGATCGGCGAGGTGTGGCGGCCCGGGCTGCGCGAGATGTGGAACTCGTTCATCGGCAGTGATCCCTTCGTTGAAGTCCCGCCGGAACCCCACGCCGATGTGATGCTCGGTCCCCAGGGGTCGTACATGCCGACACGGCGTGCCCTTGACGCCGACTTGGTCCGACCCATGCCGATGCCAGAACTGATCGACGCGGTGCGCTGGTCCGAACTGTTTCCCACCGTCGCGGCGGACATCGACGTTCCGGTCGGTCTGACCTTCGCCGAGCACGACAACATCTGGATGTCCGACGAACCCGCGCGATCGCTCGCGGCCAGCCGATTCATCAAGGCGCCGTCGCTGAACGTCGATCTCGTCACCACCGCGGGTCACTGCATCGAACTCCACAACCGATCCCGCTCGTACTGTCTTCGCCAACTCGCCTTCATCGAGGACTGCCTTACGGCCTGAAGCCGTCCGGGTGGGCCGGCACCGTGCCCTCCTTCGCGGGTGCCGGTGGTGGTCGAGTCGGCCCGGGTCAGAGGGATCGCGTTCCCCGGTTGCGTTCGACCCAACGCGTGTAGTCGGCCTGCTGCGCCTCCCGTTGTCGTGGTGTGTAGCCGTGGGCGGCATCGAGTGCGTCCGACACATGGTCGATCACGGAGGTGTCACCGTCGTCGGACCAGAAGAAGGAGCCGGTGCGGCGGACCAGGACGTCCGCAACGGTCATGGCCATCTCGCGCTGTACGGAGTGCTCGATCTCCGCCCGGGTGAGGACGGAGTCGCCGATGGTGATCCCGTCCTCGTGGTCCCGGGCCACGGCATCGCAGAGCGCGGTGGCATTGCCGCCGTAGCGACGCAACCATCGTTCCCCGGTCCGTGGTGTGACGGGAGTCGAGGCAAGCTCCCGTCGGGCCCGGAAGATCTCTCCGGCTCCGCCACCGGAGATCGGCACCCGGCCGGTGGTGGACGGGGGCAGCCCGCGGATCCCGTGGCGGTCGCGTAGCTGTCCGGCGACGGCGTCGACGATCTGGGCGCCCATGAGCCGGGCGGTGGTGAGCTTGCCGCCCGCGGCGGTGATCATGTCGCCGGGTCCTGTCGTCAGGGTGTGCTCGCGGGACGCGGCCGAGTTGGCGGTGCCGGGGGCCGGAGCGATCAGGGGGCGCAGCCCGGCCCATGAGGCGACGATGTGGCTGCTGTCGACCTTGGCACCGGGCAGGGTGTGGTTGGCGGCTTCCAGGAGGTAGTCGAAGTCCTGCTCGTTGCCGACCACGTCGTCGGGGGAGCCCGTGAAGTCGGTGTCGGTGGTGCCGACGTAGACGTGCCGACCGTCGCCTGCGGGGGTGGGCCAGACGACGCGGTTGTCGGAGGGGGAGCGCAGGAACACGGCGGTGCCGAGCGGGAAGTCCTCGGTGCGAAGGACGATGTGTACGCCCTTGGTGGGCCGTAGCGTGGGGTGTTCGGGGGCCTGTTCCAGTCCCAGTACGCGGTCGACCCAGGGGCCTGCGGCGTTGACGACGGCCTTGGCGCGGACGGTGAGGTGCTCTCCGGTGAGGCGGTCGGTGAGTTCGGCGCCCGCGACCCGGCCGTGTTCGTGGATCAGGCTGGTGACCTCGCGGTGGTTGGCCAGCAGGGCGCCGGCCCGGGACGCCGAGCCGAGGACGTCCAGGACGAGTCGGGCGTCGTCGGTGAGTGCGTCGTGGTAGAGGCCGCCGCCCTTGAGCCCGTGCGGGTTGAGGTGCGGTTCGCGGCGCAGTACGGCCTCGCGGCCGAGCATCCGGTGCCGTCGTTTGAGGGGTGCGCGGGAGAAGGCGTCGTAGAAGGTGAGGCCCAGATTGAGCAGGGCGCGGCCTTCGGGGTAGCCGTCGTAGACGAGGTAGAGGAAGGGGCGGAGGTCGGCCAGGTGCGGGGCGATCCGCATCATGACCTCGCGTTCGCGGACCGATTCGTTGACCATCCTGAACTGGTAGGTCTGGAGGTAGCGCAGACCGCCGTGGATGAGTTTCGAGGACCGGCTGGAGGTTCCGGAGGCGAAGTCGTCGCGGTCGACGAGGACCACGGAGAGTCCGCGCAGGGCAGCGTCCCTGGCGACGGACGCACCGGTGATGCCTCCGCCGATGATCAGGAGGTCGGCTTCGTTCGGCAGGTCGGATGCGGTGAAGCGCTTCATGGTTGGACCGCCCATCCCTTGGCGCGCTCGACCGCGCGCTGCCATTGGGTGTAGTTGGCGTCCCGGGACGCGTGGTCCAGGGAAGGAGTGAAGACGGCGTCGTCGTCGGTGCCCCGGAAGCAGTCCTGGGGGTCGGACCAGATTCCGGCGGCGAGTCCGGCCAGGTACGCGGCGCCGGAGGCGGTCGCTTCGACGTTGGCGGGGCGGTGGATGGTGGCGCCGAGCATGTCGGCCTGGAACTGGAGCAGGAAGTCGTTGGCTGAGGCGCCGCCGTCGGCGCGCATCGTCGTCACGGCCTGCCCGGACTCCTCGGACATGAGCTCGATGAAGTCCTTGATGGAATAGACGATCCCCTCCAGGGCGGCGCGGGCGAGATGCCCGCGGGTGGTGCCGGGGGTGAGGCCGATGAGGAGGCCGCGAGCGCTGGAATCCCAGGAGGGTGCACCGAGCCCGGTCAATGCCGGGACGAAGAAGACACCGTTGTTGTCCTGGACGCCGCGTGCCAGTTCCTCGGTCTCGGCCGCGCTGGTGAGCAGTTGGGCTCCGTCCCGCAGCCACTGGACCGCGGACCCGGTGACGGGGGCGTATCCCTCCAGTCCGTAGGTGGTGACGCCGTTGCGGCGCCAGGCGATGATGGTGCTGAGCCCGTGCTGGGAGATGACGGGTTCGGTGCCGGTGTTCACGTCGAGGAACGTACCGGTGCCGTGCGTGGTCTTGGCATCGCCGGGCCGCACGCAGCCCTGCCCGAACAGGGCCGCGGACTGGTCGGCGATGGCCGCGGTGATCGGGATTTCAGCGCCGATCACCGAGGCGTCGGTGGTTCCGATGGTGCCGGAGTCGTCGACGACTTCGGGGAAGAGGCTCAGCGGGAGCCCGAGGGCGCCGAGCCATTCCTCGTACCAGGAGCCGGCGAGGAGGTCGTAGGCGCCGGTGACGGCTGCGTTCGAGGCGCTGACGGCGTGCACGGCGCCGCCGGTGAGGCGGTGGATGAGCCAGGAGTCGATGGTTCCGAAGGCCAGTTCTCCGGCTTCCGCCCGGCGGGCGAGGTCCCGGTTGTTCTCCAACAGCCAGCACAGTGACAGTGAGGAGTAGACCGGCGCCAGCGTCCAGCCGGTGCGCGCCTGCACCTTGCGGCCCCACTCCGCTTCGAGGTTGGCAGCCATGGGGGCGGTGCGCAGGTCCTGCCAGACGATGGCCGGGGCGACGGCCTGGCCCGTGGTCCGGTCCCACAGGACCGTCGTGGCGCGTTGGTTGGTGATGCCGACCGCGGACAGTGCGGCCGGGTCGGTGCCGTCGAGGCGCAGGGCCTCGGCGATGCGGGCCGAGGTGAGCTGCCAGATCTCCTCGGGGTCGTGCTCCACCCGGTCGGCCGCGGGGTGGTATTGGGTGAACTCGCTGTAGGCGCGGCTGCGGATGGTGCCGGCGCCGTCGAACACGAGGGCACGGGTGCCGGTGGTGCCCTCGTCGATGACGAGGAGACGGGATGCGTGACTCATCGTTGAGCTCCAGATCCTGGGAGTGCGCCGCCGGGGCGGCGTGGGTGGAGGAGGAGACCAGGGGCTTGACGGTCAGAGACCGAGCTTTCCCGGGTTGAGGACGGCGTCGGGGTCCAGCGCCTGCTTGAGCTTGCGCAGGACGAGGTGGGCGGAGCCGAGGGAGCGGCGGGAGTACGGCGAGCGGGCGAGGCCGCCGCCGTGGTGGTGGGACAGTTCGGCGCCGTGCTCCAGGCAGACGGCCATCGCCGTGGACCAGATCTTCTCCAGCCGCTCGGTGGCTGCGGCGTCGTCCTCCGCGCGGCCGAGGAGGATGAGGTACATCGACGTGCCCTGGGTGTACACGTGGGAGAAGTGGGCGAGGACTTCGTCAGCGAGGGGGGCCAGGGCCTCCTTCATGGCGTCGTACAGGCCCTCGATGTGCCGCCAGGTGTGGGCGACCTCGATGGTCTCGGCGTAGCCGCCGGGGGTCTTGAGGTGGTTCTCCACGGTGGAGAAGTCGAAGCGGCGGCCCATCCAAGCGGCTGTCGGCTCAGGACCGAGTGCCCTGGCGCCGTGGGCCGTGGCGATGCCCGTGAGGACCTGGAGCTCGGCGGCTGAGACGCTCGCCTCGCCTTCGGTTCCGACGAACAGGACCGGGTGGCTGACGGTCGGGTCTGCCATGGCGTGGCGGGCTTCGTCGGTGTCGTACAGACGCAACAGGAACGGGCGCAGTCCCGCGGCGGCCTGTTCGCGCATCACGGCGAGGCCGGCGGCGACGTCGGGGAGTTGGAACGCCTCCAGTCGCTGGTCGGACGGGATCGGGATGATCTTGTAGGTCACCTGAGTGATCACGCCGAGCGTTCCTTCGGAGCCGAGGAACAACTGGCGCAGGTCCGGACCCATGGCCGCCCTGGGCGATGCCTTGAGTTCGGCGACCTCCCCGGTGGCCAGCACCACGCGGTAGCCGACGACCAGGTCTTCGATCCCGCCGTAGCGCGACGAGAACTGGCCGGTGGCGAGGGTGGCGAGCCAGCCACCGACCGAGGAGCGGTACAGGGACTGCGGGGAGAAGCGGGTGGTCCAGCCCGCTGCGTTGAGCGCGTCCTCCAACTCGCCGCCGTTGTTGCCCGCGGGAGCGGTCACGGTCATGTCGACCTCGTCGACGACATGGGGACCCACCAGCCCGGACACGTCGAGGACGATGCCTCCGCGGGTCGGCAGCGGCTGGCCGGTCACCGACGAGCCGAGGGCGCGGGTCGTCACCGGGGTGCCGGTGGTGCCCGCGGTACGCAGGACGGCCACGACCTCCTGCTCGGTGCGGGCCCTGACGACCACCTGTGCCGCGTACGGGTGCTTGTCCTGGAGGTGCCACTTGGTGGACACCGGCCAGGTGTCGTGGCTCGTGGCCGCCAGGACCGCCGGATCCGTGCTGACCGCATCGGCCCCGAGGGCCTCGGTGAGCAGTTCCACAACGGTAGAGATGTCAGACACGCTTCGTCCTTCTGTCGATGAGTGGTGCTGTGGACCGCACTATCAGGTCAGCACGGCTGCCGTGGTGAGGGCGATCGGGGTCATGACGGCAATGGCCACCGCCGGGGGGTCTATGTGGGTGTCGCCGTGGATGAGGAACAGTCGGGAGGCCAGCTCGCCGACCAGCGCCGTCACCAGTCCGGCCAGTGCTCCGATCCACACGGAGGAGAACGCCAGGCCGGCCGCGGCGGCAACCGCGGTGATGTGGTGTGTCACCGGTACGGCGACCGGTGTGGCCAGGAAGACCAGGGAGAGGGCGGAGACGCCGAAGGCGAGGACTCCGGCCGCGACACCGAGCGCCGGGTCGGTCTTCACCAGGGCGACCGCCGACCAGGAGGCGAGGAATCCGACGCCGAGGCCGAGCAGTCCGCTCATCATCGGAGTCTCCTGCCACTTGAGCCACACTGCCTGCTCCGTGGTGCGAAGCCGTGCTCTCAGACCGGTGACGTCCGTTGTGCCGAACAATCCGGTGCGGCCGAAGACCAGCCGTACGACGACCGCGGAGACCACCACGGTGATGGCCGTGGTGTTGGTGTACGTCAGCATCCAGTCGCTCTGGTTCAGGGCGCTCTGGGCGACGAGGCCGAAGACACCGAATCCCGCGCCGACCGCCAGGGTCACCGGGTCTGCGGTGCCGACCATTCCGGACACGATGTCGCGCCCGGAGCCGGCCTTGCCCCGGCGGGCCGCGTACGCGACCGCCGCGATCGCGCCGGCGAAGGCGATGTGCGGTCCGAACCATTCCCCGAGAGCGACGTGCTCCAGGAACCAGGGGTTCCCGGCGCCGATCACGGCAGCGATGCCGACCAGGATCATCAGCCCGCACAGCACGAACGCCGCGAGCGCGCCCACGGCCGCGGCGAACAGGCCGCCTGCCGCGGCTGCGGCGATTGACTCCAGCGTGAGGTTCATCCAGGTTCCCTCCGCAAGGCGACGTCTATGCGACGCCACTCCACAGAGTACTCCATTTTTGGAGTACTCGAATTTTGGAGCGACCGTACGGCGGTCCTGCAACGCTGTCAATGGGTTCCTGTAACGTGATCCACCTCGTTGGGTGAGCCGGATGTGCAGAGCACCGCGCACCCCGCAGTCGAGGGAAGAAAGAGGAGCTACCTGTGAGCGACCGCACCGGTCCTCTCACCCCTCCGGCGGCGCAGCGTCCGCTGGACCAGGCCGTGAAGGCGATCGTCGTCGATGCCCTCCGGGGCGGTGTCGGGGCATCCCTACCGACCAACAGCCACTACCTGCACACGCTGGGCGCCAGCGCAGGGACGGTCCAGCGGGCGATGAAGCTCCTCGCGGACCAGCGAGCACTCACCGTCACCTCGCGAGGCCACCTCGGACGCACCCTGGACTCGCTCGATATCGGCGCAGCCTGGCACCTGGCAGGGCTCACACCGCTACGGCTGCTCTTCCCGCCCGGCGGACCGGTGGAGATCGACGTCCTCACCGAGTCCCTCGCGGGTGAACTCACCGCACTGGGCGTACCCCACACCGTTCACCACCAACGGGGCGGCGCCCGCCGCATCGCTGCCATCGTCGCCGGAGAGTACGATCTCGCCGTTGTCTCGGCGGGCACGCTCGGCGACGCGGCCCGACGACTGGAGACGGCACCGACGCTCGTTCTGCCCCCGGGCACCTACTACGCGCCGCGCCGGCTCGTCGCCGTCACCAGGACGGGCGACACGGAACCCGGGCCCGGTGCGCGGGTCGCCATCGACCACGACTCGCCGGACCACGTCCTGCTCACCGAGTCCGCCTATCCGCCCGGCGACGGATACGTCTACGTCCCCTGCAAGTTCCCCGAAGTTCCGGCAGCCGTACTGCGCAGTCAGGTCGACGTCGGCATCTGGCACCTGAGCCACACCGTCATCCCCCTGGATCTCGCGGGTCTGAGCTGTACCGACCTGGAAGACCTGCCCACTACCACCCCATGGCGGGACCTGTCCGCCGCCGCCCTCGTCGGATGGCCACAACGCACCGAACTCCACGCTGTCCTGGCCGCGATCAGCCTTCCCACCCTCACCCAGGCACAACAGCGACAACTCCACGACGAGACCTGACTGCCGTACGCCGGGCCGCACCTGATGTCACATCACCTGGCGGCTCTATGACGGGCCGGGCTGAAGGAGTTGCTCCATGGCGGCGACCTCGTCGGTGAGGGCGTCGCGCTGGCGGCGCGGGCCACAGCCCTGGACCAGACGGGCATAGTCGGCTGCCGCGCGGCTGATGCGATCGGCCAGGGCCGTGCCGCCGTCGCGGGAGCCGAAGTCGTCGGTCGCCGCGTAGACGCCCCGGGGCGACACGATGGCGTGGAGATAGGAGAACATCGGCCGCAGGGCGTGTTCGAGCACGAGGGAGTGCCGTTCGGTACCACCGGTCGCGCCGATGAGCACGGGCATGTCGGAGAGGCTGTCCTCCGGCAGCACATCGAAGAACGACTTGAACAGCCCGCTGAACGAGGCGTTGAACGCCGGGGTGACGGCGATGACACCGTCCGCACCGGCCACCTTGTCCCACGCCTCCTCCAGCGGCTCCGTGGGGAATCCGCTCAACATGGCGTCGATGATCGCCCGCCCCAGGGGTCGCAGTTCGACGAACGAGGACTCGACCGGGGCGCCCGCTGCGCCGAGTTCCTTGCGTACCGATGTGTCGAGCCGGTCGGCCAGGAGCCGTGTCGAGGAAGGTTCCCGCAGCCCGCCGGTGATGATCGCAATCGTGGTCGTCATCTCACCCGGTTCCTCTCGGCGCGTCGACGTCCGTGGTGCCGGACGGTCCGTCTCCGGCGTTGTGTTCCCGTAGCAACGACTGGTGGGTGGGGCCGTCAGGGGCCTCGGGGGACCGGCCGACGGCGAACTCCTTGCGGAGCACCGGCACGACCTGCTCGCCCAGCAGGTCCAACTGCTCCAGCACCGTCTTGAGCGGCAGTCCCGCGTGGTCGACAACGAAGAGTTGGCGCTGGTAGTCACCGGCGTAATCGCGGAAGCCCAGGGTCTTGTCGATGATCTGTTGGGGCGATCCGACCGTCAGCGGTGTGACCGAGGCGAACTCCTCCAACGACGGCCCGTGCCCGTAGACGGGCGCATTGTCGAAGTAGGGCCGGAACTCCTTCACCGCGTCCTGGCTGTTGGGGCGGATGAAGACCTGTCCTCCCAGCCCGACGATCGCGGCCTCGGGCGTGCCGTGGCCGTAGTGCGCGAAGCGCTTCCGATAGAGCTCCACCATCGTGCGGGTGTGGGAGGCCGGCCAGAAGATGTGATTCGCGAAGAACCCGTCCCCGTGATAGGCCGCCAACTCCGCTATTTCGGGGCTGCGGATGGACCCGTGCCACACGAAGGGCGGAATGCCGTCCAACGGGCGGGGTGCCAGGGTGAAGCTCTGCAACGGGGTGCGCAACTTTCCCTCCCAGTCGACCACTTCCTCGCGCCACAGACGCCGCAGTAGACCGTAGTGCTCGACGGTCAGGGGGATCGCCTTGCGGATGTCCTGGCCGAACCAGGGGTACACCGGCCCGGTGTTCCCTCGTCCCAGCATCACATCGACCCGCCCGTCGGCGAGGTGCTGGAGCACACTGAAGTCCTCGGCGATCTTGACGGGGTCATTGGTGGTGATGAGCGTGGTCGAGGTCGACAGGATGATGCGTTCCGTCATCGCGGCGATGAATCCGAGGAGTGTGGTGGGCGAGGACGGTACGAAGGGTGGGTTGTGGTGCTCACCTGTTGCGAAGACGTCGAGGCCGACCTCCTCCGCCTTCAGGGCGATGGTCACGGTGGCCCGGATGCGTTCCGTCTCGGTCGGCGCACGGCCCGTGGTGGGGTCGGGTGTCACATCACCGATGGTGAAGATCCCGAACTGCATACCAGTCATCTCGCTGTCACTCTCCTCACTGAGGTGACGCGCCGCTCCGCCGTGCCGGGCCTTGCCCCCGAGGAGCCGACCACCGCTACGCCGCGCATATGACCCACTGCGCCCAGTTATCTCGGCCGACGGCTCCGACGGAAGGGAGAAACATCCGCCACACCAGCCACATGGCTCACTTACCCTTTCCCCCGTCGGCCGGATTTGAATCACCCCGCAGGAGACCCGATACGGCCGCACCACGCTCTCTCCCGCCATTCACACAGTTGAGAGCGGTGTGACGGGATACAGGCCGGCAGGGCGCACAACCTCGGCCGCAAGGGCCCCACAGCATGATGTATTCGACGCCTGGGCCGCCCACATCCGTATCGGCGCATAGCTGGGCGCCCGGCCAAGCTCGGCCCCGGTCTTCCAGCGCCGTTCAGGGCCTGCGGTCATGGAAGGTTCGACGCAGGTCGCTCACCCATGCATCGGGGTTCTCCCAGGGGATGAAGTGGCCGCCGCGGTCGTGCGCGTTGACGTTGACGTGGTGGAACCAATCCGACTGCGGGCCGGTCTTGAACGCCTGGACGCGCTCGGCAGCGGTGTGGATGCCGGGCGGGTTCTCGTACGTGACGAAGGTGAGGCCGACCGGGGCCTGCACGACGGGCGTGCGGTCATGGGAAGGGGCCCAGGGGTAGCGGTTGGCGTTGGCGTAGTAGCGCATCGACGTGGCGATGGAGTTGTTCACCCAATAGATGGTGGCGTGGGTCAGCAGGTCGTCCTTGGTGAAGACGGACTCGATGTCGCCGCCGTTGTCACTCCAGGCGTTCCAACGCTCCAGCAGCCAGGCGAGCAGTCCGGCGGGGGAGTCGCTCAGGCCGTGGGCCAGCGTGGCACCGTCGAGCATGTGCACGGCGAGGTGGACCGCCGCACGGTGGTCCAGTTCGATGATGCGGGCGCGCACGTCGGCGGGCTGGTCGTCGGTGAGGGGCCGGTTCCGGGCGAAGTCCCAGGCGCGTGGCCCGGTGAAGAAGTCGAGCGGCAGACCGGAGCCGATGTGAATGCCGTACAACGCGTCGGCGTACTTGTGGCCGAGTTGGCTGGAAACGATCCCACCGATGTCACAGCCGGCGGCGGCGTACTTCTCGTAGCCCAGGGTCTCGGTCATCAGGGTGTGCCAGAGGTCGGCGACCTTCCAGAAGTTGACGTCCGAGAAGCCGGTCAGCGGGCCCGGGAAACCGAAGCCGGGCAGGGACGGCACGATGACGTCGAACGCGTCGGCGGGGTCGCCGCCGAACGCGGCCGGGTCGGCGAGCGGATCGATCACCTTCGACCAGTGCCAGAACGTCCACGGCCAGCCGTGGGTGAGGACCAACGGGATCGGACGGGGGCCGCGGCCGGGCTTGCGCATGAAGTGGACCGGGACACCGGCGACGCTCACCCGGTACTGCTCGTACGCGTTGATTTCGGCCTCGGCCCTGCGCCAGTCGTAGCCGTCCCGCCAGTAGGAGACCAGTACCCGGAGGTAGCTCTCCGGGACGCCGTACGACCAGTCGCCGTTCCCCTCGTCCAGCGGCGGACGGGTCCGTGCGAGACGGGCGCGCAGGTCATCCAGGGCCTCGTCGGACACATGGATGGGGGTGGGCTCCAAGGGGAAGCCGGGCGGGGGGCTCATGGTGTGGGTCCTTGTCGGGTGGGGGGGCGGGTAGTGGCGTGCGTGGGCAAAGCGGTGCGGTCTGACTGTCCAGGACACGGCTCTCGGCCGTCGATGTCGACGTGGTGGACCACGCGCCCCGTTCAGGTTCCTGCGCAAGGTGGTTGAGGCGTACCGACAGGTAGTTCGGCGGTATCCTCTCTCGTATTTGCTGTGCGGGTAGGTGGTGATTCCCGGCTGGCGTGGGTGGCAGTGTGGCCGCTCCTTCATTGTGCGGCGGTCGTGCGTCCCCTGACCGGACCGAACGGCCGGCGATCGGGAAAGGTGGGGCAAGGTGCAGGCGAGAGCCCAGGACATGGAGCAGGGGTCACGGGGGTCGGGCGACTCCGGCGGCGTGGGCGAACTGGAGCTCCGGCAGTTGCTGGCCGGGCTGACGGCGGTGCGCGACGGGGATTTCGGGACACGTCTGCCGGGCGAGGCCGACGGGCTCCTGGGTGAGATCGCCACCGTTTTCAACGGGATGGTCGACCAGTTGTCCCTGTTCACCTCCGAAGTGACCAGGGTGGCCCGCGAGGTGGGTACCGAGGGGACGCTCGGCGGGCAGGCGGAGGTGCCTGGGGTCTCCGGCACCTGGGCGGATCTGACGGACTCCGTCAATGCGATGGCCGGTAACCTCACCACCCAGGTCCGTGACATCGCGCAGGTGGCGACGGCGGTTGCCAAGGGTGACCTGTCGCAGAAGATCGACGTCGATGCGCGCGGGGAGATCCTGGAGCTCAAGAGCACGGTCAACACGATGGTGGATCAGCTGTCGGCGTTCGCCGACGAGGTCACACGGGTGGCGCGCGAGGTGGGCAGCGAGGGCCGGCTCGGCGGGCAGGCCGAGGTGCCGGGCGTGGGCGGTGTCTGGCGCGAGCTGACCGACTCGGTGAACTTCATGGCCGGCAACCTCACCGACCAGGTCCGCAATGTGGCCCAGGTGACCACCGCGGTCGCCAAGGGCGACCTCTCCCAGAAGATCACCGTCGATGCGCGCGGCGAGATCCTGGAGCTCAAGAACACCATCAACACCATGGTCGACCAGTTGTCGTCGTTCGCGGACGAGGTCACCCGAATGGCGCGCGAGGTGGGTACGGAGGGCCAGCTCGGCGGTCAGGCCGATGTCAAGGGCGTCTCCGGCACCTGGCGTGATCTGACCGACTCGGTGAACTCGATGGCCGGCAACCTCACCGCACAGGTGCGCTCAATCGCGCAGGTGGCGACGGCGGTTGCCAAGGGTGACCTCTCGCAGAAGATCACCGTGACGGCGCGCGGGGAGATCCTGGAGCTCAAGAACACCATCAACACGATGGTGGATCAGCTGTCGGCGTTCGCGGACGAGGTCACGCGGGTGGCCCGCGAGGTCGGCACCGAAGGCCGGCTCGGCGGTCAGGCCGATGTCAAGGGCGTCTCCGGGACTTGGAAGGACCTCACGGAGTCCGTCAACGTCATGGGTGACAACCTGACCGCACAGGTGCGTTCCATCGCCGAGGTCACCACTGCCGTGGCGCAGGGGGATCTGTCCCAGAAGATCCGCGTGGACGCGCGGGGCGAGATCCTGGAGCTGAAGGAGACCATCAACACGATGGTGGATCAGCTGTCGGCGTTCGCAGACGAGGTCACGCGGGTGGCTCGCGAGGTCGGCACCGAGGGCAACCTCGGCGGGCAGGCGACCGTACGAGGGGTCTCGGGCACCTGGAAGGACCTCACGGACAACGTCAATGTCATGGCGTCCAATCTGACGGGGCAGGTGCGCTCCATCGCCCAGGTCGCCACGGCGGTGGCCCGAGGCGACCTCTCGCAGAAGATCACCGTCGAGGCGAAGGGGGAGGTGGCGGCCCTGGCGGGGGTGATCAACACCATGGTCGACACCCTGTCGGCGTTCGCGGACGAGGTCACGCGGGTGGCGCGGGAGGTGGGCACGGAAGGGCGCCTCGGTGGCCAGGCCAGGGTTCCGAACGTCGCCGGCACCTGGAAGGACCTCACGGACAACGTCAACTCGATGGCGAACAACCTCACCGGACAGGTCCGGAACATCGCCCAGGTGACCACGGCGGTCGCCAACGGAGACCTGTCGAAGAAGATCGACGTCGATGCGCGGGGCGAGATCCTGGAGCTCAAGACGACCATCAACACGATGGTGGACCAACTGTCGGCTTTCGCCGCCGAAGTGACGCGTGTGGCCCGTGAGGTGGGCAGTGAAGGCCGGCTCGGTGGGCAGGCCGAGGTGGAGGGCGTCTCCGGCACCTGGAAGCGTCTCACGGAGAACGTCAACGAACTCGCAGGCAACCTGACCCGGCAGGTACGGGCGATCGCCGAGGTCGCCAGCGCCGTGGCCGAAGGCGATCTGACCCGCTCGATCACGGTGGACGCCTCGGGCGAGGTCGCCGAACTCAAGGACAACATCAACTCCATGGTCGGCTCCCTCCGCGAGACCACCCGGGCCAATCAGGAACAGGACTGGCTCAAGTCCAATCTGGCCCGGATCTCCTCGCTGATGCAGGGGCACCGGGACCTGTCCCTGGTCGCAGAGTTGGTGATGGACGAACTGACCCCGCTGGTCGCCGCCCAGTACGGGGCGTTCTACCTCGCCGACGACGGTGCGAACGGCACGGAACTCACCCTCGTCGGTTGGTACGGGCGCCCGCCCGGCAGTGTGACCGGCCGCTTCGGGCCGGGGGAGTCCCTCGTCGGGCAGGCGGCCCGCAGCCGCCGCACGATCGCCGCGGACGAGGTGCCCGGTGACTACGTCATCTCGTCGGGGCTCGGCGAGACCACTCCCGGCAGCCTCATCATCCTGCCGATCGTGGTCGAGGACCAGGTCCTCGGGGTCATCGAACTGGCCTCGTTCACCTCGTTCACCCCGGTGCACCGCGACTTCCTCGACCAGCTGATGGAGACCATCGGCGTCAATGTCAACACCATCGTCGCCAACGCCCGTACCGACGAACTCCTCGGGGAGTCCCAGCGGCTCGCCGGCGAACTCCAGGCCCGATCCGAGGAGCTCCAGGTCCAACAGGACGAACTCCAACGCTCCAATGCGGAACTGGAGGAGAAGGCCGCCCTGCTCGCCACGCAGAACCACGACATCGAGACCAAGAACCTGGAGATCGAACAGGCCCGCCAGGAGCTGGAGACCCGGGCGCAGCAACTCTCCCTCGCCTCCAAGTACAAGTCGGAGTTCCTGGCCAACATGAGCCACGAACTGCGCACACCGCTCAACAGCCTGCTGATCCTGGCCCAGTTGCTGGCCCAGAACCCCACGCGCAACCTCAGCCCGAAGCAGGTCGAGTACGCGGGGATCATCCACTCGGCCGGCTCCGACCTGCTTCAACTGATCAATGACATCCTCGACCTCTCCAAGGTCGAGGCCGGGAAGATGGACATCCATCCGGAACGGATCCCGCTGCGGCAACTCCTCGACTACGTGGAGGCGACCTTCCGCCCGATGACCACGCACAAGAGCCTCAGCTTCTCGGTCACCACCGCTCCCGGGGTCCCCGGCGAACTGGTCACCGACGACTCCCGGCTGCGGCAGGTGCTGCGCAATCTCCTCTCCAACGCCGTCAAGTTCACCGAGGACGGGGGAGTCGAGCTACAGATCGAGCCCGCCCTGGAATCCGAGCTGCCGAGGGGCATGGACCACAGCGGTCCCGTCGTCGCCTTCCGGGTGAAGGACACCGGCATCGGCATCGCCGAGCAGCAACTCGAAGCGATCTTCGGAGCCTTCCAACAGGCGGACGGCACCACCAGCCGCCGGTACGGCGGCACCGGCCTCGGCCTGTCGATCAGTCGGGAGATCGCCCAGGTACTCGGCGGAGTGGTGACCGCGCAGAGCACTCCGGGCATGGGCAGCGTCTTCACCCTGTACCTTCCCCTCACCCGGGCGGGTTTCGAGGACCAGACCGACGGTCCCGACACGGCCGGCCCATCACCGCATGAGCAGCCCACCGTTCCGATGCCGCGCCAGCAGCGCCGTCTTCTGGTGATCGAGGAACGCCCCCACGGCCTGCTCTCGCTCGTCGCCGAGAGTGCCGCCGCCAATCTCGCGGCCGGGCACGAGCGGGCCGATCACCAGCCGGACACCTCCGTGATCACCGCGCTCGGTGCGCAGGAGGCGGCGACCGCGCTCGCCGCCGAGCCCGTCCACTGCGTCGTCCTCGACCTCGAACTGCCGGACGGTGCAGCGCTGCGGTTCCTGGAACACATGGACGGCGACCCGGCGCTCACCGCCCTGCCGGTCCTCGCCCACAACAACCGGCGCCTCAACCCGGCACAGGAACAGGCACTTCTGCGCAGGGCCGAGAGCCGGCCCCTGGAACTGCTCTCCAGCCTGGACGAGTTGCGCGAGCGCATCGCGCTCCATCTGGCGGCCGAGCAGCCCGGCAGCGTGCTGCCGCTGGTCCGTGCCGAGGACGCGGGCCGACTCGCGGCCCAACCCGTCGATGCGTCGCTGGCCGAACGCACCGTCCTCGTCGTCGATGACGACGCCCGCAACCTCTATGCGCTCAGCGGCATCCTGGAACTGCACGGCATCCGTGTCGTGCACGCGGAGAACGGCCGCAGGGGCATCGAGGCCCTGGCCCGACATCCCCGGGTCGATCTCATCCTGATGGACGTGATGATGCCCGAGATGGACGGCTACACGGCGACCGAGGAGATCCGTCGGATGCCCGCCCACGCCGAACTGCCGATCATCGCGGTCACCGCCAAGGCGATGCCGGGCGACCGGGAGAAGAGTCTGGCATCGGGAGCGAGCGACTACGTGACCAAGCCGGTGGACGCGAACGACCTCATCGATTGCGTCCGGCGGTGGCTCTCCCCACGCGGACCGAAGAAGGGCAGCTAGTCGCCCCCTCCAGCCCCATGACGACTGACGTCCAGAAAACAGGCATCCACGGTGAGCACTGCTGACAGCCCCCGCAGAACCGCCCCGCAGGAACGGGCGGCCGACCCGGGCGTTCTCCCCGCATCCGCATCCGCATCCGCATCCGCATCCGCATCCGCATCCGCATCCGCATCCGGGGAGGAAACCGCCACGGCCGATAAGGCGCCCCCTGTCGGTTCGCCCCTCGGCAGACTCGCGGCCACGGTGGAACGGCTGAGGGGTGAGGTCCAGGCCGCTCATGCCGCGGCGGACGGCCGCGCCCTGGTGGAGATGGCGAAGGGCATCCTCATCGAGCGGCTCGGCTGTGGACCGGCCCAGGCAGCCCGCCAACTGGCGGCCCTCGCCGACCGCGCGGGCCTCGGCCTCCTGGAACTCGCCGCGGACATCGTGAACGAAGCCGCCCGCGACCACGTCAGCCAGGTCGCGGCCGAGTTCCTCCAGCGCACCGCCCCTTCATCAACCGACCGGGAGACGCCCACCGCCGCCGTCCGTCTGCGGACGGCGGAGAGCGGCATCCTCGCCGCCGGTGACACCCAGGCCATGGCGCACGCGCTGCTCGACAACGCCGCGCGTCCGCTGGGCGCGTGCGCGGTGGCGATATGGACCGCACAGGGAGACGGATCGTTCGCCCTCGGTGGCTCCGCGGGTTTCACTCCGCAGGAGGCTGCCCGCTGGCACCACGTCCCGCCCGGTGTCGCCACCCTCGCCCGTCGTGCTCTGGACGAACGCAGGCTCATCACCATCCGCAGCCTCACGGACGCGGCGACCCCTTCCCTCGGTCGGGCGGAGTGGCCCGAGGGCGGCAGAATGGCCGTGCCCGCCGGAACCGGGGGACGCCTGCACGGCGTACTCGAAATCTGCTGGCCGGGACCCCTGTCACCGCAGCCCCCGCAGATCATCCGCCAGATCGAGGCACTCGCCCAACTGTGCGCCCACAGCCTGGAGACCCGGCCCGTCCACGCCACGTCGGCGGCGGTCGCGCCCCCTGCCGTCACCGAGCTGATCGAGCTCGCGGAGGGTCTCAGCGATCCGGTGCTCATCCTCACCCCCCATCTGGACTCCCGAGGACACCTCACCGACTTCCGCATTCGACACGTCAACAGCCGGTTCACTGATCCCGCGGGCCGCCCACCCGGCCAGGTCCGGGGCGCCCTGCTGTTGGAGGCGTACCCGCTGGCCGCCGAGGAGCACGGCCTCTACGGGAGGATCGAACGGGTCCATGCCACCGGAGAGCCCTTCCGGGCCCGGAACATGAACCTCACGGCCCTGGTCGACCAGGTCGCCCTGATGGCGGTCGCCGATGTCAGCATCAGCCGCCACGGCGGGGCTTTGGTGCTCATCTGGCGGATCGAGGACGAGAGCGCGAGGCTCGCGAGCCTCTTGCAGCACGCCCAGCGCCTCGGCAGGATCGGTGCGTTCGAGGAGAACCTGACCACGGGCGAGATCATCTGGAACAGCCAGTTGTTCGAACTCCACGGCCGCAAGCCCACCTCGGCGCCACTGCCGCTGCGGGGCCTGGCCGCCCATGCCCACCCGGACGACGCGGCCGTCATCGACCGTCTGCTGCACACGGTCTTCCAGTACCGGCGGCCCTCGTCCGTCACCTTCAGGCTGCGGCGTCCCGACGGGATCACCCGACACATCCGCGTCATCGCGGAACCGGTTCTCGACGCTGAACAGCGGATCAGCACGGTACGCGGTGCCTACCAGGACATTTCATCCCAACACTGGACCGAGGTCGCCCTCCACGCCACCCGCGACCGGCTCGCGCACAGCGAGGCCGAATCCGAGGAACGCAACCGGCTCGCCCTGCAACTCCAACACGCCATCATGCCTCCCAGGCGGGGACCGCTCGATCTGACCGGACTGAGCGTCGCGGTGCGCTACCGCCCCGCCGCGACGGACGCACTCGTCGGTGGCGACTGGTACGACAGCGTCGTCCTGCCCTCCGGACAGATCCTGCTCTGCGTGGGTGACATCGCAGGACACGGCATCGGAGCCGCCACCAGCATGGTGGTGCTGCGCAATGCGCTCCGGGGGCTCGCGGTCACCGGAGCCGGTCCGGGGCAGCTCCTCACCTGGCTGAACCTCGTCGCCCACCACCTCGACCAACAGATCACCGCCACCGCCGTCTGCGGGCTCTACGACCGCCGCACACGTGTGTTGCGCTGGGCCAGGGCGGGGCACCTCCCTCCCGTACTGATCCGGAACCAGAAGGCGAGGTCGTTCCCGCTGGGACGGGGACTCCTCCTCGGAGCCGTGGCCGACGTCTCCTACAGCGAGCAGCAGATGCAACTGGAGGCGGGCGACACGCTGCTCATGTACTCGGACGGACTCGTGGAACGCAGGGACCTCGCCCTCGACGACGCGCTGACCCAACTCCTCACTTCTGCGACCGGGCCCGACCAGCCCCTTGAGCAGCGCCTCGACGACCTGCTCGACCGCAGCCGGTCGGACACCGACGACGACACCTGCCTCATCGGCGTCCACATCGCCTGAAGCCGCGATGCGCCCAGGCCGCCCGGTTCTCGTCTAACGGGCCGTCGCTGTTCCGCCGAGCGTCTCGCGCAGCAGGATCGCTTCCTGGTCGAGGTGGTGGAGCAGCGCCTGGAGGGCCGGGGTGCGCGTGCGGTGGGCCGCCTCCGTGGTGCCCACCGTGCGTCCCACCGAGGGGAGTTCGACCGGTAGCGCGGCGAGGTGCTCGTCCTCGCGCAGGACCAGTTCGGGCAGGAGCGCCACCATGTCCGTCTGGAGCAGCAGCGCCCGCATGGTGAGGATGGACGTGCATTCGACGCGGTCCGCGGGCAGCGCGAGGCCCCGGTCCACGAAGAGGGCGCCGAGTTCCTGGCGCAGAGCGGTCTGTTCGACGGGCAGGATCCAGGGGAATCCGAGGGTGTCCGCGAGCGTGACGCCCACGGCGTCGAGGAGCGGGTGGCCGGAGCGGACGGCGAGCCGGATGGGCTCCCGGTACAGCCGCCGCTGCCGGAGCCCGTCCCCTTCCGCGGGCGTCGATCCCACCCGTCCCACGATGACGTCCAGTTCGCCCGCCAGCAGCGCCGGGTGGAGGACGTCCGGGGTTCCCTCCCGTACGACCACGGTGAGCCGGGGGCGTTCTCGTTTGAGCCCTGCGACCGCCCGGGGCAGGAGCACATTGGCGCCGGCCAGCAGCGTTCCCACGGTCACCGTGCCATCCAGGCCCTGACGGAGTCCGGTGAGGTGGTCCCCGGCCCGGCGTATTTCGGCGACCACGGCGCGGGCGTGATCCGCCAGGGCTTCGCCGTAGACGGTGGGCCGCATCCCCCGCGGTACGCGGACGAAGAGCGGCAGGTCGGCGATGGCTTCCAGTTCGTGGAGGGTGCGGGTCGCGGCGGGCTGGGTGAGGTGCAGCGATTCGGCGGCCCGTACGACGCTCCCGTGCTCGTACACCGCGATGAGCAGGGTCAGGTGTCGGAACTTCAACCGGCCGTCCAGGAGGTCCATCGCAGCGGGCTCCTTCCGGGGAGGTGGGGCGGTGTGCCCGTGCCATACCAGGATTGCTATATCTCGCGTGCCGATCGGCATTGGATCGGCATATCTGGGTGGGTGCAATATACCGGCACGCCCCGGGGTGATTTTCGGACATACCCCGGCTCAGTAACGGAGGTCTACAGCGTGAGTTCACCCGTGCGGCATTACGTAGGAGGCGGGTTCGACGCGTCCGGCGTGCCGCTTCCGCTCGTCGACCCGGTCACCGGGCGCGTCGCCGGCGAGGTACCGCAAGCGTCCCGGGAGGTGGTCGACCGGGCGGTTCGTGCAGCCCGGGAGGCGCTGCGCGGGCCGTGGGCGGCATGGAGCCCGGCCGAGCGGTCGCGGTTGCTGCACCGGATCGCCGACGGGATCGAGCAGCGCTTCGATGAGTTCGTCACAGCCGAATGCGCCGACACCGGCAAGCCGCGCGCGTTGGCCTCGACGGTCGACATCCCGCGGGCCGTGGCCAACTTTCGCTCCTACGCGGACCTCCTGGCCGGGCGCAGCGAACGGTCCTGGCACACCACCACCCCGGACGGCCGTGGCGCGCTGAACTACACCGTCCACAAGCCGCTCGGCGTCGTCGCGGTGATCTCGCCGTGGAACCTGCCGCTGCTCCTGCTCACCTGGAAGGTCGCGCCCGCCCTCGCGACGGGCAACACGGTGGTGGCCAAGCCGTCGGAACTCACCCCCGGCACGGCCTGTCTGCTGGCCGAGGTGATGGCCGAGGCGGAGGTTCCGCCGGGCGTCTTCAACCTCGTGCACGGCCCGGGCGCGGACGCGGCCGGCCAGTGGCTCACCGAGCACCCCGGGGTGGACGCCGTCGCCTTCACGGGCGAGTCGCGCACCGGATCGATGATCATGCGAGCGGCCGCGGACCGGTTGGCGCCGGTCTCCTTCGAACTGGGCGGTAAGAACGCCGGACTCGTCTTCGCCGACGCGGATCTTGAGCAGGCCGTCGCCGGCACCCTCCGCTCCGCCTTCACCCACAGCGGGCAGGTCTGTCTGTGCACCGAGCGGCTGTACGTGCAGCGGTCTGTTTTCGACGCATTCGCGGCTGCGCTCGCCGCGGGTGCGAAGGAACTGTCCGGCTACGGCCCGATGGTCTCCGCCGCCCACCGGGACAAGGTGCTGGGTCATCTGGAGCGGGCCGCCGCCGACGGGGACGTCCTGGCGGGCGGCGGGGTGCCGCGCTTCGGGGACGAGCGGGACGGCGGGTTCTGGGTGGAACCCACCGTGCTGGCCGGACTGCCGGAGGACCACCCGGCAGTGCGGGACGAGATCTTCGGCCCGGTCGTGCACCTCGCGCCCTTCGACACCGAGGACGAGGCGTTGGCCCTCGCCAACGCCAGCCCGTACGGACTGGCCGCCACGGTGTGGACCGGTGACGTGAGCCGCGCCCACCGTGTCGCCCCCGCCCTGGAGGTCGGCACCGCCTGGGTCAACACCTGGAACCTGCGTGACCTCCGTACGCCCTTCGGCGGTGTGAAGGCGTCCGGGATCGGCCGTGAGGGCGGCGACCACTCCCTCGACTTCTTCTCCGAACCGATGAATGTGTGCGTGAAGCTGTGAGTACGACGGACGACACCGCGAACAGGGCGGGCGCGCCGCGCGACCCGGTGACGAGGGCCGCCGAGCGCCTCGACGAGGCGCACCGCACAGGCGTCCCGTGTGCACCGGTCCGCGACCTCCTTCCGCCCGGTGACCTGGAGGCCGCCTACGCCGTCCAGTCCCTCCTGACCGAACGGAGCCTGGCCCGGGGCCGCCGCATCACCGGCTGGAAGATCGGCCTCACCTCGACCGCCGTCCAGCGACAACTCGGCGTCGACACACCGGACTTCGGTGCCCTCATCGACGACACCGCCGTACCGGATGGCGCCGAGATCCCGTGGGGCTCGGTGCTCCAGCCCAGGGCAGAGGCCGAAGTCGCCCTGGTCCTCGAACGCGATCTCCTGCACGAGCGGCACACCGTGGCCGACGTGATCCGGGCGACCGCCTTCGCACTGCCCGCCATCGAGGTGGTCGGCAGCCGGATCCGCGACTGGGACATCTCGGCCGTGGACACCATCGCCGACAACGCCTCCAGCGGTGCGTACGTGTTGGGCACCAGGCCCGTGCTGCTGCGGGAACTCGATCTGCGGACCGCCGGCATGGTGTTGGAGCGCCGGGGCGAGCCCGTCTCCACCGGTGCGGGCGTCGCCTGCCTCGGAAACCCACTGCACGCGGCCATCTGGCTGGCCGACACGCTCGTACGGCTCGGCAGTCCGCTGCGGGCCGGGGACACCGTGCTCACCGGGGCGCTCGGGCCCATGGCCACCGTCGAGCCCGGTGATGTGTTCGAGGCCCGTGTCGACGGGCTCGGCTCGGTGCGCGCGGCCTTCGGGCACCTCGACACGGAAGGGGCGGTCCGATGACCATCACGGCACTCGCCGAGTCCCTCGACCGTGCGGCGCTGAACGCGCGCCCGCTCCCGGGGGGTGTCACCGGCCTGGAGGACACCACCGAGGCATACGCCGTCCAAGACGCCCTGATCGTGCGACGGCTGGCCCGCGGCGAGCGGCTCACCGGCGTCAAGCTGGGATTCACCAGCCTCGCCAAGATGCGGCAGATGGGCGTTGCGGATCTGATCCACGGACGGCTGACGGACCGGATGGAGATCCCCGACGGGGGACAGTACGACCTCTCGGGGCTGATCCATCCGCGGGTCGAGCCGGAGGTGGCGTTCCTCCTGGGGGACACCCTGCGGCCGGGCGCCGATCCGACGGCGGCCGTTGCGGCGGTGGCGCCCGCCCTTGAGGTCATCGACTCGCGGTACGACGGCTTCCGGTTCTCCCTGCCCGAGGTGATCGCCGACAACACCTCGGCCGCTGCCTACGTCGTGGGGCCCTGGAGCGCGTTGCGTTCCCCGGGCGGACCGAGCGACCTGGGCAACCTCGGCGTCCTGCTGGAACTCGACGGACGCCCGGCCGAGACCGGTTCCACCGCGGCGATCCTCGGACACCCGCTGCGCGCCCTGGCAGCCGCGGTCCGGCTCTGCGGTCCGCTGGAGCCCGGCACCGTGATCCTCGCCGGCGCGGCGACCGCCGCCGTACCACTACCCCCCGGTACACACGTACGGGCGACGGTCACGGGTCTCGGCGCCGTCCAGTTCACCGCCACCACCGCACGGACCGCCACCGAGGAGGGCGCATGATCGTCCCCGGCGCCGCCCCGCCCCGCGGCCGTTTCCCGCATCTGCGTCGCGCAGGCGACTTCGTCTTCGTATCCGGCACGAGCTCCCGACGCCCCGACGGCACCTTCGTCGGAGCCAACGTCGACCCGATGGGCGTGACGGACCTCGACATCCGCGCCCAGACCCGGGCCGTGCTCGACAACATCGCGACGTTGCTCGCCGCGGCCGGCGGCGGCCTCGACGACCTGGTGTCGGTCACCACGTACCTCGTCAGCATGAACGACTTCGGCGGCTACAACGAGGTCTACGCCGAGCACTTCGACGAGGACGGGCCGACCCGCACCACCGTCGCCGTCCACCAGTTGCCCCACCCCCACCTGCTGATCGAGATCAGCGGAGTGGCCCACCTCCCCGAGAGCGCCCGCCTTCTCCAGAGCGCTCATCTGCCCCAGAGCAAGGAACAGCGCCGATGACCATGAGACCGTTCAACCTCCAGTCCTGGATCGAGGAGAACCGGCACCTGCTCAAGCCGCCGGTCGGCAACGTCCAGATCTGGCAGGACGCCGATCTGATGGTGACGGTCGTGGGCGGCCCCAACCGGCGCACCGACTTCCACGACGACCCCATCGAGGAGTTCTTCTACCAGCTCAAGGGCGACATGGTGCTCCGCGTCATGGAGGAGGAGGGCCGACCGCCGCGCGACATCCACATCCGTGAGGGAGACGTGTTCCTCGCCCCGGCGCACCTGCGGCACTCCCCGCAGCGGCCGGAGGAGGACAGCATCGGCCTCGTCGTCGAGTTCGCCCGGCCGCAGGGACACCGCGACGCCTTCGAGTGGTACTGCATGGAGTGCCACCACCTGGTGCACCGCAGCGAGGTCCAGCTCACCTCGATCGTCGACGACCTGCCACCGGTGTTCGGCGCCTTCTACGCCGACACGGCCGCCCGCACCTGCCCGAACTGCACCGCAGTGCACCCCGGCCGGGACTGGCCCGAACAACTGCGTCCACGCACCCGCCGCGACGAGGAGGCCGGCGCGTGACCGTCGTCGACGTGCACGCCCACGTCTTCCCGGAGATCGGCCGCGCCGAATCCCGGCTGCTCACCGGCTCCGACGACGGCCCCTGGCTGCGCACCACGGACGGACCGGGCACCGGAATGATGATGGCCGGTGCCACCGAGTACCGGCCGGTGAGCCGCACCCTGTGGGACCCGGCGGAACGCGTCGCCGACCTGGACCGGCTCGGCGTGGACGTACAGGTGCTGTCCAGCACCCCCATGCTGTTCGGCTACGACCTCGAACCCGAGCGCGCCGCCGACTGGTGTCGGACCGTCAACGCACATCTGCTGCGGTACGCCGCACACGCCCCGGACCGGCTGGCCCCGCTCTGCCAGGTGCCCCTCCAGGACACCGAAGCCGCCTGCGCGATGCTCAGCGAGGCGATGCGGCAGGGCTTCCACGGCGTCCACATCGGCAACCACCTCGGCGATCACGACCTCGACCACGGAGCGCTGATCGAGTTCCTCGCGCACTGCGCCGAAGAGGACGCGGCCGTCCTGGTCCACCCCTGGGACCTGCCGTCCGGGCCGAGGTTCTCCCGGTACATGTTGGCGTGGCTCGCGGGCATGGCCGGCGAGACCCATCTGACCATCCTGTCGCTGATCCTGTCCGGCGCCTTCGAACGCCTCCCGGCGTCGCTACGGCTGATGTTCGCCCACGGCGGCGGCAGCTTCCCGTACCTCCTGGGACGGGCCGACAACGCCTGGCACCGCCGAGACCTCGTGCGTGCCGACAGCCCCCACCCGCCCTCGCACTACACCGACCGCTTCTCGGTCGACTCGGCCGTCTTCGACCCCGGCGCGCTACGGCTCCTCGTGGACGTGATGGGCGCCGAACAGGTGCTGCTCGGCTCCGACCACCCCTTCCCGCTCGGCGAGGAGGAGATCGGCCGACTGGTCCGGGAGAGCGAACTCTCCCCGGCGGAGCGGACCGCCGTCCTCGGCGGCAACGCCGTCCGCTTCTTCGGCCTGGCCCCGCTCTCGAAGGAGGCCGTCCGATGAAGGCAGCCGTGATCGGATCGGGCAACATCGGCACCGATCTCCTCATCAAGATCATCAGAGGGTCGGGGAACGTCACCGCAGCCGCGATGATCGGCATCGACCCGCAGTCGGAAGGGCTCGCACGGGCCCGCCGCCTCGGCGTGCCCACCAGCGCTGACGGAGTGACCGGGCTGCTGGCCCTCGACGGGTTCGACGAGATCGACGTGGTCTTCGACGCCACGTCCGCCGCCGCCCACCACCGCAACGCCGCAGCGCTCGCGCCGTACGGCAAGACGATCGTCGACCTGACCCCCGCAGCCATCGGCCCGTACGTCGTCCCGCCCGTCAACCTCGACGAGCACCTCGACGCACGCAACGTCAACATGGTCACCTGCGGCGGACAGGCCACCGTCCCGATCGTCGCCGCCGTATCGGCGGTGGCACCGGTCCACTATGCGGAGATCGTCGCCTCGATCTCCTCCCGGTCGGCCGGCCCGGGCACCCGCGCCAACATCGATGAGTTCACCGAGACCACCTCCCGCGCCCTCGAACAGGTGGGCGGCGCGGCCCGCGGCAAGGCGATCATCGTGCTCAACCCCGCCGAACCGCCGCTGTTGATGCGCGACACCGTCCACTGCGTCGTCGACGACTGCGACACCCAGCAGGTGACCGCATCCGTCCACGCGATGGTCGACTCCGTCGCCGCCTATGTGCCCGGCTACCGGCTCAAGCAGGAGCCGCAGTTCCGTGCCCTGGCGCCCGACGACCCGCTGACGGGACTCGCCGGCGGCGGGCGACTCCTCGTCTCCGTCTACCTGGAAGTCGAGGGCGCCGCCCACTACCTCCCGGCCTACGCCGGAAACCTCGACATCATGACCTCCGCCGCGCTGCGCACCGCCGAGCGCCTGGCCGAACGGAGCCGGGTCCGATGACCAAGGTCTACGTCCAGGACGTCACCCTGCGGGACGGCATGCATGCCGTGTCGCACCGCTACACCCTCGATCAGGTCCGGTCGATCGCCGCCGCCCTCGAAGCGGCCGGTGTCGACGCCGTCGAAGTCGCCCACGGCGACGGCCTGTCCGGCTCGTCCGTCACCTACGGCCCCGGGGCACACACCGACTGGGAGTGGCTGGAGGCCGCGGCCGACGTGCTCGACCGGGCCAGGCTCACCACCCTGCTGCTGCCCGGCATCGGCACCGCCGACGACCTGCGCCGCGCCCACTCCCTCGGCGTCACCTCCGTCCGCGTCGCCACCCACTGCACCGAGGCGGACATCTCGGCCCAGCACATCGGCCTGGCCCGTGAACTGGACATGGACGTGTCGGGCTTCCTGATGATGTCCCATCTGGCCCCGCCCACCGAGTTGGCCGCACAGGCCCGCCTCATGGAGTCGTACGGCGCACACTGCGTCTACGTCACCGACTCCGGCGGCCGGCTGACCATGGACGGCGTACGGGACCGGGTCCGCGCCTACCGCGACGCCCTCGATCCGGCCACCGAGATCGGCATCCACGCCCACCACAACCTCGGTCTGGGCGTGGCCAACAGCATCGTGGCGGTGGAGGCCGGGGCGTACCGCGTCGACGCCTCCCTCGCCGGGCAGGGCGCCGGCGCCGGCAACGCGCCGTTGGAGCCGACGGTTGCGGTGTTCGACCTCATGGGCTGGGAACACGGTTGCACGCTGTTCCCGCTGATGGACGCCGCCGAAGAACTCGTACGGCCGACGCAGGACCGGCCCGTGCGCGTCGACCGGGAGACCCTCACCCTCGGATACGCCGGGGTGTACTCCAGCTTCCTGCGGCACGCGGAGAACACGGCCCTGCGCCATCGGCTCGACACCCGCGACCTGCTGGTCGAGGCGGGACGGCGACGGCTGGTCGGCGGGCAGGAGGACCTGCTCATGGACATCGCGCTCGATCTCGCCAGGGACCGCGAAGCCGCCCCCGCTGCCGGGACCGCCCCCTCACACGACGACGGAGACACCCCATGCTGACCGAACGCGCCGCCGCGCTCGACGCCGCCGACCCCCTCGCCCACGTCCGCGCCCGCTTCCTCCTCCCCGAAGGGGTCGTGTACCTCGACGGCAACTCCCTGGGCGCCCTTCCCGCCGCCGTCCCGGCGGTCGTCGAGGACGCCGTGCACCGACAGTGGGGCACCGACCTGATCCGTTCCTGGAACGGCAACGGCTGGTGGGAGGCGCCGACACGGGCCGGCGACGCGCTCGGCCGACTGATCGGCGCGGCACCCGGACAGACGGTCGTCGGGGACTCCACCAGCGTCCAACTGTTCAACACCCTGCTCGCCGCCGCCCGGATGCGCCCCGGACGCCGACTGCTCCTGACCGATCCCGACCACTTCCCGACCGACCAGTACATCGCCGACTCGGTGGGCCGACTCCTCGGGCTCGACGTCCGCCGGGTACCGGCCCGCGAAGCCGCCGCCGTGCTGGCCACCGAAGCCGGGAACGTCGCCGTCGCCGCCTACGCCCCGGTGGACTACCGCACCGGCGAGTTGTACGACATGGCCGAGCTCACCGCCGCCGCGCACGCCGCCGGCGCCCTGATGCACTGGGACCTGTGCCACGCGGCGGGCGCCCTGCCCGTCGAACTCGACGCCATCGAAGCGGACTTCGCGGTCGGCTGCGGCTACAAGTACCTCTCCGGCGGCCCGGGGGCACCCGCGTACGCCTACGTCGCCCGGCGGCACCAGCCCGACTTCGACCAGCCCCTCACCGGCTGGCACGGACACGCGGAGCCGTTCGCCATGGCCGGTACGTACACCCCGGGCGCGGACATCAGCCGGGCCCGGATCAGCACCCCGCCACTGCTGTCACTCCTCGCCCTGGAAGCCGCGCTGACGGCCTTCGACGGGGTGGAGATGACGGCCGTACGGGAGAAGAACCTCTCCCTGACCGGGTTCTTCCAGGAGTGCGCCGACGAACTCCTCGACGGCCTCGGGTTCACCATGGCCACCCCGCGCGACCCGGCGCACCGCAGCAGCCAGGTCGCCCTGCGCCACGCGGAGGCGTACCCGCTGGTGGCCGCGCTCACCGCCCGCGGAGTGATCGGCGACATGCGCGCCCCCGACCTGCTCCGCTTCGGATTCAACGCCCTCTACGTCACCCACGCCGACGTCCTGCACGCCGTCCGCGAACTGCTCGCCGTCGTGACCGACGGCGAGCACCGTAGCCCCGAATTCCGGCAGCGCCCCACCGTCACCTGATTCGGCCCCACTCCGCCCGTCCCCAGGGGCACACCGCACGTCCCGCTCCCTTCCTGCTCCGAAAGGACCGTTAGATGCGTCCCCTCCGCAGAAATGCCGCCCTTGCCGCGGTGGTCGCTGCCGCCGCCACGGCCACCCTCCTCGTTCCCGGTGTGTCCGGGGCGGACACCGCAGCCACGGCCACCCCCGCCACCGACCCGAACGTCCTCGACGCCTGCGAGGACCGCCGCCCCGGGCCGGCCGACCCCGGCTCGTACGGCATGCAACTGGACGGCAGCTTCCGGCACCCCGCCCTCACTCCGGTCGACGAGCAGAACGAGCACCCCTTCCCGGGCCGCAACAAGAAGTACGACACCCGCTCGTACATCAAGAACATGAAGGTCGAGGCCGCCTACGAGGGCGCTGACTTCACGCCCGACTACTTCCACACCTGGCAGAACATCGTCGACTTCGACGGCCGCCGCTACCTCTTCCAGTACAGCCGCTCCGACGGCCGCGTCTACGACATCACCGACATCAAGAAGGTCAGGGTGGTCGAGCGGATGAGCCGCAAGGACGTGGGCGGCGACGAGACCCGGGCGAACGGCGACTGGGCGGCGCACGACTACTGGGGCGCCTCCACCATCCAGTGGAACAAGAAGCTGAACGCGTACGTCATGGTCCAGAGCTTCGAGAGCAGACGTCAGATCTCGGAACTCTCCGACCACCCGCCCAAGGACAAGTACAACAACCCGGAGGGCGTCGCGAAGCTGCGGGCCAAGCCGGGGCTCAAGGGCTTCAAGGTGTTCCGCCTGGACGGCCCCCGCAAGAAGGACTGGAAGCTGCTGACGACGGTTTCCACCGACTCCACCCAGGCCAACCCGCTGAACACCGATCCGGCCAAGGCACAGCAGGGCTCCGGCTCGATCGACGTGCCGCACTGGACCGGCGAGAAGTACATGTTCATCGCCACGGCGCCGAACGACACCTACTCCGGGACCGAGTACCCGACCAATCTGCACTCGGCGGGCTACCAGTCCTGGGACATGTCCAACCCGGCCCGCCCGAAGCTCCTCGACACCTGGCACCTGCCGGGCCAGCGGACCGGTGAGGAGGCCGCGTACCGGAACAACCCGCGCTGCGGGAACCGGACCAGTTGGATGGGCGCCCGGATGCCGCTCTTCCTTCCCAAGCCCGTCGAGAAGGGCGGACGCTACGCCTTCGCCGCGATGGGCGGCTACGGCCTGACGGTACTGGACGTCTCGAACCCCTCGAACATGAAGACCGTCAGCCACCTGGACCTCCCGGCCTCCGTGGCGGGCACCGAGGGTGACAACATCGACGTCTCCCAGTACGAGAAGACCGGAATGATCTACTACTCGGGCTACCCGCTCACCGAGGACTGCTACGAGCCCTACAAGGACATCTACCAGATCGACGCACGGGACCCGAAGAAGCCCCGCGTCGTCGGTGTCCTCCCCCGCCCGACCCCGCCGAAGGCCGCCGGCATCACCGACTACTGCCAGCGCCGCGGCAGCTTCGGCCCCAAGCGCACCGGCTACTACACCAACCCGGGCCGACACACCGCCGGTGTCCTGAGCTACGGCTTCTACAACGCGGGCGTCCAGTTCTTCGACGTCTCCAAGCCGGCAAAGCCGGAGATATCCGCGTACTTCGTTCCCAAGGCGTACGGCCCGTCCACCGCGGACTACGCGTACGGTAACCAGACCCACGGCGTGTACGTGGAGTGGGACCGCAACATCGCATGGACGCTGACCAACCACGGCATCTACGCACTGTCCTCGCCGAAGGTCCTGGGCAAGCCGGACCTGAACGCACCGGCCAAGCCGTTCCGCAACAGCGAGTTCTGAGTCGCTGCCCCTCTCCCACCCTCGTCACATTCCAGAAGGGCACCACCGCCATGGCCGCACCCAGCGACTCCGCACCGCCCACCCCGTCCCCCGAAGCCGACGGCGCCAGACCGTCGCCCGCCGGTGAAGGACTGGTCCGCTCCCTCACCCACCGACAGACCACCATGATCGGGCTGGGCTCCGCGCTCGGCACCGGCCTCTTCCTCGGCTCCAGCACCGCGATATCCGTGGCCGGCCCCGCCGTGATCGTCGCGTATGCGATCGGCGCGGTGCTGGTCGCCATCATCGCCGTCCTGCTCGGCGAGATGTCCGCAGCCCACCCGGTCCAGGGCTCGTTCGGCACCATCGCCCACCGCTACCTCGGTCCGTGGGCCGGGTTCCTCAGCCGGTACCTGTACTGGTTCAGCGCCGTCGTCGTCATCGGGACGGAGGTCGTCGCCTCCGCGCTCTACATCCGCTGGTGGTGGCCCGAGGTGCCGATGTCGGTGGCGATCCTGGCGATCGCCGCGATCGTCCTCGCGGTCAACATCATCAGCGTGAAGTCCTTCGGTACCACGGAGTTCTGGCTGTCCAGCATCAAGGTGGTCGCGCTCTGCGCGTTCATCCTGTGCGCTGCGCTGCTGGTCTTCTTCGGCCTGCCCGACACGGAGGCATCCGGCTTCGCCAACCTCTCCGACGACGGCGGCTTCATGCCGCACGGCCTGGACTCCATCTGGCTGGCCATGTCCGTGGTGATGTTCGCCTACGCCGGGTTCGAGGTCGTCGCCATCGCCTCCGCGGAAGCGGTCGACCCGCAGCGCACCATCCGCACCGCGATGCGCCAGCTGGCCTGGCGGCTGAGCTTCTTCTACCTCCTCGCCATTACCCTGGTCCTCGCACTGATCCCGTGGCGCAAGCTGGCGGCGGGCGACGGCAGCGTCGAGACGAGCCCCTTCGTGCGGGTCTTCTCCGAGGTCGGCGTGCCGGCCGCGGCGACCCTCACCAACGCGGTCGTGCTCATCGCGGCCATGTCGGCCGCCAACGCCCACCTGTACGGCGCATCCCGGCTGCTGCACTCGCTCGGCGACGACGGCCTGGCCCCGGCGCCGACGGCCAAGCTGAGCAAGCGCGGCGTTCCCGCGATCGCCCTGGCCGTCTCGTCCCTGGGCATCGCAGCCGCAGCCCTGCTCGCCTTCTACGACGTCAGCGGCCTCTTCAACATCATGATGTCGATCGCCATCTTCGCCGTCCTGCTGGTGTGGCTGCTGATCCTCGCCTCGTACATCGCCTTCCGGCGCCACCGGAAGGCCAACCCCGACGAGTTCACCGGGTTCAGCGTCCCGGCGGGCGGCAAGCTGGCGGTCGTGGCCGTGGTCGGGGTGCTCGCCGTCGCCGCCACCGCGGTGGAGGTCCCCGACATGCGCCAGGCGGCCGGCATCGGTCTCGCGTTCACCGTCGTGCTCCTCGCTTGCTACGCCCTGATCTCCTCCCGCCGGGCACGGCAGGAGGAGCAGCCCGCCCAGAAGGGGCACCGCCCCTGACGGCTGACACCTGAAGCCGACATCTGACGCCGTAGGGCGCCGCTGCTCCGCAGCGGCGCCCTACGGCCATTCCGGCCGGTGGGAGCGGGGTGCGTCCGGCCGTCCGCTGCGCACAGGGGTGACGCCGGTGGATGGCGCGGGACGGGGCTGCTGCGCCGTGAAAGGTATGGAGCCCCGGCTGGTACAGGGGTGAGAGATGGGCGAGGGCATGACCGATGTGAGCGAGACGCTGGCGAAGATGCTCAAAGCTACCGTCGAAGAAGTGGTGGGCGAGAAGTCCGACGGCAACGCCAAGGGATCGTCCGTGCCCCCGACGGTGCCGTCCGAGCCGCCCGTTGCCACGGACATGAGCCTGGACCCCGGCGGCCTCAACAGCGTCGCGAGCAAGGCGCGCGAGAGCTATGAGAAGACCTGCATGTGGATCCTGAGCGTCTTCGCCGCGTTCGGTCTGCTGATCTTCGGCTCCCTGCCCTTCACCAACATCGGAAGGGTGGAGGGCTCCGACAGGGACTGGCTCTGGGCGGGTCTGGTACTCGCCTCCGCGGGAATCGCGATCGTGGTCATCGCCGCGACCGTCGTGTTCGGTCCGGTCATCACAAGCTTGGGGATCTTGGCCGAGAAGCTGGAAACGATCAAAGACCCCATCCTGAATCCCGCCCATCCGCCCGAGCCGAGCTGGTGCGTGCGAGCCTTCAAACCGAGGAAGACCGCCGTCTGGGTGCTGCGGAACATGCTGGAGGGAAATGAGTCCCGAGCCCATCTCGGGCCGAGGGTCACCACGGTCAGGCAACTCATCGAGAAGCTGGGAGATTTCGATGAGATGCAACTCAGCGGTGCCAGGGCCGAAGCCGGGAAGCGAGCGAAGCTGGCCGCACTGGACAAGGCGGTCGAAGCGCACCTGACCACGGTGACTGCCCTCAAGGAACGCCTGGTTTCCATCGGCGACCCCAAGACCGACCGGGCGGCGAAGACGCTGCAGACCGCGGTCCTCGCGACCCTCAGCCATGAGGTCCGGGCCGCGGCCATGACCGCTCGCCAACGGGCAGCCATGGCACGGATGATGGCTTCGGCGGCGCAGAGACTCGCCGAGTGCAACACCGATATGCAGGAGTACCTCGGGCATCGGCAACTGGTGCTCGCCGAGGCCAATGTCCTGCTCATGCGGGCCAACTTCCGACTGGCGCGCAAAGTGATCGTGCTGGGCGCGGCCTGCACCCTGGTCGGCGCCGCGCTCTACGCGTCCGTACTCCCCGCCACCGACAACGACGACGACAACGACAACAACAACGAGAAGACCGCGAGCACTGCCTCCTGGGACCGGTACATCAACGCGACCGTCGAAGTCCGATCCGGTACGGCAGCCGCACGTCAACTCCCCGCAGGTTGCACCGATCGGAAGCTGGCTGCCCTCAGAGTCGCCGAGGACGCAGCTCCGCAACCGGCGGGTCCCTACACCGTTGTGATCACCACCGAAGGCTGCCGTGGCACCGTCACCGTCCCCGTGGATCAGGGGACCATCGACTCGCCCGCACTTCCCTGACGACCTTCCGCCCGGACGCCCATCGCACCCGTCCGGGCCTCTTATCCGGTGCCATGTCCGGCACTACGTCGATCACAAGCGCACAAGCGCACAAGCGTTCAACGCGTGAACGCTTTGGTCGGCCCCTACCCCTTCCCAAAGCCGCTCCGGTGTGCTCGGGGCCGTCGGGTGGTGTGTCGGGTGGCGGTGGTGACGGTCCTGACGGGCTGGAGAGCGCGTTCTGCGGCTATGACAACGCCTTTGCGACGACGGACGCCGCATCAGCGATCAACTGGTTGTCGTAGTCGGCGTCTTCGGTACCGCGGTTCGACATGATCACCATGACGATGGGCGCGGCATCGGGCGGCCACACCACCGCGATGTCGTTGCGGACACCGTAGGCACCGCCTCCTCCGGTCTTGTCCCCGACCACCCAGCCCTCGGGCACTCCGGCCCTGATGAGTTCGTCTCCGGTGGTGTTGGTCCGCAGCCACTGGGTGAGTTGCGCACGTTCCGGAGCGTCGAGGGCGTCTCCCAGGACGAATGCCCGTAGGCTGCCGGCCAGCGCCCGTGGTGTGGTGGTGTCAAGTATGGCGCCGGGTGCCCACTGGTTGAGTTCGGGCTCGCGGCGGTCGACACGTGTGACGGTGTCGCCCACCTCTTCGAGCGCGGTTGCCAGGCCCTTCGGCCCACCGAGCGCATCGAACAGGAGGTTGGCCGCGGCGTTGTCGCTGTAGCGGACGGCGGCGTCGCACAGTTCGCTCAGAGTCATCCCGGCCTCGACGTGCTTCTCGGTTATGGGGGAGTGCTCGATCAGATCGTCGTGGGAGTACGTGATCACCTGGTCCATGCCGCTCAGCGAGTACTTGCGCAGCACGGCAGCGGCGGCGAGCGCCTTGAACGTGGAGGCGTAGGAGAACCGCTCGTCGTCGTTGTGTGCCACCTCCCGCCCAGAGCCGGTGTCGACCGCGTGGACACCGAGCCGTGCACCGTACGTGCGCTCCAACTCCTTGAGGTCGTCGACGTACGGCGTGGGCGCCGGCCCTGTCCGTGTGGTTGCGGCAGGTGGAGCCGGCGAAGCCCGGCGGTCGCCCTGACCGCAGGCGGCGAGAGGGAGCACGGTGAGTGCGACGAGCCCGCTGAGAACGCCCCGCCGTGTACGTGTGTACTGCATGTTTCAAACCTCCAGGTAACCCCCGGAACGGTACGGAGGGGGGAATGGACAGACCCCGGGTGTGATCCCAGGGGCCGAGTCCATCCTTACCTGTGGTTTCCACACGGTCCAAAACGTTCGTCCGCACGGCATGTTGCCGTGCTCCGGTCACCGGAGAGAAGGACCGGGCCGGGTGGGTACGCAGGGCCGCGCACCCACCGGCCCGCCGGGTTCAGAGGTCCAGGACGAGCCGGTCGCTTCGACACCGTCCGACGCAGATCATCATCGTCCGCCCGGCGATTCGTTCCTCCTCGCTGAGCACGGAATCGCGGTGTTCCGGCGTTCCGGCGAGGACACGGGTCTCGCAGGCCCCGCAGTATCCCTTCTCGCAGTCGTAGGACAGACCGCTCAACGCGTCGCGCAGTACCTCGATGAGGCGGCGGTCGGGCGGCACGGTGAGCGTGCCGCCCGTGCGAGCGAGTTGCACTTCGAAGGCCCGGTTCTCCGTGGCGTCGAAGGCCGCTTCCAGATCGTCACCGGCGGCGAAGCGCTCCAGGTGCAGCCGGTCACCGAGACCCAGACGGGCGCACTCACGCTCGACGGCCGTCAGCATCGGTGTCGGTCCGCACGCATAGACGGCGGTGCCGGCCGCCCCACGGTCCAGCCCACCCAGCAGTCGGGGGAGGTCCGGAAGCCCGGCCTCGTCCTGCGGGAGGAGGGTGAGCGCGTCGCCGGCGACGGCGGCGAGTTCATCGGCGAACGCCATCGTCGAGCGGGTGCGTCCGCCGTACACGACAGTGAAGGGCGTTCCGCGTGATGCGGCCTCACGGACCATGGCGAGGATCGGTGTGATGCCGATGCCGCCGGCCAGGAACAGATAGGACGGGGCTTCCGCGAGCCGGAAGTGGTTGCGCGGCCCGCGTACCGCGAAGGTGGCTCCGAGTCGGGCGAGTTCATGGAGCTCGGCCGAACCACCCCGGCCCTGGGGCTCCCGCAGGACTCCGATGCGCCATGTCGTGGCGTCGGCGGGATCACCGCACAATGAGTACTGGCGCAGTCGACCAGAGGGAAGACGCAGTTCGATGTGCGCGCCGGGCAGCCACGCGGGGAGTTCGCTTCCGTCCGGCAGACCGAGGTCGACGGCGAGGACGCCCTCGGCCGCAGTGTGCACGGCGGTCACCCGCAGTGGGGTGGGTGTGCTCAGCGTTCGGGCCGTGCCTGCCGACCCCGTAGCCCGGGGACCGGGCGGGAAGACGGCCGGGGCCGCGTCCCAGCCGGACTGGTTGCCGCGCGTGGGGTAGGGAACGAGCCCTTCTTCGATCACCCGGTAGTCGGGCAGCCGGGTCAGGACCTGCGTCATCATCGCGCGGAACATGGCGCGGGCGAGATGGGCGCCCGCGCACCGGTGCGATCCGATCCCGAAGCTGAGGTGTCGACTGGCATCGCGGTCGAGCCGCACTTGCTCGGGCTCGGGGAACACGGCTGGGTCGTGGTTGGCGGCGACCCAGGGGATCAGCACCCGGTCGCCCGCGTGCATCGGGCAGCCACCGACCTCGACGTCCTCGGTGACGGTGCGTGCCATCGACTGCGAAGGGGCGAACGCCCGGAGGAACTCCTCGGTCGCGCTGTCCAGTAGATCGGGGGAGTCGACCAGTCGTTGGCGCTGCTCGGGGTGGCGGGCGAGGTGGACGAGGGTCGAGCCGGTCAGTGAGGTGGTGGTGTCGACGCCGCCCGCGATGAGCAGGCCGATCACCGAAACCAACTCGTCCTCGTCGAACTCGCCGCCGTCGGCGCGCCGGCCGGCCACCAGTGTGCTGACCGCATCGGCCTGCGGTGCGGACCGGCGCTCGGCGATCAACTCGCGGATGCGCTGGTCCATGTAGGCCAGCCCCGCGGCCCCGCGCACGGCGCGCTCGCTGTCGGCCGGTGCGGCGAAGATGTCGTGGATCGGCCCGGCCAGCTTCGCCCAGTCGTCCTCGGGGAAACCCAACCAGTCCAGGGTGACCGCGGCCGGCAGTGGATTGGTGAGGTCCCGGACGAAGTCGCAGGAACCGAGTTCGATGAAGTCGTCCACGACGCGGGCGGCGTGGCGCTCGATCATGGGTACAAGCTGCTCGATCGCCTCCGGTGTGAGCAACGGGTTGATCAGCTGTCGGTACTCGGCCGAGCGCGGCGGGTCGAGCTCGATCGGATACTGTTCGAGCCCCGGCCCTTTGGGGATGACGATGCCGACCCCCTGCCCGCCGTGGTCGCTGCGGGCCGATGAGAACGTCGCGTCGTCGCGGGCGATGCGGGCCACATCGGCGTACCGCGTTGTGTAGTGGAAGCCGCCGTGGGCGGCCGAGCGGCCTACCGGGCAGCGCTCACGGAACTCCGCGTAATAGGCCACCGGATCGGCGTTGGCCGCGTCGGAGTGGTGATCGAAGTCGATGTCGAAGTCGGCGGACATGTGCGCACGCTCCACGTGCTCGGAACTGTGCGCGGTGTTGTCCGGCCGCGCCACCGGATGTCAGCTGCCTCATCGGCGTCGGGTCACCCTAAGGTGTGCCCCTGAGCTTGACAATGTTTGCGGGGTCTCGTGGGCTCGTGAGGTGTGGTGCGGGGAGATGATCAGAAGGTCAGCACGGCCTTGCCGACCGCACCGGACCGAACGGCCGCGACGGCCTCGTTGATCTCCTCGAACGGGAAATAGGTGATCATCTTCTCGACCGGGAACCGGCCCTCTGCATTGAGTTCGAGCAGTTGCGGCAGGAACAGTTGCGGCACGCTGGATCCGGCGACGATGCCGGTGACCGTGCGTCCGTTGAGGATGCTGCGCCAGTCGAAGCTCATCGACTCGCTGGGGCCGACGCCTATGACACCCGCGCGACCGAGCGGCCCGAGGGACTCCACCGCGGTACGCAGGACATCCTCGCGTCCGGTCGTGTCGATGACGAAGTCGAACCCCTCCGGGACGAGTGCGGCCAACTGCTCGGCACTCCCACCCGCCGAGGAGTCGATGCAGTGCGTGGCTCCGAAGCCGCGCGCCGCCTCCAGCTTGGCCGGGTTCACGTCGACGGCCGCGATGACCTTGCAACCGCTCATCGAGGCGGCGATGATCGCGGCCACACCGACGGCCCCCGCCCCGAAGACCGCGATCGAGGAGCCGGGTCGCGGCTGCAACACATTGAGCACACCGCCGGCTCCGGTTTGGAAGCCGCAACCGAAAGGTCCGGCCCGCAGCAGGTCCCACGACGGGTCGATCCTGACGACCGCACGCTCCGGTGCGACCACATGGCTGGCGAACGACGACTGACCGAGGAAGTGGGCGTTGACCTCCCGCCCCTCGTGGGTCACCGCGGTGGAGCCGTCGGGCCTGCGGCCCGAGAAGTTCACCGCGTCGAAGCTGCGGCAGTAGGCGGGCGAGCCCGTACGGCACAGGGCGCAGGTGCCGCACGATGTGAAGGACATGGTGACGTGGTCGCCCGGGCGGACGGAAGTGACGTGCGCGCCGACCCTTTCGACGACACCCGACCCTTCGTGTCCCAGGAGCGCCGGGGTGGGGAAGAAGCCGGCGAACTCAAGGTCGGTACCGCAGACGCCGACGGCGGCGACGCGGACGAGCACCTCGTCCGGGCGGGGATCGTCCAGGTCCACTTCGGTCAGGACGAACGGCTGTCCGGCCTGCTCCAGCAGAGCGGCGGTGGCGCGCACAGGGCCTCCTCAGTGCCTCACAAAGCGAGATTGCATATTGACATGCGTGACAGGGTCGGTCAATGTTCCCCCCATGGCGGCTGTTGACTTCCCTCCTTCCCAACACTTCATCGACGGCAAGTGGGTTGCGGCCCGCGACGGCGGCACGATGGACGTCCTCGATCCCTCGACCCGACAGGTGATCACCAAGGTGGCCCGGGCGGGCGGCGCTGACGTGGACGACGCGGTCACCGCGGCGCGCCGCGCCTTCCCTGCCTGGTCGGCGACCAATCCGAGCGAGCGCGGGGCGTTGATCCGGCGCTGGGCCGACCTGATCATCGCCGAGGTCGAGGCGCTCGCCGCCGTCGAGGCGCAGGACGTGGGCAAGCCACTGTCCGGGGGCCGGACGAACATCTACATCGCCCACGGCATCACCGACTACTTCGCCGGTGCGGCCGACAAGCTCACCGGTGTCACACTGCCCACCCGCAGCCCCGACTACCTGGGCTACACGGTTCCCGAGCCGTACGGAGTGTGTGCGGTCATCATCCCGTGGAACGTTCCCGCCGTGCTCACCGCTGCGAACGTCGCCCCGGCGCTCGCAGCGGGCAACACGGTCGTCCTCAAGCCGTCCGAGATCGCGCCGCTGGCCCCGTTCGCACTCGCCGAACTCGCCCGACGCGCCGGCTTCCCGCCGGGAGTGATCAACGCAGTGGCGGGCCTCGGCCCCGAGGCGGGCGTGGCGCTCACCTCACACCCGGACGTCAACCACATCAGCTTCGTCGGCTCCACCGCCACCGGGCGGGCGATCATGGCAGCCGCAGCACAGAACCTCGTTCCGGTGAAGCTGGAACTCGGTGGCAAGTCGCCGAACGTGCTCTTCGCGGACGCCGACCTCGACACGGCGATCCCCGCGATCGTCACCTCCATCACCGAGAACGCGGGGCAGAACTGCTACGCCGGTTCACGGCTGCTCGTGGAGGCGTCGGTGCACGACGAGGTCGTGGAGCGGGTCGCCGCCGCCATGACCAAGATCAGGACCGGGCCGTGGGAAGCCGACCTGGACATGGGGCCGCTGGTCAGTGCCGCGCAGTTCGATCGTGTCAGCGGCTTCCTGGCGGAAGCGCCTCGCGAGGGAGCTCGACTGGTCACCGGCGGCGCGCCCGCCGACGAGGGATGGTACGTCCGACCGACCGTGTTCGACCGTGTCGAAGCGGGCATGCGCGTCGCCCACGAGGAGGTCTTCGGCCCGGTTCTCGCCGTGCAGTCGTTCCGCAACACCGCCGAGGCGACCGAGATGATGAACGCGACCGACTTCGGCCTGTTGGCCTGCATCTGGACCAATGACGTCTCCCGTGCGCTGCGGCTGGCGAAGGACGTCCGCTCCGGGCAGGTGGCGGTCAACCAGTTCCACGACGCCGGAGTGATCGGTTTCCCGTTCAACATGCAGAAGGACAGCGGCTTCAGCCGGGGCGGCGGGTACGCCGCGCTGCGTGAGTACACCCAGGAGAAGGGCGTGGCCATCCGGCTCCTGAACCGTTGAGACCGGACACCGTGCGCGCCACCGAAAGCGGCTCTCAACGGGGTGGCCCCGGCATCGAACGGGACCTCTCACAGGGGAGTTGTCGCGACCGGTGGCGCGCACGGTTCGCGGCGCTCCCAGCTGACTGAACCTACTCCGTGCAGCCGCAAGCGGTACTGCGGCTGGAACGGTGATGGCGGCCGTTCGCACTCGCCCGCCCAAGGAACCCGTTGTGAACGCGGAATCCGCTGTGCCTCATGCCCCGGGCGAAGAGTCCGCCGCCGCCCACATCGCAACGGCCAGCACTTCCCACCCCTGACTCATACACGGGCCCGCCCGGTGTTCACACGCCAGCCCCGGTGTTCACGCCGAGGCCGAAGGGCCTTTCCGCCCGGACGTGTTGCACTGCCCGCACCCGACAACTGAGGCCCCGAATGGGCACCGTCGCGTTTTTCGCCCGCCCAGCGCTGACGCTCGGGCGCCTTCGCTGCCCCGGGGCTGACGGCGACTCCGTTGGTCCGCCGGCGGAGAGTGGCCCGAGCACCTGCGAGCAACTCCAGCCGCACCGCGCCTTCGTGGACCGGTCGATGCGTCAGCGCGTGCGCCCCCGGCGCGCCGGATCAGTTCCTCGGAACGCCCGTTGATTCCCGCCCGGTGAGACACTCCCAGGCGCTCCCGCTCCTGGACCACTCGCCGCCACTGACCAGCAACGGAGCGGCGCAGACGAGTACGTGTCGGTGCAGGGGGAACTGCGATGCGCCCAGGCCCGTCCGCCGGGTTCGGAAGCGGCATTTCCTTCCCTGCCACGCTGTTGCCCGGGCCGGCCGGACCCATCGGCGCAGCGGCTTCCCACTGCCGCCACCTGGGCTCTCCGCCGTACGAACAGGCGAAACGCCGACGATTCGAAGATGTCGCGCACGAGCGTTGACAGCACTGGGCGGCGGAGGTCAGAGTACCTCGCAATACGTTCCACCGACTCGCAATGCGAGACGGTACGCCCGCTGCACCACCGACGAATCGACAAGTCCGCCCGGGTAGCCGTATCGATGCCACCGGGTCCGATCGGCCGGACGGAACTCCCGTCATACATCGCCTCAGGTGAGAGTCCCTCTTTCGCCAGGAACACATCTCCGACGCCGAATCCCACCGGCCGTCGACCGATGTACCGATCTGCCAACCGACCACCCCCCTGCCGCCACGACCGCCCCGACAGGGCGGTGCCACCGAGCGAATGGAACCAGGCACATGAACACTCACAACATGCTCTGGCGTCGTGGGGCCGCGGCCGGCCTCGCCCTCGCAGGAGCCGTCGCGCTCTCCGGCTGCGCCAGCAACGAGGCGACGGCACCCAAGGCCACCCCCGCGGCGAGCGGCGGCAGCGCATCCGGCGCCCAGCAGCCCGATGTCAACGGCGACGGCAAGGTCGTCATCGGTGTCCTCAGCCCCGGCGACATCAACGACCGCGGCTACTACCAGAGCTTCGTCGACTCCGCGGACGCCTTCGCCAAGGAGAAGGGCTGGACGGTCATCAAGCGGGGCAGCGTGCCCCCGACCGATGCGCTCACCGCGGCCCGTGCACTGTGCCAGCAGAACGTCGACCTGGTCGCCATCGGCGCGAGCGAGCTCAAGACCGCCATCCCCGCCTCGGAGGAGGCGGTCTGCAGCAAGTCCGCCTGGTACGTACCGATGCAGGGGAACATCGACCAGACCCCTCGGATCCTGCTGTCCACCGACGATCCCAACCAGTCCATGCTCGTCGCCGGATACGCCGCCGGCCTGAAGATGAAGGCAGCCGGCCACACCAAGGCCGGATTCATCACCGGCATCAAGGCCGACTACAGCGTCGCCGCCTCCACGGCCTTCCTGGCCGGTATCCGGCAGGTCGTACCCAAGGCCACCCTGACGAGCACCTACACCGGTGACTTCAACGACTCGGCCAAGGCCAAGGAGGCCACCCAGGCCCAGATCAGCCAGGGCGTCAAGGTGATCTACCCCTACCTCGGCGGCGCGACCGACGCCTCGGCGAAACTGGCGAACGCCAGCGGCGCACTGACCCTCACCCCGGGCACCGACCGCTGCGCCTCGACCAGCCCGAAGTTCGACATCTCGGTGATGTTCAGCCCCGGCGACTACTTCCGTGCCGGACTGGAGGAGTTCGCCAAGAACAACCTGAAGATGGGCACGACCCGCGTGTGGCAGTTGGGCGTCGACCCGTACCCGACCGTCAAGATCTGTGCAGCACAGGGCGACGAGGAGCAGCAACTGGCGCAGTTCATCAAGAAGATCGGCAGCAAGGAGATCGACGCGGCGGCCGAGGTCAAGCGCCTCGGCTGACGCGCCGACACCCACGAGGAGATCAGCAATGACACCGACGACCTCAACGGGTCCGATTCTCGAACTGCGCGGCATCACGAAGTCCTACGGCTCCGTCACGGCCTGCAATGCGGTGGACCTCAGGGTCGACGCCGGCGAGATCCACGGACTCCTGGGTGAGAACGGCGCGGGCAAGTCCAGCCTCATGAAGGTGCTGCTCGGGCTGGTCCGGCGCGACGCCGGCAGCGTCCTGGTGCGCGGTGAGGAGGTCGCGCTGGACAGCCCGCAGGAGGCGGCCGAACTCGGCATCGGCATGGTGCACCAGCACTTCAGCCTCATCAACGGGCTGACCGTGTGGGAGAACGTCGCGCTCGGCGACACAGGAAAGGTCAACAAGCAGGAGGTCTGCGCCGGCATCGCCGAGGTCTCCGCGCGGTACGGACTGCCGATCGACCCCGAGGCGAGCGTCGACACGCTCTCAGCGGGCGAGCGCCAGCGGGTCGAGGTAGTCAAGTGCCTGCGGCGCAACCCCCAGATCCTGATCCTGGACGAGCCGACTTCGGTGCTCACCCAGACCGAGTCGCAGGAGCTGTTCGCCGTGCTCGGCCGCGTGGTGCAGGAGGAGGGGCGCGCCGTCATCCTCATCAGCCACAAGCTCGCCGAGATCGCCCAGGCAACGGACCGGGTGACGGTCCTGCGCAAGGGCAGCGTCGCCTTCCGGGCCATCACGGCCGAGACCACTCCACAACTACTCGCCCGGCAGATGGTGGGACGTGATGTGTCACTGGGCGAGGAGGGCGCAGCCCTCGGAATGCTGCCGGTGTCGAATGCGCGCACCGGCGAAGGCGAGGCGCAGGGCAGGCGGCACACCATCCTGCGCCTCGCCGGACTCACCGTCGTACAGAACGGGGTCAGGGTGCTCGACGACGTCGACCTGACCGTGGGCAAGGGCGAGATCGTCGCCCTGTACGGCGTGGAGGGCAACGGCCAGGCGATGCTCGGCGATGTCCTCGCCGGACTGGTCGTGCCGACCGACGGCACCATCGAGGTGGCCGGCGACCGGGTCGACGTCACCCGCCCCGGTGCGTTGTCCAAGGCCGGTCTCGGCATCGTGCCGGAGGACCGGCACCAGAGCGGCGTCGTCCTCGACATGAGCGTCGCCGAGAACCTGACGATGAAGTCGCTGAACGAGGTCAGCGGCCGGTTCCTGCTGCGGCGGCGCGCGATGCTCGCCCAGGCCCGCCGTCTCGCGGACGAGTTCAACATCGTCACACCGTCGCTGGACGCTCCGGTGCGCAGCCTTTCCGGCGGCAACCAACAACGGGTCGTACTCGCCCGGGAACTGTCGGGTCACACCCTCGTCCTGGTGGCTGCGCAGCCCACACACGGGCTCGACGTCGGCGCCATCGAGGACATGTACTCCCGACTGCGCAGAGCGGCCGACGAAGGCGTCGGCGTGTTGCTCATCTCCACGGAACTTGAGGAAGTCATGGCCCTTGCAACCTGGATCGCAGTGATCTCTTCAGGGCGGATCACCGGAGCACTCCCCGTCTCCGACGCGACCCCCGAGCGGCTCGGCATGCTCGTGGGAGGGGAGGCCGCATGAGGGCCGGCTCGCTGACGGGTCCCGACGACCTCGGCCGGCGTTTCCTCGCCGGTCTCCGGCCGGGGCGCGACGGCTGGCTGACGGCGGGCGTCACCGCCGTGCTCGTCGCCGTCGCCCTGGGAGCGTCCGCGCTGCTGCTCGCGCTGACCGGTGCCTCGCCGAGTGCTTCGCTGTCCGCCATCTGGACCGGCAGCCTGGCGAACACCACCGGATGGAAGACGACGCTGCTCAACGCTGCGCCGTTGCTGTTGGTGGCGGTCGGAGCGTGTATCTGCGCCTCCGCAGGGGCGTTCAACATCGGACAAGAGGGGCAGGTGCTCATCGGCGGTCTGTTCGGAGCCTGGGTCGGGCTGCGGCTGGCCCTGCCCGGACCGATGCTGGTCGTGGTGGTGATGGCCGCCGCGGCGGTCGGCGGTGGCCTCTGGGCCGCGCTCAGCGCCCTGATGTATCGATTCCGCGGTGTCAACGTCGTGGTGAGCACGCTGCTGATGACGTTCCTCGCCATTCAACTCGTGACGTTCGCGGTCAGCACCCCCTGGCTACAGGAGAGCGCGCAGGGCTCATCGGGCATCGCCGATGCGCAGTCCAACCCCCTACCGGCGGGCGCCCTGCTCGCCGACTTCGGGCAGTATCCGTCGCTCCAACTGAACGCCGGCCTGTTCATCGCGTTGATCGCCGCGGTCGGTGTCGCGATCGTCCTGGGGCGCAGCCGGTGGGGCTTTCGGGTCCGCATGGTCGGACTGAATCCGGTGACGGCCAAACACACCGGTATCCGGGTGTCCGCGCTCGGCGGCTTCACCCTGGCCCTGTCGGGCGCCTTCGCGGGGCTCGCAGGAGGGCTGTTGCTGGCAAGCCCGGTCAGCCCCAATCGGCTCCAGGCCGGAATCTCGGACAACGTCGGTTGGGACGGTCTGCTCGTCGCGCTCGTCGCCCGCAACCGTCCCTTGATCGCGATCCCCGTCGCGTTCGGGTTCGCCGTGCTGCGTGCAGGCGGCGACTTCCTCTCGGCCACCGGGGTGCCGCCCGTCCTCGTCGACATCGTCAAGGCGTTGTTGGTCCTCGCGTTCGTCGCGCCGCCCATTCTCGTCTCCCTCTTCCGCAAGCGTCGCGGCACCAAGCCGTCGACGCCGACCCCCCTGCCCGTTGTTCCGACCGAGATGAAGGTGGCGGTGTGAGCGTTCTGGACAGCACCACGACCATTCTGTCGAGCGGTGTCCGGCTGACCGTGCCGTTGGCGTTCGCCGCTTGCGGCGAGTACCTGGCCCAGCGCGCCGGAGCGATGAACATCTCCGTCGAGGCGATGATGCTCGGCTCCGCGTTCACCGCGATCGCCACCGCAAGCGCGACCGGCAGCGCCACCCTGGGTCTTGCGGCCGGTGTCGTGACCGGACTCGTCATCGGCTTCGTGCACGGCAACCTCTCCCACCGGGCGCAGATCAACACCTTCGTCGTCGGCCTCGTGCTGAACGCGTTGGTGCTCGGTCTGACGAGCTATCTGATCACCACGCAGCAGTTCGCCTCGCACCAGGTGGACGTACTGGCGATCCCTCTGTTGCAGGACATCCCGATCATCGGCGAGGCATTCTTCTCCGGACGCTGGCCCGTCTACCTCCTGATCCTGCTGGTGCCGCTCACCTGGTGGCTGGTGGAACGCAGCCGCTGGGGCCTGGAACTGCGAGCGGTGGGGCAGAATCCCCAGGCCGCCGACGTCACGGGTATCAAGGTCAACGTGCGGCGCCGGCAGGGCCTGCTGTGGGCCGGCGCACTGTCGGGTCTCGGCGGTGCCTATCTCGCGGTCGGCGAGGTCGGATCGTTCAACCAGAACATGACCGCGGGACGCGGGTACATCGTCATCGCGGCCGTGATCTTCGGGGCGTGGCGACTCGGCCGTACCCTGATCGGCTGTCTGGTGTTCGGACTCTCCGACGCGATGCGTCTGGCGCTCCCTGCACTCGGCATCACCCTCAATTCACAACTGCTCGTCGCGGCGCCTTATCTGCTCGCGCTCCTGGCGATGCTGCTGTTCGCCACCCAACATCGGGAACCCGCTGCACTCGGTCGCCCCTTCGAGCGCGGGTCGACCTAACCGTACGGATCCCCGAACGCCCTGGACGCCGACTCCGCAGCAGCGGAGTCGGCGTCCCCGTGTGTCGAGGGCGGCCCCTTGCGGCGCTCGTCGCGTCACGGCCCTATCGGATGTGGGGCCGGGCTGAGGTCGTCGGGGACAGGGCGCCGCTGCCCTACGCCCACCAGGGGGAGATGCACGCGCGACCGATGAGTTCCGCTCGCCTGTGCCGTCAACACCGTTGAGAAGAAGCAGATGGGAGCAGCGCATGGGTCAGCTGGCAGTGGTCAACTTCGTATCGCTCGACGGAGTGATGCAATCGGTCCTCTCGGCCGACGAGGACCGGGAGGGCGGGTTCGATCGGGGCGGCTGGGTGCTGCCCTATGTCGACGAGGTGGTGGAGCGGTTTATGAGCGAGGCCACGGCGGGTGCCGGAGCCCTGCTCCTGGGTCGCAGGACGTACGAGATCTTCGCCGCCACCTGGCCGTACGCCCATATGAAGGACCCTGCGGTGGCCGCGATGAACGCGATGCCCAAGTACGTCGCTTCCCGCACACTCAGCGATCTGACGTGGGCGAACTCCACCCTCCTCGGTGCTGAGCTGGCGGAGGAGGTGGGCCGGATCAAGGCCGCGTCCGAGGCCGAGACGGTGGTGCTGGGCAGCGGAGGGCTGCTCGGCACGCTGATGGAGCACGACCTCGTCGACGAGTACCGGCTGCTTGTCTTCCCCCTTGTTCTGGGCAGCGGAAAGCAGCTCTTCGCCGCGGGCAAGAGCCCGCGCCGTCTGATGCTCACCAGCACCAGATCGACACCGTCCGGCGTCTTGATCAACACATATCGCCGGTGCACCGAGGGGTAGCGCCGGCACCACCCGCCGCACCTCAGTCGGCGAAACCACTACGCCGACGAGCGGTGCGCAAACACCGGTCGTCGGCGTAGCCAACGTTGCTTGACGGGGTGGGGCAGGACGGCCGCGAGGAGGCCGTCCGCCGGGCCGAATCCATGCCGTCGATGGACCACGGCATCAGGGGCCGCGCTGAGCAGCGCGGCCCTCAACCGGTGCTGCGTTGATCCCGCAGACAGGTGAAACAGTCCGGTTGAACATCCCCCCGTGCCTGGATGGCCCCGGTGCCGGGGCTCAGGTGTCGGTGGAGTGCCCGGGGGTGGTCGTACGGGTGGGGTCGAGCGTGGTGGTGATGTGGTTGACCGCGGTGGCGGCTTCGCCGAAGCCCGTGGCGATGAGCGTGATCTTGCCGTTGTAGTGGGCGATGTCGCCGGCGGCGAAGACGCGCCCCTGGTTGGTCCGCATGGTGGGGTCGACGAGGATGCGACGACGGTGGAGGTCGAGTTTCCACTGTTCCATGGGGCCGAGGTCGGCGATGAAACCCAGTGCGGCGACGACGGTCTGTGCGGGAAGGGTGATGAGGTCGCCGTCGGCGTTGGTGACGGTGACTTCCGCAACGGATTCGTCGCCGGAGATGTCGTGGATCTCGTAGGGGGTGAGGACCTTGACACTGGACGCATGGAGCTGTTGGACCGTGCGTTGGTGCGCGCGGAACTGGTTGCGCCGGTGGACGAGGGTGACCGTCGAGGCGATGGGTTCCAGGGCGAGGGCCCAGTCGAGTGCTGAGTCTCCACCGCCGACGACGATGACGTCCTGACCTCGGTGGGCGTTGAGGTGCGGGACGAAGTACTGGAGTCCTCGGCCGAGGTACTGGGTGCCGGTGGGGAGTTCACGGGGGGTGAAGTTGCCGATGCCGCCGCAGATGAGGGCCGCGCCGGCGGTGACGCGGGTGCCGGTGTGGGCGGTGGCGGTGATGCCGTCGCTCGTGGTGTCGAGTTGGGTGATGCTGTGGCCCAGAAGGTAGGTGGGGTTCGACTGGTCGGCTTGTTCGGTGAGCCGGTCCACGAGTTCTTGGCCGCGGATGGCGGGGAAGCCTGCGACGTCGTAGATGAGCTTCTCGGGGTAGAGGGCGCTGATCTGGCCGCCCGTTTGGGGGAGCGCGTCGGCGATCGCGACGGTGAGGCCGCGGAAGCCTGCGTAGTAGGCGCCGTAGAGCCCGGTGGGGCCGGCGCCGATGATGAGGAGGTCGACGTCGACGTCGGGGTGGGGAGTCGCGGCCGGGTCCGTGGTCGGGGTGGTCATGCTCCGACCTCGGGGTGGTCCTGGCCGGTGGGGGTGACCTTGCGGGCTCCGCCGGGTGATCCGAGTGGTGGGGTGCCGAGGGTGAAGAACTCGGCGTTGATGCGCTCGAAGTGTTTGCTGTCTTCGGGGAGGTCTTCGTGGTGGTAGATCGAGATCTGGGGGCAGACGGGTTCACAGCGCCCGCACTCGACGCATTCGTCGGGCTGGATGTAGAGCATCCGGTCGCCTTCGTAGATGCAGTCGGCCGGGCACTCCTCCATGCATGACTTGTCCATGATGTCGAGGCAGGCCTGCGTGATGACATATGGCACGAGCTTGTTGCCCTTCACACGGTCGCATGATGTGCGAGACGGTGTATTTCTGCGGAACGGGGTGATGGCCGCGCGCCCCCGGATGCCAACCGGGGGTGAGCTGCGGCGGGGTTCGTCGACGGCATCGACGCCGTCAGTACGGCGGGATGCCTCCAGCTTGCCGTTCTCGACGGCTCGGGTCGGAGTGCAGTGGCACGATCAGTCGTCGATCGCCCCGTCCGCACTGCCGTCCTCGGGATGGTGCTGTGCACGAGCGGGATCGTCTGCGTGCCGGTGTGTCTTCGCGCGTGCCGGTGTGTTGATGGCTCCCGACACGTCCGCGCGCGGTCACGTGCGTGGTGACGGGTGTGTCACCGGCAGGCTCTCGACCGACCCGATCGCCGCCACCAGGCCGTCGGCCACGCCGATCCCGGGCGCGACGGCGACGTTCTGACGGCTGCCATCCGTGGTGACGACGTCACCGCCGAGTGGGCGGATCGGTCGAGGAGCGTGCGGTCGGCTCTGCTCAGCCCCAGAGGTCCTGGATGGTCGAGAACACCTTCTGGTTGTGGGAGAACTCGATTGTGTTGCCGTCGGGGTCGTTCACGGCGCAGATGTACCCGATGTGGGCGGCCATCTCCATCGGCTCCCACCGCAGGTTGCCGGTCTCGCGCGCCTTGGCGGCGACGGTGTCGACGTCCTCGCGGTTGGGCAGTTCGATGCCGATGTGTGCGAACGGCGCCAGCGTCGTGACCTTCTCTCCCGGCTGGATGCCGAAGCGCGCCCCGACCTCGGGGATGAACTCGGCCAGGACCAGGACCAACGGCGAGTCGACCTGGCCCTTGTTCGACAGCCAGGCGCCGCGCCCGTTGCTGTCGGTGTTCTTGGTGACCAGGACCAACGGGGTGATGCGCTCGTAGAACTCGATCGATCGGTCCAGGTCGCTGACCGGCAGGGCGACGTGGGTCCAGCGGGGTTCGGTCAGTTCTGCCATGGTTCGGCTCTCCTCATTCGTTCGTTTCGTGCTTGCCCGGCCGCGGCGCGCGGCCGTGCGGTCAGACGGTCGGCCACTTGGCCCGGTCGGGCAGACCGGAGCGGGCCACGATGCCTTCGCCGGCGGTCTGGGCGCGGCGCAGCAGGTCGTCCTCGTCGATGGTCGTGCAGCGGTAGTTGTCGACGACGCGCTGTCCGTCGACGAACACGGTGTGCACGCCCCGACCGTCGGCGGACCACACGAGCTGGTTGGCAACGTTGTGCAGCGGACGCCACTCCGGCCGGTTGGTGTCGTGCAGGACCAGGTCGGCCTTCTTGCCGGTCTCGACCGACCCGATCTCGTGCTCGGCCTGGAGTGCGCGGGCGCCGTTGCGGGTGGCCATCGCGAACGCGTCCTCGGCCGGGAAGATCGTGGCGTCACGTCGGGCGTCCTTGAACAGACCGGCGACCAGATAGGTCGCGCGCATCAGATCGTGGTAGTTCGAGGCGTTGTTGCCGTCGGTGCCGATCGCCACGTTCACTCCGGCGGCGACCATCTCGGGGAACTTGCCGATCTGGGTCACGCCGTAGGACACCTTGAGTGCCGTGGTCGGGCAGTGCGAAATGCTCGTTCCGGTCCTGGCGAGACGAGCGATCTCGTCGTCGTCGACATGGACGGCGTGGGTCAGGGTCACGTTCCGCCCCAGCACGCCGATCTCGTCGAGGTGCACCATCGGCCGTTGTCCGAACGCGGCGAGGAACCCCTCGGGATCCATCGCCGCCGGTGACATATGAGCGCTAAACCCGGTTCCGCACTCGACCGACAGACCCTTCGCGGCCCGCCACAGCTCGTCACTGCAACAGGTGTGGCCGATGATGATCGGCCACGCTTGGATGCGTCCGTCCGCCACGGAGGCGTACTTGTCCATCGTGTCGTTCAGACGTGAGATCGCCTGCGCGGTGGACATGCGCAGCACCTCCGGCTCCGGCACGAGATCCCACGCCCATGGGCCGACGCGGGCCCGGATGCCGATCTCGTCGAGTGCCTCGACGACCGGGTCGATGAACCGGATCGTGCCGGCTTCGAGGAACGCCGTCGTGCCGCTCTTGAGCATCTCCAGTGCGGCGAGTTGGGCCGAGATGTGCTCGTCTTCCTCGGTGTAGTGCGTGTGGATCGGTGTGAGCCACTCGAAGACGTTCTCCAGGAACGGGGTGTCGTCCGGGACGAAACCCCGCGTGAGCGGTTCACCGGTGATGTGGACGTGTGTGTTGATCAGCCCCGGAGTGACGACGAACCGCTCGCCCGCGATGACGTTGTCGCTGTGCCACTGGGCGGTCACGTCGGCGGTCTTGCCGACGGCCACGATCAGGTCGTCCCGGATGGCGACCGCACCATCGCTGATCACGCGACGGGAGTCGTCCATGGTCACGACGAGGGTGTTGACGATCAGGGTGTCGGCGGGTGCCGTGGAGTTCGACGGATTCACGAGGTGGCCTCCGGGGTGCGGGAACGGATGAGGCGGACGTGCTGACGCGGAATCGGCTCGAACGAGTCGACCAGCTCCGCGCCGGCCGCTTCGGCCCACGCGTGCAGATCCGCGACGGTGACACCGAGCCCCGCTGTCGAGGCCAGCATCGTCAGTGACAGAAGCAGTTCGTGGCGCGCGGCGGTGCACACGGCGTTGCGGTCTTCGTCGCCGTCGTGCCGGGGCCGCGCCGGATCGGGGCGCGGATAGTCGACGACCACGACGACCCCGTTCGCACCGGCCAGTTCGACCGCGCGGGCGAGCAGCTGACGTGCCCGCTCGGCCGGCTCGGCCCGCAGCACATGGGCCAGGATGACGACGTCGGCCGTGGAGACCGGGAGCGGGACCTCAAGGTAGTCGCCTGCAACGCCGATCAACCGGTCACCCAGGCCCAGGTCCACGGCCGCCTGCTCGGCGATCGGCAGCACGTTCGGCAGGTCGACCGCGATCGCCGTGCCGTTCGGCCGGCTGCGCAGCAGCGCGGTCGTCCATGCTCCCGAGCCACAGCCGAGGTCGACGATCGTCGGCTGCTCGGGCCACCAGCCGCGGCGCTCCAGCTCGGCGGCAACAGCCGTTGCCACACCGGCCTGAGTGGGGCCTGTCGCGCGCACGAGTGCCGGGTACAGTCCGGCCAGTTCGGCGGTGACGGCGGGGGCGGGTGCGCCGGTGCGAATGGTCTCGGCCAGGCCGGGCCAGGCCGCCGGCGGCCCGGGCGAGTACCGCACGAGTGTGGCCATCGAGGCGGGCGCCGTCGACACCAGGAACCGTTCGGCCGCGGGCGTGAGCAGGAATCGGTCCTCGGCGGCGCTGAGCAGGTCGAGCGCGACGAGGGTCTCGGCCAGCACGGTCACTTGACCCGGTTCCGTCGCGCCGATCGCGGCAGCGAGTTGCCCGGCGTCCAGTCCGGTCCCGGAATCGACGTCCTTCGCGAGGGCGTCGAACAGGCCGAGATCGAGCGCGGTCGAGAGCGCCCAGTAGGACGTGAATCCGTTGATCACGTCCCACACCGGCGCCGGACTGACCGGGGTGGTGGGCGCCGTACTCATGGGCGCAGCACGATCTTGCCGGTAGCCCGTCGCGACTCCATGCGTTCCTGCGCCGCCGCGGTGTCCTTGAGCGCGAACTCGCTGTCGATCGGAGTGCGGAAGGTCGAGGCCCAGTAGGCGTCGAGCATCGCGGCGAACTCACGGCGGTCGTACGGGTCCGAGCCCAGCAGTTGGAGCCCGAAGTGGTAGGCGTACACGAGGTCGAACTCGGCCCGGTTGCCGGTGGTGTTGCCGAAGAAGACCAGTCGCCCACGGGACGCGAGGCTGTAGACGCCGGTGTTCCAGGTGGCCGGGCCGACGTGGTCGAGGACGAGGTCGACGCCCCGTCCGCTGGTGAATTCGCGGGCCGCCGCCACGACGTCGCCGGTCGTCGAGTTGACCACGACGTCGGCGCCCAGGCCGTGTGCGTACTCGACCTTCTCGTCCGTGCTGACGGTGGTGATCACACGGGCACCGCTGGCCTTGGCCAGCTGGATCAGTGCGGTGCTGACACCGCTGCCGGCCGCGTGGATCAGCACCGTCTCGCCGAGGCGGACCTTGCCGATCTCGATGAGTGCGTGCCAGGCCGTCATCCAGATCGTCGGCACGACGGCCGCGTCCATCAGGTCGACCTCGTCTGGCACATGGTGGACATTGGCCGCCGGGACGAGCACGTACTCGGCATAGCCGCCCGCCAGGGTGGCGCCGATGACACCCGCGGTCGCGCATCTGCCGTCCGCTCCGATGACGCAGTTCTCGCAGCGATCGCACGGCACGGCGGGATTCACAACGACACGTGCGCCTTCGGCGAGCACGGTTCCCCCGGCCGTCCGGCCGTTGCCCGTGGGGCCGACCGCGGCGATGGTGCCCGCGACGTCCATGCCGGCCACGTGCGGTAGGGCGAAGCCCGGGATCAGGCCGGGGCCGCGTCGCTGGAGGACGTCGAGGTGGTTGAGACCACAGGCTTCGACCCGGACGAGCACCTCGTCCGGCCCCGGTTCCGGCACCGGTACGTCGACGACCTCGAGCACTTCGGGGCCGCCGTGGGTTCGATGGAGTACAACCTTCATGCGAGAGACCTCCGCTGGCTGTGGGACTTCGGTCACCGGCCAGTTCGTTGCACGCCTGGTCGGCATGCAACGGTCTCCTGAGCGCCTGGGCGCTCCTCCGATCGGTTTGTTGCCCACCGACCGGATCGGCCCGAACGTATTGGCGTCCCTCGACGGTTGTCAATGAGTCGTACGCAATGGGATTGAACTCGACGATCCGGTGTGGAGTTGGGTTTTCCGCCCAAGGTGTGTTCTACGGGTGATCGTCTTCTGCGTGTACGCGGTGCTCGCCCGTTCACCGTCGCCTGTGTTCCTCTCCCGCTTCGTACGAACTGCGCTTCGGCAGCTCGATTCTGGCGCTCCGAAATGCCTTCCCACCCCCGCCCGGAAGGTGCGTCCGCGTGCCTCCAGCTCGGATTTGCGTATCGCTTGACATGATGCCGTCTCGCATTGAAAGATGCCTGCCATGCAAGTAGTGACGACACAGGCCGGCCTGGGCCGGATCGAGGACGGGTCTGTCGCCCTCCTGGACACTGCTTTTCCGCACGTCGGCGCGGTCCTCGAACGAGAGGGATCGCTCCAGTGCCTGAAATCCTGCGCTGTCCTCCGCCGCATTCCGCTCGACGAGGCCACGCTCCTGGCGCCGCTGGGCCGCCCCCGCGCGGTGTGGGGCGTCGGGCTCAACTACCGGTCGAAGGCGGCTCGCGCCGGCCGGGGACTGCCCGAGCAACCGATCCTCTATCTGGCCGCCTCGTCCGCGGTGTCGGCACCCGGTGCGCACGTGGTGCTTCCGCAGTCCGCGACCGAACCCGACTACGAAGGGGAGATCGCGGTCGTCGTCGGGCGCAGGCTGTACCGGGCGACCGAGTCCGAGGTCTGGCCCGCGATCGCCGGGATCACCGCCGCCAACGACATGACGGCGCGGGATGTCATGCGCGCCACGGGCACCCCGGCCCTCGCCAAGAGCTACCCGGGATTCACACCGCTCGGCCCGTCGCTCCGTACCGCCGACGACCTCGCCGACCGCGACGCGATCCGGGTACGGACCCACGTCAACGGTGAGCTCCTCCAGGACGACACGAGCGCCGGGATGATCTTCCCCATCCCCGATCTGCTCAGCAGACTGTCGTGGTTCGCCGCGCTCGAACCCGGCGATGTCATCCTCACCGGAACCCCGGCCGGCACCGGCCAGGACCGCGCGTGCTTCCTCGCCGACGGCGACGAGGTACGAGTCGAGGTGGACGGTGTGCTGCCCCTCGTCACCCGCATGGTGCGCCCTTCGGATGCCGCACCGCGCGACCACCGGCTGACCGAACCGGTCAGCTGACCTCCCCTCACCCAGGAGTCACACCGATGTCCAACTCCTCCGCGCCGTCCTACGACCTCGTACTCGCCGGCGGCACCGTCATCGACCCGGCATCGGCCACGAACGCCCGGCTCGACGTGGCGGTCACCGGTGACCGCATCGCCGCGATCGGCGAGGGTCTGGCGGCGAACGCGGCCCGCACGATCGACGTCACCGGCTCCACCGTGCTACCGGGTCTCGTCGAGGGCCACACCCACATATTCCAGTACGTCTCCGCCGTCGGCGCCCCTGCCGAGGAAGCCCATCTGCGCCGCGGTGTGGTCGCCGCAGCGGACGCCGGCACGGCCGGCGCCTCGACGTTCGCAGCCTTCCGCAAGCTGGTGGTCGAGCCGAACCCGCTGCGCATCGTCAACTTCCTCAATGTCTCGGTGCTCGGCCTGATCGACTTCCGGTTCGGCGAGCTGTTGAACCCCGACACCCTGGTCCCCGAGGACGCACTCGCGACCGCCGAGGCCCACCCCGACATCGTGCGCGGCTTCAAGATCCGTCTCTCCGAGGACGTCGTCGGCGAGAACTGGGAGTCGTTGCTGAAGAAGTCCGTTTCGCTGGCCGAACAGGCCCGTCTGCCGCTGATGCTGCACATCGGCGAGACCTCGGAGCCGTTGCCCGTCGTCCTGGACTACCTGCGCCCCGGCGACATCGTGGCCCACTGCTACACCGGCAAGCCGCACGGGATCCTCGACGGCGACCGCGTACAGCCCGCCGTTGCCGCTGCCCGTGAGCGCGGTGTGCTGTTCGACTCCGCGCACGGCAAGAGCAACCTCAGCTTCGAGGTGGCGCGCCGGGCGATCGCCGACGGATTCCTGCCCGACATCCTCAGCTCCGACACCAGCGCGCGCAACTGGCGCGGCCCGGTGTTCGACCTGCTCACCAGCATCTCCAAGCTGGTCGCGCTGGGCGCGCCCCTGGAGGAGTGCATTCGGCGGGCCACCGTCGCACCGGCACAACTGCTCGGCCTCGACTCCGAGGGCTACGGGCGCCTGGAGGTCGGTGGACGGGCCGATGTCACGGTCGTCACCGAGACCGAAGAGGTCACACTGCCCGATGCCGCGGGCAACACGATCGTCGCACCGCGCCTGGAGCCGACCGTGGTGCTGCACGGTGGCGCCGAGGTCGACATCGTGCCGTGGCGGGGACTGTAGTCGACGTCCGCACACCAGCACCCACGGGAGGAACCGATGAGCGTCGGTGACGTCCATCTACTGCGGCGCCGACTGCGGGCGGCTCTGACGGCGGGGAAGCCCGCCGTCGGAACGTTCGTCAAACTGCCATCGCCCGACGTGGTGGAGTTGGCCGCGGCAGCCGGGTTCGAGTTCGTCGTCGTCGACCTCGAACACTCCACCCTCACCGAGCGGAACGCCGTCGACCTGGTGCGCCATGCGGACGTCTGCGGCCTGCCGGCCCTCGTCCGGGTGCCCGATGTGGACGCCGCCGCCATCAACCGGCTCCTGGAAGCCGGGGCGGCCGGAATCCAGCTTTCCATGCTCACCCGCGTCAACCAGGCGAAGGCACTCGCGGCGGCCACCCGGTTCGCTCCGGCCGGTCGTCGGTCGGTGAGCCTGGCCAACAGGGCCGCCCGGTTCGGTGCGGCCCCGCTGGCCGGGTTCCTCCGTGCCGAGCAGGACGATCCGCCGCTGCTCGTGGGCCAGATCGAGACGGCGCGGACCGACCCCCTGCCGGAACTGATCGCTGCTCTCGACGTGTGTTTCATCGGCAGCACGGACCTCGCGGTCGACCTGGGTCTGCCGGTGGATCCGGCCGTGCTGAGCGCAGCGGTGGAGCGGGTGGGGGACGCTGCCCGATCCGCAGGGGTGGCATTCGGCGGCTGGGCGCCGAACCGGGGCGCCGCGACTGGTCTGGGCCTCGGCGACTGCGGGTATCTCGTCGTCGGTTCGGACCTGCAGATGTTGGCGGCCGGCCTGCGGGCGGCCGCCGGAGAGGGAAACCAGTGAGCACCGGAGAGGGAAAGCAGTGAGCACACGCAACGCAGCGCTCTTCAACACCGTCGTCAACTGGGACGACCTACCGGTGACCCAGGTGCGGCCGGGGGTCCGTCGCCGTGTCTACGCGACGGACGAGGTCATGATCTGCCATCACGAGCTGGAGGTGGGCATGACGCTCAACCCGCACCGGCACGAGGACTTCGACCAACTGGTGCACATCGCCGAGGGCCGTGCGAACTACTACGTGGACGGCGTTGCGCACGATATGTCCGCCGGAGCGTTCCTCCTGGTTCCCCGCGGCAGCGAGCACTACGTGGAGCCGACGGAGGCCCCCTGCGTGAACATCGACTTCTTCGTGCCACCGCGGGCCGACCTGCTTCCCTGAGCTGCTGACGGCCCGCTGCGGTGTGCCGCTCCGCTGGTGCAGGAGCTCCGCGCCTCTTGGTCGTACGTCGTCCGCCCCCCCACGGCCCGTGGGGGGCGGACGACGTGTGCCCGCCCCGTGATGACGAGTGGTGCGCGACGGAAGGGCCCACCGTTTTCGCGGTGGGCCCGGCCACTGCCGACGTAAGCGGGTCAGCTTCCGTCTGAGGTTCCCAGCCGCTGCGACAACGCGCGGGCCGTCTCCAACAGTGCCTGTGCCATCGGCGACTTGACGTCGTCAGGGACGGTCGCCGTCGTGCCGACGATCGCGAGCGTCCCGCTGATCTTCTCCCCCTCGAAGATCGGTGCCGCGATGGTGCGCACCCCGTTGACCGTGGGGGAGTTGACCGAAAGACCGTGCTGTCGGATGGCGTCGAGCTCCTCGGTGAGCTCGGTCGACCTGCGGACCGAACGGGGCAGCGCCGGTACCTGTTCCGGGGGCAGGAGGGCGAGGAAAACGCGTCCCTGTGCCGAGGACGTGAGGTTCAGGCGCGAGCCGACCCGGACGCTGATGCGCACCATGTGGTCGGTGTTGTCCACCGAGCGCACCACGGTCGCGGACTCGCCGTCCCAGACGGACAGCACGATCGTCTCGTCGATCTGGCGGACCAGATCCTCCATGTACGGCTCGGCAGCGGCGACGATCGGCAGGCCGGCCCGTGCAGCCGCGGCGAGCGTGAGCACCTGGGGTCCGAGGGAGTACAGCGAGGTGCGCTCGTCGTACCGCAGCAGGTTCGCCGCCCGCAGTGCCTTCGTGTAGCGGTGCGCGGTCGCCTTGCTCGCCCCGAGGCGCGCGGTGATCTCGTTGAGGCTCATGTGCGGCTTGCCGACCGTGAACGAGCCGAGGATCAGCGCTGCACGCTGCACCGTTTGGATGGTCGGGGCGGTCCTTTCGGGACCGTCCTGCTCGCCGGTGCCGCGCTGCACCTTCGTCGTCATGGATACCACGCTCCTGTCCATGCTCAGTCAAGTTGGTAGGGACATCAAATGAAACGCTGTCTTGTGTAACGCAATGGTAAGGGTGGTTGGAGCGTGCTCAGGCGCTCGTTCGACGCAGGCCGCGACGGTGAACGGAAGCCGGACGGTCGGCAGTCGTGGAAGGTTCTCGTCCGTTGTGCCGTCGCTGTCCGCGATGTCGAGGAGGCTCGCGCGAAGGCGGGTGGCGCACGCTCGTCGCCCTTCAAGCGCTTGCGCAGTATGCGAGACGGTGTATTTCAATGTGGAACAGGATGATGTCCGGGTGCACCCCGTATGTCAATCAGGTGGGCGAATGCTTGACACCGTCGAGTGAGCTGGGGGACGCTCATGCGACATACGAGATGGCGTCTCACGCAGCGCGCCACTCGGGTCGGGACTTGTGAGAGGCAAACTCCCCATGGGAAGCAATCACCGGACCGCTCCAGCACCGATGATCGTCGAGGACTGGGACCAACTCACCTTCCGGGTCAACCGCGAGGCATACCGCAGCGCGGAGATCTTCAGCCGGGAGCGTGGCTGGGTGTGGATGCACACCTGGCTCTACCTCGGGCACGAGACCGAGATACCCAACCCCAACGACTTCAAGGTCCGCACTCTGGGCGGTCGACCACTGATCTTCTGTCGGGACAGCGCCGGCGAGGTGCACGCGTTCCTCAACTCCTGTCCACACCGCGGCACCGTGTTGTGCCGCGAGAACGAGGGCTCCGCCAGGCTGTTCCAGTGCTTCTACCACGCCTGGACCTTCCGCAACAACGGTGAGGTCGCCGCGATCCCCGACGCCGGCGCGTACGAGTCGAGCGATGAGTTCCGCTCCACGATGGGGTTGCGGAGCGTGGCGCGCCTGGAGATCCACGAGGGTTTCGTCTTCGTCTCCTTCGACCCCGACGTTCCGCCCCTGCTGGAACACCTCGGCGACGCCGCCGACTACATGACGATGATCGAGCAGCAGCACGTCGGCGGCATGACCACACTGCCCGGTACTCAGCTCTACGGAGTACGGGGCAACTGGAAGCTCGCCGTCGAGAACGCGATGGACGGGTACCACTTCTCACCGACGCACAACACGTTCGTGGGATATCTGCGGGAGAGCGGCTACGCCGTCACCGATGACAACCAGTACGCGTACAACCTCGGCAACGGCCATGGCCTGCTGGTTCTGACCGGTCACGGCGGACGGATCAGCATGATCTGGGAACCCCGCTTCGGCGAGGACGAACGCGTCCGCACCGACGCCCACCGAGCCGAGATGACAGAACGACTCGGCGAGGAGCGGGCCCACCACGTGGCGGACGAGAGCCACATCCTGTTCGTGTTCCCGAACCTGCTGCTGTTCGACATCGAGGGCCTGTCGATCCGGCAACTGGAACCCGTGGCGCCCGACCAGACCGACGTGCGCGCGTGGCAGCTCGTGCCGCGTGTCGAGGACCCGGACACGCGCGCCCTGCGCATGAAGACTGTCGTCAGCTTCGTCGGCCCGGGCGGACTCGCCACACCGGACGACATCGAGGCGTACGAGGCGGTCCAGCGCGGCATCCAGGCCACGGCGGGCACCGGTCTGCCCGAGCTGGACTTCAGCGATATGTCGCGCGGTATGGCCGACGAGGTCAAGGGTGTGCAGGGCAGGTCCATCGACGAAGGTGCGATGCGGGGCTTCTGGCGGCACTGGGTCGAAGCCATCGGGGTCGATGACGGCATCGAAATCAACGGCGAGCGCCCGGCGTCCTTCCTGGCGGGGAGGGACGTGCGATGACCACGATCCACAACAGCGGTTCCGTGTGGTGTGCGGGGCGCACCATCACCCGGCAGGAGATCGAGGACTTCCTCTACGCCGAGGCCGACATCCTTGACCGTTGGGACTACGACGGTTGGCTGGCCCTCTTCGAGCCCGGTGCCCGCTACGAGGTCCCGACCACCGACTATCGGCCCGGCTGGTCGTTGCACGAGACCGGATCGTTCGTCGACGACGACTGGAACCTGCTGCTCGCCCGGGTCAAGCGGCTGAAGTCCCGCAAAGCCCACGCCGAGAACCCGCACTCGCGCACGCACCGCCTGGTGTCCAACGTACGACTGTCCGAGAACGCTGCGGACGCCATGGATACCGAACACACCGAGGACTCCTTCCGGGTGGCGGCCTCCTTCGTGGTGCACCGCGCCCGCGACGGACGCTTCGACGCCTACGTCGGTTGGTACGAGCATGTACTGGTACCGACCGACGACGGCCTCCGCTTCCGGTTGCGGCGCTCCATCCTCGGCCATGAGTCGCTGGCGGCAGGCGCCCGACTCAGCTTCATCCTCTAGCCGGCGACGGATGGTGACCCGATGATCAGACACACCCTGTCCTTTCGTTTCGCCGACGGAGTCGACCCGGCAGCGCGCGCGTCCGTCCTGGCCGAGCTGCGCACCTTCCCCGACCGGTACCCGACCATGCGCGGCTTTGTCCTCGGCGAGAACATCAGCACCCGCGACCAGACGTTCGCCCACACGATGGCCGTCGACTTCGACGATCAGGACGACCTGCTCGCCTATCTCAGTAGCGAGTCCCACGAGCACTTCGTGCGCACGCGCTGGCGACCGGTCATCGCCCAGCAGGCCATCACCTCGTTCGAGTTCACCGAGCGCGCTTCGCTCACGGCAGGAAGGACACCGCCGGTGAGCACCCGCCCGCACGGCCCGTACGGCATGGAGTACGCCCGGATCGAAGTTCCGGACATGGAGGCCACGATTGACTTCCTCCAGTACCACGTCGGGCTTCAGCTGGAACAGCGCACGGACGAGTACGCCTATCTGCGCGCCGACATCGAGCACCACGCGATCGAGCTGATCCATGCGCCCGAGCGCACGGACGGGTGGACGACCGCGGTCGGCTACAGCGTGGCGAGCGAGGAGGTCCTCGAACAACTGCACAAGCGCGTTCTCGATGCAGGACTGGAGGTCCTCGAACTCCAGGAGCGGCAGAAGGCGCTATGTGACAACGGCTTCGGCGTGAAGGATCCCAACGGCCTCGTCGTCGAACTGTTCACCGAGTTCCAGGAGTACGCCGAGCCTCCGACCATCGAGATCCGGCCGCTCGACCTGGTGCACCCCTTCATCGCCACCGCGAAGTTCGACGAGACGATTGACTTCTACCAGAACGTCCTGAAGTTCCTGCCGTCGGACCACGTCGTCGGCTCGACCACGTTCTTCCGCTGTGAGGACCGCTACCACCACAGCCTCGCGATACAGAAGAACACGGAGCATTACGTCGCACACCTGTGCTTCGCGATGAAGAGCCTCGACCACGTCATGCGGATGCGCGCCCGGGCGCTCTACAAGGGCGCCCCGATCGCCTCCGACATCGTCAACCACTCGGCTTCGACGTCGATCGCGTTCTACATGCACGACACGCGCTTCGGCCCGCGGTACGAGCTGTGCGACTCGCACCGGGTCTTCACCCCGGAGGAGCATGAGACCCACCGGCCCCGCAGGATGCCGGCCGACCCGCGCAACATCGATGTGTGGCGTCCGGCTTCCGACGACTGGGGACGCTTTTGAGAGAGCAACTGCTGGACGTTCTGCGGTTGCTCGACACCACCCCGGCCCCGCGCGGGGCGGAGCGGACGGCGGCCCACCGGCTGCGCAAGTGGTGCGCGGACCGGTGGCCGCACATCGAGTGGCAGGTGTTGGAGCACGGTCCCGCGGGTGGCAGCCTGGCTGCTGCGCACGGGGCCGGGCCCCTGCTCTACTCCCACCTGGACACGTCGCTGGACGAGGACGGCGTGGGCATCCGGCTCGTCACCGGTAATGCCGCGCCGGTCAGCCGGCTCGGTGTGGCGGGCGATGCAGTGTCCGGCTTCGGTCTCGGGGTCGGCCGAGGGCCGGCCGCTGCCGCGCTGGTCGCCTTCGCCGAAGCCGGCTCCGGGCGGCTGCTTCTCGCCGGCTCCGGGACGCACCGCCGCGCCAGTGGGATCACCGGGCTGGAGGCGTACGCCGACGCCTATCCGCTGCCGCGGTCCGCGATCGTGGCCAAGTGCAGCCCGCCCACCCTGTTGTGGCACGAGCCGGGCTCGTTCTATCTGACCGTCCGGGTGACCGGCCGCTCGGGAATCGCGATGCTGCCGGAGTCGGCCACGCCAGCCGGGGGAGTCCTCGCTTCGGCCGGTGTCGTCCTGGACGAGTTGGCCCGTTGGCGCACGGACTATCTGGCCGCCGACCCACGGGTCGGGCAGACCGGCCGTGCCTGCGGCATCGGTGCGCTCGGCGGAGGTTGGCCGGACAAGCCGGATCTGCTGCCGGCCCAGTTGCAGATCGATATGTACGTCGTTGCCGGAGACCCGGTGGAGCCGAAGGCGTTGGCGGTCGAATTGGCCGACCGGCTGCGGGCGCGGTGCGCGCATTCGGCGTTGCGGAACTGCACGGTCGAGGTGGAGGCCGAGGCGGGGGCGACGGCCGCGGCCACGCCTGCCGACGCCCCGGTGGTGACCGCGGCCCGGGCGGCCTGGCTCGACGAGTTCGGTGCGCAGCCGCCGCCGATCACGGGTTGGACGGGGTCGACCGACGGTGTCGTGCTGCGTGCCCGTGGCGTCGACACCGTACGCCTCGGGCCGCAGATGAAGCCGGCAGCCGACGATCCGCGGTGCGACGAACTGTCGTTGGCACAGCTGGCCGCCTACGCGCGCATCTATCGCCGACTGTTGGGAGAGCTGCCGGCGTAAGCCGGAGGTTGTGGAGGCCCCGTGAACGCGCCGGTGCGCAACGACCCATCCGGCACGGTCCCGAGTGCCGTGCAGAGGATCGAACACTCGGTCGCCATCATCGGTTCCAACCCTCCGTTCCAACCCACGGTTCCACCCCTCGGTCCGAACGATCGTGGACTTGAGTTCACCAACGAACAACCTCAGTCAAGGGCGCTGGCGCCCTGAAGGGAAGTGTGCGGGCGGATGGACAAGGTGATCGCCTCAGTGGCCGAGGCGGTGTCGGACATCCCTGACGGGGCGTCCCTCGCAGTCGGCGGCTTCGGGCTCTGTGGAGTGCCGGGGGTTTTGATCCAGGCGCTTTACGAGGCCGGCATCACGGGACTGGACGTGGTCTCGAACAACTGCGGAGCATTGGACTCCGGGCTCGCCGTGCTGCTCTCGGCGGGGCGGATATCCCGGGTCACCGGCAGCTACATCGGTGGCAACAAGGAGTTCGCCCGCCAGTACCTGGGCGGCGAGATCGAGTTGGAGTTGATCCCCCAGGGCACGCTGGCCGAGCGGCTGCGCGCCGGCGGCTGCGGCATACCCGCCTTCTACACGCCCGCCGGGGTCGGCACCCAGGTCGCCGACGGCGGACTGCCCTGGCGGTACGACGGACAGGGCGGCGTCGCCGTGGTCTCACCGGCCAAGGAGGTGCGCGAGTTCGACGGCGCCGAATTCATCCTGGAACACGGGATTACCACGGACTTCGCCCTCGTGCGGGCGGCGAAGGGCGACCGGCACGGCAATCTGGTCTTCAACAAGTCCGCCCGCAACTTCAACCCCCTGGCGGCCATGGCGGGTCGCGTCACGATCGCCGAGGTGGAGGAACTGGTCGAACCAGGCGGGATCGACCCCGACGACGTCCATCTGCCGGGCATCTTCGTCCAGCGCGTGGTTGCCCTCAGCCCCGCACAGGCCACGGACAAGAAGATCGAGAACGTCACGGTGACGCCCAGGGAGGTGCGGGTCTGATGGCTTGGACACGGGACGAGATGGCCGCCCGCGCGGCCCGCGAACTACAGGACGGCGAGTACGTCAACCTCGGCATCGGGCTGCCGACACTGATCCCCAACCATCTGCCCGAGGGCGTCCACGTCGTGTTGGAGTCGGAGAACGGCATCCTCGGCACCGGGCGTTTCCCGGACGAGGACGCGGTCGACCCGGACCTGATCAACGCCGGAAAGGAGACCGTCACCGTCCTGCCCGGCTCGGCGTTCTTCGACTCGGCGCTGTCGTTCGGCATGATCCGCGGCGGTCACATCGACACGGCCGTGCTCGGTGCCATGCAGGTCTCCGAGCGGGGCGATCTCGCCAACTGGGCGATCCCGGGCAAGATGGTGACCGGGATCGGCGGAGCCATGGACCTCGTGCACGGTGCCCGTCGGGTGATCGTCACCATGACCCACACCGCCAAGGACGGCACCCCGAAGATCGTGGGCGCATGTGACCTGCCGCTCACCGGGAAGGGCTGCGTGGACCGGATCATCACCGACCTCGGCGTCCTCGACGTCACTGATGAGGGCTTGGTCCTCGTCGAGACCGCGCCCGGTGTCACCGTCGATGAGATCACCGAGAGGACGGCCGCGAAGGTGCTCGTCCCCGACGACCTGCCCCTTCGCGAGGCGTAAGGACGACACCGTGAGGCGTGGGGACGACTTCCGTACCCCGGTCGGGAAGTAGGGAGAGTACGGGGCCGTCGCGGGGGCGCGAGCGGTCGCGGTACGGGCATCTGCCGGTGCGCCGAGAGTGCTTCCGAGCGCTCTCGCCACCGCGGATGCCCGTCCGTAGAGTGCCTGTCGACATCTGGCGACGGGGGAGCAGTATGAGGACCGACGTGATCGTGGCGAGTGGCGAGGACCCGGGCGGCGCTGGTGGGGGAGACGGGCACCCCGGGCAACCCTGGACCCCGCCGCAGGACCCACCCAGCCCGGACGGGTCCACGCCCGACGGAGACGGCAAGCACAAGAAGTGACGTCCATCGGACAAGACGTGCGACCGGGGCGGGTCGAACTGTGCCGTCTGCTGCACGAGTCCGGCGTGATGACCCCGGAGTGGGCCGGGGCCTTTGACGCCGTCGACCGCGCCCTGTTCCTCCCGGACGTGATGTGGCCGTTCGACATGGCGACGCAGACGGGCAGCACCTGCGACCGCACCGTCGACGCGTCCCCGTGGTACGCGGCAGCGGACGCCGACGTCCCGATCACTACGCAGTGGGACGACGGGCACCACACCGGAACCGACCCCGGTCGGGTTCCCACGTCATCGGCGTCGATGCCCAGTGTCGTCATGGCCATGCTCGCCGAACTCGACGTCCACGATGGACACCGCGTCCTGGAGATCGGTACCGGCACCGGTTGGAATGCAGCCCTCCTTGCCCACCGACTCGGGGACACCCTCGTCACCACCGTCGAGATCGACGATGCCGTTGCGGTGGCAGCCCGTAGCGCGCTGGCCCGGAGTGGACTCCACCCCACCGTGATCACCGGTGACGGCCTCCGAGGGCACCCCTCAGGGGCGCCCTACGACCGGATCATCGCCACCGCTGGTCTACGTACCGTCCCCTACCGTTGGGTGGAACAGACCCGACCTGGTGGCCTGATCGTCACCCCGTGGGGAACGCACTTCAGCAACGCCGATCACATCGTGCGGCTCACCGTCTCCCGGGACGGAACCACTGCCGTGGGTCTGCTCGGCGACCCCGTCGAGTTCATGAAGGTGAGGACCCAACGCCGACGCGTCGACCAAGCCGCCTATCTCCCGGCCGAGTTCCCCGGCGATGCCACCATCCGCACCACCACGCTCACCTCCCGTTCCACCGGACTCGACGACCCATCGCGGCACCCGTTCATGACCGCGGCCCGACTCCTCGTACCCGAGTGCGCCTACCTCGGGGATCGGCGCGGCGCGAGTCGCAGCGCATGGCTCTACGGGCTGACCGACCGCTCCTGGGCGGCGGCCGTCCTCCACGACGGAAAGCCGATCTCAACCGTCTATCAGAGCGGGCCGAGACTGCTCTGGGACGAACTGGAGGCAGCCCACCGCTGGTGGACCGGCGCCGGTGAACCGACACCCGGACGCTTTGGACTCACCGTTGACAGTCGGGGCGAACACATCTGGCTCGACACTCCGGACCACCACGTCCTTCCGCTCGATCGTTGATCTACGCACGCACCTCCCATGCGATGCACGTCCTGCCGGCGGAGTGCTCGAACGCGGTGGGCCAATAGGAGAGGAACGGAGCCTCCGTTTCGAGAGCGTTCGTCACGGCCCCGACGAACTCGGTCAGACTTGAGCCCCAGAGCGTGCCCTCCAGATCACCGGACCCGATACCCATCTCAAACACATGCCCGTACGTGGCTCCGGGACGATGGTCGACAAATGCGACGCCTCCGTCGTTGGGAAGAGCGAACGGCACGCACTGGTGCAGATGACCGGAGAGCTCCTCTTCGTCCCACAGCTCGGCCTCGGCGTTGTCCTCCCCGACTTCCACGAGGATCTGGTGGATCGAAGCGATCGCTGCGGTGGAGCTGAGCCGGTGCCCCAGCGGCAGCATGCCGCCGGCCGGAAACACTCCGGACCCGGGCCCGTCGTCCGGCTCGGGCTCGGCAACGCCGTTCCGCAGCTCCAGCAACCGCCTGAGCTCGGGATGGAGGGTGAAGCCCACATGCCCCTCCAACTCCGCTATCTCCAGAGCTGTTGCCGGTGGTCGCAGCGCGGCGTGATCCGCAGGCGAATGACGGGCGAGCCATGTCTCCAGGCGATCCCACGCCCGATCGAATGCAGCAAGATCCAAGGAAGTCATGAGCCGAGGCTAGTCCGTGGGTCTGACAGCGGCACGGTTTGCCGAGCGAACTGCAACACCCTTAGACCCGCCTCACGTATCCACACTTCAGGGAACGGCCCGGACATCAGGTCCGGGATGAACGGAAGTTATGGCCGATACCTCGCCGGGTTTCATACGGTGGCCCAGGACGCCGAGGACCCGCCCTCACACCCCCGGCCATCGCCGCCGCCCACCACATCTCCCTGCGCACCGCGCCTTCGAGTCATCCGGAACGACGGTGTCGGCCCATATCCGCGAAGCGCGCCTCCTGCGCGCCCGCCGGGCTCCGATGCCTAGGGCAACAGCAGCTCAACGGTGCCGCGTCGGCTCGCTCGGAGACGAGCGACCACGGCCGTTGGTGAGGGCGCGGGACAGTCGGTGCGGACGATGCGGACGGTGCGAAGCGACTCCGGCAGGAGTCTGGTGCGTTGCGCGTCCTCGGGGAACAATGCGCACATCCGACGAGACCCGTCCCGCTCGGAAATGCGCCACCAGCACATCGACGTCATGCATGCGCGGGAGGTTCGATGACCTCGGTTCCCCACCCACGATCGGGCCCGACCGGACGAGCCCGAACCACCCCGCCGCTGCCCGACTCCATCGACGTACAGGACCCCGCTCTGGCGGTCCCGGCCCCGCCACCCGTGCTCGTGCACGCCGCTGATCTGGTACGGGGCCGGCTGGCGCCCCTGGTGGATCGTGCACTGGCGCGCGTGCGTGCGGAAGTGGCCCACTACGGCGATCCGTTGTCGGCTCCCACTGACCTCTGGGAATCGGCCTACCTTTCGTTGGAGACGGCCGTCGGGTCACTCGCCTCGCCCGACCGCTTCGCCGAATCGGGCGAGCACGCATGGGCCCTGGCGGCACGGCGGGCCCGCCAGGGGGTGCCGTTGCTCGCCCTGGTGCAGGGGTACCGCATCGGTTCGACCGTACTGTGGGACCGCCTCGTGGAGGCGGTAGTGCACGAGGTGCCCGGCACGTCCGGTGCGATGGCGCACGCCGCGAGCGACTACTGGCGTTACGTGGGCCGGGACACGGCCCTGCTCACCGAGTCGCACCGCCGGACCACGGCGGAGCTGACGTCCGGCAACGAGCGGGCGATGCTGCCGGTTCTGAAGACGTTGCTGCGCGGGCAGTTGGATCCCATGGACGTGTCGGCGGCGGCCATCGCCCTCGATCTGCCGCTTGTCGGCCGGTACGCAGTCGTGCGTTCCAAGGGCCCGAAGAGTCCCGTTGCGATGGAGCCGGTACGCCACGACGTGGACGGCTTCCGGTTGTACCGGTGCCCCTATCGGGACGGGCACGCGGCTGTCGTTCCGCTGGAGGACCGACCGGTCACGGAGCTGGCCCGCGCACTGACCCTTCCCCCGGGGACGCGTGCGGGGATCGGACCGGCCGTCGAGGGCCTCGCGCAGTTGGGTCGGGCACGGGAATCGGCCGAGCTGGCGCTCGGCATGTGCGGTGTGGACGAGGGTCCCGCGCTGCTGGACGACCATCTGTCGGCCGCACTGATGCTGGCCCGTCCCGATTTGGCGGCCCAGTACGCGGACACCGTGCTGAGCCCGGTGTTGGGTCTGCCGCCCAACGAGAGTAGATCGCTCCTGGAGACGCTGGAGACCTGGCTGAGCTGTCATGGCTCCACCGACCGTGCGAGCGAGCAGCTCTTCTGTCACCGGAACACCGTGCTGAACAGGTTGCACCGCTTGGAGAAGCTCACGGGGAAGCGCCTGGACCGGCCACGGGACCTGGTCGACCTGACCCTTGCCGTCGATGCCCGCCGTCTCACGGGTCCGAAGGAGGCAGTGCGGCGTCGGTCCGGAAGCCGCAGGCAAGGCCCCGGAGCCGGCCCTGAGTGACGGGACGGTAGAAGGCAACTCGGGCCGGACCCCGCCTTGGACGAGGGCCGGCCCGACAGGTGTTGGGTGCGGGATCAGGCGACGGCACTCATGGTGCGGTCGATCACATGGGGAGCGAAGATGAGGGTGATATGGCCGACACAACCCGCGTACCAGTTGGTTGCGCCCTCAAGGGTCGCGTAGTAGTCCGGGTTCACCGCTTCGTCGCACGAGGACCAGACGGTGGTGTAGTCGACCGCGCCGGGCGTGGGGTCACCGCCGTTGAGCGCATCGAGGAAGTCGCTGCCGGGCCAGGCCTCCCGACAGGAATCCAGCAGACAGGTCAGTGCGCCGTAGGTGCCTCGGTTGACCCCGCCGATCGACACCCAGTCGTCCACCTGGGCGGTGCCGCCGAGGAACTTGATGTACCAGCGCGAGTTGAGCGCGCCCAGGGAGTGGCCGACGACATCCACCTTGGTCGCGCCCGTCCGGGCCTTGAGCGCATTGACCTCGTCCCTGATCTCGACCGCGATGGATTCGCTGGACCGCGCTGAGTCGTAGGACATCGCGTGCAACCGGTCGCGCGACCAGCCGGCTTCCACGAACTCGGCGATCATGGTGTTCCAGTTGTGTCCGGCGCCGCCGAGGCCATGCACGAAGAGGACCGGGTCCCGGGTGTCGGCCCGGGCCGTCGGCGCGGTCGGGATCATCAGGGCCACGGCGACGGCGAGTGCCGCACCTGATCTGATCAAGAGGCGTACGAGTCGCAAGGCTGCTCCTCAGCTGGTTGGGGTGAGGCCGCGGAGACATGCCGCCGGGCGGGTCCGCGTTCCAGGAGTGTGGAGGCCGCCTGCGGTGCGGTCGAGACCCGTGACCGTTCGGCGTTGGCCGTGCGTTGCATCGTGGAGCGGAACACAACGAGTGCCCGGCGTCGACTGGCGGCGCACACAGTGCGGCGAGGGCCCGCCAGTCGTCGGCACGCTCGTGCGCTACGTCATGAGGAGCAGTGCGGCGGACGGGAGCCGGCCCTCGACGGTGAGGGTACGGGCCTCACGTCGACCGCCCGGACTTGTCGGACCGGCCCTTCGCGTCCACATCCTCAGGGCATCCTCAGGGCCCGGTCACAGCCCCATGTCCTTGGCGATGATCGTCTTCATCACCTCGCTGGTACCGCCGTAGATGCGGTTGACACGGATGTCGGCGTACATGCGGGCGATGGGGTACTCCAGGATGTAGCCGTAGCCGCCGTGCAGTTGCAGGCACTTGTCGATGACCCGGCCCGCGACCTCGGTGCCGTGGAGCTTGACGCGGGCCGCATCGGCGGGAGTGAGGTCACCGGTCTCCTCCAGGGTGAGGGCCTGGTCGCACAGCGCTGTTGCAGCGGTGACATCGGTCTCGCACGCGGCGAGGACGAACTTGGTGTTCTGGAAGGCACCGACGGGCTTGCCGAAGACGGTGCGCTGGCGGACGTACTCCTGGGTGAAGGCGACGGCGGCCCGGGCGCGGGCGACGGCCTCGACGCCGATGGCGAGCCGTTCGCGGGTGAGGTTCTGGCCCAGGTAGGAGAAGCCCTGGCCCTCTTCGCCGAGCAGGTTGGCGACCGGGACCTTGACGTCGGTGAACGAGAGCTCGCTGGTGTCCGAGGAGCGCAGGCCGATCTTTTCGAGTTTGCGGCCGTACTCGAAGCCCTCGCTGTCGGTGGGGACGACGAGCAGGCTGAGGCCCTGACGACGGTTCTCCGTGGTCGCGGCGGAGGTACGGGCGGCGACCACGCACAGTTCGGAGTTGCGGGCGCCGGTGATAAAGGTCTTGGCGCCGTTGAGCACGTAGTGGGTGCCGTCATCGGAGAGCGTCGCGGTGGTGCGGATCCCGGCCAGGTCCGAGCCGGTGCCCGGCTCCGTCATCGCCACGCACAACATGATGTCCCCGGAGGCGATCCCGGGCAGCCAGCGCTTCTTCTGCTCCTCGTTCGCGAGGTTCAGCAGATAGGGCAGCACGATGCTGGTGCTCACACCGAAGTGGCCGAGCATGACTCCGGCGCGGGCGCACTCCTCGTTGAGGACGGCCTGGTACTTGTAACTCGTCTCGCCCGGGCCGCCGTACTGCTCCGGGATGCCGAAGCCCATGATCCCGAGGGCACCGAGCTTGCGGAACAGATCACGTGGCGGCAGGCCCGCTTCCTCCCAGGCGTCGAAGTGGGGGACCACCTCATTGCCGATGAAGTCCCGGATCATCGTCCGGAAGGCTTCGTGGTCCTCGTTGAAGACGGAGCGCTTCATGGGTGTCGTCTCGTTCCTCTGCGGGTGTGGCTGGGATTCAGGGCATGTCGGGGCGCGCGGAGTCGCGCAGGACGCGCTTGAGGATCTTTCCGGCGGCGGACGTGGGCAGGCTCTCGACGAACTCGACCGAGCGGGGCGTCTTGTATCCGGCGATCAAGGATTTGGAGTGGGCCTGGATCTCCTCCACGGTCGCCGTACGCCCCGGCTTGAGGACGACGACGGCATGGACGCGTTCGCCCCAGCGGTCGTCGGGGAGTCCGACGACCGCGCACGAGGCGACGGCTGGATGGGAGGCGAGGGCGTTCTCGACCTCGGCGGAGTAGACGTTCTCCCCGCCGGTGATGATCATGTCTTTGATGCGGTCGACCACATAGAGGTAGCCGTCCTCGTCGATGCGGCCGGCGTCTCCCGTGTGCATCCAGCCCTCGCGCAGCGCTTGGGCGGTCTCCTGCGGCTTGCCCCAGTAGCCGAGCATCACGTGGTCGCCTCGGGTGGCGATCTCGCCGACCTCGTCGGGGGGCAACGGCGAACCGTCCGGGCCCAGGACGGCGATCTCGACGGTGGGGGTGGCACGGCCGGTGGAACGCAACCTGGGTCCGCCGGCCCGGTGTTCCGCACGGCCGAGCACGGTGAGCACGCCCGTTTCGGTCATACCGTAGCCCTGGGTGAACCCGGCCCCGGGGAAGGTCTCCATCGCCTGACGGAGCAGTGCGTCGGAGCTCGCCGTACCGCCGTAGGTGATGCTGCGCAGCGAGGACACATCGTGGTCGGCGAGGGTGGGGTGGTCGCAGACCAACTGGACCATGAGGGGCACCAGGATGCACGTGGTGACGCGGTGGCGCTGTACGGCGTCGAGGAAGTGGGCGGGGGTGAAGGCGGGGAGGAACACCACTGTCCCGCCCATGAGCAGTTGGGCGTACCAACTACAGAAGGCGGCGATGTGGAACAGCGGGGCGGTGACCAGGGTGACGCCGCCGTGGTCGACGTTGCGCATGGCCAGCATGGAGCCGTGGAGCGAAGCGGACAGTCCGCGGTGGCTGACCATCACCCCCTTGGGCAGCCCCGTGGTGCCGCCCGTGTAGAGAAGCAGGGCGAGCGTGTCACCGCCGTGCCGCCCGTCGGGTACGGGTTCGAAGGAGCGGACCAGTTCCTCGTAGGACACTGTGCCCTCGGGGGCGGGGCCGTCGCCGCAGTGGACGACGGTGCGCAGGCCGGGGCAGCGCTCACGCAGTTCGGGGACGACGGCTGCGAAGGCGTCGTCGACCAGGAGGACTTCGGTTCCGGAGTCGCCCACGGCATAGGCGATCTCTGCGGGGGACCAGCGGACGTTGATCGGGTGGGCAGCTGCGCCGATCCACCAGGTCGCGAGGAAGTACTCGTGGACCCGGTCGGAATTGAGCGCGAGCATCCCCACCCGGTCACCCTCCACGACGCCGAGGCTCCGCAGGGCGGCGGCCAGTCGGGCGACCCGGTCTGCGATCTGCCCGGTGGTCCTGACCCGTTCGCCGCACACGGTCATCGGCGCGTCGGGGCGTTGCTGAAGTGCTCTGTGCAGGGGTTGGGTGAGGTACACGTCATCCTCCAGTGACGACCCGGCGGCGTCGGCGGGTCACGGTTGCGGAGCACGGGGGTGTGGGGAGGGAACCGTCCGGCCGCCGTGGGACGGACGGGCGGGGGTGGGGTGGTGGGCGAGCTCAGCGCTGGCCGGCGTCGACGGTCAGGCACTGCCCGGAGACGTAGTTCGACTCCTGGGTGCACAACAGGTAGACGGCCCCCGCTGCCTCGTCGGGGGTGCCGGGACGGCCGAGCGGAATCGTGCGGGAGAGGGTTTCGGCGAGCTGCGGGTTGATGCCGACCTGGAGCTTGCGCCCCTCGATCTCGACGAAGGCCCGGTCGTCGGCGGTGGCCTCCGTCATGCGGGTGAGGATCCATCCGTAGGCGACGGCGTTGACGTTGACCTTGTAGCGGCCCCACTCCTTGGCCATGGTCTTGGTGAGGCCGATGACGCCCGCCTTGGCGGAGGAGTAGTTGGCCTGGCCGGGGTTGCCGGCGACGCCGGAGGTGGAGGAGATGTTGACGACCTTGCGGTGGTGGTCGACGGGGTTGTTGCGGAAGTAGGGCTGGGCTGCGCGCAGGATGCGGAAGGGTGCTTTGAGGTGGACGTCGAGGATGGCGTCCCACTGTTCGTCGGTCATCTTTTGGATGACTGTGTCCCAGGTGTATCCGGCGTTGTTGACGATGATGTCGAGACCGCCGAAGGAGTCGACGGCGGTGGCGACGAAGCGCTCGGCGAAGTCGTCCTCGGTGACCGAGCCGGGACAGACGACTGCTCGCCCGCCGGCTGCCTCGATGTCGGCTGCGGTCTCCTCGGCAGGTCCGCGGTCGAGGTCGTTGACCACGACCGAGGCGCCTTCGGAGGCGAGCTTGAGGGCGATGGCGCGTCCGATGCCACGGCCGGAGCCGGAGACGATGGCGACTTTGCCGTCCAGGGTTCCCATGGTTGCGAGGTCCTCACGTACGGGTTCGGTGGGTGCTGTTCAGTCGGCGGAGACGACGGCGGAGCCCCGCAGGGTCACCGTGCCGTCGGGCAGGCTCATGGTCAGGTCGAGATGGGCAAGGCCGTCCTCGACCTTGACGACGGTGCCCCGGCAGACCGGTGTCGAGTTCACCGGTGTGATCGCGGCGAAGCGGACCCGGTACGAGCGGATGCGTTCCTGCGGCACCCAGCCGGTCAGCAGCCGGCCGAGGTGCGCCATGGAGAGCATTCCGTGGGCGAAGACGTCGGGGATGCCCACGGCCTTGCAGGCGTCGATGTCGATGTGAGCCGGGTTGTGGTCGCCGGAGGCGCCGGCGTAGAGGGCGAGCGACGTCCGGGTGATCTTCGGGATGTCCAGTTCATGGGTGTCACCGGGGGACAGGCGCGGGGCGCTCATGCGGTGTGCTCCTTGCCGGTCGTTCTGCGGATGACGGCCGACGCGGTCAGTCGCGCGACGAGTTCGCCGTCGCGGGTCACGTCCGTGTCGCGCACCAGGAACTGGAGCGCGCCGCCCTTCTTCTCGTAGATGTCGGAGATGCGGGTCGAGTACGTGAGCGTGTCGCCGGCGTACGCCTGTGCGAAGTACTCGAATCCCTGCTCGCCGTGGAGGACGGTGACGGGGTCGATGCCCAGTTCTTCCAGGTAGTCGAAGGGGTTCGGCACCTCCATGCCCAGGCAGAACAGGAACGTCGGGGGGACGGGGAGGTCGCGGTGGCCGGCGGCCCTGGCCGCGTCCAGGTCGTGGTGGACGGGGTCGGTCTGGCCGGTGGCCTTGGCGAAGAAGCGCAGACGGCCCCGTTCGACGTCAACGACCAACTCGGGTGACGTGGTGCCGATGAGGGATCGGTCCAGGGGCATGATCAGGAGACCTTCTCGTAGAGGGTGACGACGCCGACGCCGCCGAGGCCGAGGTTGTGTTGCAGGGCGAGCGTCACACCGTCGACCTGTCGTGCCTCGGCTTCGCCGCGCAGTTGCCACACCAACTCGGCGCACTGGGCGAGGCCGGTGGCGCCGAGCGGGTGCCCCTTGGACATCAGACCGCCCGATGTGCCGACGACGACCCGGCCGCCGTAGGTGTTGTCCCCGTCGGCGACGAACTTCTCCGAGCCGCCGTCCTCGCACAGCCCCAGCGCCTCGTAGGTGAGGACCTCGTTGACGGTGAAGCAGTCGTGGAGTTCGACGACCTTGATGTCACGGGGGTCCACGCCTGCGCTCTCGTAGACCTGCTGGGCGGCCGAACGGGTCAGTCCCGCGCCCACCAGTTCGATCATGCTCTTCTCGTCGAACGTGCCGGGGCGGTCGGAGCTCATCGCCTGGGCCTTGATCGCCACGTCGGTGCGCAGCCCGTGGCGTCGCGCGAACGCATCGCTGCACACGATCGCCGCTGCCGCGCCGCAGGTGGGTGGGCACGCCTGGAGACGGGTCACGGGGCCGAAGATGTGCGGCGAGTCCATGACCTCCGCTTCCGTGATCGGGTCACGGAAGACGGAGTAAGGGTTGTTGGCCGCGTGGGTACGGGACTTGACGGCGACCTTGGCGAACAGCCGCGGGTCCACGCCGTACTTCTCGACGTACTCCGCGCCCGCGCCGCCGAACAGCTGGGCGGCCCGTGGCAGCGTGTCGTCGATCCCGTGCAGTTCGTCCAGCAGTTCATTGAAGCGGGCGGTGGGGCTCGGCCGGTCGTTCCAGTGGGTGGTGAGCGCTCCGCGCTGCATCTGCTCGAAGCCGACGGCGAGTGCGCACTCCACCGCTCCGGACTCCACGGCCTGACGGGCCAGCCATAGGGCGGAGGAGCCGGTGGCGCAGTTGTTGTTCACGTTGACGACGGGTATTCCGGTCATGCCGACGCGGTAGAGCGCGGCCTGACCGCTGGTGGAGTCGCCGTACACGTATCCGGCGTACGCCTGCTGCACCTGGTCGTAGGGGACCTGGGCGTCCTCCAGTGCCGCGCGGATCGCACGGGCGCCCATCACGTCGTAGGGGTCACTGCGACCCGGTTTGGTGAACGGGATCATCCCGACACCGGCCACGAGGACTCGGCGGCTCATCGTACCTCCAAGGCTGGTTAAGTGATGTGAATGCTCATTTAGTTTTTTAGGGAATCCCCTTGGTGTCAAGGGTGTGAGGCGAATAGATCACGCGATAGAAGATTTGAAAGTGTGAGGCTTTCCGGCGCTGTGCAGACGGGCATCGCCCTCGGCACCCGGGGCGATCCACCGGCCGCGGGGCATGGCGGACCGCTGCCGCAGCGAGGACCGCCGGGCAGGATCCATCAGGACGTCACGAGGAGGCCGACGCCTCGGGCGACGGGTCGGTGATCGGGCAGCAACGACCCGGCGTCGAAAGGGCCCGCACGGCTCCCCCACCCGGTGCGAGGGGTTCGGGGATCGCCGCGGGTGGGGTGGAGGGCTCGATCACCCGGATGCATGTGCATGGGGCACGGTCGTGGACCGGGCCCGCGCACCACGGGGCGAAGCCGGGCACGCCTCCTCCACGGGCCACGGACCACGGGGGACGCGCCCCACGGCTCAGGGAGAAGAGGGAACCGGGCCGTCGACGCCGAGCAGGGTGAGGGCCACGCCCGCGTACGTGCGGCCGATCCCGACGGGCGTGCGCGTACCGCCGGGGGTGAACCACCGGCTCACGTCGATGCCGAGGGACAGGATCACCAGGGTCGTGTCATCGGCGTCCTCGGTGTGGAAGACCCCCGATTCCACCCCCGCCCGCACCTCCCGCCCGAACAGCTCCTCCGTCCGGGAGCGCAGTTCGACGACCACCGCCCGGTACTCGGGCAGCAGTGAACGGAGTTCGTACTGCACGACGCGGGCCAGGAGGTGGTGTCTGGCGTGCCAGGCGGCGTAGTCGTGCACCAGGGAGCGCAGTCGGGCGACCGGAGTGGTCTCGGCCTCCAGCGCCCGTTCGCACACGGCCAGGACGTGTCGGTGGCCGGCCTCGCTGATGGCGAAGAGCAGGTCGGCCTTGGTGCGGTGGTGCGCGTACACGGCTGCGGAGCTCATGCCGGCTGCCGCGGCGATGTCGCGCGTCGAGGCTCCGTGGTAGCCGCGGTCGGCGAAGGCGGAGAGTGCCGCCTCCAGGATTCTGCGGTGCCCCGGGGCGGTGCCTGACCAGGGGTCGTCCGGGTCGATGGTCGCTGTCACCCCTCCATTGTCCCGGGCGCCGCCGGTCAGGTGACAGTGAGCCCACCGTCGACGGTGAGGGTCGAGCCGGTGACGTATCCGGAGGCGTCGGATGCGAGGAAGAGGACGGCGGCGGCCAGTTCCTCGGCCTCACCGACGCGCGGGATCGGGATGCGGCTGACGATTCCGTCGACATAGCCGTCCTCCTGTCGGGCGGTCATCTCGGAGGCGAAGTAGCCGGGAGCGACGGCGTTCACGCGAATTCCCTTCCGGCCGCTCCACTGCGCTGCGAGATCGCGCGTCAGACCGAGCAGCCCGGCCTTGGACGAGGCGTACGCCGCCTGGGGCAACCCGGTGGAGACGAGGCCCAGCACGCTGGACACATTGACGATCGAGCCGCCCCGGGGCATCACGGCGGCGGTCGCCTGAGCCATCCAGTAGGCGCCGAAGAGGTTGACGTCCAGCACACCGCGGAACTGTTCGGGGGTCTCGCGGCTGGCCGGTACGGCCTCGGCGACGCCCGCGTTGTTCACCAGGACGCCGACCCGGCCGATGCCCGCGGCGGCTTCGGCGACGGCCCGGCAGTCCGCGGGGGCGGAGACGTCCGCGCGGACGCACAGGGCGCGGCGGCCCGCACGTTCCACCAGTTCGGCGGTGGCGGCCAGCTGTGCCGTGCGGCGGGCGGCGAGCACCACGTCCGCGCCGGCCTCGGCGAGCGCTTGGGCGATGGCGACGCCGAGGCCCGAGGAGGCACCGGTGACGATGGCGACCCGCCCGTCCAGTCGAAAACGATCCAGGACGCTCACAAGATGACTCCAGGGTGTGCGGGGATGTTCGGGGTCCGGCGGGGAAGGGCGGACGAACGGTGCGCAGGACGGCGGGCGGACGATCGGTGGCGCAGGGAGTCACCGATCCGGCGGGAGCGCGCCGCAGGCTCACCGCGTGCGCAGGCCGGGACCTCAGAGGCCGAGGTCACGGCCGATGAGTTCCTTCATGATCTCGTTGGAACCGGCCCAGATCTTTGTCACCCGCGCGTCCTGCCAGGCGCGGGCGACGCGGTACTCGTTCATATAGCCGTAGCCGCCGTGCAGTTGGACACAGGCGTCGATGACATCGTTCTGCACCTGGGCCGACCACCATTTGGCCTTGGCCGAGTCCACCGCGTCGAGCTCACCCACCACGTGCGCCGCCACGCACTGGTCGACGAAAGCCTGGGTGACCTGGACGGACGTCACCAGCTCGGCGAGCCGGAACTTGTTGTACTGGAAGGAGCCCACCGGCTGGCCGAAGGCCCGACGCTCCTTGGCGTAGTCGATCGTCTCGGCCAGGATCTGTGCCGCGTGCGCGACATTGGTCACCGCAGCACCGAGCCGCTCCTGGGGGAGGCGCTCCATCATGTGGGCGAAGCCGCGCCCCACCTCGCCGATGACGTTCGCGGCGGGAACGCGCACCTCGCTGAAGAACAGCTCCGCCGTGTCCGCCTCATGCTGCCCGACCTTGTCCAGTTTCCGTCCCCGTTCAAAACCGGGCATATCCGTTTCCACGGCGAACAGGGTGATGCCCTTGGCCCGCTGGCCGGGGCCGGTACGGGCGGCGACCACCACCAGATCCGCCCCGAAGCCGTTGGTGATGAAGGTCTTGGAGCCGGTGAGGATCCAGTCCGAGCCATCCGGGACCGCCGTCGTGCGCAGTGCCGCGAGGTCGGAGCCCGCGGCGGGCTCGGTCATGCCGATCGCCGAGAGCAACGTCCCGGAGCAGAAGCGCGGCAACCAGCGCTCGCGCTGCTCAGGGGTGGTCAACTCCACCAGATAGGGCGCCACCACCTCGGAGTGGATGGTGAAGGAGGAGGCGAACGCCACGGAGAGCCGGGCCAGCTCCTCGCTCCACACGGCGCTGAAGCGGTAGTCCCCGGCCCCGCTGCCGCCGTACTCCTCCGGCACGAGCAGCCCGAGCAACCCCTGCTCGCCCGCCTTCAACCAGACCGAGCGATCGATGGAGCGTTGCTGGATGAAGCGTTCCTGGCGAGGGCGCAGTTCCCGGTCGACGAACTGCCGCACGGCAGCGCGGAAGCTTTCGTGGTCGTCGCCGAACAGCGTGCGTCGCATCAGTCCTCCCAAAGGGCCGACGATTGAACTAAGCGATCGCATAGTTACTATGCGATCGCTTAGTCTGCATTCGGTGCTTCGACTCGTCAAGGCCCTCCCGAGCCGGTGACCCGCGGTTCTTCGATCGGGGGCGTCCGGGTGCCCGCGGCTACTTCAGCACGGTCAGGTCCCAGCCCCCGCTCTCCCGGCTGCGGTTGGCCAGGTTCGCGAAGGTGGCACTTCCCGTGAACAGCTTGCCCTTGTCCTCGAAGGGCACCCAGAAGCGGACGCCATGGGCGAGACGGTTGCCGTACCCGTCCAGGTTGAAGGGCGTGGCGGCCCTGTTCGGATCGGTCATGCGCCAGGTGTCGGCGCCGCCGTACACGGCGCTGACGGAGTTCACCACCGGCTTGAGCAGCTCGGCGGTGACGTCGGACACGCCGAAGAGCGCCGGGTCCTTCATCAGTTCGGCGTGCTCGGGGAGGAAGTTGCTGAAGTCGCCCGTGCCCAGGTAGAGCTGGTCGTTGAACACGGTCATCTGCCAGGAGTAGTTGTTCCACCGGTTGCCGAACCCGGAGGGCCCGAACCGCGGTGTCTGGTTGAGCTTGTTCTTCTTGTGCACCCAGGTCTTGGTCGCCGTGTCGTACACCGGCACGGTCCGGTCGCCGTAGAGCAGGGACACCTTCTGGTTCGCCTTGCCGGGATCGGTCATCTCGAAGAGTTGGAGGCCCCGCTCTGCGTTCACATAGGTGTTCAAGCGGCCGATCTCGGTCTTCGGCTTGCCGTAGTACGCCCAGGCGTTGACGGTGTTGTACGTCGGGTAGTACATCGTGCTGAAGTAGAGCTTGCCCCGCCACGAGGTGAGGGCGCCGAACATGCCCGCCTGGGCGATGACCGGGTCCGGCTCGTACTGGCTGAGCTGGAAGATCGGCTTCCATTTGGTGGCGTGGGTGTGGGTGAGGCCGCCCCGCGCCGGCAGCGCGGGGCTGATGAACATCTCGGGTGAGCCGCCGACGGCCTGGCCCGGGCGGAACGTCGACCAGTTCGCCGTGACGATGCGGCCGTCGTGGCCGGTGATGTACGCGGGCTCGTGCGGGAGGCCACCCGCGACGACCTCGAACCGGAACGGATCGGCCTTGTCGCCGGTCCACTTCAGGACCACGCCACCCGCCCCGAAGGTGCCGCCCGTGGCCCGCGCGCCCACGTACAGTTCGCCGCGGATCACGACGCCCGTACGCATGTTGGAGTACTCGGGCAGGAGCTTCTCGCCGATGAACCTGCCCGTGCTCGCCTCGTAGGCCAGCACGTTCAGCCCTGACACGCCCCCGGCCGGGGTCAGCCGCGGCCCGGCTAGCAGGACGACGTCATCGTGGTAAGCCTGGCCGCGGACGCCCATCATCGACCGCATGCCGGGAGCCTGTTCGGGGGTGGGGGTGATGTCCTCGGTCTTCTCGGTATCGGCGTTGACGCGGTAGACGTGCGGCGCGCGCCAGTCACCCCAGTTGCCCCCGAACAGCGGTGCACTCGGGCCCTGGGAGCCCTCGCACACCAGGTTCTTCGTCTTCAGGCCCGGGCTGTACGGGCCGAGGAGGCCCGGACCGCCGCAGGTGAGGTTGGCCGACGTGCCGAAGAAGACGTGGTCGCCGCCCCGGACCCCGCCGTGTGCGTACGCCTGGTTGCGCTTGGGGAGGAAGCCGCTCGGACAACTCCCGTCAGCGCCCGGGGCGGGGCGCGGACCGCCGACGCTCCCGAAGCACTCGTCGACCGGGGCCTTGGCCACCTTGGCCGTCACCGTCCCGCCCTTGCGGACCGTCGGTGGGGTCTTGGGTGTCAGCGCCTTGATGATGGGGGCGAGTTGTCCGGCCGTGCGCTGCACTTCGGCCTTCGGTGCCCGGTGCTTGGCGGCGACCCGCGCGACGTCGTCCGACGTGGGCTGGAGCGAAGTGGCGGCAGGGGCGGGCGGTGGTGTCGGCGGTACGGCGAACGCCGACGGCACGAGCATCAGCGCTCCGGCCGTGGAGGCGGCGATCAGCAGGGCACTGCGTGTGCGGGCACGAGTGGAGGACGGGGGCATCGCTGATTCCTTGTCGTGAAGGATGCGGAGAGGGCTCCTCTGGGCGTCGAACCCGGAGCGTGGTCACGACGTTACGCAGACTTGCACGAATCGTGCAAGTGCTCGTTTCGTGCAACTCTCCCGATCGTGCGCCCCGTTCGGTGACTCCGTAAACTCCCTGGCCATGAGACACGGGCCCCTGCGTGTCGACGCTCAGCGGACCGTCGACTCCCTCCTGGAAACGGCGCGCGTACTGCTTCGCGACGATCCGAAGACTCCGCTCGCCGACATCGCCGAGCGGGCGAACGTCCACCGCACGACCCTCGGCCGTTACTTCCCCAGCCGTGAAGCGCTCGTCGAGGAACTCCTCCAGAAGTCGCTTGAGGCGATCGAACGCCGGATGGCGCAGATCGACACGGCCACCGGCGACCCGCTCGAAGCGCTCCAACAGGCGACACTGGCCTGGATCCGCGAATCCGCCCACTGGCGGGCCAGCCGCTACGCCCCGCTCGGTGCCGTACCCGACAGGGGAGAGGCGCCCGCACTGATCAAGGCGCGGATCACCGAACTGATCGAGCGCGGGCAGCACGAGGGTGCGATCCGCACCGATCTCCCGCCCGAAACCCTGTACTTCACCTGGGGCAGCCTCACCATGGCCTTCAACGCTCTGGCCCCGGACGTTGCGCAGGAAGAGGTCGCCAACAGCATCCTGACCCTGCTCCGCACACCGTCCGCACGGTGATCCGGCTCAGCCGCACGGGCGGGTGAGGGGCATCCGGAACAGGCTGGTCATCGGTGAGACCGGCACGAACGCCGATGCCCTCCCGGTCGCGGACAGCGCTCCTCGCCCTGTCCTCCCCGGCCGCGCTCGTCACGGCCACTCATATGCGGGCGCGGCCTATTCCGTACGGGTCAGCACCGCCATGCCGAGGTCCATCAGGCGTTGGGAGAGATCGGGCCAGGGGTCGATGCGGCCGACCCTGATGGTGAAGTAGATCATTCCGTGGACCGCATGGATGATGATCTTGAGTTCGGCCGGTTCGCGATCGGGCAGGACCGAGCCCAGGGCCTGGACCCACACATCGAGGTAGTCGGCCTGGAGCCGACGCAGCGCGGTGCGCTCCTTGTCGGGCAACTGGTCCCGCTCATTGGACAGGATGCCCATGAGATGGGTCTGTTCGAGCGATACGGAGATGTGGGCGCGCAGGAGCAGTTCCAATGCTTCCGAGGGGTCGGAGGCATTGGCGAGCGCCGTCTCCACGGACGTCCTGATCCGCTCGCCGCCGCGGTTCACGGCGGCCACCAGCAGATCGGTCTTGCGCGGGAAGTGTCGGTACACGCCGGAGGCGACGATGCCCCCCGCCTCGCCGATGTCCGCCATGGTGACAGACTGGAAACCCCGCTCGTCGAACAGCCGGATCGCCTCGGTCAGCAGTTGCTCTCGCCGGGGTATCCGCAACCCGGGAGAACCGAGTGAACCCGCTACCGCCCCCGGGGGCCGGGAGGGGGGCTCAACTGCCGTGCGTACGGGGACGTGTGCGGCAGCGGTGGCGATGTGGAGCATCAACTGCTCGTGGCGGCGCCTCGGCAGTGCGATGCGATGCCGGACACGGCTGCCCAGAGCGCCGAGCACGGCCCGGGCGATGAGCTGGGCTTCGGGTTCCGCCAGCTCGGGCCGCTCCTCGCGCAGCAGGGGGACGAGGTGCGCGACGACGTCGATCTCGTGCTGCCGGATCGCCGCGCGCTGCTCGTCCTCCAGATTGCGGGCCTCGCGTTCCCAGACGGCGAGCACCCCGCGAGGCCCGGTGACCAAGGAGGCCAGCGAGCTCAGTGCCGCCTCCAGCCCGTCTGCGTCACTGATCAGGGCGTCGACCGTGTCGAGGCTGTCCAGAACCGTGTGCAGCAGCAGGTCCTGCTTGTTGCGGTAGTGGTGGTAGAGCGCGGACGCGGTGATACCGAGGGCGTCGGCCACATCGGTCACGGACACGTTGTGGTAGCCCTGCTGGAGAAAGAGGTCGGCAGCCGCGGCGCGGATCAGGGCCTTGCGGTTGGGCGGTCTGCGCGATGCCACGTCCGTCGTCCTTCTGTTGTCCGCGGCGGTACGTCGACTTCCGCGCGGCCCCGGGCCGCTCACCGCACCCCGTCAGGATATCCGACGGGCCTCGCGCGCCTCGGCCCGTGGGGGCGTGTGCCGGTGGCTCCCCGCCGACGTTCGATCGACGGGCCCTGTCGATCGGGTGGGCGCGTTGGTGCAGCGCTCGCGGAGTGCTGCACCAACGCGGAGTCGCGGCCGAAGCCTGCCACACGGGGAACGTCGGGCGTGGCCTCACCACGCGTCTCAGGTTCCGTGACGGGGCCGTTCGCCCCCGTGTGCCGTCCGGGGAACTGTGTTGAGCTGCGGCGCTGTGCCCGGATTCGAACTTCCACGATCGTTCTAACTAAAAATTGATTCACATTGTTTTGCTTCTCGAAATCATAAATCCGCTGTTCGAAGGGTTGTGGCTGAAAACATCTGAATGCTTCACTGCGAATAACTTGCTCCAGGCAGTGTGCCTTCACCACCCAGGGAGTCTCATGACCATCGATCACGACAGGGCGGAGGCCGCCCCGTCGAAGGGCGGCAGAGCCGGGGCGCGAGTGTCCGGAGGGCGCCAGGCATGGCTCATCACCGGATTCCTCACCCTCCTCCTCGTCATCAACTACGTGGACAAGATCGTCACCAACATCGCCGGGCCCGACATCATCGCGGACCTCGGGCTGACCAAGTCGGAGTTCGGCGTCGTCCAGTCCAGCTTCTTCTGGCTCTACGCGGTGGGCGGCATCCTCGGCGGCTGGCTCATGGCACGGATCCGCCCCACCCGACTCCTCTTCGGCGTGGTGGTGGTCTGGGCGTTCAGCCTGCTGCCCCTGGCCTGGCCCGTGGGCTTCGCCACCCTGGTCGGCTGTCGCATACTGCTCGGTCTCGCCGAAGGGCCGACGACCGCACTGACCATGCACATCGCCCACACGTGGTTCCCACCGGAGAAGCGGGCACTGCCCAGTTCGGTCCTGATCGCGGGCACGAGCATAGGACCGGTGATCGGTGCTCCCACACTGACGTGGATCGTCACCGCCTACGACTGGCACACCGCGTTCGCCGTGTTGGCGGTGGTCGGCTTCGTCGTCGCCGTGCTGTGGCTGCTCGTCGGCAGGGAGGGGCCCGAATCGCCCGTCAAAGCCCACGGGGCCGCCACCACGTCGATCGAACTCCCCGAAAGGGCCCCGCTCCTGAAGGTGTTCGGCACGGGCACGATGATCGGCCTCACCACACTGATCCTCTCCGCCTACGCAGCTGTGGCGGTCAAGGTGACCTGGCTGAAGCTGTATCTCCAAGACGGTCTCGGCTACACGTCCCAGGCTGCCGGAAATCTCGTGGCCCTGCCCTATCTGGGCTCCGCCATAGCCCTGGTCAGCGTTGGGTTCGTGTCTGCCGCCCTCACCCGGCGGGGTGTGAGCAGCCGGCTCGCCCGCGGTGTCCTGGGCGCCTCGCTGGTCCTGGGGTCGGGCCTGGCCATGCTCGCCTTCGCACCGCTGGAGGCAGGTGCTCCACACATGGCACTGCTCATCCTGAGCGCCTGCCTCAACTCGGCCGGTCTGGGCATCGTCTTCGCCGCGATCAGCGATGTTGCACCACCCGGACAGCGCGGCATCGTCCTGGCCATCGTGAGTGCCGTGTTCAGCCTGGGTGGTGTCATCACACCGCTGGTGCTCGGCCGGGTCGTCGACGCCGCCGCAACTCCGGCCGACGGTTACACCACGAGCTTCGTCATCGTGGCGGTCACCATGGTCATCGGCGCGATCGTCGCACTGCTGACGGTCAACCCCGAGCGGGACGCCCGCAAACTGGCCGCCCTGCGCACCGAACCCACCGCCTGACGCGCATCGGTACGCCGTGCCGGCAGGGGCGCAGGGTGCGCCGGCCGGCACGGCGTCCGTTGTCACGCGACCGGAACGAGAGACCCCGCACCCACGACGTATCGGGGGAAGTGGGGCTCGTTCGCCCGGATCAGGGCGTGACGATGGGAAACCAGAACGGAAAGTCGTCCAGCAGGTCGAAGAGGTGGGCGAGTTTCGCTTCCTCGCCCTCGATGCGTACCCGGCCGGCCGCGATCTCCGACACCAGGTCCGAGCCGCCGAAGAGGAGTCTTTGAAAGGCCGCGCGATCCCAGACGACGGTGGCGTCGACCGCCGGGAGGGTCTTGTCCGCGGTGTAGACGAGGGTTCCGTTGCTGAGCCGGACCGCGAAACAGGTCTGCGTGCCATCGCCCTCTTCGAAGATCCAGTTGAACCGGTCGGTCCGGTCCCACGCCCGGGGGCCGTTCAGGCGGATGCCGGCGTAGTCGAGCAGCATGTCCAGGGTCATGGCGCCGAGCATGTCGGGAGTCGCCAGGTTGACTGCGCCCAGATCGCGTACGCCCTGGCGGAGTTCGAGCGCGCCCATGAGGTACTCGTTGCGCCACACTGCGCTCTCGGACTGGTAGCCGAGCTGTTCGAGGACGTCGGCCTGTAGGTGGCGGGCTTCGTCGTGGTCCGGCTCCGCGAAGACCAGATGGGTGAGGAGTTCGGCGGCCCAGCGGTACTCGCCTCCCGTGACCGCTGCACGCGCCGTGGCCAGCAGTGCTTCCGAGCCGCCCATCGCCTCGACATAGCGAGGAGCCGACTGTTGTGCGGGCAGCGGGTGCAGATGCGCGGGATGGCTGTCGTACCAGCCGAGGTAGCGTTGGTAGACCGCCTTGGCGTTGTGATTGACCGTCCCGTAGAAGCCCCGGCAATGCCACTCGTTCTCCAGGGCGGGCGGGAGCCTCAACTCCTCGGCTATCTCGTCCATGGTCTGGCCGTGGTTGGCCAACCTCAGTGACTGGTCGTGCAGATACTTGTAGAGGTCGCGCTGCTGCTCCAGGAAGGTGATGACATCGGCGTTGCCCCAACGGGGCCAATGGTGCTGCGCGATGATCACATCGGTGTCGGCGCCAAAGAGCTCGATCGATTCGTCGAGCTTCTTCCACCAACTCGCGGCGTCACGGACCTCAGCACCGCGCAGGGTGTAGATGTTGTGCATCGTGTGCACCGCGTCCTCGGCGGAGCAGAACATGCGCAGACCCGGAAAGTGGATCATGAACTCAGACGGTGCCTCGGTGCCGTTGGCCATCTGGAAGACCATCTCGACACCATCGACGGTGCGCCGCTCGCCGGTGGTGTGGACGGTGTCGGTCGGCGGGATCAGCGTGAAGGTGCCGCCGTGTGCGGGCGTCGCCGTCAGCCCGGCGCTGACCTGGCCCCGAGGACCACGGCCCAGCACCGGGCCGTACATGTACACGGCGCGGCGGGCCATGGCATTGCCGGCGTAGATGTTCTCGGACACCGCCTCCTTGAGGAAGCCGTCCGGGGCGATCACCGCCACCCGCCCCGCCTTGACGTCCGCTTCGTCGATCACGCCCTTGACGCCGCCGAAGTGGTCGCCGTGGCTGTGGGTGTAGATGACCGCGACGACCGGCCGGTGCGGTCGGTGTTCGAAGTACAGATCGAGGGCGGCCCTGGCGGTCTCGGCGTAGATCAGCGGATCGATGACGATCAGCCCGGTGTCGCCCTCGACGACCGTCATGTTGGCCTGGTCGAAGCCCCGGACCTGGTAGACGCGGTCGATCACGCGGTACAGGCCGTGGTGGGCGGCAAGTTTCGCATGGCGCCACAGGCTGGGGTTGACCGTGGCCGGTGCCTCGTCGGGCTGGAGGAACTCATAGGCCGACAGGTCGATCATCGCGCGGCCGTCCGCGCGCCGGATGACCGGCGGTTGCAGTGTGCCGATGAACCCGAAGGCCGCGTCGTCGACGTCACGACGGTCGGAGAAGGGGAGCCGGGCGGCGATCTCGCGCTGTGCTGTCTCGGTGGCTTCGGTGGCCGGTTGGGGCGCGCCGGTGGTGTGGGACCTTGCGGGCTTGTGCATGGATCACCTTCGGGATGTACGGGCACGGGTGAGCTCCGTGGGGAGCGGCGCGCGTCGATCGGCGGCCGACGGGGTGCGTCGGCCGCGGTCCGGCGAGCAGGCCGTCCGGAAGGACCGTCCGGGAGCTCATGGGCTCACAACTGTCAGTCGAGGACGCGAAAGGGTCTTGATTCAGCCTGAGCGCCCCATAGTGCATCTCGCTGATGCCTCTGCACAAGAGCCGCTGTACAGGGGATTCTCATGGTGAACAGAATTTCTGTTCACATACTTCGAGATCAGTCTCCGGGCGTGGTGCCGGCGTCCCCGGACCTCCCTCGTCGACGCAGCTCCCGTCGGTGGGCCGATGGCGCGGCGGCGAACCATCGGTGGCAGGCGCGGGTCAGAACGCTCTGCTCGCTGTAGCCGAGGAGGCCCGAGAGCTGGCTGAGCGGCATGTCGGTGTCACGGAGGTAGCGCTCGGCCTCTTCGCGTCTGAGCGCGTCCACCATCGCCTCGAACGTGGTGCCCTCCGCCGCCAGTTGCCGTTGCAGTGTCCTCGGATGCATGGAGAGCTGTCCGGCGACCAGCTCCAGATCGAGACCGCCGGTGGGCAGCAGCCGACGAACGAGGGCGTCCGCCGTCGTGGCGACCGTGGCACCGGTCGGTGGTGCGATGGACCTCAAGTACTCCCGTACGACGTCGTGCACGGCCTCGTGCGAGACCAGGGGGCGGCGCAGCTGCGACCGGCGGAGGCGGAAACCGCTGAAGGGCTCCGCGAACCGGACCGGGCAGCCGAAGTACGCGGTGTACTGAGCGGCGGGTGCGAGGGCGTCGTGCGGCAGATGGACCGAGACCGGTGTGAAGCCACTTCCGAGGATCAGCCGGAACATCCGCAGTGACGTTCCCAGTGACAGTTCGGTCACCTGCTGGTGGGGCGGCAGCCGCTTGAGCTCGATCCGGAACTCGTACCGCGCATAGCGCGTCCCCGGGCAGGAGTTGATCGTGCCCTTGATCGCCGGACTGTAGACCGCGAGGTACTGGCCCACGGCCCGGAACGCCTCGGCGGAGCTCGGGGCGGTCAACGCCGCCACCCCGACCGGCCCCAGGATCTCAATGCCTTGGCGCAGGGCGAGCCGCAACCCGAAGTCGCCCGTCCCCGTGGTCCGTGCGGCCGACTCCACGGCGGTGACCAGTGCCCGGTAGCGGATGAACGTGCCCGGGTCGCCCACCGCATCGCGCGGTACGCCCGCGGCGTCCAACAACGGCCCAGGATCGGCGCCCAGTGTGCTCACGAGCTCCGGAAAACCCTGGAGCGAGGTGCCGCGGATCAGTGACATGTCGCCCAGGATCAAAAAGCTTGTCGTCTGGTGTCAAGTCATGGAGCGCGGGTGGCGCGCAGCATGGGAAGCGCGCCGTGCGGAGCGCGGCCCCGATGCCCCAGGGAGAACACCTGTGTCTGCACCACCGAAACCCGCCATCGCGATGACGTCCAGCGGGGCCCGGCTGCCGATCCTCGGCCTCCCCCAGGGTGAGCTGCTGACCCTCAACGTCAACGAAGTGCCGTTCGTCGAGAGCACCCTAGGCCCCGGCACCAGCGTGCAACTGCTCCGCCTCGATCTGGAGGCCGGGCGCTGGGTGGTCGTGGTCACCATGGCCCCCGGTGCCGAGGTGCCCATCCACTACCACACCGGCACCGCCGAGGTGTTCACCCTCAAGGGCCGGTGGATCTACCGTGAGTACCCGGACCAGCCGCAGACCGCGGGTTCGTACCTCTTCGAGCCCGGCGGCTCGGTGCACACCCTCCGGGTGCCGGCGGACAACACCGAGGACACCGTGATGCTGGTGATGGTCACCGGTGCCAACATCAACTTCACCGAGGACGGCCAGTTCCACTCGGTCATCGACGCCGTCAGCCTTCAGTACCTGCTGGAGAAGTTCGCCCGGAAGCAGGGCGTCGAGCTGCGCTACCTGGGGGCCGGAGCCGCCGGCTTCGTCGGGTCGGAGCAGCCGTGCACGCGGTAGTGATCCCCGGATGAAGGTCTATCAGGAAGTCGCCGCCGGTCTGCTCGAACGAGGGGTGGACACCGTGTTCGGGCTGATGGGCGATGCCAACATGCGGTACCTCTGCGCGTACACCGAGGCCGGCGGGCGCTTCGTACCCGTCGTCCACGAGGGCGGTGCGGTGGGAATGGCGGACGGTTGGTCCCGCATGACCGGCAGGGTGGGAGTCGCATCGGTCACGCATGGACCGGCGGTCTCCAACACACTGACCCCGTTGATCGAGGCCGTCCGCAGCCGGAGCCGGGTACTCCTGCTCACGGGGGACACCCCAGCGGAGCCGACGCACTTCCAGCGGCTCGACCTCGCAGCGGTGGCCGCCACGGCGGGTGCGGGGTACGAGAAGGTCCACCGTCCCGCGACAGTGCTGCGCGATCTCGATCGAGCCCTGCGCCGTGTCGTGGCCGAGGACCGCCCCGTCCTCCTCGACCTGCCGATCGGCCTGGTCGGCAAGGACGCCGGTCCCCGCCCACCCTTGACCGTGCCCCTGCCGCGTCACGCGGGCATGGCCACCGAGGACCGCCTCGACGCCGCACTCGGTCTGATCGCCGGTGCCCGCCGCCCGATCGTCCTCGCCGGACGTGGTGCGGTTTTGGCCGGTGCACATGGTGAACTCGTCGCGCTCGCCGATCTGGTGGCCGCACCGCTGGCCACCACCGTGCTGGCCAAGGACTGGTTCCGCGGCCACCCGAGCGACCTCGGCATCTTCGGCAGCCTCTCCCACAGCGCGGCGACGGCGGCCATTGCCGATGCCGACTGCGTCATCGCCTTCGGCGCCAGCCTGAACTCCGTCACTGCCATGCACGGCGAACTGCTGAACGGCAAGAGGATCGTTCAGGTGGACGCCGACCCCGGCGCCTTCGGCTGGTACACCCCGGTCGACGAGGCCGTGCCCGGAGACGCCCGGGCAGTGGCGGCTGCCATGGCTGCCGCACTGCGGGAGGCCGGCCACCGTGCTGCGCGCGGCTGGCTGGAGAAGGTGCAGGCCGCGCTCGGGGAACACCGGCTCGCGGATGACTTCCGGGACCGTTCGGCCGTCGACACCATCGACGTCAGAACCGCAACGATCCGCCTCGATGAGGTGCTACCGGACCGGCGGGTCGTGGTCAGTGATATCGGCCGCTTCGCCGTCGGCGTATGGCCCTACCTCCGAGTGGTCCACCCCGGGGACTTCATATCCATGGGCGGGTTCGGTTCGATCGGCCTGGGACTGGCCGGTGCCATCGGCGCAGCCGTCGCCCGATCCGACGACCTGACCGTCGCCGTCGTCGGGGACGGCGGCTTCATGATGAACATGGCGGAGTTCACCACCGCGGTCCGGGAGGAACTGCCGCTGCTGGTGGTCGTCCTCAACGACGGCGCCTACGGCGCCGAGCACTACAAACTGGTCCACTTCGGCGTCGACCCGGACCACTCGTTGACCGCCTGGCCCGAACTGGTCCCGCTCGCGGTGGCGATGGGCGCGGACGGCAGGACCGTACGGACGCTGTCGGACCTCGACGCCCTGAAAGACATCGTCGACGGACTCGAAGGTCCGTTCCTGCTGGACGTGAAGCTCGATCCGCACGTCAACGTCATGGCTTGAGAGAAGGGAGCGGCAGTGACCACCGACCTCAGTGTCGAACTGGACGTCCGGGTCTCCGACCTTGGGCCGAGCGGCCACCTCAGCAATGTGGCCTCCATGCGCCTGCTGGACGAGGCTCGCAGCCGGCTGTTCGGGGTGAACCTGCCGGCACTCGGACTGAACGAAGGCGGCCTCCTCGACGTCCTGGACGGACGTGCCCGCATGGTGATCGGTCGCCATCTCGTCGAGTTCCGACGTGAAGTGTGGCACCCGGTCACGTCCTTGACGATCCGCATGTGGATCCCAACGCTCGGCCGCAGCAGCCTGGCGCTGGCAGCCGCCGTGTACGAGGACGGCATCGCCGAGCCCGCCGTCGTCGCACAGTCCCAGGCGGTGCTGGTGGCGAGCGACACAGGCCGGCCCTGGCCGATGGACACAACGGCCAGGGAACTGTTCGGACGGTACTGCGGCCCGCGGCCCGTCTTCCGTGACCTGGGCGCGGCCGACCCCAGAACCGGCGACCACGCCGGCCAGGACCTCTGAGACGGAGAGCCAGACCCATGCATCGCACATCCGCGCACCCCACCGAGTTCACCGGACGGGCCGCCCTCGTCACGGGCTCGGCCTCCGGAATCGGCCTCGCCGTGGCCCGTCGCCTGGCGGCGGGTGGTGCGGACGTGGCCGTCGCCGACATCAACGAGAAGGGCGCGCGGTCCGTCGCCCACGAACTACGAGAGGCGTACGGCACGCGCGCCGTTGCAGTCGGCCTCGACGTGACCGATCCGGCATCCGTCGAGACCGCCGTACGGACCACCGTGGACGAGCTCGGCGCCCTGGATCTGGCGGTCAACAACGCCGGTATCGGAGGACCGGTCGCACCGCTCCACCACTACCCGTTGGACGAGTGGCGACGCGTCATCGACACCAACCTCGACGGCGTCTTTCACTCGTTGCGGTACGAGTTGCCCGCGATGCTCGCAGCCGGCGGCGGTGCGATTGTCAACATGGGCTCCAGTTGCTCCACGAACGGCTTTCCGGGCGTCGCAGCGTACGCCGCGGCCAAGCACGGCGTCATCGGGCTGACCAAGACCGCGGCACTGGAGTACGCGGCGCGTGGGGTCCGGATCAATGCCATCGTGCCGGGCTTCATCGAGACCCCCCTCCTGGCCGACGCGAGTGACGCGGAACGAGCACACCTGGTGGGCCTGCACCCGGCCGGCCGTCTCGGCACGGCGGATGAGGTGGCGGAAATGGCGGCGTTCCTGCTCTCCGAGCGGTCCTCCTTCGTGAATGGCAGCTACCACCTGGTGGACGGTGCCTACTCCGCCCAGTGAGAACGGATCGCGCTGCACGGGCGCAACCGTTCAGGGGCCGTCTGTGGAGGGTCCGACGCCGGAGGCGGGCCCTGTACTCCCGGCGGGGCCGGACGATGTCGGGCGCTTGGTCCGGATGACCGTCTCCTGGACGACGGTGGCTATCAGTCGGCCCGCCGGATCCCACACATCGGCCATGGCCAGTCCCCGGCCATCCGCATGGGTGGGGCTGCGCTGGGCGAAGAGCATCCACTCGTCGGCCCGGAAGGGGCGGTGGTACCAGATGGCATGGTCGAGCGAGGTGAGGAAGACCGAGGAGGACGCGCCGCGCAGCATGGCAGGCGGCTCGATCGCCAGCGCCACCGTCGGGGCGAGCCACAGGTCCGATGCGTAGGCGAGGGCACAGGCATGGAGATGTGGGTCGTCGGGCAGGGGATCGGCGGCCCGAACCCACAACTTCTGCTCCGTCTGGCCCGGTTCGGTGTGTTCCCCGGGGACGGGGAGGTAGCGCAGATCGAGGACCCGGTGGAACGCGGATTTCGCGTGGTGCTCCGGGTCCGTCCCGGCCCAGATCCCACTGAGGTCCGGCAGTTCTTCGGGACGGGGAGTGGTGGGCATCAGCCGCTGCCGGTCGCCGCCGGGTTCGGCGCGCTTGAAGGAGGCGGAGAGGGCGAAGATCGTTTCGCCCTGCTGCCGTGCGGTGACCCGTCGCGAGAGGTAGGAGCCGCCGTCGCGCAGTCGTTCGACCTCGTAGGCGATCGGCCGTCGGGTGTCGCCGGCGCGCAGGAAGTAGCCGTGCAGAGAGTGTGCGTTCCGGCCGTCGGGCACGGTCCGCGCGGCGGCCGTCAGCGCCTGGGCCGCGACCTGGCCGCCGAAGGCGCGCAAGGGCAAGCCGTCGTGACACACGCCCTCGAAGTGGTCCTCGCCGAACTGGTCCAGGCTCAGTCGGCCCACGAGGTCCATCGCGTCCGAGGACGGCGTCCCCACTGATTCACCGGGATTCGGGCTGGTGTGACCGGTCATGTCCGGGCGTCCTTTCCACTGCCTGACGTGCGGTGCGTCGCGGGGCGGGCGATTCGGTGATCGGGTGCGCCGCGTGGCGCGGAGGGTGCCCGAGCGGTCGACGCCACAGCGGGACACGCGGAGCCATGAACACGCGGAGCCATGAACACGCGGACACGCCTTGAAGTACTCCACAGCTGCATCACTCAATCAATCTTGCATCTCGACTCATGCGTAGTACAAGGGCTTGACAGTAGGCATGTTGGCTCACAAACTAAAAATCCATTCACGCAAATTCACGCAATTGTCCATGGAGGGCAGCGATGGGTCGTCGAGTGCTCGTGGCTGGTGTCGGGATGATCCCGTTCGCCAAGCCGGGTAAGAGCGACACGTACAACGTCATGGGGGAGCGCGCGATACGTGCCGCTCTCCAGGACGCCGGGATCGACTACGGCCTCGTCCAGCAGGCATACGCCGGCTACGTCTACGGCGACTCCACCAGCGGGCAGGCCGCGCTCTACAGCGTGGGCATCACCGGCATTCCGGTCGTCAACGTCAACAACAACTGCGCCACCGGTTCCACCGCCCTATGGCTCGCCAAGCAGGCAGTGGAGGCGGGCATCGTCGAATGCGCGATCGCCGTCGGTTTCGAGCAGATGCGACCGGGAGCCCTGGTCAAGCATTGGGTCGGCGACCGTCCCAGCCCCACCGCCCGCTTCGACGCCGTCCTCGACGAACTCCACGGCATCGACGAGTCCCTGCCGCGCGCCGCGCAACTGTTCGGGGGCGCTGGCATCGAGTACGTGGAGAAGTACGGCGCCGACCCCTCGTTCTTCGCCAAGATCGCGGTCAAGTCCCGTACCCACGCCGCCAACAACCCCTACTCCGTCTTCCGCACCCCGATCACCGAGCAGGAGGTGCTGGACTCGCCGCACATCTTCGGCCCGGTCACCCGCCTTCAGGCGTGCCCCCCGACCTGTGGCGCGGGAGCGGCGATCCTCTGCTCCGAGGAGTTCGCCCGCAGGCACGGGCTGACCCCGGAGGTCGCGATCAAGGCCCAGGCGTTTGTCTCCGACGAGGACGCCACGTTCGAAACGAAGAGCATGATCGAGCTGGTGGGCGCCGGGATGACCCGGCGCGCAGCCCGAGCCGTGTACGAGACCGCGGGCGTCGATCCCCGTGACATCAAGGTCGTCGAACTGCACGACTGCTTCACCGTCAACGAGGCCATCACCTACGAGGCGCTGGGGCTCTGCGAGGAGGGCGGCGCGGAGAAGTTCGTGAACGAGGGCCAGAACACCTACGGGGGCCAGGTCGTCGTCGGAACCTCCGGCGGGCTGATGTCCAAGGGACACCCCCTGGGCGCCACCGGTCTCGCGCAGTGCACCGAGCTCGTCTGGCAACTGCGCGGCAAGGCGGAGGGTCGCCAGGTCGAGGGCGTCGACCTCGCGCTTCAGCACAACCTGGGCCTCGGTGGCGTCGGCGTCGTCACCCTCTACGAAAAGCTCTCCTGACGCCTTATCGGCCCGCCCCAGAACACACCGAAGATCCGAGCAAGAGAGTGAGTACCCCATGGGACAGTTGGATGGCCGCGTAGCGGTGATCACCGGCGGTGGCGCAGGTCTCGGCCGTGAGCACGCACTGCTGTTCGCCGCCGAGGGTGCCTCGGTGGTCGTCAACGACCTGACCAACGCCAAGGACGTGGTACAGGAGATCACCGCACTCGGCGGTGAAGCCGTGGCCGTCGAGGGCAGCGTCGCGGACATGGCCGTCGGGAGGCAACTGGTCGATGCGGCCGTGGAGTCCTTCGGCGACCTGCATATCGTCGTCAACAACGCGGGTGTGATCCGCGATGCGATGTTGGTGAACATGACCGAGGAACAGTTCGACCTCGTCGTGGCCGTCCATCTGAAGGGCGCCTTCTCGGTCGCCCAGGCGGCGGCGCGCCACTGGCGCGAGCAGTCCAAGGCGGGTGTCACCGCGGATCGGGCGCTCATCCAGACGTCGTCCGGATCCGGGCTGCACGGCAACATCGGCCAGTGGAACTACTCCGCGGTCAAGGCAGGACTGGCGATCCAGGTCGTCAACGCCTCCCGAGAGCTGGGCCGCTACGGTGTGCGCGCCAACGCCATCGCCCCGATCGGCCGCACCGAGCCGGTGATCGCCACACCCGGAATCGGCGCGGCGGTCGCCGCACCCGAGGACGCGAACGCCTTCGACCGCTACCACCCGAAGCACATCTCCCCGCTGGTCGCCTATCTGTCGACGGTCGGCTGTCCGTTCACCGGCCAGGTCTTCTCGGTCCACGGCGGCCACGTGGGCCTCCACGCCGGCTATTCGTTGGGCCACGCGATCGACTCGTCCGACCACCAGTGGTCGGTGGCCGAGCTGTCCGAGATCATGGGTGCCGACGACTTCCCGAAGTCGATCGAGGTCACCCGCCAGCGCATCGTGCCGCAGGGCGGTGCGGCATGACCGTCTACGAGTTCCCGATCGACTACAGCAAGATCCGCGAGTTCGCCGTCGCGGTGAAGTCGGAGCACCCGGCGCACCAGGGTGCCGAGCCGGTCATCCCACCGACGATGCTCACCAGCGCTCGGCTGATCTGGGAGGACCCGGAGCGTTCGATCACCAGGCTGACGGGCTTCGACCGCAGCCGCATCCTCCACGGCGAGGAGGAGTATGTCTTCCACGGCCGGCTGCCGCGTGCCGGACAGGTCCTCGTCTGCGAGACCAGGATCACCGACCGGTTCGAGAAGCCGGGCAAGCGTGGCGGAGTGATGAAGTTCGCCACGTTGGTGACCGAGTTCCGTGACGAGAACGGTGACCTGATCGCCGAACAGAACAGCACCATCGTCGAGACGGCCCGCCCGCCGAAGGCAGAGGGGAAGCAGCCATGAAGACCACCACGACCGTTGTGTCCACCCTGTCCGTGGGCCAGGAGGCCGAGCCCCGCACCTTCGCGCCGATGACCCGCACCGACTACGTCAAGTACCAGGGTGCCTCCGGCGACTTCCACCCGCTGCACCACGACGAGGTGTACGCGCATTCTGTCGGGTTCCCGAGCGTCTTCTCCGTCGGAATGCTCCAGGCCGGCATGCTCGCCACTTATGTCACCGACTGGCTGGGAGTGGAGGAGGTCCGCCGGTTCAAGGTCCGCTTCGTCGAGCAGATGTGGCCGGGCGACGAGCTGACCTGCTTCGCCAAGGTGGTCGAGTTGACGGACGAGCCGGGCGGCGGTCAGCACGTGAAGCTCGAACTGAAGGCCCTGCGCCAGTCGGGCAGTCCTGCGCTGCTCGGTTCGGCGGAGTTCGTCCTCGACCGCGTGGATGCCAGGGGCTGAGGCACGACCGGGCGCCGGGCCCGATCGCCCCCGGCCCGATCGCCCCCGGCCCGATCGCCCCCGGCCCGGTCGGCCGGACCGCACGCGGCCGACCGCGCCCCCTCCCCACTCACGTACGACACCACCGCACGCCTGCCTGTTGTGGGTGTGGGTCTCAGGTTCTGGAGAGTGTTGTGTATCTGACGCAGGCTTTGCACCGGGCGGCCCAGTTGTTTCCGGATCGCGCGATGACGGTGTGTGGTGAGCGGGTCCGTACCGCGAGTGAGGTGGTGGAGCGGGTCGCCCGGCTGGCGGGTGGGTTGCGGAGTCTGGGTGTCTGTCCGGGTGACCGCGTGGGCATGTTGGCGGGCAACTCGGACCGGTACCACGAGTTCTTCTTCGCTTCGTGGTGGGTGGGTGCGGTGGCGCATCCGGTGAATGTGCGGTGGTCGTTGGAGGAGGTGGTGTACGCGGTCAATGATTCGGGGACCGAGGTGTTGTTCGTCGACGACGGGTTCGCCGCGATTGGCCCCGGGTTGCGCGAGCGTTGTCCGGGGTTGCGGGTGGTGGTCCATTGCGGGGACGGGCCCGTCCCCGCGGGCATGGTGGGCCATGAGGACCTGGTGGCGGGTGCGGAACCGGTACCGGATGTCCGGGTCGGCGGCGAAGAAGTGGGATTGTTGCTGTACACGGGGGGCACCACGGGCGTGCCCAAGGGGGTGACAGCCACCCACCGGGACCTCCTCACTTCCATGTACGGCTCGATGCTGACCAGTCGCTCGACCCGGCGGGGCGGTGTCACGCTGGTGACCGCGCCGCTGTTCCACGTCGCCGCGTTGTGCAGTTGGAACAACCAATGCGTGATGGGCGGCACCCTGGTCTTCCTCCCGAAGTTCTCCGCGGAGGGCTTCCTCGACGCCGTGCAGCGGCACCGCGTGACGACCACGATCCTCGTCCCGGTGATGGTGCAGTCCCTCACCGAGCACCCGGGACTGAACGAGTACGACGTCTCCAGTCTGGAAGCCATCACCTATGGCGGGGCGGGGAGTGCGGAGAGCCTGTTGCGGTTGGCGATGGAGTGCTTTCCGCGGGCCCGCTTCACCCAGGGCTACGGGATGACCGAGACCGGTGTCCTGACCATGCTCACCCATCAGGACCACATCGAGGGCGGACCCCGCCTCCGCTCGGTCGGTCGCGCCACCCCCACCGTCGAACTCGCGGTCATGGACCCCCGGGGCAATCCCCTGCCTCCCGAAACCATCGGCGAAGTCGTCACCCGCAACCGCATCATGACCGGCTACTGGAACAAACCAGAACAGACCGCCGAAACCCTACGCAACGGCTGGCTGCACACCGGCGACGCCGGCTATCTCGACCAGAACGGCTATCTCTACATCGTCGACCGCCTCAAAGACATGATCATCACGGGTGGCGAGAACGTCTACTCCGCCGAGGTCGAGAACGCCCTCGCCTCCCACCCCGCCGTCGCCACCTGTGCCGTCATCGGCCTACCCGACCCCCAATGGGGCGAACGCGTCCATGCCGTCATTGTCCTCCGTCCCGGACACACCACCACGGTCGACGAACTGCGCACCCACGCCAAACAGCACATCGCCACCTACAAAACCCCCCGCACCATCGAGTTCGCCCACGCCCTTCCCCACACCGCCGCCGGCAAGATCCACAAACAGCAACTGCGCCAGGACCGCCGGGGCTGAGTCCGCCGTACCGGTTGCCACCACAGGAACGAGAACTGCACATGAAGCGCAGCATCTTCAACGAGGACCACGATGCCTTTCGCGCGATGATCCGCGAGTTCATCGCGAAGGAGGTCACACCCCACTTCGATCAGTGGGAGCGGGACAACGTCGTCGACCGTGAGGTGTTCCGCAAGCTCGGTGCCCTGGGAGTGATGGGCTTCGGCATTCCCGAGGAGCACGGCGGCAGTGGCGACACCGAGTACAAGTACGCGGTCATCATCTCCGAAGAGTGCGCCCGAGCCGCAGTCGCACTCGGCCACTACGGAGTCTCCACCGGAATCGTGCTGCCCTATCTGCTGAACCTCGCGAACGAGGAGCAGAAGGCGCGTTGGTTCCCCGGGATCGCGTCCGGGGACATCATGTTGTGCGTGGCGATGACGGAGCCGGGCACTGGCTCGGACCTGGCCGGGATCCGCACCACCGCCAGGCTCTCCGATGACGGCACCCACTACGTGCTCAACGGCGCCAAGACCTTTATCACCGGCGCCCGCAACTCCGAACTGTGTCTGGTCGCCGCCCGTACCTCCGCCGCGACCACGGAGAACCGTCGTCAGGGCCTCAGCCTGCTGGTGGTTCCCACCGACAGCGAGGGCTTCGCGTACGGCCGCAAACTCGAAAAGATCGGCCTGCGCTCCTCCGACACCAATGAACTCTCCTTCACGGACGTCGAAGTGCCCGTCGCCAACCTGCTGGGGGAGGAGGGCAAGGGCTTCTCCTACCTGGGCCAGAACCTGGCCCGCGAACGGCTCCAGATCGGCGCCGTCGCCGCCGCTAATGCCGTCGCCGCAATCGATTTCACCCGGGAGTACACCCGGCAGCGAGAGGTGTTCGGCACGCCCGTGGCGTCCTTCCAGAACACCAAGTTCGTCCTCGCCGAGTGCGCGACCGAGGTCGAGGCGCTCCAAGCCATGGTGGACAAGGCCATCGAACTGGAGGACGCAAACGAGTTGACACCCGTCGACGCGGCCAAGGTCAAACTCTTCGGCACCGAGGTCGCGGGCCGGGTCATCGACAAGTGCTTGCAACTGCACGGCGGCTACGGCTACATGCTGGAGTACCCCATCGCCAGGCTCTACGCCGACACCCGTGTCAACCGCATCTACGGCGGCACGTCCGAGGTCATGAAGACCATCATCGCCAAGGACTTGGGTCTGTAGGCGGACGGCGGACCCCGAAGGAGGGACCGGTGCAGGACCAGGCGCGTGCGAGTGCCAGGGGCGCGATGACGCGCAGACCGCCCGACCGCAGAGAGCAGATCCGTGCCACGGCGACCGAACTCTTCTTGTCACGCGGCTACCACAACGTCTCCGTGACCGATGTGGCCGACGCCCTGGGCATCACGCCGTCCGCCCTCTACCACCACTACCGGAACAAGCAGGACCTGCTCTTCCACACCGTACTCAACGGTCTGGACACCGTGGACGCGCTGATCCGCAACGCCGAGGGACTCGACGGGGCACTGGTATCGCTGGCGACACTCGCCACCGGGCCGCGCAGGGTGTTCGCCGCCTGGGAACGCGAGGCCCGCAACCTCGGTGGCTCCCAACGGGACACCATCCGCGACCGCCAAACCGAGGTGTTCGCCCACTTCGGCCGAGTGCTGCGGTCGGCACGCCCGGAACTCGAAGACGCGGACACCGAACTGCTCGTCACCGCGGTGCTGGGGGCCTTCGGCAGCAGACGTCGGCACCGGATCCGGCTGCCGTTGCGCAGGCACCGGCAGTTGATGCACCGCATCGGCTCCCTGGTGGCCCACTGTCCCCTGCCGGCGACCGCGTCATCCGGCGAGGCACAACCACCCGCGCTGTCTTCGACAGAGGCAGGTGCCGGGTTGAGGGCCCCCCGCCGGGACCGGATCCTGACCGAAGCGGTCCGGCTCTTCGATGAACGCGGCTACCAGTCGGTGACCATGGCCGACATCGGCGAGGCCGTCGGCATCGTCGCCTCCGGTGTGTACCGGCACTTCCCGGGGAAATCCGATCTGCTGGTGGCCGCGACCAACCGCGGTGGCGAGCAGGTACGGGCCGCGGCGGAACAGGCACTGCTCCGGGCGACCGATCCTGCGGAAGCACTGGAGCGTTTGCTGTACGCCCACATCGCCGTCTCCGTGGACAATGCGCATCTGATCGGCATCTTGGGCAATGAGCGCGACCAACTCCCCGAGAAGGAGCGCACCGCGCTGCGCCGGATCCAAGCCGCGTATCTCGACGTCTGGCTCCAGGCGCTCAGCACACTCCAACCGGACGAGGACCGGGCGGAACTGAAGATCCTCATCCACGCCACCCACGCCATGACCTCGTACGTCATCCGATCGGGCCGCGCCCGGCCCCGACCCGATCTGCCCGCACGACTCACCGCACTGGCCAGCCGTGTGCTGCTTGAGCGCTGATGCGCGACGACCTGCGAGGACTGACCGTTCACCGCCTCCGGACATCCGGACGGCACCCGTGCAACCGTGATCCACACGATGGGGAGACCAAACCGTGAAGCGCACCATCTACACCGAGGAGCACGAGGCGTTCCGGGCGATGATCCGGGACTTCATCGCGAAGGAGGTGACCCCGTACTTCGCCGAGTGGGAAGCGGCGCGGCGCACGCCCCGCGAACTGTTCCACAAGCTCGGCGACCTGGGCGTGATGGGCTTCGACATCCCGGAGGAGTACGGCGGGCCCGGCGAGACGAGCTTCAAGTACCAGGCGATCATCGCCGAGGAGACCGCCGCCGCAGCGGGCGTGTCGTTCGCCCACTACACGGTGACCACCAGCATCGTGCTGCCCTATCTGCTGCACCTGGCGGACAAGAAGCAGCGGCGCCGCTGGCTGCCGGACATCGCCACCGGCCGGAGCGTGTTGTGCATCGCCATGACCGAGCCCGGGACCGGGTCGGACCTGGCCGGGATCCGCACCACCGCCAGGCTCTCCGAGGACGGGACCCACTACGTACTCAACGGCGCGAAGACCTTCATCACCGGTGCGCTCAACTCCGAGCTGTGCCTGGTCGCCGCCCGTACTGCCCCCGCCACTGCCGAGGATCGCCGGGCGGGTCTGACCCTGCTCGTCGTTCCCACCGACAGTGAGGGCTTCGGCTACGGCGAGCAGTTGGAGAAGATCGGTCTGCACGCCCGTGACACCTCCGAGCTCCACTTCACCGATGTCAGGGTCCCGGCGGAGAACGTCCTCGGAGAGGTCGGTCAGGGCTTCTCCTATCTCGGCCGGAATCTCCCCCGCGAGAGGCTGTCCATCGGTGTCAACGCCGTGGCCGCAGCCGCCGCGGCGATCGAGTTCACCAGCGCCTATGTGCGCGATCGCACTGTTTTCGACCGACCGGTGGCGTCCTTCCAGAACACCAAGTTCGTCCTCGCCGAATGTCAGACGGAGGTCACGGTCGCCCAGGCCATGGCCGACCGCGGCATCGAACTGGACGACGCCCGAGAGCTGACCGCCGCCGATGCCGCCAAGGTCAAACTGTTCTGTACGGAGGTGGCCGGCCGGGTCATCGACAAGTGCCTGCAACTGCACGGCGGTTACGGCTACATGCTGGAGTACCCCATCGCCAGGCTCTACGCCGACACCCGCGTCTCGCGCATCTACGGCGGTACGTCCGAGGTGTTGAAGACGATCATCGCCAAGGACATGGGCCTGTAACACACGGGCTCACAGACATCCGAGGAAAGGCAACACCATCATGGGAACCCTGGACGGCAAGGTCGCCGTCGTCTCCGGATCCGGCCGGGGCATCGGCCGTGAGATAGCCCTGAGACTCGCATCCGAGGGCGCGTCCGTCGTGGTCAACGACCTCGACGAGGAGCCCGCGCAGCAGACCTCCGCCGACATCACCGCGGCCGGAGGAACGGCCGTCGTCTGTGCCGGCTCGGTGGTGGAAGAAGGCTTCGCGGAGCGCTTCGTCGCCACCGCGGTCGACTCCTTCGGCGGGCTGGACATCATCGTCAACAACGCCGGCTACACCTGGGACTCCGTCATCCAGAAGATGACCGACGAACAGTGGGACACGATCCTGGACGTCAACCTCAAAGCACCCTTCCGGATCCTGCGTGCCGCCCAGCCGTACTTCAAGACCCATCCGGTCGACCATCACCGCAAGGTCGTCAACGTCTCCTCCACCTCGGGCTTCTACGGCAACGCCGGTCAGGCCAACTACGGCGCCGCCAAGGCCGGTGTGATCGGCCTGACCAAGACCATGGCCAAGGAGTGGGGCCGCTACAAGGTCAACGTCAATGCCGTGGCGTTCGGCTTCGTCCTGACCCGGATGACCGAGGTCACCGCCGCCGACAACACCACCTTGGAGATCGACGGCAGGGCGATCCGGGTCGGAATGAACCCCGACCGCGCCGCGATGGCGGCCACCACCATCCCCTTCGGCCGTCCCGGCACCCCCAGGGAGGCCGCCGGCGCCGTATATCTGCTGTGCACGCCGGACGCCGACTACATCAACAGCCAGTGCATCGTCGTCGACGCCGGCAGGGTCTGACGAAACAGCGGAAGTACGAGACCCTCGGCGTTGCATCCACGGACGGTCGAGGGCACACCGACGGTGTGCCACCGGGTCATCGGCCGGCTGTAGCCGACAAGGGCGCCCGCCTCCCGAAAGAGCGACACCGCATCGGTGCGGTCTTCGGGAGGTGTCAGACCGGGCAGCGCCCCCGTCAGTCGGCCAGCGCCGTCTGGGTGCAATACCAAGCGACGGTGGCGGCGACGGCCGTATCGGGAGCAGTGGTCTCCACAGGGCCGAAGGTACGACGGTACAGCCCGTCGTCGACGGTCCAGGGATCGTTGAACTGGTACCAGATGTCGAGTAGTTCACGGGCCGCGGGGTTGACCAGCCCGGCGAGGCGCATGAGCGGTTTGGTGGTTCCGCGCAGACGGGGGCGGCGGCCTGCCGCCGCGGCCAACCGCTCGATGAACTGTCGCGGGGTGGACGCCGGTGCGGCGGGCAGGACGAAGATCCGTCCGTCGGCTTCGTCGCGCTCGCCGAGGGTGGCGAGTGCGGCTCCGATGTCGGGCAGGTAGTGGAGGGCGTGGGGAACGTCGGGCTGACCGGGCCAGTTCACCGTTTTGCCACCCAGTACGGCCGGCACCACCGCGGCTCCCACGACCCCGTTCCTACCGCCGGGTCCGTAGTAGTCGCTGGCCTGACCGATGGTCACCTTCAGTCGGCCGGCGCCGTGGGCCTGGAGGAGCCGGTCGACCATCGCCTTGCGTACGGCGCCCTTCCGGCTCGTTGGCCGCCCGGGCGTCCGCTCGGACACCGGTCCGTCGATCGGTCCGTACAGATAGAGGTTGTCGGCGAACACGAGCTTTGCGCCGGCCGCTTCGGCACCGTCGATGACGGCGTCGGTGAGCGGAGGGAACTCCTGCGGCCAGCGGTGATACGGCGGCTGAACGCAATGGTAGACGACGGCCGCATCGGCACATGCGGTGCGCGCACCCTCGGCAGTGGCGAGGTCGGCTGAGAGTGCGGTGACACCGCTCGGCAGATCGAATGCCGGGCCGCGCTGGACGGCGCGGACGCGATGGCCGCGGTCAGCCAGCTCACGGACGACGGCGGACCCGATGCCGCCGCTGGCGCCGAGAACCACATGCAGGGGAGTGGACATGGTGCCTACTTTCTTCGTCGTGCCCCCGCGCACCCACGCGAAGGATCGGTGGGACCGGGGCAGTGGAACGCTCGCTGGTGATGGCCACCGGAGATCACTGATGGGCTGTCGGCTGTCTGTCTATGGGCTGTCGGAATGCGTCGCAGCGGCGTGGCAACACGTTGGGATGGGACGGGAAGCAGCCTCCATGTTCAGGGCTGGGGGCCAGGCTGCCGAGGACCACCCCGTCCGGCCCGGACCATGCCTGACGGGGTGGAGCAGGGCTGCCGGAGGTTCAGCGGCGCCGACGGAAGAGGGTGACGGCAGCGGCCAGGAACCACAGATGAAGCAGGGAGGAGCCGATCGAGGTGGCTGCGCCCGAGTCGACACCGGCGAGCTCCGCCAACGGCAGCGCCAGGCCGGCCGCGACGAGGAAGCCCGAGAACAGCAGCCAGCGCGGGGTGCTGCCGGCGCGCAGGGCCGCGGTCACCGTGCACACGAGCCAGCCCACGGCGAACAGCGAGACGCCCAGCACCTCTCCTATCCCACCGGCGAAGTCGTTGAGCACCTGGTACTGCACGGCCAACGACTCACGGACCCCCGCGCCGGACGCATCGCCATGCGCTTCCGCAAGACCGGGCATTGCGAGGAGCCAGCGGGAGATTCCGATCGTACGGGCGAGGGTCGACGCGATGGCGAACCCGACGGCGACCCGGCTGAGCGCACTGTCCTCACCGTCGGTCAGAACTCGGGTGGTCCACACCGCGACGGGCAGGAACAGTACCGAGTACAGGAGGTAGACGGCGTATCCGGCGCGCACCGCCCCCTCCTCCTCCAGCAGTCGCGGCAGAGCGACGGCGGCCGGGTCGTCGAGGCTGGCCGGCCAGCCGATCGCGCTTCCGAGCACGACCGCGGGGACGAAGATCAGCAGGGCCTCGACGGTCAGGAGAACGGCGGCGGTGCGGCGCGCATCCGAGGTGCGCGCCGGGGCGGCAACAGGATCCGCCGGGGTGCGGGTGAGGGACATGGCCAAGGACTCCTTGCGACGGGTATTCACGAAGCGACTGGTGTTCGCAATTTAGAGTACGCGGTTCGCGATGTAAACGCTGATCGCTCTTTGGTAGGGTGCCCATATGCCCGCACCCACCCGTCGAGACCGACTTCGCGCCGAGACGCTGGACGACATCAAGACCGCCTCCCTGCGCCAACTGCGCGAGGTCGGAGCGGCCCAACTCTCACTGCGGGCAGTCGCAACCGAGTTGGGCATGAGCCCGGCCGGGCTGTACCGCTACTTCGACAGCCGGGATGCGCTGCTGACCGCGCTGATCGCCGATGCCTTCGATCGGCTCGCCGACGCGGTCGAGCAGGCCCGTGATGCCGATCCCGCGGCGGACGTGGCCGATCGACTGCTGGCCGTGCTGATGGCCTACCGTCGATGGGCCGTCGAACACCCGCAGGAGTTCGGTCTGGTCTACGGCACCCCCGTGCCCGGGTACTCCGCACCGCCGGACGGCCCCACCAGCGTGGCGACCCGTCGCGTCGGGGGCGCGTTCGCGCCGCTGTTCGTCGAGGCGTGGCGGCAGGGCCGACTGCACCCGTGCGCTGAGGTCACGCCCGATCCGGCTCTGGCCCGTTATGCCGCCGAACTGCACCCCGATCTGCCGCCCGCCGTCGCAGCGGCCGTGTTCGGCGCCTGGACCCGCTTGCACGGGCTCGTCATCTTCGAGGCGTTCGGCCACCTCCGTTGGCTCGGACAGGACACCGTTCCGCTGGCCGAGCAGCAACTTCGACTGCTGCTAGTGGACATCGGGCTGCGACCGGCGTCCGTCAGCGCGCCGTGAAGTGAGGTAGGTGGAGGTGCGCCGCCGGCCGGGCCCAAAGGTGAGGGCGGTGATGGGGCATCGCCTGGGACGCTCTTGAGCCGTCCAGAACCTGCCCGCCGCTGAGGCGACCGCAGCATCGAACCGAACGCGAGGGCCGTTGTCCTGCGGCCTGGAGTCGTCGGTCACGTCTGAAAGTCGATCTTGCCTCTGCGCTATCCGGAGCCCATGCTTCCTTTTGACTGTGTTGACAGGGTCATGCCTATTCGCTGTCCGGGAACCCCGAGCCCGGACGAATATCCAGGACCCGCGGGCCACCACCACCACGAGAAGCGGAAGCGAAGGGCGTTCTGCACCGTCCACCCGGCAATGCCGCCGGGCGGGCGGAACGCCCGTTCCATCGCCGCCCGTGGACCCATGGCCCGAACCCACGAAAGGAACGGCACCTTGCCCACGGGACTCCCTCCGGGCCGCAGGCCGCGCACCCCCGTCTCCATCACCCGCCCGGCACTCGTCGCGCCCGAACACGTGGTGACCCAGGACGAGATCATCTCCGCCCTCGGTGAACTGTTCGCCGACGTTCCCGATGTCGAGCGCGGGCTGGACCTGATGCGCAGTACGACGGTGGAGAGCCGGCACCTGGTGGTCCAGCTCAAGGAGGTCCTCTCCGCCCAGCCCTTCGGCATGCGCAACGCCCGCTACACGGAGGAAGCCGTCCGGCTCGGCGCGGAAGCGGCACGACTGGCGCTCAGTACAGCAGGCATCGCCGGCGCGGATGTGGACCACCTGGTGTTCGTCTCCTGTACGGGCTACGCGCTGCCCGGGCCGGACGCGCACATCGCTCAGGAAATCGGCTGCCGTCCGACGGTGCGCCGCACACCGATCCAACAACTGGGCTGCGCAGCGGGGGTGTCCGCCCTGGCCGAGGCGTTTCACTACCTCCAGGCGTATCCGGACGCCAACGTCCTCGTGGTCGCGGTCGAGCTCAGCTCCCTCTCGTTCCAGCCCGACGAACACACCCTGAGTGACTTCATCTCCAATGGAATCTTCGGGGACGGTGCGGCAGCCGCCGTCCTGCGCCATGCCGTACCCGAAGCCACGGGGTTCCACATGTGGGGCAGCAGGCAGCACCTCCTGCCGGCGTCCCAGTCGGTGATCGCGGGACACACGTCCGAACGCGGACTGCACTTCAGGACCGATCCGCGCGTACGCAGCACCGTACCGAAGGTCATACCCGAGATCGTGTCCTTCCTCGCCGAGTTCGGCTGCGAGCCCGGCTCCCTGGGCTTCTGTGTCTCGCACACCGGCGGTCCCTTGATCATGGACGGCGTCGAGGAGGGTCTGGCACTTCCTCCGGGCACCCTGCGGCACAGTCGCGCGAGCATGGCACGCATGGGCAACACATCGAGCGTCTCGGTGCTCGACGTGCTCCGACGCCACCATGACGACGGATCTCCCGCGCACGCCTCCCCGGGTCTCATCGTCGCGTTCGGGCCCGGCTTCACCACGGAAATCGTCGTGGGGGCATGGAACGACGGACTCGGCAGCTGACCCCGAGAAGACTGCCTGCCGGGCGCAAGCGCCAATCCCGTCGAAGTGGCCCAGCGGACCCCGTTCGACTGACTGGGCTCTTCTGGGAAGGTGAGTGAGTTTTCACAGATCCCTGCTCGTGGTCGGGAGCGATGAGGTCGACCGCGGTTCCGTTCGAGGAGTATCCGCGGGAAAGCAGCTCATGAGCCTGCCGGCGTCGATCGCTCCGGCCCTCGACGGTCGAGAGCCACCCTCTTCCATGAAAGTGATGAGGAATTCACTTCTTTGTTGTGCTCGGCAGTCGCCAAGAAGGGTGTGAGGATGGCAGGCTGGCACTCAGTTCCTTAGTTGAAGGGTACTGAGTGCCATATGGTTCGTCCTATGCCCCAGCAGGAGACGGTTCCGTCGGTGGGTCGGAGCGACGACTCCGGGCTCACCTATCAGCGCTGTCGTTGGTGCGGCACCGCGTCCTTCCGGCGGCTCCTGTGCCCCGTCTGCTCGTCGAGCGAGTTCCGCGTCGAACGCGGCCCGGGGCGTGGTGTCGTCGTCGAATCGACCGTCGTGCACCGGTACTCGGGTTCGGCCCGCAACGAGTCGCTCGTCCGGTTCCCCGAGGGGTTCGTGTTCCGTTGCCGAATCGTCGGCGCGGCCCCCAACGACGTCCGGGTCGGGATGCGGGTGCGCCCTGTCGCGGGTCAGGACCCGGCCGTCGGAGGGGTCGTCCTGGAGGTGTGTGACACCGGCGGCCTCGTCGACTGGCGATAGGGCCGGCCCGGTTTCTCAGCCGGTGGCATGGGTTCGTCCTGCATGGGTTCGTGAACGAGTAGTGATGAGAGGGGTCTTCGTACGATGCGTGCGTTCGACAGGGTCGGTGTGGTGGGGTGCGGCCTGATGGGGGCCGGGATAGCGGAGGTCTGTGCACGGGCGGGCCTGGACGTCAAAGTCGTGGAGGCGGACGAGCCGGCGCTCGCGGCGGGTCGGAAACGGGTCGTCGCCTCGCTGGACCGTGGCCGTCGCGGCGGCAAGGTGACGGAGGCGGACAGGGCGGCGGCCATCCAACGTCTCGACTTCCACACCGACATCGCGGCGTTGGCCGACCGGGACCTGGTGATCGAAGCGGTCGCGGAGAGGCAGGAGGTGAAGCGGGCCGTCTTCCGGGCGCTGGACGGGGTGTTGGCGGATCCCGAAGCCGTCATCGCGTCCAACACCTCGTCGATCCCGATCATCGAGCTCGCCATGGTCATGCACCGCCCGCACCAGGTCGTCGGCGTGCACTTCTTCAACCCCGTCCCCGTACAACGGCTGATCGAGATCATTCCCACTCAGCTCACCGCCGACGCGGTGACGGAGCGCGTCGCCGCTTTCAGTACCGACACGCTCGGCAAGACCGTCGTACGGGCCCGTGACCGTGCGGGCTTCGTCGTGAACGCCCTCCTCGTGCCCTATCTCCTGTCCGGGGTACGCATGTTGGAGTCCGGCATCGCGTCCGCCGAGGACATCGACAACGGCATGGTGCTCGGCTGCGCGCATCCCATGGGGCCGCTCAGGCTTCTGGACCTGATCGGCCTCGACACGGCCCGGTCGATAGCGGAGTCGATGTACGAGGAGTACAAGGAGCCGCTGTACGCCCCGCCGCCACTGCTGCGCAGGATGGTCGCTGCCGGCACTCTCGGCCGGAAGACGGGCCGGGGCTTCTATGACTACGCCAAGGGGAGCGCCACTCCAAGTTAATTGACAGTAACTAGCGTACGAGTCTCATCCGCGATCGGGTGCCTCTTCCTTAGACCTTGTTCAACAAGGTTATGGATGGTTCACTTCATGCCCATTAGGTCGTGTTCCGAGGAGGCTCGTATGCCTGTTGATCAGCACGCGCAATCCGGCTCGACCCCAGTGGGTGTGGGGCGCAGCCAAGATCCTTCCGTCAGGCGTCGGGCATGGGGCGTCCTCGCCCTGCTGGTCTGTCTGATGCTCGTCAACTACGCCGACAAGGTCGTCGTGGGGCTGGCTGGTGTGGACATGAAGAAGGACCTGGGGCTGGACGACGCCCAGTTCGGCGTGATCCAGAGCAGCTTCTTCTGGCTCTTCGCCGTCGGGTCCATCCTCGGTGGTTGGCTCGGCGGCAAGATCCGCGCCCGCTGGCTGCTGGCGGGGATAGCAACTATCTGGGCGCTGAGCTTGGCCCCGATGGCCGCGCAGGCCGGCTTCACCACGATCATCGCGTGCCGTGTTCTCCTCGGGTTCGCGGAAGGGCCGACCACGGCCCTCGCCATGCAGGTGGCCCACTCCTGGTTCCCCGCCCACAAGAGAGCCGTCCCCAGTTCGATCGTCGTCGCGGGTGCAGGCATCGGGCCGCTCATCGCGGCACCCGTCCTGACCTGGGTGATCTCGGAGTACTCCTGGCACATGGCCTTCGGCACCCTGGCCGTGTTCGGGGCGGTCGTCGCCCTGATGTGGCTGCTGGCCGGCGACTCGGGCCCGGAGGCCACATCCACCGGTCACGGCGGCGAAGCTGCCACGGCCCTTCCGGAGCGGGTGCCGCTGGCCAAGCTGTTCGGCACCGGCACCCTCATCGGCATGACGCTGCTGTTCTTCGTGGCGTACGCCAACACTTCGGTGAAGGTCAGCTGGCTTCCGCTCTATCTGCGGGAAGGGTTGGGATACGACGCCGAAACGGCTGGGAACCTCGTCGCCCTGCCCTATCTGGGAAGTGCCATCGCGGTGATCCTGGCCGGAGTGGTCTCCCGCGCGCTGACCCGGCGCGGCATCGGGAACCGCATGACGCGGGCCGTTCTGCCGGCGGGCCTGGTCCTGGCCTCCGGGGTGTGCACCATCGGCTTCTCCTCGCTGGACCGGGGTGCGCCGCAGATGGCGCTGCTCATCCTGGGCTCCTGTCTGAACTCGGCCGGGTACGGCGTCGCCTTCGCCGGACTCGCCGACGTGGTGCCGGCCCGTCAGCGCGGCATGGTCTTCGGAATCGTCACCGGCGTCTACAGCCTGGGCGGGGTCATCGCGCCCATGGTGATCGGAGCACTGGTCGCTTCGGGCGATTCCGTCGCGGCGGGCTACGGCGACGGATTCATGCTCCTCGGCGTCACGATGATGATCGGAGCGGTGGTCGCGCTGATGCTCGCCCATCCGGACCGAGACGCGGCGAGGCTCGCCGTCAAGGCCTGATCGAGCTCGGCATCCGAGCACCGGCCCGCCGTACGGACCCTCCGTGCGACGGGCCGGTATTGGGTTATCTCGTATTCACCTATGCATCTGGCGGTGCACTCGACGGGTGATGGGAAGTGAACGAGCGATCGAGTGGACCCCCTTCTGTCGCGTCGGTGGAGACGAGTGGGGCGGGTGCCGCGCGAACTCTGGCCAGATTCTCGGCGAAAACCAGTTGGTAGGCAAAGGTAAGCCTTGACATCAGGTGCTTTTCACAGAAAAGTGAAGCTGCGCTAACCTAAATCTGGAGGTTTTTATGAGCCGCAGAGTGCTGGTGGCCGGGGTGGGCATGGTCCCGTTCGCCAAGCCCAGTGCCGCCAAGACGTACGACGAGATGGGCACGGGTGCCGTCCGGGCCGTACTGGCGGACGCAGGACTGACCTACGACAAGATCCAGCAGGTGTACGCCGGATACGTCTATGGCGACTCCACCTGTGGTCAGCGGGTGGTCTACCGGTTCGGGATGACCCGGGTGCCGGTGCTCAACGTGAACAACAACTGTGCGTCGGGCTCCTCCGCGCTCTGGCTGGCCCGCCAGGCCGTGGAGAGCGGCGCCGTCGAATGCGCGCTCGCGGTGGGCTTCGAGCAGATGCCACCCGGCGCGCTCGGTGCCAAGTGGACGGATCGACCGATCCCACTGACCGACTTTGCCGCCGGCTTGAAGAGCGTCTATGACGTGGACCCCGCACTGCCCATGACGCCGCAGTACTTCGCCGCTGCCGGCATCGAGTACATGGAGAAGTACGGTACGGCCGCCGAGGTCTTCGCCCGGGTATCGGTGAAGGCGCGTCGGCACGCGGCGAACAACCCCTACGCCGTCTTCCGCGACCCGATCACCCTCGACGACGTCCTCGACAGTCCACGCATCGCCGGCCCCCTGACCCGTCTCCAGTGCTGCCCGCCCACCTGCGGCGCCGCCGCGGCGATCGTCTGCTCCGAGGAGTTCGCCGCGCGCAACGGACTCACGCCCAAGGTCGCCATCGCGGCCCAGACCCTCCAGTCGGATGCGGCCGACCTCTTCGACAAGAAGAGCGCGATGTCCCTGGTCGGGACCGATGTGACCCGGGCCGCAGCCACCGAGGTCTATGAGAAGGCCGGTGTCGATCCACGGGACATCAAGGTCGTCGAACTGCACGACTGCTTCACCGTCAACGAGGTCCTCACCTACGAGGGACTGGGCCTGTGTGAGGAGGGCGGCGCCGAGAGGTTCATCCTCGACGGCGACAACACCTACGGCGGCCGGGTCGTGACCAACCCGTCCGGTGGCCTGCTGTCCAAGGGGCATCCCCTGGGCGCGACGGGTCTCGCCCAGACGGCCGAGATCACCTGGCAACTGCGCGGTGAGGCCGGGGCCCGACAGGTCGACGACGCGAGCATCGGACTCCAACACAACCTCGGCCTCGGCACCGCCGGCGTCGTCACCCTCTTCGAGAAGGTCTCCTGACCATGCCCATCGACCCCACCCTCGTCGGCACCCGCACCCAACCCTTCACCACCACCGCCGAACGCGGCCGACTGCGCTTCTTTGCACAAGCCACCGGCCAGACCGACACCATCTACACGAACCTCACCGCAGCCGAAGCCGCCGGCCACCGCGACCTACCGCTCCCCCCGACCTTCCTCTTCTGCCTGGAACTCGACAATCCCGACCGCGGCACATTCCTCGCCGACCTCGGGATCGACCTCCGCACGATCCTGCACGGCGGCCAGCAGTTCACGTACCACGCCCAGGCGTACGCCGGTGACCTCCTGACCTTCTGGACCGAGGTCAAGGACGTGTACACGAAGAAGGGCGGCGCGCTGGAGTTCATCGTCCGCGACACCCATGTCACCCGCGACGGCACGCCGATCGCCACCCTCACCAGCACCACCGTCGTGCGCGACCCGAAGGCGGCCACGTGATGCCCACCCTGAACCCGGGCGACAGCCTCAGTCTCGAAGCCCCCAGGGTCACCCGCACCGTACTCGCGCTCTACGCGGGTGCCTCGGGCGATCACAACCCGGTACACATCGACACCGACGCCTGCCACGACGTCGGCATCCCGGACGTGTTCGCCCACGGCATGCTCTCCATGGCCTATCTGGGACGACTGCTCACCGACTGGGTCCCCCAGGAGCGCATCGCGTCCTACGGAGTGCGCTTCTCCGCGATCACCCCGGTCAACGCCACTCCGGTGTGCACGGGCACGGTCACCAGGGTCGAGGACGGCCTCGCACACCTCGACCTCACGATCGCCCTCCCCGATGGCACCGTGACCCTCCAGGGGTTCGCAGTCGTCACCGCCAACTGATCCCGTCACCAACGAAGCTAAGGACAACACGCATCATGGGAACCCTGGACGGCATGGTCGCCATCGTCTCCGGCTCGGGTCGTGGGATCGGCCGTGAGGTCGCGCTCAAGCTGGCATCCGAAGGTGCGAGCGTCGTGATCAACGACCTGGACAAGGAACCGGCCGAGGAGACCGCAGCCGACATCCAAGCGGCCGGCGGCCGGGCCGTCACCTGCGTTGGATCCGTCATCGAAGAGGGCTTCGCGGACCGTTTCGTCACCACCGCCATCGACTCCTTCGGCGGTCTCGACATCATCGTCAACAACGCCGGATACACCTGGGACACGGTCATCCAGAAGATGACCGACGAACAGTGGGACGCCATCCTGGACGTCCACCTCAAAGCACCCTTCCGCATCCTGCGGGCCGCCCAGCCCTACATCAAGGCCAACCCGACCGAGTACCACCGCAAGGTCGTCAATGTCTCCTCGGTCTCCGGCCAGTACGGCAACCCGGGACAAGCCAACTACTCCTCCGCCAAGGCCGGTGTCATCGGCTTCACCAAGACGATGGCCAAGGAGTGGGGCCGGTACAGGGTCAACGTCAATGCCGTCGCCTACGGCTTCATCCTGACCCGGATGACCGAGGCCACCGCCGCCGACGACGCCACCGTCGAGATCGAGGGCCGTCAGATCAAGGTAGGCGTCAATCCGCAGATCGCCGAGGCAGTCAAGCGCACCAATCCGTTCGGCCGCCCCGGCACCCCGTACGAGGCCGCCGGTGCCATCTACCTGCTCTGCACGCAGGAGGCCAACTACATCAGCGCCCAGGTCGTGACCGTCGACGGCGGCTCCCGCTGACCCCGGCCACCGCGCCGAACCCCCCGTGCCCCACCGCCGACCGACCGTGCACGGCGGTGGGGCACGCACCCCTCACAGACCCCGCAACGAGCACAGGGACCCCGTCATGAAGCGCAGCATCTACACCCAGGAACACGAGGCATTCCGGGCGATGATCCGGGACTTCATCGCCAAGGAGGTGGCGCCCCACTTCGAGCAGTGGGAGAAGGACAACCTCGTCGACCGCGACCTGTTCCGCAAGCTCGGCGCGTTGGGCGTCATGGGCTTCGACATCCCGGAGGAGTACGGCGGCTCCGGGGACACCAGCTACAAGTTCCAGGTCGTCGTCACCGAGGAGTGTGCGCGTGCCGCGGTCTCCCTCGGCCACTACGGCGTGTCCACCGGCATCGTGCTGCCCTATCTGCTCAACCTCGCGAACGAGGAGCAGAAGGGGCGCTGGCTGCCCGACATCGCCTCCGGCGACACCCTGCTGTGCATCGCCATGACCGAACCCGGCACCGGCTCCGACCTGGCCGGCATCCGCACCACCGCCAAACTGTCCGAGGACGGCACCCACTACGTCCTCAACGGCGCGAAGACGTTCATCACCGGTGCACGCAACTCCGAACTGTGCGTGGTCGCGGCCCGCACCGCCCCGGCCACCGCCGAGGACCGTCGCCATGGACTGAGCCTGCTGGTCGTCCCCACCGACAGCGAGGGCTTCGAGTACGGTCGCAAGCTCGACAAGATCGGGCTGCGCTCCTCCGACACCTCCGAACTGTCCTTCACCGACGTCCGCGTGCCGGTGGAGAACGTCCTTGGCGAGCCCGACAGGGGCTTCTCGTACCTCGGCCAGAACCTCGCCCGCGAACGCCTCCAGATCGGTGTCGGCGCCGTCGCATCCGCCGCGGCGGCCATCACCTTCGCCCGCGCGTACGTGCTGGAACGCCAGGTCTTCGGCAAGCCGGTGGCCGCCTTCCAGAACACCAAGTTCGTCCTTGCCGAATGCGCCGCCGAGGTCGAGGCATTGCAGGCCATGGTGGACAAGGGCATCGAACTCGACGACACCGGTGAGCTGACGTCCGCCGACGCGGCGAAGATCAAGCTGTTCGGCACCGAGGTCGCCGCACGCGTCATCGACAAGTGCCTCCAACTGCACGGTGGTTACGGCTACATGCTGGAGTACCCGATCGCCCGGTTGTACGCGGACACCCGGGTCTCCCGGATCTACGGCGGCACCAGCGAGGTCATGAAGACCATCATCGCCAAGGACCTCGGGCTCTAGACCCTAGGCCCTTCCCCAGCGGACCCGTGCGGCCGGATCCAAACCGTCGAGCAGTTGCCCTCCCGGAAAAGAAGGAACCCGAGCCCCATGAACACCGACTCGTCCACCGCTGCCGCCTCCGGCCCCCTGGTCGGCATCCGTGTCGTCGAACTGGGCGGCATCGGGCCCGGACCCTTCGCCTGCATGTTGCTGGCCGACCAGGGCGCCGAGGTCATCCGCGTCGACCGACCCGCCGAAACGGGCACCCCGACCAAACACCCGATCCTGCACCGGGGCCGTCGCTCGGTCGCCCTCGACCTGAAGGACCCGTCGAGCGTCGAAGCGGTGCTCGCGATCATCGACACCGCCGACGCCCTCGTCGAGGGCTTCCGTCCCGGTGTCGCCGAGCGCCTGGGCCTCGGCCCCACCACCTGTCTCGCGCGCAACCCCCGGCTCGTCTACGGCCGTATGACCGGCTGGGGCCAGGACGGTCCGCTCGCACAGGCACCAGGCCACGACATCAACTACATCGCGGTCGCCGGCGCGCTCGGTGCCCTCGGCAGCGCCGACGAGAACCCGCCCGTCCCGCTCAACCTCTTCGGCGACATGGGCGGCGGCGGAATGCTCCTCGCCCTGGGCGTCACCACCGCGTTGCTGAGCGCACAGCGCACCGGTGAGGGACAGGTCATCGACGCCGCCATGACCGACGGCACTGCCGTGCAACTCGCCCTGATCCACGGCCTGTTGGCGGTCGGCCGCTGGGAGGACGCCCGTGGCGTCAACCTCTTCGACGGCGGCGCCCCCTTCTACCGTACGTACCGCACGTCCGACGGCGGACACATGGCGGTCGGCAGTGTGGAGCCACAGTTCTACGCGGTCCTGTTGGACGTCCTCGGCCTGGCCGCGGACCCGCTCTTCGACCGGCAGCACGACCGGGACGCCTGGCCCGCGATGAGCGCCCGCCTTGGCGAGGTCTTCGCCCGCCGCACCCGCGCGGAGTGGACCGCCACCTTCGACGGCACGCAGTCCTGCGTCACCCCGGTGTACGGACTGACCGAGGCCGCGGCCCATCCGCACAACGTGGCACGCGGCACCTACTACACCGAGAACGGGCTGCTCCAGCCGGCGCCCGCGCCACGCTTCCACGGCACTCCCGCCACCACTCCGCGGGCCGCCCCCTTGGTGGGCGCCCACACCCGTGAGGTGCTTACCGAGATCGGCCTCCACCCGGACGCCGTCGACGCCCTCGTACCGAAGGCATGACCGGGCCCACGGCCGCCGACAGAACCGGGGCGCAGCCCGGCGCCGACCCCACAAGCGCCGACCCCGGAAACACCACTCCATCCCTCATCCACACGAAGGAACCACCATGGGAACCCTGGACGGCAAGGTCGCCATCGTCTCCGGCTCCGGCCGTGGCATCGGCCGTGAGATAGCCCTCAAGCTCGCCTCCGAAGGCGCCTCGGTCGTGGTCAACGACCTCGACCGCGGACCTGCCGAGGAGACCGCAGCCGACATCGAGGCAGCCGGCGGCAAGGCCGTGACCTGTGTCGGATCCGTCACCGCCGAAGACTTCGCCGAGCGTTTCACCGCCAGCGCCGTCGATTCCTTCGGCGGTCTCGACATCGTCGTCAACAACGCCGGATACACCTGGGACACGGTCATCCAAAAGATGACCGACGAGCAGTGGGACGCCATCCTCGACGTCCACCTCAAAGCACCCTTCCGCATCCTGCGCGCAGCCCAGCCCTACTTCCGCAACAACCCCGTCGACCACCACCGCAAGGTCGTCAACATCTCCTCCACCTCCGGCTTCTACGGCAACCTCGGCCAGGTCAACTACGCGGCGGCCAAGGCCGGTCTGATTGGGGTGACCAAGACCCTCGCCAAGGAGTGGGGCCGCTACCGGGTCAACGTCAATGCCGTCGCCTTCGGTTACATCCTGACCCGGATGACCGAGGCCACCGCCGCCGACGACGCCACCGTCGAGATCGAGGGCCGCCGGATCAAGGTCGGTCTGAACCCGGAGAAGGCCGCCATGGCGTCGAAGATCATCCCCCTGGGGCGCCCCGGCACACCACAGGAAGCCGCCGGCGCGGTCTATGTGATGTGCCTCCAGGAAACCAACTACGTCAACGGCCAATGCCTGGTCGTCGACGGCGCCCGCGTGTGATCCACCCCCGGCAGAAGGCACCACGACCATGAAACGCACCCTGTACGGCGAGGACCACGAGGCGTTCCGGCAGACCGTCCGTACCTTCATCGAGAAGGAGGCAGCCCCCCATATCCACGCGTGGGAGCAGGCCGGCCAGGTCCCCCGCCGAGTATTCACCAGACTGGGCGAGCTCGGCGCGCTCGGCTTCGACATTCCCGAGGAGTACGGCGGAGCCGGGCCGACCAGCTACCGCTTCCAGGCGATCATCCACGAGGAAGTGGCCCGGGCGGGCGCCTCCATCGGCCATCACCACGTCAACACCGGGGTGGTCCTGCCGTATCTGCTGCGCCTCGCCGACGAGGAGCAGAAGCGGCGCTGGCTGCCCGGTTGCGCGAGCGGAGACATCCTGCTGGCGATCGCCATGACCGAACCGGGCACCGGTTCGGACCTGGCGGGCATCCGCACCTCCGCGAAGCTGTCCGATGACGGCACCCACTACGTCCTCAACGGTGCGAAGACGTTCATCACCGGCGGTGCCGTCTCCGATCTGGTCCTGGTGGTGTGCCGTACGTCGCCCCATGACCCGCAGGACCGCCGCGCAGGACTGTCGATTCTCGTGGTACCGGCCGCGAGCGAGGGCTTCGAGGTCGGCCGCAAGCTCGACAAGATCGGCCGGCGCAGCATGGACACCGCCGAACTGTCCTTCGCGGACGTCGAGGTCCCGGTCCAGAACCTGCTGGGGGAGGAGGGCGGGGCGTTCGCCTACCTCTCGCAGAACCTGCCGCGCGAACGGCTGTCGATCGGTGTGGCCGGTGTCGCCCAGGCGCGCGCCGCCCTTCGGTTCGCCACCGAGTACGTGCGCGAGCGTGAGGTCTTCGGCAAGCCGGTGGCCGCCTTCCAGAACACCAAGTTCGTCCTCGCCGAATGCGCCGCCGAGTTCGAAGCCGCGCAGGCGATGGCCGACCGGGGTGTTGAGTTGGACGACGCGGGCGAGCTCACCGCCGTCGACGCGGCGAAGATCAAGCTGTTCTGCACCGAGTCGGCGGGGCGGATCATCGACAAGTGCCTTCAACTGCACGGTGGCTACGGCTACATGCTGGAGTATCCGATCGCCCGGTTGTACGCGGACACCCGGGTCTCCCGGATCTACGGCGGGACCAGTGAGGTCATGAAGACCATCATCGCCAAGGACCTCGGGCTGTAATACGCCCACTTCACGGCACGGACCGGTCGAGATGCCCGCAGCGATGCGGCGTACTCGTACAACGTCGGCCTTCAGGACCCGGTTGTGGTCCTGAAGGCCGACGTCGTCGTGGGGGCGCGGTTCCCACCTGTCCGGGATACCCGCTGGCCCTCGTAGGACGGGGCCGGCGGACCGTCGACATGCCGGGTGAGGCACCGCTGCCGGGAGGAGGGGCAGGTCAGCGACGGTTCTCACGCAGGGGACGGAGCACCGCCTCCTGGACCACGTGCGCGATCAACCGGCCGTCATGGCTCCAGACATCGGCGAACGCCAGCGCCCGGCCGTCCACGGTCGAGGGGCTGCGCTGGGAGAACAGCATCCACTCGTCCGCCCGGAACGGGCGGTGGAACCAGATCGCGTGATCGAGCGAGGTCAAGTAGACCTTGGACGGCTCGGTGCGCAGCGGTCTGGGGGGTTCGAGCGAGAGCGCGGCCGTCGGCGCCAGGAAGAGGTCCGAGGCGTACGCGAGCGAACAGGCGTGGAGCATGGGGGCATCGGAGAGGGGACCCGCCGCCCGGATCCACAGCTTCTGCTCGGTCATGCCGGGGGTACTGGGCCGGGGCGGATCGGGCACCCGACGCATCTCCAGCGCATGGCGGTAGACCTGCTGCCCGGAGTCCGCCGGATCGGAAGCCGCCCACAGTTCGTACAGGTCGGGGAGCGTGTCCGGATCCGGTGTCGCAGGCATCTCCGATTGGCGGTCAAAGGCGTGCTCCGAGCGCTTGAAGGAGGCGGAGAGGGTGAAGATGACCTCTCCGTCCTGCGCCGCCGACACCTGTCGGGTGGCGAAGGAACCGCCGTCGCGCAGGCGCTCCACCCGGTAGACGACCGGTCGGGCGGTGTTCCCGCCGCGCAGGAAGTAACCGTGCAGCGAGTGCACGGACCGACCGTCGGAAACGGTCCTGCCCGCCGCGGTGAGGGCCTGGGCCGCGACCTGTCCGCCGAAGGCACGCAGGGGCAGACCCTCGTGGCACCAGCCGTGGAAGACGTCCTGCCCCACCCGGTCCAGGCTCAGATAGTCGACCAGGCCGAGGCCGTCTTGGGGAAGCGTGTGGGGCATCAGCGGTCCTTGTGGTCAGAGGAGTTCGAGAACGGTGGCGTTGGCCATGCCGCCGCCCTCGCACATGGACTGGAGCCCGTACCGGATGGCGTTGTCGCGCATGTGGTGGACGAGCGTGGTCATGATGCGTGCGCCGGAGCCGCCGATGGGATGGCCGAGGGCCATCGCACCGCCGAGCGGGTTCATCCGCGCGTAGTCCGCGCCCGTCTCCTTCAGCCAGGCGAGCGTGACCGACGCGAACGCTTCGTTGATCTCGTACACGCCGATGTCGTCGAGGGAGAGACCGGACCTCTGCAACGCCTTTGCGGTGGCGGGGATGGGGCCCTTGAGCATGGTGACCGGGTCGGTGCCCGCCACGACGGCGGTGTGGATCCGGGCCAGCGGTGTCCAGCCCCGGGCGCGGGCGAACTCGCTCGTGGTCACCAGCAGTGCGCCGGTCCCGTCGGAGACCTGCGAGGCATTCCCCGCGGTGATCGACCCGCCCTCGCCGAACGCAGGCTTGAGGCCGGCCAACGTCTCCAGGGTGGAGCCGCGGCGCACGCCTTCATCGGTGTCGAAGTCACGGGTGGTGCCGTCTGCGTCGGTGACCGATATGGGGGCGATCTGGTCCTTGAAGCGTCCTTCGTCGATGGCCCGGGCGGCGCGGGCGTGGGAGTCCAGCGCGTGCTGGTCCATCTGGGTGCGGGTGATGCCGTACTCGTCGGCGATCAGTTGGGCGCCCGTGCCCTGGTTGAAGCGGTCGACTCCGTACCGTTGGAAGACGTCGGGGCCGAAGGGTTCGCCGCACCGCCCGTCGAGTTTCGTGGTGCCGAGCGGGATGGCACTCATGATCTCGACACCGCCGGCCACGGCCACCTCGTACTGCCCGGAGATGACGCCCGCCGCGGCCTGGTGGACGGCCTGCTGGGAGGAGCCGCACTGTCGGTCGATCGTCAGACCGGGTACGGACTCGGGCCAGCCGGCGGCCAGGACGGCTGCGCGGCCGACGCAGCCGCTCTGCATCCCGACGGCACCGGCGCAGCCCCAGATGACGTCGTCGACGAGGGACGGATCGAGGCCGGTGCGCTCGACGAGGGCGTTCAGCACATGGGCCGACAGCGAGGCCGAGTGCAGTCGTGCGAGCGAGCCGTTGCGTTTGCCGACGGCGGTGCGCACGGCGTCGACGATCACTGCGTCGCGCATGGGATGTCTCCTTGATGAGGGGAAGGCGGCGGGACCGTCGCGGCCCTACAGCCCGAGGTCCTTGGCGATGATGGTCTTCATGACCTCGCTGGTCCCGGCGTAGATGCGCGAGACCCGGGTGTCCGCGTACAACCGGGCGATCGGGTACTCCAGCATGTAGCCGTAGCCACCGTGCAGTTGGAGGCACTTGTCGATGACCCGCCCGGCGGTCTCGGTGCAGAACAGCTTGGCCTTCGCGGCGTCCGCCGGGGTCAGTTCGCCCGCTGCGTGCAGTGCCAGGGCCCGGTCCACCATGGCCTGTGCGGCCTCGACTTCGGTGGCGCATTCGGCGAGGACGAACTTGGTGTTCTGGAAGGCGGCCACCGGCCTGCCGAAGACCTCGCGCTCGCGCACGTACTCGGTGGCGAAGCCGATCGCGGCGGCTGCGCTCGCCTGGCTGCCGATGGCCGCGCCGAGCCGCTCCACCACCAGGTTGTGGGTGAGGTAGGAGAACCCCCGGCCCTCCTCCCCGAGCAGGTTCTCCACCGGCACCCGGACGTCGACGAAGGAGAGTTCCGCCGTGTCCTGGGCGCGCAGACCCAGCTTCTCCAGCTTGCGTCCGACCGCGAAGCCCTCGGAAGCGGTGTCCACGCAGAGGATGGAGAGCCCCGCGCGGCGGTTCGCCGGATCGAACGCGGCGGTCCGGCACACGACCAGGACGAGGTCGGCCTGGACTCCGCCGGTGATGAAGGTCTTGGCGCCGTTCAGCACGTAGTGGGTGCCGTCATCGGACAGGTGTGCACGCGAGCTGATGGCCGCCAGATCGGAACCGGTGCCCGGTTCGGTCATGGCGATGGCGGTCATCAGCTCCCCGGAGAGGAACCCGGGCAGCCAGCGGCGCTTCTGCTCCTCGCTGCCGAACTCCAGCAGATAGGGCAGCACCAGGGAGGTGTGCACGACGTCGGCGCCGAAGCTGACGCCTGCCCGGGCGCACTCCTCGCGGATCACAGCCTGATAGGCGAAGTCGGTGACCCCCGCACCGCCGTACTCCTCGGGCACCTGGATGCCGAACACGCCGAGCTCGCCGAGCCTTCGGTATAGCGAGCGGGGTACGTGCCCCGCCCGCTCCCAATCGCGGTAGTAGGGCACGACCTCCTTGAGGACGAACTCCCGGATGGTGGTCCGGAATGCCTCGTGTTCCTCCGTGAACACAGTGCGACGCACGGGGGTCCCTTCCTTGCCCGCCCGCGTGGTCGGGCGGGCGGATCGCTCGGGTCAGGCGATGTCGATGATGGTGCGCAGGGCCTCGCCGGTGTGCATCTGGCGGATGGCCTCGTTGATGTCCGTGAGCGGTACGTGATGCGTGATCATCGACTCAAGGTCGATGCGGCCCGCCCGCCACAGGTCGAAGATCTTCGCGTAGGTGCGGCGGATGTCGTCCCCGCCGTAGAAGGAGGGGAGGACCTTCTTCTCGTTGAGGACCAGCTCCGCCATGCTCAGATCGGTGAGGTCGGTGCGGGAGCCCGCGCCGACCAGACAGACCGTGCCGCCGAGGCGGGTGGCGTCGTACGCGGCCCGCAGGGTGCCGGCCTTCCCGACGGCCTCGAAGGCGTAGTCGAAGCCGAAGCCGTTGGTGACCTGCTTCGTCACCTCGGCCAGTTCCTCGGGGGCGATCGCCTCGGTGGCACCGAACTCCAACGCCAGCTCGCGTCGGTTCGCCGTCGGGTCCACGGCGATGATCCGGGCGGCTCCGGCGACCCTGGCCCCCTGGAGGATGCTGACGCCGACGCCGCCGAGACCGATGACGACGACCGACGAGCCGGGCCGCACCTTGGCGGTGTTGATGGCCGCGCCGATTCCGGTGGTGACGCCGCAACCGACCAGGGCGGCGATGTCATAGGGAACGTCGTCCGGAATGGGGATGGCCGCGTACGCCGCGATCACGACCTCCTCGGCGAAGGTGCCGGCGCCCAACATGCCGGGGAGCACCGTCTCGCCGTGCTGGAAGTTCGGGTTCGCGAGGTTGCGGTAGCCGCTGCGGCACAGATGACCGTCGCCCGCCTTGCAGGAGGGGCAGGCGTCGCACGGCGGCATCCAACAGACGATGACGCGGTCACCGGGCTTGACGTGGGTGACGCCTTCGCCGACCTCGACGATCTCTCCGGCACCCTCGTGGCCGGGGACGAACGGCGCGGGGTGCATCAGCACGCCGTTCATCGCGGACAGGTCGGAGTGGCACAGTCCGGCCTTGTGCATCTTCACGCGGACCCGGCCCGGTCCGAAGGACACGGACTCGACGTCCGTGACGTCCAGCGTCGTGTCGCCGGTCTTGTGCAGTACGGCTGCGTGCATGGTGGTAGCTCCTTGGGTCGAGGGGTCAGCCCTGCGCCGGGGCAGGAAGGTTGACGGACTTGTACTCGAAGTAGGCGGCCAGGCCCTCGGGGCCGAACTCCCGGCCGATGCCGGAGTTCTTGTAGCCGCCGAAGGGGGCGGCCAGGTCGAGCCGGAAGCCGTTGACGGTGATGGTTCCGGTGCGGATGCGGCGGGCGACCGCGGTGGCACGTTCGGCGTCGGCGCCGAACACGGCACCGGAGAGGCCGTACTCGGAGTCATTGGCGATCGTGACGGCCTCGGCCTCGTCCTCGTAGCGGATGAGGCAGACGACCGGGCCGAAGATCTCCTCACGGGCGATCCGCATGTCGTTGGTGACGTCACCGAACAGCGTCGGCTCGACGTACCAGCCGGTCGACAGGTCCTTGGGGACCCCGCCGCCGGTCAGGAGCCGTGCGCCCTCCTCCTGGCCGATGCGGATGTAGTCGAGGTTCCGGTCCCGCTGCTTCTTCGTCACCATCGGGCCGACGACCGTCGTGGGGTCGGCGGGGTCGCCGACCTTGAGTTGGGCGAAAGCGGCGGTCAGAGCGGCGGCCACCTCGTCGTAGCGGGAGGCGGGCACGAGCACGCGGGTCAGGGCCACGCACGCCTGGCCGCTGTTGGCGGCGCAGGTTCCGCCGACGATCGCGGGGATCGCAACGGCCAGATCGGCGTCGTCGAGGAGGATGGCGGCGGACTTGCCGCCCAGTTCCAGGGAGACCCGGGTGAGATGGGTCGCCGCGGCGGCCATGATGGCCTTGCCCGCGCCCACGGATCCCGTGAAGGCGACCTTGTCGATCCCGGGGTGGGACACCAGGTGCGCGCCGGTCTCCCGGTCGGCGGGCAGAACGCTGAGCACGCCCTCGGGCACCCCGGCTTCCATGCACAGCTCGGCCAGCCACAGGGCGTCGAGCGGGGTCTCGGGAGACGGCTTGAGGATGACGGTGCAACCGGCGAGCAGTGCGGGTGCCAGTTTGCCGGCGATGGTCAGCTGGGGAACGTTCCACGGGGTGATCGCGGCGACCACGCCGACCGGTTCCCGCCGGACCAGCACCGGGCCGCCCGTGCCCTGACGCTCGTCCTCCTCGGTGAACCCGGCCGCCGCGGCGAGCGCCACCCCGAACGTCGCGACGGCGGACAGCGCCTGACCGCGGACCGAGAACAGCATGGGGGAGCCGTTCTGGAGGGTGACCAACTCGGCGAGTTCCCGGTGGCGGGCGGCGAGCGCGTCCTTGATCCGGGTCACGACCTCGATCCGCTCGGCGAGCGTCATCCGCGGCCACGGTCCGTGGTCGAACGCCTCCCGGGCGACGGCCACGGCCTTGTCCACATCGGCGGGCGTGGCGTGCGGCACGCGCCCCACGACCTGTTCGGTGACCGGTGAGACGATGTCGATGGTGTCGGAGCCCGAGGGCTCGACCCAGGTGCCCCCGATGAAGAGTTTGTTGTGTTCCACGATGTCCGTCATGGCTTCAGCCTCGCTTCGTTGCGGTGGAGCGGATGGTGCGGCGGTCTGCGTGCTGTGGGGGTACCCGACTACGGGAGGGCGATGGCGAAGTGCAACGGGGGCTCTTCGAGCAGCCCGTAGAGGGTGGTGAGCACGCCGGCATTGCCCTCCGCGACCACCGCGCCGGAGCCGATCCCGTCGGTGAACGTCGTCTGCCGTGCGAGGATCCGGTTGAACGTGGCGCGGTCCAGCCGCAGGGTGAGCTGTGGGGCCTCGCCGTCGGGGGCGTCACCGCGCATCGGGGTGAGCACACCGTTGCCGACCAGGAGCGACCACACCTCGTCGATGTCTTCGAACTCCCAGCGCAGCAGCAGCCGGTGGGCGGCGGCGCGCGGTCCGTCCAGACGGACCGCCATCGACTGGAAGATCTGCTCCGTCGTCAGACCGGCGAGCATGTCCGGGCTCTGGTGGTGCGGCTCGCTACCGGCGGGACCTTCGGAACCGGCTCGCAACTCCTGGGCCCCGGTGAGGTAGAAGTTGCGCCAGACCCCGTTCTCCTGGGCGTACCCCAACTGCTCGAAGGTCAGCGCCTGGAGTTCACGGGCCTCGGAGTGATTCGGGTCGGCGAAGAGCACATGGTTCAGGACTTCGGCGACCCACCGCAGATCACCCCCGTCGAACGACTGCCGGGCCCGGACGACGACGGCGTCCGCGCCGCCCATGAAGTCCACGTACCGCTTGGCCTGCTCGGTCGGCGGGTGCTGCCACAGACGGGCCGGGTTGCCGTCGAACCAGCCCATGTAGCGCTGGTAGACGGCCTTGACGTTGTGACTGAGGGAGCCGTAGTAGCCGCGGACGTTCCACGCCGAGCCCAGCTCGCCGGGGAACTCGGTGATCTCCTCGGCGATCTCGGGACCGGTCAGGCCCCGGTTCATCAGCCGCACCGTCTGGTCGTGGAGGTATGCGTACGCGTCCCGCTGCTGGGTCAGGATGCGACGCACCTCGGCATGTCCCCAGGTGGGCCAGTTGTGCGAGCCCATCAGGACGTCGGCGTCCGCGAAGATCTGGATGCACTCGGTGATGTACGTCGCCCAGGCGCGGGCGTCCCGGACGAGTGCGCCGCGCAGCGTCAGGACGTTGTGCAGCGTGTGGTTGACCATCTCGGCGATCAGCAGGACCTTGTGGTCCGGGAAGTAGAAGTTCATCTCCGACGGCGCTTCGGCGTCGGGCGCGAGTTGGAAGACGAACCGCACCCCGTCGAGGGTCAGTTCCTCGCCGGTGCGGGTGATGGTCCGCGTCGGCGGGAGGAGGCCGATGGTGCCGGTCGACAGTCCCTGGGCGATGCCGAAGCCGACCATGCCCTCGGCGCCCGGGGCCAGCGACTTGCCGTACATGTAGACGGCGCGGCGGCGCATCGCCGGTCCGGCGAATACGTTCTCGCTGACCGCGTGCTCCATGAACCCCTCGGGGGCGACGATCTCCACCCGGCCGGCGGCCACGTCCTCGGCCGTGGTCACGCCGAGCGCCCCGCCGAAGTGGTCGCCGTGGCTGTGGGTGTAGACCAGGGCCCGGACGGGACGGTCGCCGCGGTTGCGGCGGTAGAGCTCCATGCCGGCCGCCGCGCACTCCTTGGAGACCAACGGGTCGATGACCACCACACCGGTGTCGCCCTCGACGATGGTCATGTTGGAGACGTCGAGACCGCGCACCTGGTAGAAGCCGGGGGCGACCTCGAACAGCCCCTGCGCCGTGTTGTGTCCCGCCTGTCGCCACAGACCGGGGTGCACGGTCTGCGGGCACTCCTCCTTGGTGAGGAAGTCCCAGCGGTCGTTGTCCCAGACGACCCGGCCGGCGTCGTTGCGGATGACGCAGGGCTCCAGCCGGTCGATCAGGCCACGGGTCGCGTCGTCCCGGTCGGTGGTGTCGTTCCAGTCGAGTTCCGGCGTGGTGGTCATGGCGTTCCCGTCTCTCTGAGGGTGGCTTTCGGGGTCAGCCGCGAAGGAGCGCACGGCCGATGATGAGCTTCTGCACCTCACTGGTGCCTTCGTAGATGCGCATCACGCGGACGTCGCGGGAGATGCGCTCGACCGTGGTCTCGCGCATGTAGCCCATGCCGCCGTGGATCTGCACGGCCCGGTCCGCGACCCGGTCGGCCATCTCGGTGGCGAACAGCTTCGCGGTCGACGGGCCGATCTTGGTGTCCTCACCGGAGTCGTACCGGCGGGCGACGTCGAGGACCAGGGCCCGGGCGGCGTCCAGTTCGGCCCGGCTCTCGGCGAGCATCGCCTGGACCAACTGGAAGCGTCCGATGGGCTCCCCACCCTGCTTGTTGTGACGGGCGTACTCGACCGACTCCTCCAGCGCACGGGTGGCCTGGCCCACGCACAGCGCGGCCACGTGGATCCGCCCCTTGGCGAGGGAACGCATCGCTGCGTTGAACCCCTGGCCGGCCGAGCCGCCGACGAGGGCAGAGTGCGGAACCCTGACGCCGTCGAAGAAGACCTCGGAGGTCCAGGCGCCGGCCTGCCCGGTCTTGGCGTCCTTGGGACCGATCACCAGGCCCGGCGCGCCCTTCTCCACCAGGAAGCAGGAGATGCCGTCGGTCGTCCTCTCGCCTTCGCCCGAGCGCGCGAAGACCATGAAGACGTCGGCGACCGCGGCATTGGTGATGAACCGTTTGGCCCCGCTGATCTCGTAGTGCCCGTCACCGGTGTCGACCGCACGGGTCTTCATGCCGGACGGGTCGGAACCCGCCTCGGCCTCGGTCAGCGCGAAGGAGGCCACCGCACCCTCGGCCAGTCGCGGTAGCCAGGTCTCCCGCTGCTCGGCCGTACCGTAGTTCACCAGCACCTGACCCGCGATGCCGATGTTGGTGCCGAACATCGAGCGGAAGGCGAGGCTGGTGTGACCGAACTCGAAGCACAGCCGGGCGTCCTCCTCGACCCGGGCGCCCATGCCGCCGTACTCCTCGGGGAGCGTGTAGCCGAAGAGGCCCATGTCCACGGCCTTGCGGCGGATGTCGGCGGGGACCTCGTCGGTGAGTTCGATCTCTCGTTCGCGCGGCACGACGTCCTCGCGTATGAAGCGGCGGACCGCTTCCAGAACTTCCTTGAACGCAGCGCTGTCCACGGGATTCCTCGTCTCGTACGGCTGGATGGGTCGGGGGCGGAGGTCAGCGCAGGTCGTCGCGCAGACGCTCTCTGAGCTGCGTCTTGAGGATCTTCCCGGTCGGTGTCAGCGGTAGCGCGTCCACCACGTGGAGCTCGCGGACCTTCTGGTACGGGGCGACTTGGGCCGCGACGTGCGCCATCACCTCGTCGAGGAACTCCCGGCCCCGCTCCACCTCCGCCGCCGCGTGCGGGCGCAGGACCACGAAGGCGACCGGGATCTCACCGAACTCCGGGTGCGGGCGCCCGACGACCGAAGCCTGTGCGATCGACGGGTGGGAGCACAGGAGGTCCTCCAACGGCTGCGGATAGACGTTGTATCCCTTGTAGATGAGCATGTCCTTCGCCCGGCCCACTAGGAACAGGAAGCCGTTCTTGTCGAAGTGGCCCATGTCGCCGGTGCGCAGCCAGCCGTCCTTGAACTGCACCGCTGTCAGCTCCGGATCGTCCTGGTAGCCGTCGGTGATCTGCGGGCCGCGCGCCCAGATCTCACCGGTCTCGCCCTGCTTCCGTACGGTGACGCCGTCCTCCGCCCGGATCTCGACCTCGGTGTCGCTGATCGGGACGCCCACGCTGCCGGTCGGTGTCTCGATCTCTGCACCGGGGGGCGACATGGTCAGGCCCATGGTCGCCTCGCTCAGTCCGTACCCCTCGGTGACACTGGCGCCGGGGAACGCTTCGCGCAGCTTGCGCAGGGCGGTGGTGTCGATCGGCGCGGTGCCCGAGGTGATCATGCGTACGGAGGAGAGGTCGCGCTCGTCCAGTTCGGCGCTGCGCAGCATCCCGTAGTACATGGCGGGGGACCCGGACATGTGGGTCACGCGGTGGCGTTCGATGTCCCGGATGAACTGGTCGGCGTCGAACCGGCCACCGGTGACGACCGCCGTGGCTCCGAGCAGGGTGTTGGCGTTGTGTCCGACCAGCCCCAGCCCGTGGAAGAACGGTGCGATGGCGATGTTGCACCCTTCACCGGGCAGGACGGTCTGCGGTGCGGGGTCGTCGATGCGCGTGACCCGGACGCCGCCCTGCTCATCGAGGCTCGGCAGGGACGCGGAGCGCCAGCAGCAGGTCTGGACGACATTGGCGACGAGGTTGCGGTGCAGGACCCGTACCGCCTTGGAGCGGCCGGTGGTGCCACCGGTCAGTTGGAGGTGCGCAACGAGATCGGGATCGACGGTGTAGCCCTCCAGCGGTTCGCCGGCCAGGAGTTCGGCGAGCGGGACGGAGTCGGTGGGAAGCACCGCGTCCGCGGGGGCCGGGCCTGCTGCCGTGCCGGGGACGTGCACCAGGAGGCGGACCGCTTCTGGGAGGGCCTCGGACAGCACGGCGGCGTTGGCCGGATGGGTGAAGACGGCCTGGGCGCCGCAGTCGGCGAGTTGGGTGCGCAGCGCGCCGGCCGGCTGGGCCGGGTTGAGCGGGGCGACCGCGAGACCGGCGCACAGGGCGCCGTAGTAGGCCACGACGTACCAGTACGTGTTGGGCATGTGCAGCCCCACGGCGTCGCCTGGCTCAAGGCCCCGGGTGCGCAGCCCGCCGGCGACCCGGAGGGCGGCCGTGTGGAGTTCGGCGAAGGTGAGTGACTCTTCGCCGTCCAGGAGGGCGACACGGTTCGGGTACGCACGGGCGGCCCCCGCGAGCAGGGCGTCGGCGCCCACCTCCGGGATGTCGAGGGACGGCGGCATGTTCTTCGGCCAAACGTGAGGCACGAGATCTCCTGGCGACTTCAAAGTGAACGAGCGCTGAATTTTCTTCCGTGGCGTCCAACGCGGATGGCGGCGATTAAGAACGGCATTAGTCCAGTACAAGCTGTATCAAGCCACTGAGTGCAAGCTGGCGAGATCGTGCCGGATGAGAGATAAGTTAAGCGGCGCTAACGCAGGTGTCCAGTGTCTTGACCGGGTTCCGGCAGCGCGGAAGCAAGAAGTCCGGGCGCTGTGGACCAGGTGGCGCCGGCGAGGAGTCCCGGCACATCCGCACCGCACGCCGCGAACTTGCTCGCCAGGTCCTCCGGGGCGGGCGGTCGCAGCGGTGACCCCGGAGGCTGGGCGAGGCCCGTACGCACGGTGCTGCCGTCGGCCAACTCCAGGCGGATGTCCACCTCACCGGAGAGGAGGCCGTCGCCACCGGGTGTGCGCACGATCTCCGTGGCGGCCACGAGACGCTGCGCCTCGGGTCTGCCGACCGCTGCGTCGGTGAAGGAAGTGAAGTCCGGGAAGCCGTCGAGGAGTGCGGTCGCGACGGCGTAGGGCATGCTGAACTTGCCCTCAAGACCGGTCCTCGGTCGATCGTGGATCAAGGGCTGCATACTCGCTTCGGGCGTGCTGACCCTGATCCCGACGACGTCCGCCGGGGAGATGCGGCCGTGACGCTCCCGGAGTTCGCGGACGGCGGCGATCGGGCGCTGCATCGCGTAGCAGCAGGGGTGGAGCTTGATAGCGAGCCCGTCGGCCACGGCGGGGCGGTCTTCCGGGCTGCCTCCGGATGCGGTCCCGATGCCGCCCACCAGCCCCAGCCACTCGTCCACGGCACGTGCGTCGGCCGTTGCTCCGGCACGGGCGAGACGGGCCGCGCGTACGCCCGCCTCGGCTGCGAACCCGACCTGGAGCGCCTTGCCGTGCGTGCCGAAAGCCGCCTGAACACCACCGGCCGCGGGCAGGGCGAGCGCCATCGCCGTCGCCAACCCGTCGGGCGGCAGCCCCCACGCGACCCCGGCGGCGACGGCAGCCGCCGGTGCCCCCTGCGTACAGGTGGCGTGCCAACCGGCCGCGTAGTGCGGCCAGCCGAGGGACCTACCGAGGCGGGTCATCACACCGGCCCCGGCGAGATAGGCACGGGCGCCGCCGCCTGCGGCCAGTGTCGCCGCGACGATGACCACGCTGACATGGCTCGTCGACTCCACATGGACGTCGTCGAAATCCAGTACGTGACCGACGGCGGCCCACCGTGCGGCCTCGGGCAGTCCACCCGCGAGGGCCGCCACTTCGTGCTGTCGGGCAGCGAGCGTCACGGCGAGCGTGTCCCGCAGGGACCGCTCGGCCAGGGCGAGGTCGTTCGCATCCGGCTCGTACGACCACGCCCAACGGGCGAGTCTCTCCGCGGTTTGGTTCTGGGTCCGCACCGAGACGGCCCTCAGCGCTTGGGCTGGTAGTCGGTGTGGTGCTCGACGTGTCGGTAGAGCGCCTGGGCGGTGCTGTCGGCCGTGCCGCGTGCCGCCTCCTCGGCGATGTGGCCGACCAGTCCCACGGCCCGGGCCGCCACCACGACGGTGCGCACCTGCTGCCACCCGAATCCCAGATCGGACAGAACGGCGCCGAAGGTCCCCGCGCCGTTCAGGGTGATCAGCTTGCCGCGGCGTCGCTCCAACTCGGAGTGGACGGCTTGCAGCAGCAGACCGTGCGGTCCGAGGAATCCCCATTCCTCGGCGAGTTCGAAGAAGCGGGCCGTCCGCGGATCGCGCGGCCGGTGGGTCGGATGCCCGAATCCGGGCACCTTCTCGCCGGAGGTCTCGAAGCGGTCCAGAACTTCGCCCGCCGTCTTCGCAACGCGCTGGCCCTCGGGTGCGGCTGCCCATGCCTCCTGGAGCGTGCGGGCGGTCAGCTCCATGGCACCGAGATAGACGCTGCCGGCGCCGAGCAGCCCTGCCGCGACGGCTGCCTGTGTCGCCTCGGGGGCACCGAGCCAGGTGAGCCGGGCGGACAGGGAACTGGGAGTGAAGCCGTGTTCGGCGATGCCCACCATGAGGGCGTTCAGCATCTTCGACTCGTTGTCGGTGGGCAGTCGGCCTTGCGCCCCGAGGAAGACGAGGTCGGCCAGACCGGCGTGCCCGATGACCTCCGAGCACAGGTCGTATCCGTAGATGTTGATGGAGTCCGGCGTGGAGGTGCCGATGTGCGTGGTGTACACGGCTGCCTTTCTGGTGAAGGGGTGTGCGCGCAGGGGGCGCGCGGGCGGGGAGGAGCTGTGGCCGTTCAGACGGAGGGGACGAGCGGGGGCGGCGCGGAGGGCAGTCGGGCGAGGGCCAGATCCAGGTCGGCGGGCGTCCAGCGGCCCTCGCGCTCATGGGTCTCGCGGACGCTCCACCCCTCGTAGACATCGATCCGACCGCCACGGATCATGAGCAGCTGTCCGTTGGCCGTGCACTCCTCGGCGGCCAACCAGGCGACGAGGGGCGAGACGTTCGCCGGATCCCAGGCGTCGAACTCGCCGGCGCGTGCGGCGAGTTTCTCCGCCAGGCCGGGAGTGTCGAGCGTCATCCGGGTTCTGGCCACGGGGGCGATGGCGTTGACCCGTACGCCGTAGCGCTCCAGCTCACGGGCGGCGACCACGGTCATCGCGGCGATGCCGGCCTTGGCCGCGGCGTAGTTCAACTGTCCGGGATTGCCGCGCAGACCGGACCCGGACGATGTGTTGATGACGGACGCCTTGACCGGCTGCCCTGCCTTCGCCCGCCTGCGCCAGTGGGCGGCGGCGTGGTGCAAGGTGGCGTAGTGGCCCTTGAGGTGGACCGAGATCACCGAGTCCCACTCCTGCTCGGTCATCCTCGCCACGGTCGCATCGCGGGTGATGCCCGCATTGTTGACCAGCACGTCCAACTCGCCGAACACCGCCACCGCACGGGCGATCAGCGTCCCCGCGGCGTCGAAGTCATCGACCCGGCCCGTATCGGCGACCGCCTCGCCGCCGGCCGCCCGGATCTCCGCGACGACCCGATGGGCGGGACCCCCGTCCGTGCCGTGGCCGTCGCCGGCCACGCCCGGATCGTTGACGACGACCTTCGCACCCTCGGCGGCGAGGAGCAGTGCGTGCTCACGGCCGAGGCCGCGGCCGGCGCCCGTGACGATCGCCACGCGACCGGTGAGGCTTCCCATGGATGTCTTCCCTTCAGAGAGTGGCAGGAGGCGAATCGGCGTCGACCGCACCGCCCACCGCACCGGCCGTGCGCAGCCGTGCGATGTCCGCATCGGAGTAGCCGCACCCGCGCAGGACCGCGTCGGTGTGCTCGCCGAGCAGCGGCGCGCGCCGCAGGTCGGGCTCGGCCCCACCGGCGAAGCGGATCGGGGTGGCGGCGATCGTGACCGGGCGGTCAAGACCGGGGTGTTCGACCTGTTGGAGCATGGAGCGGGCCTTGAGGTGCGGATCGTCGAAGAGCGAGTCCGCGGTGTTGACGGGACCGAAGGGGACCTTGCCGCCGAGGAGTTTCGCCAGCTCCGCGCGGGTGTGGCGCCCGGTCCACCCACCGACCAGGTCCAGCACCTCGGCCTGACGGGCCACCCGGTCGGTGTTGCGGGCGTAGCGCACGTCCGTGCCGAGCTCCGGACGTCCCATCACCTCGCACAACAGCACCCAGTGGTGGTCGGCGGGCGCGGCGGCCAGCGCCACGAACCCGTCCAGGGCCGGAAAGAGTCCGAAGGGGCACAGCAGGGGGTGCGCATTTCCCTCCGGCCCGGGCACCACCCCCTGGTACGAGTACTGGTAGACGATCCGCTCGCAGGCGGCGACGACCGCGTCGTACATCCCGACGTCCACGAACCTGCCGCGACCGGTGATCTCGCGCTCCCGTACGGCCGCGAGCGTGCCGACCGCGGCGAACAGGGCGGGCAGGGTGTCTCCGAGGCCCGGCCCCGCCTTGACGGGCGGTCCGCCGGCCGGCCCCGTGATCCCGAGCAGTCCGCCCATCGCCTGGGACACGATGTCGTAACTCGGCCAGTCCTGGATCGGGCTGACACCGGTGCGCGGATCACCGAATCCGCGCACCGCCGTATAGACGAGGCGTGGATTGATCGCGGCGAGCTGCTCATAGCCGAGACCGTGTCGTTCCATCACGCCCGGCCGGTAGTTCTCCACCAGGATGTCGGCCGTGGCCGCGAGCCGTCGGATCACCTCGGCGCCATCGGGCTTCGTCAGGTCGACGACCAGGCCCTGCTTGTTGCGGTTGACGGACTGGAAGTAGCCGCCGAAGGCCCTGAGTTCGTCGCCGTCCGCGTACGGGCCCTGGGCGCGGGTCATGTCACCGAACGGCGGCTCCACCTTGAGGACGGTGGCTCCGAGGTCGGCGAGGACCATCGTGCAGAAGGGGCCGGCGAGCATCCTGCTCAGATCGAGCACGGTCAGCCCGTGCAGGGGACCGGCGGCGGACGGCGGGACCGGTGCCATCGTCAGCGTCCCAACAGCGTGTCGGAGATGATCTTCATCTGGATCTCCGACGTGCCCTCGAAGATCTTGGTCAGACGGGCGTCCCGCCAGTGGCGTTCGACCGCGAAGTCCGTGGTGAATCCGGCGCCGCCGTGGATCTGGATGCCTTCGCTGGTGACCCGCTCGGCCATCTCGGTCGCGTGCAGCTTCACCATCGAAGCCTGGAGATTGGACGGACGGCCGGCGTCGTAGTCCGCACAGATCCTGTGCAGCAGCGCTCGTGACGCCTCGACCCGGGTGGCCATGTCCGCGATCTTGAACCGGATGGCCTGCTTGTCCGCGATGGGCTTGCCGAACTGCACGCGCTCCTTGGCGTACGCGATCGAGTCCTCCAGTGCGGCCCGGGCCAGGCCGATCGCACGGGCTGCCGTGTGGATGCGGGCGATGACGAGGTCACCCATCGCGACCTTGAAGCCGTGGCCCTCCGGTCCGACGACCATGCCTGGCTCGACCCGGGCGCCGTCGAACGACAGCTCCCACGTCTTCCAACCGTGATAGCCGATCTTGCGCACCGGTGTGCCGGTGACCCCCGCCGGCAGGGTGCCGCGCTCCTTCGGCATCAGGAAGCAGGTGATCCCGTGCGAACGCCGCTCCGGGTCGAGCGGCTGCGTCCTCGCGAACACCTGGAGGTAGTCGGAGCCGTCCGCGAAGGTGCACCACATCTTCTGCCCGGTGATCCGCCAGCCCCCGTCCGCCTCCCGCTCGGCGCGACAGCGCAGGTTCGCCACGTCCGAACCGGCTTCCGCCTCCGACAGGGCGAAGGCACTGAGGAACTCGCCCCGCGCCATCCGCGGCAGATACGCGGCCCGCTGCTCGGCGCTGAATCCGTGCGTGAACTGCTGACCGCGGGCGATCAGGCTCGCCACGCTCATCCAGCCGCGCGCGAGTTCCTCCACGACGAGCGCGTACTCGCAGACGCCGAGGCCGAGGCCGCCGTGTTCCTCGGGGATGAGGATGCCGAAGAACCCCAGATCGGCCATCTTCCGGCGCAGGTCCATCGGGATCTGTCCTGCGACCGGATCGAGTTCGTCGGCCACCGGAAGGACCTCCTTGGCGACGAACTCGCGCGCCAGGGCTTGGATCGCCAGCCGGTCCTCGGTGAGGAAGACCTCTGCCGGGGCTTCGATGCGCGTGCTCATGCGTACAGCTCCCTCGTGGTTTCACGCGCCGCAGATCGGCGCGCGGTGGTCAGGGCGGTCGTGCTCTCTCCGGTACGGCGCGGTCGCGGTCCCGGGGCTCAGTCGGCGAGCGCCGCCGTCACGGCTGCGGCGGCAGCCCGTACCTGCCGGGCCCACCACGGCACCCGGCGGACGTCGAAGCGGCTGTCGGGCAGTGACAGTCCGATTCCGCCCACCGGAGAGCCGGTCGGCCCGATCACGGCGGCACCCACGGCACAGACCCCGTCCCGGTTCTGGCCGCGGTTCACCGCGAAGCCCGCGGTGCGGACTTGCGCCAGTTCTGTCCTGATCAGGCGCGGCTCGGTGATGGTGCTCGCCGTCAGTCGCTGCACCGGCCGTGCCAGAACCCGCTCCGCTTCGTCGTCCGACATCAGGGCGAGGACGGCGAGGCCGGTGGAGGTGGCGGTGATCGGAGAGGTGGCGCCCAGCCGGTTGACGGTCCGCACCGGGTGGCGGCAGTCGATGCGCTCGATCAGCACCATGCGGAAGGGACCGTCCGGGACCTGGAGCGTGACCGTCTCGCCCGTCAGCCCGCCGAGTTCGCGCATCGGGCCGAGGGCGGCCTCGCGGATGCCCCGATCGGCGGCTGCCGATCCGGCGAGGACGAGCATCCGGGACGTCAACGTCCAGCGCGTGTGCGTCTCGCCGTCCGTGCGGATCCAGCCCGAATCGGCCAGGGCCCGCAGCACGCGCTGGACCGAGGACTTCGGCAGCTCGGAGATCCGGGAAATCTCTCCGACCCCGACGGGCTGGTGTGCCGCGACCACTTCGAGAATGCGCAGACCGCGCTGGATGCCCTGCATGAGGTCCCCTTCCTCGACGACCCGGTGGGCCGTTGACCGGCACGCTATGCCGCCCAGTGGTACCGGTAAAGCCTTGAGATTCCTTGAGATGTGATAGGCAGTGCCTATGGAACGACGACATCTCAGCTACTTCGTCGCGGCGGTTGAGGCCGGCAGCATCTCCGAGGCGGCACGACGGCTCCACCTGAGCCAGCCCTCGGTCTCCCAGGCGATCCAGGAGCTCGAACGAGAGTTGCGGACCCCGCTCGTCCTACGCGGGCGCAAACTGACCCTCACCCCCGCGGGACGGGCCCTGCTCGGCCCCGCCCGCCGGACGCTACGGGCCTTCGACAGCGTCCGCGCAGCGGTCGAAGGGGTGGGCATGTTGGCGAGCGGACGACTCGACCTCGCCGTCGTCCCCGCTCTCGCGGTCGACCCGGCCGTCCGCATTGTCACGGAGTTCCGCACCCGCTATCCCGGCGTCCGCATCCAGGTGCGCGAAGCCGCCAACGGGGCGGAGGGCTTCGCATCGCTCCGGCGCGCCGAAGCAGAACTCCTGCTCCACGACCATCCGGCCCCCTACCCCAAACACCGTGCGGTCCCGGTCGAGCTCAGCGAACTGATGGTGGTCTTCCCACCCGGGACGTCCCTTCCCGAGGGGCCCGTCGGACTCTCGGAACTCGTCCGGCACGACGTGGTCATGGGGGCCGCCGCCGAATCCGCGGTCGGCTCCTGGATCGTCGTCGAACTGGCCGCCCTCCAACTGCCGTCCCTCACGGTCGCCGTGGACACGGCCCATCGCGACGCCGTCGTCCCCCTCGTCCTCGCGGGAGCCGGGGCGACGGTGCTCCCCGAGCCCGTGGCGCGGGCGGCGGAGCTGCTCGGCGCGGTGATCCGTCCAGTCGGCTTCGACGTTCCACGCCACGCATACCTGTACCACCGGGTCGGGGAGCTCTCGCCGACCGCGCGGGCCTTCGTCGACCTCGTGGAGGAACTCGGGGCGAACAAGTAAATTCGCGCTAATTCCCCAGGTGGGACCCCCTACGGGTGCACTGGCGTAATGTGAGCTGCAAGTGATCTGCTCGTACCCTCTCAACCGTCGAAGTAGCGGAGGTCAGTCCATGCGGACGCAAGAGCCGGGTCGGGCCACGGCGCGCAGACCTCCCGACCGCAAGGCCCGGATCGTCGCCGCCGCTGGTGAGCTCTTCTGCGAACGCGGCTACCACAACGTCTCCGTCGCCGATGTGGCCGCTTCCGTCGGCATCACGGCCCCCGCGCTCTACCGGCACTTCAAGGGCAAACCCGATCTGCTGCTGCACGTGGTCACGGGCACGATCGAGAAGATCGCCGCCACCGCGCAGGCCGCGCCGGACCTGGACGCCTACCTCCGGGCCTCGGCGACCCGGAGCGTCGACCGCCGTGGGGCCGCGGTCCTATGGCAGCGCGAGGCACGGCATCTGCCCGAGGCCAGCCGTGAGGAACTCCGGCGGATGCTCAGCGACATCGCCGGCCGCGTCGGCGCACTCGTCGAGGAAGCACGACCGGAACTCTCCCCCTCGGACAGGGAACTGATCGCCTGGTGCGTGGTGTCGGTCTTCGGCAGCATCTCGGGCCACCGGGTCTCCCTCCCACGGCGCCGCTTCGAACAACTCCTGTACGAACTGGGCAACGTCGTCGCCCACCAGCCCCTCGGCCGGCTCACGACCGCCGACGAGGACGAGCCCCGACCCGCCCAGTCCTATGCCGACCTCGCGGTCTCCCGCCGGGAGGAAGTGCTCAACGCCGCGATCAGGCTCTTCGACGAACGCGGCTTCCAGTCGGTCAGCACGGACGACATCGGGGAAGCCGCCGGTGCGACCGGACCCAGCATCTACAAGCACTTCCCCAGCAAGACCGATCTCCTCGTCGCCGCCGTGCTGCGCGGCGGCGAACAACGCAGGTCCGGTACGGAAAGCGCGCTCGCCCGAGCGGGCACCCCGCAGGAGAGCCTGAACGGACTGCTGCGCTCCTACATCGAGTTCGCCCGGCGCCACAGCCATCTGATCGGCCTGCTGATCGGCGAGCTCGACCAGCTCCCGGAGAAGGAGCGCAAGACGTCGCGCCAGGTGCAGCGCGACTACCTCGCCCTGTGGGTCCACGTCCTCGACGAGGTCAGACCGGGACTCGACCCGGCCGAGGCCAAGATCACCGTCGCGGCGGTCCTGACCGTGGTGGACAACGCGGTGCGCACCGGCAGGCTGGGGGAGCGGCCGGACATCGCGGACCGCCTCTTCGAGATCGGCACGGCACTGCTGCTGCGCAGCGGTGGAAACGACTGAGGGCCGGTGTCGGTGCCGGATGATGGATGAATGATCGAAATCTCCGATGTGGAAGCGGCGGCCCGCCTCATCGAAGGGCGGCTCGTTCGCACCCCGACCGTGCCCAGCCCCGGGCTCACCGCCCTGCTGGGCGCTCCGGTGACGGCCAAACTCGAACTGCTCCAGCACACCGGCGCCTTCAAGGCCCGGGGGGCGATGGCGAAGCTGCTCTCCCTGACCCCGGCCGAGCGGGCGGCCGGCGTGGTCGCGGTCAGCGGTGGCAACCACGGCATCGCCGTGGCGGTCGCCGCGAGCCTCCTCGATGTGAAGGCGACCGTCGTCATGCCGCGCTCCGCACCCGTCCGCGCGGTCGAGATCGCGCAGGCAGCAGGCGCCACCGTACGGCTGGAGGCCACGATGGACGGCGCCTTCGCCCTGATGGACCGGTTGCGGTCGGAGGGTCTGACCCTGGTTCACCCGTTCGACGACCCCGTCGTCATCGCCGCACAGGGCACGGTGGGCCTGGAGTTCGCCGAGGACGCGGGCGAGTTGACCGACGTCCTGGTGAGCATCGGCGGCGGTGGCCTCATCTCGGGCGTCGCGGTGGCGATGAAGGCCCGCCGCCCCGGCATCCGGGTGTGGGGCGTCGAGACCACCGGCGCGGAAGCCATGTCCAGGGCACTCGCGGCGCGCGGCCCGGTACCGGTCGAGCTGTCGTCGATCGTCTCCACCCTCAGCGCGCCCGCCGTCTCGCAGCTCACGTACGACCACGTCTCGGCCCTGGTCGAGGATGTCCTCGTGGTCTCGGACCGGGAAGCCGTACAGGGGGTCCTCGACCTGGCGCAGCACGCCAAGCTGTGGACGGAACCAGCCGCCGGCTGCCTTCTGCCCGCCGCCCGCCAGGTGCTGGATCGCGTCGGCGGTGACTCCGGGGTGAGGTTGGGACTGGTGGTGTGCGGGGGCAATGCCACGGTGGCGGATGTGGTGCGCTGGTCCACGGAGTTGGGATGAGACCCCGCCCCTCATGGAACGAATCTGAACCCGCGAGTCCTCAAGCTCAAACGAGCGGTCGACGGTCCGTAACCCGGGATGGGGGTACGGTGGCGCTACCGAGCGCACCTCGCACGCCGTCAGCCGTTTCGGCGTCGCCCTCGGGGAACGGCAACACCGGAGCGCCCGGCGCCCGGTCGGAAATGAGCCGCCCCACATGAGTCTGATGAGTCTCGGAGTACTCGCCTCCTCGCACAAGGAGAACGAGTTCCGGTTGCCGCTGCACCCCCACCACCTCGCCAGGATCGCCCCGGACATACGCGAGAGGATCTTCCTTGAGCGGGGCTACGGTCTACGCTTCGGCGTCGACGACGACGCGCTGAGACCCCTCGTGGCCGGTCTGCGCTCACGTGAGCAACTCCTTGCCGAGTGCGATGTCCTCCTCCTGCCGAAGCCGATGCACGACGACATCGCCGAGCTGCGCGAGGGCCAGGTCCTGTGGGGATGGCCGCACTGCGTACAGGACGAGAAGACGACCCAGATCGGCATCGATCGAAAGCTGACCCTGATCGCCTGGGAAGCCATGAACCACTGGACCTCCACGGGGGCCTTCAGCGTCCATGTGTTCCACAAGAACAACGAGCTCGCCGGGTACTGCTCGGTGCTGCACGCCCTGCAACTCGGTGGGCTGACCGGCAGCTACGGCCGCCGTCTGCGCGCGGCGGTCATCAGCTTCGGCGCCACGGCGCGCGGAGCGGTCACGGGCCTGGGGGCCATGGGGGTCTCCGACGTCACGGTGCTCACCCAGCGCGCGGCAGCGGCCGTGGCATCGCCGATGCCTTCGGTCGTGATGGGCCACTTCGAGGCGGACGAGGACGACCCGTCACGCCTGCGAGCACTCACCGCCGCGGGTTGGGTGCCACTCGCAGAGCACCTGGCCGGGTTCGACATCATCGTCAACTGTGTCCTTCAGGACACCGACGCGCCGCTGATGTTCGTCACCGAAGAGGAGCTTGCGCTGTTTCGCCCGGGGACCTACTTCGTGGACGTCTCCTGCGACGAGGGCATGGGTTTCGAGTGGGCCCGTCCGACCACGTTCGGCGAGCCCATGCACACGGTCGGATCGGGCTGCCACTACTACGGGGTGGACCACAGCCCGTCGCACCTGTGGAACTCCGCGACCTGGGAGATCAGCGAGGCGCTCCTGCCCTATCTGCGCAGGGTCATGAGCGGCCCCGATGCCTGGGACGCCGATGTCACGATCAACAGGGCCATCGAGATTCGCGACGGCGTCGTCCAGAACCCGAAGATCCTCTCGTTCCAGCACCGGTCGGCCGCCTACCCCCATGCTCCCGCGGAGCCTGTCGTCCGCTGAATGCGCAGTGGGGCGCGGGCCGTTGTGCTGATGTGGTGCGCCCCACTGCGAGCTGCCCGTGGCGTCAGGGGACGAGGACGAGCTTCCTGCCCGCCCCGTGGATCTGGCGGTCCCAGGCCGTTTCGACGTCCCTCAGTGGGATCGCCTCGGCGTCCACGGTGATCGTCTGCTCGCCGATCAGCCGGGTCAGCGTCAGATAGGCGTCCTGGCGGATCGGCAGCGGGCACTGGAACAGCGCGTAGCCCCGTAGGTCCACGGCCCGGGAGCGCAGCACGGCGGCGGGGAGGGCCATTTTGGGGTCGGCCATGTGTCCGAGCTGGATGTGGCGGCAGCCTTGCGCGGAGCTCTGGAGAGCGGCCAGAGCGGGGGCTCCCCAGAGCGGGTCGATGATCACGTCGGCGCCGCCTTCGGTCGCCTCGCGCAGTCGCCGCTCCAGATCGCCGTCGCCGTCGATGGCCACGACGGCGTCGGCACCCACGGCGGTGAGAGCGGTGAGCTTCTCCCCGCCCAGGTCTGCGGCCACCACCCGGCCGGCGCCCTGGGCCCTGGCCGCCTGTACGGCGATCCGGCCCAGGGCCCCTGCGGCACCCAGGACGAGCACGGTCTCGCCCGGGACGAGTTTCGCCCGCCAGCTGAGTGCGGTCCAGGCCGCAAGCCCGCTGTTGCCCACCGCGGCTGCGGCGATGTCGTCGGCCGCCGGGTCCACCGCCAACAGGGCCTCGCGCGGGACGACGGTCCGTTCGCTCCATGCTCCGTACGGGGCGACGGTCACGTCGAAGAAGACCCTGCTGCCGTTCTCCAGGAGGCCGATGCCGTCGCTGCCCGGCACGAACGGCACCTGCGGAGGGGTGGCGTAGAACGTGCCGGACGACATCAGCACGGTGAAGTGATTCACCCCGGCCGCCGTGACGGTGACCACCGCCTCGTCTTCGGCGGGTTGCGGGTCATCGAAATCACCGTAGTGCGGGGGCTTTCCCAGCTCGGTGATGACAGCTGCCTTCATGACGGTGTCGCCGCCTTTGACTCAGGGGGTCGGTTCCGACCGACCCCGGGCCGATTACTGCACTCACACCATCTCCCATGCCCCCGACCGGTGCGGGGTGACGGACCTCCGGGGTGCCCGGTCCGGTTCGGCATTGGAGTCCCCCGCCGGGGCCCCCTTGCCGGTCCGGCACGGGATTCCCACGGCGGGGTCCTCGCGGTACGGGGACGGGTGTGGTGGGGTCTACAAAACCGAGGGCCCCGAGTCCTTCAGCTGCCATTCGGGGGTGAGTCCGGCGGCGGTCAGGACGCTGTCGCGGGACTCCTCGGCGAGGGCGCGCAGTCGCGCCATGTCGACGCCGACGAGCTGACCGTTGCGCTTGCGGATCTCGCCACGCACAATCACGGTGTCCACGTTCGACGTGTCGGCGCTGGTGGTGACGGTGGCGACCGGGTCCACCAGGGGCAGGGTGTTGATGCTGTCGGCGCGGACGAGAACGATGTCCGCTTCCTTGCCGATGCTGAGGGAGCCGACCCTCTCCTCAAGACCGCAGGCGACTGCTCCGTTCAGGGTGGCGAACTGGAGCAGATCGGCGTGGGTGAGCCGGGCTGCGAAGGGGACGTCGACGTCGTCACCGAAGGACCGGATCCGGTCCTGGGCGAGGGCGGTGCGCATCTGGGTGAACATGTCACCCGGCGACGAGCAGACGACGTCGACGCTGAGGGTCGGATGCAAGCCCTTGTCCATGGCCCGGCCGGTGGGCGGGTGCCCCAGTCCGAGGACCATTTCCACGTACGGGGCGATGGAGACGGTCCCTCCGGTGTCCGCGATGTGCTGGATCTCCTCGTCCGTGGTGGTCGTAGCGTGGACGTAGGTGGTGTCCGGTCCCATCAGACCCGCCCTGTGGAGCTCATGGACGGCCTGGACGTGCAGTCCGGTGATCCTCATGCCCACATGGACCGTGATCCGTGCGGCGAGTTCGCGCGCCAGGCGCCAGTCGTGCTGGACGACTTCCGGGCGACAGATTCCCGGGCCGCGCAGTGCCATGGCGAAGGTCAGCAGATCGTCGTCGGACGAGAAGTGTTCGGAGCGCACGCGACGGGCGTCTTCGGAGTGGGGAAGCACGCTGTCCACCCACGCTTCTGCACTGGCGGGGGTGCCGTGGGCGTACATGGCTCGGATCCCCGCTTCGCGCAGCCCGGCGATGCCGGCGTCGCTGTGCTCGGGCGTGTTGTTGCAGTGCGACCAGTCCACCAGTGTCGTGATGCCGGCGTTCAGTGCTTCCAGCGACCCGAGGAGGTTGCCCGCGTAGATGTCCTGCGGGCGGTAGGCCGGGCCCAGGGTGGCGATCATGGCACCGAGGTACTCATCGATGGTGCAGGAGGGCAGCAGGCCCCGGGTCGCGGTCTCCCAGGTGTGGCGGTGGGTGTCGATCAGGCCGGGGATCACTACCGTGCCGGTGGCGTCCACCACCTCGGCGTCGACCGGTCCGAGGTCCCGCTCGATGGCGACGATCTTCCCGTCCTCGACCAGGACGTCCGTCGCGGGGCGATTTCCGATGGCGGGGTCCTGCGAGACCACGAAACCGTTCTTGATCAGAAGCCGATTCGCCATGTTCCTGAGTCCCGTCGCTAGGGGATTGGATGATCGCCGGGGTGAGGTGCCGCTCCGGTGGGACGCATGATCGGTACGCCCCCGGGAGGGGAGTTGCCGACGCGCTCGTACGGGCGGGTTGCGCCCACGGAGGGATCTTGGTGGGGGAGCTGCCCACGCCGGCGATATCGTAGGTATACGCCTGCGATATTCGAATCATCAACTACTTTCGAAAGTTTACAGGGTCTTCGTAAGTGAAGAGCGGGGTGTCGACCTGTGGGACGACGGGCCTGCACCATGCGCCGTCCGTCGGGGCGCCACGAGGTCGGCCCGGTGCCGGTGGCGCCCCGTGGTGTTGAACGGTGAACCATGTGGTTTGCTGGCAGTGGCAGTTCCCCACCGCGCGGGTACTCGGGCGCGGGGGGACATCGGCACAGCGCGAGGCTCCGCCCGGGCGCGGAGCCGCGTTCATCCGGGAAGAGGGCGTGATGGTCACCACCGGCCAGGGCGGCAAGGACGAGTTCAAGCGGTCCGCGAGCCACTTCGCAGACCGGATCACGGCGGATGGCCGGGACGGCTGGCCCGTGGAAGCCGGGCGCTACCGACTGGTGGTCAGCCGCGCCTGCCCCTGGGCCAACCGTGCCATGATCTCCCGCCGATTGCTCGGCCTCGAAGACGCGATCTCGCTGGCCATCACCGACCCCATCCAGGACGAGCGCAGTTGGCGGTTCACCCTGGACCCGGGCGACGTCGACCCCGTTCTCGGCATCGCCTTCCTCAGCGAGGCGTACGACGCCCGCGAACAGGGATATCCCGGTGGGGTCAGCGTCCCGGCCGTCGTGGACGTCCCCAGTGGCAAGCTGGTCACCAACGACTTCCAGCGCATCACCCTGGACTTCGCCACCGAGTGGACCGCGCTGCACCGCGACGGCGCCCCCAACCTCTACCCCGAGGCCCTCCGCGAGGAGATCGACGAGGTCGCCGAAGGCATCTACCGCGACGTCAACAACGGCGTCTACAAAGCGGGTTTCGCCATCCACCAGGAGACCTACGACACGGTCGTGCGGCAGTTGTTCGCCCGGCTCGACGAGGTCTCGGAACGGCTGTCCACCCGCCGCTATCTGGTCGGCGACACCATCACCGAAGCCGACATCAGGCTGTTCACCACACTGGTGCGATTCGACACGGTGTACCACGGTCACTACAAGTGCAACCGCCGCAAGCTCAGCGAGGACCCGGTGCTGTGGGCCTACGCCCGAGACCTGTTCCAGACCCCGGGCTTCGGCGACACCGTCGACTTCGACCACATCACCCGGCACTACCACCAGGTCCACACCAACATCAACCCCACCGGCATCGTGCCCATCGGCCCGGATCTCTCCCCCTGGCTGACACCGCACCACCGTGAGCAACTGGGCGGCACGCCCTTCGGTGACGCCACCGCCCCGGGACCGGTACCGGTCGCCGAGGCGGTACCGCCCGCGGGGCGAGCGGTCTGACGTACTCCTATCTGCCCTGGGGCGACACGGATATGACGGGTGTCCGGGCTCAGACGGCTTCGGTGGTTCGGGCAGGCACCGCGGTGGGGGCCGGTGCCGGTCCCGGCCGGCCCAACAGGCCGATCAGGGCGGTGAGGACGGAAACGGCGCCCAGCGTGACCCAACCCGCGCCGTAGCCCGCGGCCGTGACGACCTCGCCGAAGACCACGGGGACGACGAAGCCGCCCACCGCCGCGAGGGTGAGCATGAGTCCCACCGCGGTGCCGATGTGCTCGGGGTCGACACGGGAGACGTCCGAGGGGACGCACAGCCAGGCGGGGAAGCTGAAGAGGAACAGAAAGCCGATCAGGGCCGAGAGCGACCACAGGAGGGCGGCCGAGCGGACGGGCACCACGCACAGGGCCGCGCTCATCGCCAGGAACGGCACGACCATGATCAGACGGTAGTTCTTGAGGCGGTCCGCCAGGTACCCGCCGAGCAGGCTGCCCGGAATCCCCGCCAGTGCGAACACCGCACCGAGAAGACCCCCTTGGGCGCTGCTGAACCCGAGCTCGTCGATCGCGTACTCGCCGAGCAGCTGCGAGGCGGTGATGTACGCGCCGTAGACCCCGATCATGGCTCCGCCGTAGATCCACAACTGTCTGTCCCACAGTGCCTTGGAGAGGCCGTCGCGGGTGATCTCGGCACCGGCCAATCCCGCCACGTCCGGCGGGGTGCGGAACCACAGGGCTGCGGCAGCGCCCACGACGAGGTTCAGGACGCCGCAGACGATGAGCATCGTCCGCCAGCCGGCGACTTCGGTGAAGGCGACGCACCCGTACAGGCCCAGCGCTGCTCCGACACTGAACGCGGCGCCACCGGTGATGCCCAAGGCGAGGTTGATCTCGTGGTTGCGGAACCAGACGGTGACCGCGCCCACCGAGACGGAGAGGAAGATCGATCCTCCGATTCCGGCCACGACGCGGTAGATCGCGAGGTCGGTGTATCCGACGGCGACCCCCGAGAGTATGCCGCCGACGCTCTCCAACACGATGCCGAGGACGAGCGTGCGCTTGAGGCCCAGTCGGGTGGCGAGTAGTCCGGCGGGGATGTGGACGACTCCGTATCCGATCAGGAAGAGGGCTATCAGAAAGGTGAGTTGGGTGAAGGACGCCCCCAACTCCTCACTGATCGGTGTGAAGGCCGACGCGATGTTGAACCAGTTCAGTGTGAGGCCCACATACCCTGCTACGAGGAGTGCGAGCATGGACCATCGGGCGGCGTAGGTGTCTTCGGACATGGGCTGGAACATCCCTTCTCTGGGTGCGGTGCCCCGTGGGAGCGGCAGGTGGGGACCGCCGTGCGCCGATGAGGCCGGTACCGGGCGCTGTAGAGGGGTGCTTCGGGTCGGGGCCGACGGTCGTGCCAGGCGGTCGTGCCCGACGACCGGAGCCGGTGTGAGGGCGGCGCGGATGGGGTGCTTCCCCCGTTGGCGGTGTCGGGGGAAGCACCCCGGGCTGTGACTAGGGATTCCTCGCGAAGGAGGTGCCTAGGGGTTCCTCACCGCGATCGCTTCGAACTCGACGATGAGGTCCGGCTGCACCAGGCCGGCGACGAACACGAAGGTCGAGGGCGGACGGGTCGGGAGCCAGCGGTCTCGGACCGACCTGATCTCCTCCAACGCCTCGGGTCTTGCGATGAAGCCCGTGATCTTGACGATGCGGTCCATCGAGCTGCCGGCGGCCTCCAGGGTGCGGGCCAGGTTGGCGAACGCCTGCTCGGTCTGGGCGAGCGGATCGTCGGCGCCGACGATGTTTCCGCTCTCGTCCCATCCGATCTGCCCCGAGGTGAAGACGAGTTGGTCCACGGTGCCCGCCCAGTGCCACGCCGTGCCGGAGAGGACGCCGGGCACCTCGGTGATGAGCTTGAGGTCGGCGGCCACGTCAGTTCTCTTCGAGGAGTGCGATCGCGCGGACCGGGCCGGCGGTGCCGTTGGCGATCTTCAGAGGCATGGCGATCACCTGGAAGCCGTGCGGCGGCAGTTGGTCGAGGTTGGCCATCTTCTCCATGTGCACGTACTCCTTCTCCAGGCCGAGCAGGTGGCAGGGCCAGAGGAACTTGGGGTCGTTGCCGTGCTCGTGGTAGTCCGCGGCCCATGCCGCGTACGGCCGGTCGTAGCTCCAGGCGTCGGTGCCCACGGTGGTGACGCCCTGGTCGAGCATCCACTCCAGCGCCTCGCGGCTCATGCCGCCGCCGCGGGTCATGTAGGCGTCGGTGCCGAAGTACTTGTCGTTGCCGGTCATCGACAGCACGATGTCGCCGGGCTTGAGGGTGTAGTCGATGTCGCGGAACTTCTGTTGGAGCTTCTTCAACGACACCTCCTCGCCGTCCGCACAGTCCTGGATGTCGATGACGACGCCGTCGCCGATGCAGCGTTCGAGCGGCCATTCCTCGATGGTCTTCGGTCGGGAGCCGTCGGCCATCTGCGGGCCGAAGTGCCACGGGGCGTCCATGTGCGTGCCCGTGTGGTCCGTGATCTCCAGATTGCAGATGGCGTACGCCTCACCGGGGGTCGGCCAGTCCTGCGGGTCGATGTCGTAGTTGTCCTTGTTCCACTTCGCTCCCTCCGAGTGGGGGACGAGTGTGACTCCCTTGCCGTCGAGGGTCGGGTCGGTGTCGACGGTCATCGAGAGGTCGACGATGCGCTTGGCCACGGGGGTTGCTCCCTCTTTCACGGGCGAACCATGTCCACTCTGTGGATATGGAATCAGCTATTCGGATAATGTGTCCGCGACGATAGGTGTGTCTGCAGAGTCTCGTCAATGGGTTGGCACTTCTCTTGCGATGGGGAATCTCCCTGTGCCCCATCGGCCGTTGTGATCGGTGGGACGAGGGCGTCCACCGAGGCGCCCTGAGCTCGGTCAACGAGCGCGTAGCCACACGGCCGAGCGGCCGTACGGCGAGGAAGGGGACCGTCAGGGCGTCCCAGGAGCGCGTTGGCGCCGATGCATGGGGGAGCGTTGCTCGCGAGTGCACGAGGTGTTGTGTCTGGGTGCGATTCTCTCCGGGGCATTCCACCGGGCTGAAGTGCAGCGCACATACGATCGCTTCGTACCGGAGCGCGCACGAACACACCGCGACGTTGACCGGTTCGGTGCGTTGGCGGTGTGCCCTCGATCCGCCGGGCTGTCAGCTGTCCCGGCGGGCCCGATCGGCCGTGTGCGTCGTGCCGCCGCGCAGAAACGCCTCCACTCCGGCGCGCAGTTCCCCGTTGGGACCGAAGCACGCACGGCGCAGGCCGTCGGCGTCGAGCGACCGGGGCGGGGGTCCCGGATGGAGAACTCCGGCGATGATCCTCTTGTTGGAGGTGGTGGCCAGGGGTGCGAGTTCGGCCGTACGCCGGGCCAGTTGAAGGGCGACGTCGACATGGGCTCCGTCGGCCGCCAGTTCCGCAACGGCCCCCGCCCGCCATGCGCGGTTCGCGTCCACGCGCCGTCCCAGCAACAGCATTTCCCGGGTGAGCGAGCCTCCCCAGACGGCTGCGAAGCGACGCACCCCGGTGGCGGAGTACACGAGCCCGAGATCGCCCGCGGGGATGCCGAAGCTCGCGCTGCGGGTGGCGACACGGGCGTCACAACAGGAAGCCAGTTCCAGCCCGCCCCCGAGGGCGGGCCCGTCGATCGCGGCGATGATCGGAAACGAACAGCCCTCCAGCACGTCGAACACCGCGTGCGCGGGATGCGCGATCAGTTGCTCTGCCCGCCGCTCCCAATGGGGGCCGGTGATGCTGCGGAGGTCGTACCCCGCGCAGAAGGCCGGACCGTTGCCGGTGAGCACCACGGCGCGGGCATCCAGACCCGCGAGCGTTCGGGCCAGTTCATGGAGGGTCGGGGCGTCGAGTGCGTTTCGCCGTGCGGGGCGGTCGAGCGTCACCACGGTGATGCCCGGTTCCACCTCCTCCACTCGGACGGACGGGCGAGGACGCGACTCAGCGCGCACGACGGTACGCCCTCCGTTCGGCGAGGAGTCGGAAGGGTTCCAGCGCGTGCGGGTTGGCCACGGCGTCGCGGTCGACGACGCTGTCGAGTTCCGCACCCATCAACAGCCTCTTCATCGGAACCTCCAGCGGTTTGCCCGACCGGGTACGGGGCACTTCGTCGATCCGGTGCACGGCGTCGGGCACGTGGCGTGGTGAGCAGTCCGTGCGCAGACGCGCCGCAATCGAGCGCTCCAACTCCGCGTCGAGTTCCCGCCCGGCCGCCAGGACCACGAACAGCTCCAGACGTGAGGTCGTGTCGGGTTCGACGACGTCCAGAGCGAGGGCGTCGACCACCGCGTCGAGGGTCAGCACGGACCGGTAGAGCTCGCTGGTGCCCATCCGTACTCCACCGCGGTTGATCGTCGAGTCCGAACGGCCGTGGATGACCACCCCGCCGTGCGGTGTGATCTCGATCCAGTCCCCGTGGCGCCACACCCGCGGTTCGATGCGGTAGTGGTCGAAGTACGCGTCCCGGTAGCGCTCGCCGTCGGTGTCGCCCCAGAACATCACCGGCATCGAGGGCATCGGTTTGGTCAGCACCAGTTCGCCGACCGCACCGACCACCGGCCGGGCCTCGTCGTCCCAGGCGGCGATGGCCGCACCGAGGGATCTGCGCTGCAACTCGCCCTGCACCACGGGCAGGGTCGGAACGCCACCGATGAAGGATGTGCACACGTCGGTACCGCCGCTGGACGAGAACAGCCAGAGGTCCGGGCCGAGCTCTCGGTAGACCCAGTCGAAGACCTCGGGCGTGAGCGGCGACCCCGTGGAGCCGACCGCCCGGAGACGCCGGAGGTCCCTGCCCTCCCGTGGCCTTACACCGTCGGCGCGGCAGGCGGCCAGGAAGCCCGCGCTGGTGCCGAAGCACGTGGTCTTCGTCTGCTCCACCACGTCCCAGAGGGCCGCCGTGTCCGGATGGCGGGGGCTGCCGTCGTAGAGGACGATCGCGGCGTCGGTGAGCAGGCCCCCGACGAGGAAGTTCCACATCATCCACCCCGTACTCGTGAACCACAGGATCCGGTCGTCAGGGCGCGCGTCGACATGGAGGTGGAGCTTCTTGAGGTGTTCGAGGACGATGCCGCCGTGCCCGTGCACGATCGGCTTGGGCGCACCCGTTGTGCCCGATGAGTAGAGGATCCACAACGGATGGTCGAACGGCACCCGTTCGAACGCCAGCGGACCTTCCTCGGCGCAGAAGGCAGCCCAGGTGACAGCGGTGTCGAGACCCGTGAGGGGCCTGCCTGGGTGCAGGTGGTCGACCACGACGACCTGTTGGAGCGTCGGCAGGCACTCGACCATCTCGCGCACGGTGTCCCTGCGGTCGAACTCGCGTCCGGCGTAGCGGTAGCCGTCCACCGTGATCAGCACCGAGGGATCGATCTGCCGGAAGCGGTCCACGGTGCTCGTCGTCCCCGTCTCGGGGGCGACGACGGACCAGACGGCCCCGAGGCTCGTCGTCGCGAGGAGTGCCACGACCGCCTCGATCGTCGGGGGGAGATAGGCCGCGACTCGATCCCCGCGTCCCACACCGGCGGCCACGAGTCCGGCCCGGGCCCGAGCGACCCGGTCGATCAGCTCCCCCCAGGTGACCTCGGAGTGCGGCTGCGACTCGGAGGCGCACACGACCGCCACCCGCTCGGGGTCGCGGTCGGCGAGGATCTGTTCGGCGTAGTTGAGCGCCACATCGGGGAACCATCGAGCACCCGGCATGGCGCGGTCGGTGAGCACACGCGTGGGGTCACCGTCGGCACGTACCTCGAAGTAGTCCCAGATCGCTCGCCAGAAGCCCTCGATGTCCTCGACCGACCAGCGCCAGAGCGCGTCGTAGTCCGCGTGTTCGATCTCGCGGTCGCTCGCCAGCCAGCGTCGAAACCGGGTGAGTTCGCTGGAGTCCGTCCATTCCGCGGAGGGCGCCCAGAGCACCGGCCGTGTGCCGTCGGCCGTCGACTTCACCATCCGAGGGCCTCCGTCAGTTGCTCGCAGTAGTCCATGAGCAGGTGGTCCTTTCCCTGAGGAGAGATCAGCTGGAGCCCGATGGGGACCCGCTCGGGGCCCATCGGTACGGAGATCGCGGGCCACCCGTAGGCACCGACCGCCCGGGTGAACCGTGAAGCGTCCAGAACCGTCGCGGGCGCGGAGCCGACAGGCGGCAGGACCGGCGCGGTCGGCAGTGCGATCACATCGACCCGGGTGAACACCGCGGCTGCCTCCCGCGCCGTCCGTGCTACGCCCTCCCGGGCCCGTGCATAGGCGGCGGCATCCCGCGGCGTGTCGAGCGCGAGCCGGAGGTCCGGTTCGTCGGGCTCGATGCGACCGGCCCACCCCGCGGCCACCTCATGGGTGAGGACCCGGCCCGTCCCCCGCGGTCGCAGCTCGAAGGTGATCTCGACGACGGGGTGTCCGAGGTCCGCCAGCCGGGCCAGGGCCGTGCGGAACGCCGCCGTGATCCGATGAGCCATCGGACCGTGCGCTTCCAGGTCGGACGGAACCCCGATGCGCGGACGGGCTGCGCTACGGCCGGTGCTCATCAGCCCCAACACCTCGGCGACCGTTCGACAGTCGCGCACCGAGGTGGCGAACACGCCGACGGAGTCCATCGAGGGGGCCAGCGGGGCGCAGCCCTCCAGTCCCACGCTGCCGTGGGAGAGCTTCATACCGATCACTCCGCACCAGGCGGCCGGCACCCGTACCGACCCGGCCGTGTCGCCGCCGATCGCCAGGGGCACGATCCCGGCCGCGACGGCGGCGGCGGACCCGCCGGACGAGCCTCCCGGCAGGGCGCCCGGCACGAGGGGGTTGGGGCAGGGCGGTCTGCCCGGGGTCCGGCCGGTCATGCTCCAGCCGAGTTGGTCCATCGCCGTCTTGCCGATGACCACGGCGTCGGCCGCGCGCAACCTCGCAACGACGGTCGCATCCCGTTCGGCCCGGTGCACCGGGGTGTGCAGCCCCAGGCTGGTGACCAGCCCTGCGACGTCGAAGCTGTCCTTCACCGCGACCGGTACGCCGGCCAACGGCCCGAGCGGTTCCCCGCGCGCTGCCCGGCGGTCGATGTCTCGGGCCGTATCCAACGCCGTTGGGTCCACCGCCCAGAACACACCGGCTGCCTTCGTGGCGGACGCGAGCGCACTGTGGCACAACTCCTCCGCCGAGAGGGCACCTGCCCGTACGGCGTCCGCGATCGCCGTCGCGTCGATCGGTGTCACGCGGACTTCGCCGAAGACGTCTCCAACGCGGCACGCGCCCGGAGGAACGGCTCGATCGGCAGCCGGGTGAGGCCCGCGCCGACCTGACCGACTCCCGGGTCACGGTGGGCGAAGCCGTTGTTGAGCACCGGGGTGATGCCGCTCTCGCAGACGAGGCGGACGTCGATGCCGACGGGCGTGCCGGTGAAGCCCTCGGAGGGGACGAGGAACCGCTTGCTGTCGCCCCGACAGATGCGTCGCATCGAATCGACGAGTTCGACGGCCTCCTGGTGGGTGCCTCCGATGAAGGAGCTGATCGCCGGTGCCGCGGTCAGGGCGAACGCGCCGAGGCCGATGGTCTCCGTCATGAAGGAGTCGCCCATCGCCGGGCAGGCGTCCTCGACGGCGAAGCCCGGGAACACCTTCGGTCGCCCCATCGGCGCGGGCGCGGTGATCCATTCGTCCAGGCCGCTCACGCGCAGTCCCATCCGTCGGCCGTTCGCGCAGATCGCGGTGACCAGCCCGGGCGTGCCCCCTGCGGCGTGTGCGGCGTCCCCGGCCACCTTGCCCGCGGCCATCGAGAACGACAGGAAGGTGTGCGGATTGCCCGAGAGGAACTCCAGGACGGCAGCCGCGGTTCCTGAGTCCGGGGCCCTGCGCACGACGGCCGGTGCGAGGGCCGCCAACAGGGCGGCAGTGCTGGCGACATTGCGGTTGTGGCACTCGTCGCCGCGGCGAAGCCCCTCCGCCTGCAACCCGACGATGTCGATGCCTCCCAGGGACCTCAGTGCGTCATCGAGCACGGGAGCCAGGACATCGCTCATCCACCGGAGGCGTGCCACCACCCGGTCGCTCGTGGCACCGAACCGCAGGGCCTCGCCGAGACCTTCGTTGACCGGGGCGAACGCCGTCCTTCCGTCCGCTCCCTGGACCTCGACGACGGGGATGGAAGGGGAGATGACGCCTGCCATCGCCCCCACCGCACCGGCGGAGTGGCACGGCGTCAGGGATATCCCACCGGAGTCGAGGAGTTCCGCCGCCGATCGCAGATCCTCGGCCTCACCTTCGAGGACGAGCGCACCCAGGACGGCGCCCCGCATCGGACCGGTGAGTCCGTCCCCTTCCATCGGTGGGCCGGCGTGGAGAAAGCTCCTGGGGCCGACGGCGTCCGTCACATCGCCCGCGCGCCGCACCCTGGTCGCCACCGCTTGGGCGTCGGCCAGTAGCGCCCAGCCGTCACTGTCACTCATAGCTGCTCATTCCTGCCGGTTCGGGATTCGGGAGCGCTCGGGCCATCGCCGACCTGCGGCGGAGGGCGGTCGCCACTGATGGCGCCGCATCGGGCGGCCTCCATGGACGTCGTCGTCGACGTTGGCCCGAGGCGGGGACGCGCCGGTGATGGGGGAGGGATCCCTCTGAGTGATATCCGTATAGTGGATATGATGTCTTCTTTGCGGGTACGCTATCCATCCAATGTGTGGTGCGTCAACGGTTCTGAATGGGATCGCCCGAGAGGGGCCTCTTCCATCGTCGCGCCCACATAGTGGATATCTTGTCCATCTTGCTAACGTGTGCGCATGTCACAGACAAAGGAATCGACGCCGGCGCCGACCCTGCAGAGCATGGACCGGGGAATGCGCATCCTTGAGCTGCTTGCCGAACGACCCATGCGAGCAAAGGAGTTGGCCGATGCCCTGGGCTCCAAGTGGGCGACGACGCACCGCACCTTGACCTACCTCCGGGGCAGTGGGTACGTCCGGCGGGACGAGGACAGCGGACTCCACTACGTGGGCCGGCGCATGTTCTCGATCGGTGCCGCCTACCTCAACCACCATGCCCTCCTCAACAACGCCTTGCCGGCGATGCGTGCCCTGTCCGACGAGTTGGGAGGCTTCGTACAGATCGCCGAGCGCGACGGTACGTTCTCGACGGCGATAGCCAGCGTCGAGCCCAGCACACCGGCCGACTCGCTCACGGCGTACTCCATGCTGGGCCGGCGCTATCCGTTGCACACCGGCGCACGCAGCCATGTGCTCCTCGCCCACGCCGACCGGGAGGTCATCGAGGAGTACCTCGCATCACCCATGGAACCGCTCACCGCGTTCTCGATCACCGACCCGGACGAACTGCGCGAACGACTCGACGAGACACGGAAGAACGGCTTCGCGGCGACCGCGCAGGACGTGACGACATGGAGTGTTTCCGCCGCGGCTCCCGTCCGTGACCAACACGGAGAGGTCGTCGCCTCGGCCGCGCTCATCAACTACCACGAGGACGGGGAGCGCGCGGCGGCTGCTCCACGCGCGATCGTCGAGCTCGCCCGGTCGTTGTCCCACGCGTTGGGCTGGCGCCTGGACTGAGGGGCGAGCCCACTCCCGTACATGCGCGGGCTCGCTCGGCCCCGGGAACACCACCGGGGCCGAGCGAGGCAGGGGGACGCGCCGTCAGACGCGCGGCGGGGTCCACAGGACGGGGTCGTTGGTCGGCGACATCTTCGCGAGCACCAACTCGTCGAAGGCGTTGGCCGTCCCCCACTGGTCCTGCTCCTCGGGGGTCGTGCCCCACACCTTGGGCGTCCAGCCGTGCTCTTCGTCGATCTGGATCAACTCCGTCGTGTACTCCATGACGAAACCGCTCGACGGCTCCTGGAAGTACGAGTAGGTGTTGTCACCCGCGCCGTGCCGCCCCGGACCCCACAGCGGCTGCACACCGGCACGCATCAGCCGTCCGGTCCCGCGCATGAACTCGTCGATCCCGTTGAGCTCGAAGGACACATGGTTCAGGCTCGTGTGTTTCGAGTTCGCGAACGCCAGGATGTGGTGCCAGCTCCCGGTGCGCAGGAAGCAGAAGAAGTCCTGGAGCCAGTCCGAGATCTTGAAGCCCAACACCTCGCCGTACCAGGCGACCGCCCGGTTCACATCGGTGGTGTTGAAGACGACGTGGCTGATGAACTTCGGCCTCGACTCACCGCGCTCGATCGGGCGGTGGGCGCGGTCCTCGACCTCGGTCGCGAGTTCGATGGCCCTGCCGTCGCAGTCGAAGAAGGCGCAGGAGTAGCCACCGCCGAAGTCGGCGCGATCACCGGGCTCGCGGATGACCTTCGTACCACTGAGGGCGACCCGCTCGAAGAGTTGGTCCACCCCGGCTCGGTCCCGGACGTCGAACGTGGTGAGTTCGATGCCCGCGACGTCGTTCTGGCGCAGCTTGACGATGTAGTTACTGGGACATCCGGAACCGAAGTAGCTCCTGCCCTGTTCCTCCGTGACCAGGTCCAGTTGCCAGAGGTCGCGGTAGAAGCCCCGGGCGACCGGCAGGTCTTCGACCGCTATCGAGACCGATCGCACACCGGTGATCGGATGGGGGACGGGAATGGACATGTGGTTCTCGCTTTCTCGCCCAGAAGTCGGGCGGTGGGCGCCTGGAACGGCGACGGGAGGTCACCAGGAGGTGGCGACGTACTTGGACTCCATGAACTCGAGCATTCCTTCGAAACCGCCTTCACGGCCGAGACCGCTCTCCTTGACCCCGCCGAACGGCGCTGCGGGGTCGGACAGCAACCCACGGTTGACGGCGACCATGCCGGCTTCGAGTTCGCCGGCCATCCGCAGTCCGCGGCGCAGATCGGCGGTGTAGACGTAGGCCGCCAGCCCGAGATGGGTGTCATTCGCGGCCCGGACGACCTCGTCATCGGAGTCGAAGGCGACGATGCTCGCGACCGGGCCGAAGACCTCCTCACGGACGATGTCCGCCTGCGGCGGAACGTCGACCAGCACGGTCGGCGCGTAGAACGACCCCTCGCGCACGGGCCGTTCGCCGCCGGTGAGGACCCGCGCGCCTGCGGCCACCGCCGATTCCACCAGCGCGGCGACCTTGTCGACGGCACGGCCGTTGATCAGCGGCCCGCACCCGGTCGCGGGATCGGTCCCCGGGCCCATGACCAGGTCGGCGAACCGCTCGGCCAACAGGTGGGAGACCTTCTCCACCAGCGAGCGATGTACGTAGATGCGGTTGGCCGCGGTGCACGCCTGCCCCCCGTTGCGCATCTTCGCGATCATCAGACCGTCGACGACCTCATCCGGCTCGGCGTCGTCGAGCACGATGAAGGGCGCATTCCCCCCCAGCTCCATGCTGGACTTGAGTACCGTGTCGGCGGCTTCGTGCAGCAGGGCGCGCCCCACCTCGGTGGAGCCCGTGAACGACAGGGCCCGGACGCGCGGATCGTGGAGCATCGCGCGCACCACCTCACCGGAACGGCTCGTGGTGACGACGTTGATCACACCGTCCGGCACACCTGCTTCCGAGCAGATCCGTGCGATCAGATAGCTGGTGAGCGGGGTTTCCGAGGCGGGCTTCAGCACCACCGGGCAGCCGGCTGCCAGGGCCGGCGCGATCTTGCGGGTGGCCATCGCCGCGGGGAAGTTCCACGGGGTGACCAGGACGGCCACGCCGATGGGTTCGTAGGACACCATGATCCGGTTGGCCCCGCTCGGCGATGTCCCGAGCTGGCCCACCGCCCGTACTGCCTCCTCGGAGTACCAGCGGAAGAACTCCGCCGCATAGGCGGCCTCGCCCAGGGCGTCGGTGCGGGTCTTGCCGTTCTCCAACGCGATGAGCTCGGCTATCTCCTCCTGGCGTTCGGTCATCAACTCCCAGCAGCGCCGCAGGATCTCGGCCCTGCTGCGCGGACTGGTCGCCCGCCAGGCACCAAATGCCTCCGCCGCGGCGTCGACCGCGGCCAGCCCGTCACCGACGGTGGCGTCGGGGACGCTGCTCAGCAGCTTTCCGGAGGAGGGGTCGAACACGTCGATCGTGCCGCGTCGGCGATTCGGGGGCGCCGCGCCGATGATGAGATCGGAGTACGGCGAGGGGAGGTGCGTCGTCATCGGGGATCCTTCGCTGCGAAAGACGGGGGAGCGGAGTCAGGCCGGGTTGCGGCCGGCGAAGAACTCGCTGTCCGGGGTGTCCGTGACGTCGAGTCCGGCGGCCACGGCCGCGGCGCGGAGCTGCGCCATCTGCCCGTCGTTGATGCGTGACAGCGGTGCACGCATGGGGCCACCGTTGAAGCCGTTGAGCCACCCCTGGTACTTCCACAGATAGCGGTGGACCATGGCGGTCCCGGCCACCGCCTGTCCGACGGCGGCGGAGTCCGCTTCGCGCACCGGGTGGATCTTCCAGTAGATCTCCATCGCTTCGTCGAACTTCCCGTCCCGCATCAGCTGGAAGTACCGCGCGACCCACGGCCCGTACGCCTCGTAGTTCGACGTGCCCATCCACTGCATCCCGTACATCGAGTGCCACGCGGGGGAGTTGGACTCGATCGGGTCCATGACGATGACCTGGTCGCGGTACTTGTGGAAGATCTCGGCGATGCCGCCCACTCCGGGTCCGCCGACCTCGCTCTTCACGGCGACCACGTTCGGGATCTCGTCGATCATCCGACCGATCAACTGCGGTGAGAAGTGGCTCGGGTGCAGCCGGCGGAAGTTCCACAGGTGCATGGCGAAGATGATGATGCCGAGGTTCGTGCTGTCGGCCACGGCCTTCGTGTAGTCGAAGACCTCCTGTTCGGTCGCCGGGTAGAAGGTCAGCGGGTACGACAGGAGGACGTAGGTCGCACCCCGCTTCTCCGACTCCTGGATCAGCCGGATGTTGTCCTCCAGGGTGGGCAGGGCGGCATGGACGACGGTCTGTAGGTCGTCCCCGGCCTCGTCGATCGCGATCTCGGTGGTCCGGATGAGTTCCTCGAAGGTGGTGCCGCACTCCGCCACGATGAGCGTGCTGGACATGCCCATCTTCTTTTCCATGTCGACGTCGTGCCGGATCGCTCGTTCGTTGATCTTGGTCAGATCGCTGGTGAAGGTCGGCATCAGGCAGCCGCAGATGCCCGTCATGTTCTGCTTGGCCCACTCACGGGCTTCGAGACGCGAGTAACTCATGGACGGATGCTCCGTTCGATGGGGGTGGCGCACAGCTGGAGGCGCCTGGCTATCCAGATAGTGGATGTGATGACCACTTGGTGGATGTTTGCGGAGGCTAGCAATCGGGCCGGAGCGGGTCAATGGGTCGTCGTCGCCTCTTCGGGTTCGTGTGTGGGTGGCCCAAGGTCGCGCCTTCGACGGCTCTGGGGTCCGGAGGGCCTGCGGGGCAAACCGGGGCCTTTCCTCTGCATCTCCAGGCGTTGACACCCGGCATTCGCAGTTGTAGCTTCACCGCACCCACTAAGTGGATGAGGTATCCACTATGTGAATAATGCCTACGCTGCGCTGGACGACAGGAGTCTGCAGATGATCAGGGCAGAAACAACCGACACCCGTGTGAGCCGGCAGTCGTACTGGGGTGACGAGGAGTTCCAGCTGGAGATGGAGCGCATCTTCCGGCGGTGTTGGCTCTTCGTGGCACATGAGAGCGAGATCTCCGAACCCGGTGACTACGTCACACGGAACCTGGGCGGCGAGGACGTCATCGTGACCCGCGACGAGAGCGGGGAGATCCGAGCCTTCCTCAACTCGTGCACACACCGAGGAACCCAACTCTGCCGTGCCGACCTCGGCAACTCATCACACTTCCGATGCAGCTACCACGGCTGGACCTTCTCCAACTCCGGCGACCTCAAGGGAGTGCCGGAACGCAAACAGGTCTTCGACCCCGGGTTCGACAAGTCGGCCTTCGGCCTGGTGCGCGTACCCCATGTGGAGAGCTTCCACGGGCTCGTGTTCGCGAGTTGGAACCCCGAAGCACCACCCCTCATGGAGGAGTTGGGTCCGGCCGCGTGGTACCTCAAGGGAGTCCTCGACAAGGCCGGTGACCTGGTGGCGGTCGGCCCCCCGGCCCGCGCCCGGGTCCGCACCAACTGGAAACTCGGTTCGGAGAACTTCGCCGGAGACGGATACCACCTCGCGACCACCCACCAGAGCCCGATCGAACTGGGCACCTACCTCAACACCGACGCCTTCCCCCAACTGGAGGGCGTCTCGATGGCCGACATGCGGGGCCGGTGCGTCGTCGCCGGCAACGGCCACGCGTTCCGCGTGCAGCACTACGACCTGCCGGGCACCGAGCCGATGTTCTTCGGATACCCCTCCGACAAGTGGCAGGAGATGGCACAGGGACTTGAACCCGCCCAGATCGACCTGATGTCACGACTGTCGGTCTTCCACGGGAACATCTTCCCGAACCTGTCCTTCATCGATGCGGCCTCGCTCGACTCCGGTGACGACACACCCGCCGTGTCCTACGTCCAGTTCCGCGTGTGGCACCCGATCGACAGCATGCACAGCGAGCTCATGCTCTGGTCGCTCGTACCGAAGTGGTATGACGACGAGCAGCGCGCACACTCGCTCCGGGCCAATCTGCGGATGGTCGGCCTGGCCGGCATCTTCGACACCGACGACCTACAGAACTGGACGAGCGTCGCGGACATGAGCCGCGGTTCCATCGCCCGCGCCACCGACTTCGTCTACGAAGGCGGCCTGTCCGCGGCGAAGGACGAGGAGAAGGACTGGCCCGGGGACGTCTACGACATCGACCACTCCGAGACGAACCAGCGCGAGCTCTACCGCCGCTGGGCCGAGCTGATGAACGACGAATCGTTCGTCTCCACCGGAGCGGGGCGGAGGAAGACCCGATGAACACGCCTACCGACCGCGTTCCGCGGTTCCGGGCCGTGGACGCCGAGACCTCGGGTTCGCTGCGCCACTTCTACGACGTCGAAGCGCGACTGCTCGACGCCTACGACTACCCGAACTGGCTGCCTCTCCTGGAGGACGAGTTCGTCTACCGCGTCCCCGTCACCGTCACGCGCGACGATCCCTCGCTGGAGCCGAACTTCCCCGGCGCCTATCTGGTCGACGAGTCGCGTGACTCACTGGCCTCGCTGTGGGCGCGCCGCTTCGAACCCGATCACATCGACTTCGCCTGGGGCGAGGTGCCACTGCACCGCATTCGTCGGTTCGTCACCAACGTGGTCGCGCAACCCGGTGAGCGGGACGGCGAGTACGTCGTCGAGAGCAATGTGCTGATCAGTGTCGTCCACCAATCGCACCCCGCGGTCATCGCCCCCGCCGGACGACGCGATCTGGTGAGGCGCCGTCCCGACGGGTGGGGCCTGGTGCAGCGCACCACCGCCTTCGACGAGAGCACCATTCGGCTGCCCCATCTGCGGATGGTGATCTGAGTGCCGGACGACGCCCCGCGCGCCGACGCCTCCATCACCGGGGCGACCGTCGGCGAGGGCGCCGAAGACAACGTCGTCGAATCGGAGTTCACCGTGATCAACGAGTTCACGGCCGTACGGATCAGCAAGGTCAGAACCCCGAACGGACACCGCGTCGAGATCCGTTCACTACGGCTCGGGCACCGCATCCGCCTCGACCCACTCGCCCTCGAAAGCATCAGCTGGCAGACCCCCGAAGTGTTCTCCCGGTTCCTCGACCAACCCTTCGGACCCGAATCCGGCCCATCACCCCTGTGACCCCCACCGCGGCACCGCCGCGATCGAGAAAGTTGACGAACATGCTTCTTCTGACGGACGACCAGGTCCGCGCCTGCTTCCGCATGGATCAGCTCGTGGATGCGTTGCGGGACGGATACCGGGTCGAGGCCCGAGGCGGTGTGCAACTCCCCGACCGCACCAACCTGTCCGCACAACCGGGATTCTTCCGCCTCATGCCGGGGATCGTCGGCGGCGCCGGCGTGATGGGCTTCAAGGTGTTCAACGAGGTCGCCGCCGGTGGCGTCCAGTATCTGATCGGCCTCTACGACGAGGCATCCGGTGAACTGCTGGCCCAACTCGACGGTGCCTATCTCACCGCCGCCCGGACGGGCGCCGCAACGGGCGTGGCGGCGGGACTGCTCGGCCCGAGCGGGCCGGTCGAGGTGGGACTCATCGGCTCCGGTCTGGAGGCCGAGACCAATCTCGAAGGCGTCTGCGCCGCCGCCGATGTCACCAGGGTCTCCGTGTTCAGCCCCAACGCGGAGCGGCGCAAGCGGTTCGCGGAACGCATGGCCGAACGGCTCGGCATCGACGTCGTCCCGGTGGACGCGCCCGAGGACGCCGCATCGGCCGCCGTGGTGGTCGTGGCGACGAACACCGGTATCGGCACCGGGCGGGTGGCCCTGCGGGGCGAATGGCTCAACCCCGGGGCGACGGTCCTGTCCATCGGCTCCACCATGCCGGCCCTGCGCGAACTCGACGTGGACGTGATCGCCCGCGCATCCGTCGTGGTCAGTGACGCCCCCGACCAGGCACGTGGCGAATCTGGAGACCTGATCGCCGCGGACGAGGCCGATGCACTGGGCGGCAAGCTGAGGTCGCTCGCGGAGCTGGCCGCAGCCGATGGCGCACGTCGGGAGAACCCCTCCGACATCGCGGTCTACAAGTCCGTCGGGACCGCGCTCCAGGACCTCGTCGCCGCCCGTGTGGTGTACGCGAGTGCTCTCGCCACCGGCGTCGGAACCACGTTCGACCTGTTGCACATCAAAAAGCCGGCCGGATCATGAGCACCTCCGCCGGCCTCCGCACGGCGCTGGTCACCGGAGCGGCCAGCGGCATCGGAGCGGCAACCGCGCACGCACTCGCCCGCGCCGGCTACCAGGTGGTGGCCGTGGACCTCTCCGATCGCGGTGCACAGGAGACCGCCCGCAGCATCCGGTCCTCGGGCGCCACGGCCATGGCGCAGTGCGTGGACGTCACGGACGAAGCCGCCGTCGCCGACGCGGTCCACACGGCAGAGCGCGACATGGGACCCCTGGACGTGGTGGTTCACGCGGCCGGCATCTTCGACCAGAACCAGACCTTCGCCGAACTCGCCTCATCAACATGGGAGTTGGTGCTCCGCGTGAATGTGCAGGGGACCGCCAACGTGCTGCGCGCCTCGCTGCCCACCATGGTCGAGCGGCGTCGGGGCAGTGTCATCACCGTGGCCTCGTCGGCCGGGCTCGTCCCGCGCGGCGGTGGCGCCGCATACATCGCCTCCAAACACGCGGTGGTGGGTCTGACCCAGAAGGTGGCCGCCGAAGTCGCCGCCCACGGAGTCCGCGTCAACGCGGTCGCCCCAGGCTGGATCCCCACGAGGCTCTTCGAGACCAGCGCCTCCGCGCTGCGCGCCGACGCCCGCTCCGCCGACGTTCCCGACGAACCATCACCGGTCCAAGGAGCGATTCCCCTGCAGCGACCCGGCACGGTCGACGAGGTCGCCGATGGGATCGTCTTCCTCGCCGACGACCGCTCCCGCTACATCACCGGCACCGTCCTACCGATCGACGGCGGCTATCTCCTGGGCTGACCAGGCCGTCCCCGCCGCCACCGGTGGCCCGGCGCATCCGACGGTGCACCGGCGTATTCGAAAGTTCAGAGGTACTGCCATGAAAGTGATCGCCCATCTCGACAAGTGCCGCGGATACGGCAGCTGCATGTTGGAGGCGCCCGCCGTGTTCGACCTGGACGAGGACGAGAACCGGGTCATCGTGCTCGACGACGAACCGGGCGACGAACTGCGCGCCAAGACCGAGCGTGCGGTGCGGTCCTGCCCGGCGCGAGCCCTCCAGGTGACCGGCTGATGGCCCCGCCCGAGCATGTGACGATCGTCGGCGCCTCCCTCGGCGGAATGTCCCTCGCCCAGGAGCTGCGCCGGCTCGGCTACGGCGGAAGGGTGACGGTCGTCGGTGCGGAGAAGGCCCGCGCACACTACGACCGCACCCAACTCTCCAAGGACCTGCTCACCGGTCGCGCCGAACCCGATTCGCTGTATCTGATGACCGAGGACGAGGTCGCCGACCTCTCGATCGACCTGCGGACGGGACGGCGTGCCACCGGGCTGCACATCGCAACCGACGGGAAGACCGTGACCGTTGACGACGGATCGTCCGTCGCAGCCGACGTGGTCGTGATCGCCACCGGTTCCTCCGCCCGCCGGCCGCCGTTCCCCGCGGATCTGCGCGGCGTTCACGTCCTGCGCACCATGGAGGACGCACTCGCGGTCCGCGCCGAACTGCCCAAAGCGACGAAGGTCGTGGTACTGGGCGCGGGATTCATCGGCTGTGAGGTCGCTGCCAGCGCCCGGGCCCTCGGCCGCGATGTCACCGTCGTCGATCTCCAGCCCGTACCGATGTTCACTGCCCTGGGGCCCGTCGTCGGGGACCACTTCGCCCGACTGCACCGGGCCCGAGGCACCGTGCTCGAACTCGGCACGGGTGTGGCGGGACTGGTGGGCGACGGCGACGGCCATGTCGTCGGAGTCGGACTGGCCGACGGTCGTGTGCTCGAAGCGGATCTGGTGGTCATCGGGTTCGGCGGAGTCCCCGAGACGCAGTGGCTGTTGGGTTCGGGCGTCGCAGTGGACCACGGTGTGGTCTGCGATGACGCGGGCCGCACATCCGTCGCGGGTGTCCTGGCCCTCGGGGACGCGGCCACCTGGCACTCCCCCCGGCACGGTCGCCACATGCGGTCGGAGCACTGGAACCACGTCAGCCTGCAGGCGACCGTCGTTGCGGAGAACATCGTCGCCGGTGCGGTGGCCGCCGACGGCGAACCCGTGTCCCGTCTCGACGCACTGCCGTCCTTCTGGACCGACCAGTTCGACATGCGGATGCAGTTGGTGGGGGCGCCGCACCCCGGGGACAGTGTGGACATCGTCGCCGGCGCACCAGGGGAGTCCGGGCTGGTCGCCGTCTACAGCCGGGAGGGACGGGCCACTGCCGCCGCGGCCGTCGACACGCCTCGCGCCCTGGTCCGCCATCAGGGGCTCGTCGCCGAGGGTGCCCCCTGGCCCCGCAGGGACACCGACCACTGATCGTGCAGCCCGCACAGACCGTTCGCGGCGTACAGGCGGAAGGACCGCCCGTACGCCGCGAACGGCATGTCGAGTCCTCCCTGAACAGGCGCCGCAGGGTCATGCCGCCCGGAGCATCCCCTGGCGGAGCGCCCCCTAGCGGGGCGCCACCTTCCCCCGCCAGCCGAGGAGCTGGGACAGGGACGTGGCCAGACCCAGCACGACCTCCCGGACCTCCACGGGGTCATGACCGTCCCTGCGCCCGTTCACCACGGACGCAGACGCCACGACCACACCCTCGGCATTGCGCACCGGAGCGGCAGTCGCCGTGGTCGCCGTTGTGATGTCCTGGTCCGTCGCCACCACTCCCGAGGCCCGCGTCTCCTCCAGCAGGGTGTGCAGCGCGGCGCCGTCGCCGATGGCGGTCTCATCCTCCACGGAGGTGAAATGACCGATGTAGGCATCACTGAACTCGGCCGGGGCGAACGCCAGGAGGACCAATCCCCGAGCACCGGAGTGCAGGGGGTACGGGCGATAGGTGTTGGCGTAGGAGAGGCTGGGCACCGGATTGCGCGGTTCGACGCTCGCGATCGCAATGGACGCGTACGCGTCACGCTCGGCGATCTGGACGAATCCCCCCACACGATCGGCGGCGTTGCGCATCAGCGGCTCACCCGTGTGGAAGAGGGGATGCTCGCTCAGATACGACGACCCGATCGCGAACAGTCGACGACCGACATAGTGCAGGCCCGTCGCCTCGTCCCGTCGCACGAATCCGTGATCGCGGAGGTACGCAAGCGTGCGATGGGCCGTGGCCCACTTCGAGGAGGTGCGTTCGGCGAGCTCGGTTGCCCGCATCGGCTTCTCGGCGAGGTATTCGAGCATCTGCATGGCCCGGTGCATACTCTGCATCGAACTGGATGTGGATGCGCGAGCGGTATCGCCACTTTCGAACATCGAAAAAATCTACCACGCCGGGTGTTGCGGCTGATCATCCGATTCTGCGTTCCGGCAGGCGCCTTCCCTCGGCACCCGACTGCCCTTCCGGGCCCGTCTCGCCAGGCCATCGGCGAGCCAGCTGCTGCTCCCCTCGTCCGGACAGAAAGCCGGCCGGTGCCACGATGCGGCTCCACTCATCAGAAACGGGGTACGAAGTGCGAGCTTCCCTCCGATCCGGGCAGCTCCTGTTCAGTCCAGATGCACTTTCCGTGCCCGGTGTTGCGGATGCCCCACCGCCCGGACAGCGCGGCGACCAACTGGAGGCCCCGGCCGCCCTCGTCCGTGTCCGCAGCGCGGCGGATGTGCGGCATGGTCAGGCTGTCGTCGTACACCTCGCACACCAAGGTGGAGCTGTGGAGCATCCGCAGCCGCGGCGCGCCCTTGGCGTGGCGCAGGACATTGCCCACCAGCTCACTCGCCAGGAGCTCCGTGGTCATGATCAGCTCGTCCAGATCCCAGGCGGACAACTGCTCCCGAACGTGCTCGCGCGCCTCGCCGGCCGCCTGGAGATCCTCGGGGAGGTCCCAGGAGGCCATCTGCTCGGCATCGAATGCGTGGAGACGGGTGACGAGCAGCGCAGCATCGTCATCGGTGGCCCCCTGTTCGGGCGGCAACAGCCCGGCCGTCAGACCATCGCAGAGGCGCTCCAACTGCCCCGTGTCGGCGTTCTCCAGGAACTCGCTGAGGGCAGCTATCCCCGTGTCGATATCGCGTTGTGCCGACTCGACCAAGCCGTCGGTGTACAGCACCAGAAGGCTCTCATCGGGCAATGTCAGCGCGATCGTTTCGAAGGGCGGATCCGCCGCGCCCAGTGGCGGGTTCGGAGCGCCGCCCAGCAAGGAGACGGTGCCGTCGGGATGCACCACGGCCGGTGGCGGGTGGCCTGCGCTGGTGATGGAGCACAGCCGGGTGGTCGGGTCGTACAGGGCGCACAGGCAGGTGGCGTACGACTCCTCTCCCAGACCGCCGACGATGTCGTTGAGGTGGGCCATGATCTCGTCGGACGGCAGTTCGAGGTCAGCGAGGGTCCGCACGGCGGTGCGCAGCCGTCCCATGGTGGCCGCCTCGGACAGCCCGTGGCCCATCACATCACCGATCACGAGGGCGACCCTGCCTGCCGATAGCGGAATCACGTCGTACCAGTCCCCACCGACCTCCATGCCGTGTCCGGCCGGCAGATAGCGTGCAGCGGTGGTGCAGGCGGGCAGGTCGGGAAGCTCACGGGGAAGCAGGCTGCGCTGGAGTTCCCGGGCCCGCATGTGCTCGGCGTCGTAGAGACGGGCCCGCTCCAGCGCCTGAGCGACGAAGCCGCTGATCGCCGTCAGCAGTGTGCGCTCCTCGCCGGTCAATCGTCTCGGGTGGTCGAAGCTGATCACACAGGTGCCGAACGTGCGCCCGGAGGCGGTCAGCGGCAGGTACGCCCACGCCTCTCCGTCCGGATCGGGGCCCTCGGCCAGATCGGGGTAGAGGCCCACGAGCTCGTCCGTCGACGAGAGGAAGACGGGAGCGTCCAGGAGGACCGGGTCCGTGAAGGGTGCTCCGGGCGAGACGGGCCGGCCGTCCATCCGTTCCAGGAACTCCCGGCTGTGCCCGACCGCACCGATGGTGTGCACCCGGTCGTTTTCGATGATCTGGACGATCAGTCCGGTGGCGCCGAACGGCGGCAGCACCCGACGTGCCACCGCATCCACCACATCGCGCGAGGTGGTGGCCCTGGCCAGAGCCGTCGTCAGTTCCGTGATCCTGGTGGCACGCTCGGCCGCTGCCTTTCCGGCCGCCTGCTGCCGGGCGTCGCGCTGCCGCTTCTCGCTCACGTCGGTGAGGTAGCAGGTCATGCCGTCGGGCCCCGGAACCAACCTCAGGTGGTACCAGTGGCCGGTGTCGGGGAACTGGATGTCGAAGCCCGTCGCCGAGGCGGTGCGAGCAGCATCCCGGCAGTGCGCTTCCAGTTCCGGGGTGTGGCGTACGGAGGGCAGGTCCCAGAGGACGCTGCCGACCAACTCCTGCTCGGACGAACCGAGCGTGCGTTCGGCCTCGCGGTTGGCGAAGACGATCCGCCAGTCGTCGTCCACCGCGAAGAACCCGTCACTCATGTGCCGGAGGGCGCGGCTCAGCGCGTCCCGAGCGGAGCGGGACTCCGTGCTGTCCCACGCCGTTCCGACCAGCCGCAGCGGCTCGCCCTCGCCGTCGAGCACCACCTTGGCCCGTGACTGCGTCCAGCCGTAGGAGCCGTCGGGGCGCCGTGCCCGGTACTCGACCTCGTAGACACCCTGATTCCGGATCGTCTTCTCCAGCGTCGCCAGTGTCCACGGAAGATCGTCCGGATGGACGGTGCGGAGCCAGTGCTCCACCAGCGCCGGACCGTCCCTCGCCTCGATTCCGAACAGGGCCAACGCGGCTTCGTCCATCGCCAGTTCATGGGTTCCGATGTCCCATTCCCACGCACCGATCCGGACTTCGCCCAGTGCCTCCTGTAGCCGACTGCCGTTCCCTTCCGCCGGAGGGGGCCGCTTGGGCGGTGGGGCTCCGTCCCTCCGTTCCTCCGCCCAGGCGGCCACGCCCCGTAGGAAGTCCCACTGCTCCGGAGCCGGCTTGCGGCCGTCGCCCAGCAGCACGGTGAGGGCGCCGACCGCACGTTCCCCACTGAAGATCGGTGCCGCGGCCATGCCGGTCTCGGGCCACGGTCCGACGGGTTCGGCCGGCATCCACACAGCGCTGCGCAGCCGGACCGCGCGGGCGGGAGCGGTGTCACGGTCGGGGTCGACCATGTCCCAGAGCCGGGTGAGCGAAGGAGTTAGTCCGGCTGCCGAGACCAGTCGCAGCGCGGTCATATGGCCGCGCAGATGCACGGCTCCGCCCCAGCCGCCAAGCTCCGCAACCGCATGCTGGACGGCCAGCTGTAGCGCCTCACTCTCCGTGACGTCCTCTTCGACGGTGGCGAGCAGGGCCAGCCGCGCGCTCATAGGTCAACTGTACGTTTCCTTGCTGTGTATCTCCTTGATCCCGGCGAGGCCGCCCCCGACGCGGGCGGTGTGCGGTCCCGACGAGGACCGTGGCCCTGGTGGCCCGTGGCGCAGTCCCGGTGGGACGCATGGCCAAATGGCGTACGTTCCTGTTAGCGCCGCAGCGGCCCAGGGCAGGCAGCGACATGTGACGGGGTTCGCCAGGTTGATCCGACTGCTGCCCGTGCTGCTGATCGTGGCGGGCGCTGCGTACGCCTTCCTCACACCTCGGCAATTCACGGCCGTACCCCTGCTCGCCGCCGCTCCGCTGGTCGCGGCGCCCTTCTCCTCCTTCGCCGGCACGCTGCTGACCGCGCTGACGGCCATTGCCGTCGTGACCGCCGAACACATCCAGGGCGGCACGCTGACCGAGCCCCAGTCGTACACGGAGCAGCTGACGCTCGTCATGGTCTCCACTCTGGCCCTGGTGATTAACGGGGTGATTCGTCGCGGAGGGGTGAAGCTGGCCTCGGCCCGGGAAATCGCCGAAGCCGCGCAGCGCGCGGTCCTGCCGATGCCGGCGCGCCGCTTCGACGGCCTACGGGTCGCGGCACGCTACGAGGCGGCTGCGACGGACGCCCTGATCGGCGGCGACTTCTTCGCCGTGCAGACGACACCGTACGGAGTGCGGGCCGTGGTCGGTGATGTGCGCGGGAAAGGGCTCGAAGCCGTGGGCGCTGTGGCCGTGACGGTCGGGGCGTTCCGAGAGGCGGTCGAGCGGGAGGCCGAGTTGGCGACCGTCGCCGAATGGTTGGACAGCGCACTGACCCGGGAACGGGAGAGACGCGGCGGGGAGGAGGCCGACGAGCTGTTCGCCACTGCCGTCCTCGCGGAGGTTCCGGCTGCCGGCGGGCTGGTGCGGCTGGTCAACTGCGGCCACCCCGCACCGCTTCTCGTCGACCCCGACCGGGGGACACGGCTGCTGGAACCCGACCGGGCAGCGCTCCCGTTGGGCATGGCGTCGCTGGGTACCGCCCCGCCACGGCCCCAGGAGTACGCCTTCCCTCCGGATGCCACCCTGCTCCTCTTCACGGACGGGTTGACGGAGGCCCGCGATGCCCACGGGGTCTTCTACGAGACGGTTGCCGCACTCCGGGGCGCACCCTTCGCCGGCCCCGCCGAACTGCTGGAACTCGTGGTCGCCGACGTCATGCGACATACGGGCGGGTCCGTCGCCGACGACATGGCGCTGGTCGCCCTCACGGCCGATGCCGGCGAGGTGCTGTGACCCTCAGCGCCTGCGGCACGGACGGCGGTCGTCCGATCGACGCCGCGGCGGGACCGGTCAGGAGTCGAAGTCCACGGTCAGGGACTCCGAGACCGGATAGGACTGGCAGGTCAGGACATAGCCGGCGTCGACCTCGGCGGGTTCGAGGGCGTAGTTGCGGCGCATGTCGGCCGTGCCGTCGGTCACCAGGGCGCGACAGGTGCCGCAGACCCCGCCCTTGCAGGCGAAGGGCAGGTCGGGTCGGGTCTGCTGCGCACCGTCGAGGATGCTCCTGCCCTGTGGGAGCGGCGAGGTGGTGGAGCGGCCGTCGAGGGTGATGGTGACCTGGCTGACGGGTCCCGCAGCGACGGCGTCCTCGTGGTGCGTCTGCCGTATGGGCTCGTCATCGGCGTAGAAGAGTTCCTGGTGGACACGGTCGTCCGGGACCTTGCGACCGGCCAGGACCTGCTGGGCGTCGCGGACCATGCCGTGCGGGCCGCAGAGCCACCAGTGGTCGGCGGATTCGATGTCCACCAGCGAGCCGATGAGCGCCGACAGCCGGTCGGCGTCGAGACGCCCGGAGAGCACCTCGGCCTCGCGGGGTTCCCGGGAGAGGACGTGCGCGAGGTGGAACCGGCCGGGGTACAGGTCCTTCACATCGGCCAGTTCATCGGCGAACATCACCGTTCCCGTGCGTCGGTTGCCGTAGAAGAGGGTCACGGTCGAACGCGAGTCCGCGGCCAGGACCGATTCGGCGATGGAGAGCATCGGCGTGATGCCCGAACCCGCCGCGATCAGTACATGGTTGCCGGGGGTGGTGAGGTCGGGGGTGAAGGCGCCGGTGGGAGCCATCACCTCGACGGTGTCGCCGGGGCGCACCTCGTGGACCAACCAGGACGAGAACAGTCCGCCCGGCACCACCCGGACGCCGATGCGCGGCGCCGCGCCGACGGCCGAACAGATGGAGTACGAACGGCGTTCGTCCCGGCCGTTGATCTCGCGCCGAAGGGTCAGGGACTGGCCGGGGGCGAAGGCGAACTCCCGGGCCAGTCCGTCCGGTATGTGGAAGCCGACCGTGGCCGCGTCCTCGCACAGCGGTTGGACGGTGGCGACGCGCAGGGGGTGGAAGACCGGACGGCGGCGGGGGGTCCGCCGGGGCGCGGTGGCGGTGTCGGCCGGATGCAACAGGTCCTCCATCAGATCTCCTTGACGTACTCGAACGGCTCGCCGCAGGTGCGACAGCGCCACAGCGCCTTGCAGGCGGTCGCGGCGAACCGTGAGGTCTCCTCGGTGTCCGCCGATGCGCACAGGGGGCACGGCACACTGCGCCGCAGGGGCGTCAGCACCAGCGGCACCGGGCCCGCCGGGTGCCGGGGTGCGGCGCCGGGCGGGGCGATGCCGTGTTCGGCGAGCTTGCGGCGGCCCGCCGGGGTGATCCAGTCGGTGGTCCAGGGCGGCGAGAGGAGGGTGCGGATCTCCACGCGCTCGTATCCCGCGCCGCGCAGTCGGGCCGCCACGTCCGCGCGCATCTCGGCGATGGCCGGACAGCCCGAATAGGTCGGGGTCAGGCTCGCCACGACCGTGCCGTCCGCGGTCACCTCCACAGCGCGCAGCACACCGAGGTCCGCCAGCGTCAGCATGGGCAACTCGGGGTCGGGCACCTGCTCGGCGATCCGTCGGGCGTGCTGGGCCACCGACCGTACGGTCACCATGTCGCGTCCGGATGGGCGCGGGCCACGCTCTGCAACTCGACCAACAGCGGGGCGAGGTGTTCGGTGTGGTCACCGTCCCGTCCCGCACCCGGCAACGGTCGGCCGCCCGGCAGGGGCACCCCGGCCTCCTCGGTCACCTGGCGCAGCACGTCGACGACCTCGTCCCGTGCGTCGTGCGCCGCGAACAACTCGTCGAGGTGCGGGGCCGTCTCCTCCAGAGCGGCGAGCAGTCGGCGCTGTGACTCCTCGGTGCCGTCGCCCAGCCGCACCACCCACTGGGCCGCGTACTGACGGTGATAGGTGAGTTCCTGCACGCCCTTCGCCGCGATCGCCGACAGGACGGGGTCCGGGTGGGCGGCGAGCGTCTGGAAGTGGGCGAGCCGCCAACTGGAGAGCACCAGCAGCCGGGTGACGGAGAACGCGAAGTCCCCGCAGGGGAGTTCGACCAGCCGGACGTTGCGGAAGTCCCGCGCGTCCCGGAAGTAGGCGTACGCGTCCTCGCCGCGCCCGCTGCCGTCGACCTGGCCGGCGCGTGCGTAGAGCAGCCGGGCCTGACCGAGCAGGTCGAGCCCGATGTTGGCCAGTGCCACCTCCTCCTCCAACTCGGGCGCACGGGTGGTCCACTCGGCCAATCGCTGGGCGCAGATCAGCGCGTCGTCCCCGAGGGCGATGCACTCGGCGGCCAGCCGCCCGGTGTCCACGCCCGCCGGCACGGCCGTGTCCACACCGTGCAGGGGGTCCTCGAAACCGGTGCCGTACGCCCAACGGGCCGAGTCCTCGTGCTCCTCTGCGAGGGCGAGGTACACATGGTCGTCGCTCATGCCCTGCTCCTCAGATGTGCGGGACGTCGTCGGGTATGTCATAGAAGGTCGGGTGTCGATAGACCTTGTCCGCGCTCGGCGTGAAGAACGGGTCCTTCTCGTCGCGGGTGGAGGCGGCGATGTGCTCCGAGCGCACCACCCAGAGGGACACGCCCTCGTTGCGCCGGGTGTACAGGTCCCGTGCATGGGTGAGTGCCATGGCGTCGTCGGCCGCATGCAGCGAGCCCACATGGACGTGGTTCAGTCCGCGCTTGCCGCGCACGAACACCTCGTACAGCGGCCAGTTCCCCTGCGAAGTGCCGCTCATGCCGCCTCTCCTTGCTGCTCCCGGGCCGCCCGCTTGGCTGCGTGTGCGGCTGCCGCCTCGCGGACCCAGGCGCCCTCTTCGTGGGCGGATCGACGCCGCGCCACCCGCTCGGTGTTGCACGGTCCTCCGCCACTGATGACGCGCTGGAGTTCGGACCAGTCGGGAGTGCCGAAGTCATGGCGTCCGCGCCCCTCGTTCCACCGAAGTTCGGGGTCGGGGAGCGTCACACCGAGCTTCTCGGCCTGCGGGACGGTCATGTCGACGAACCGCTGGCGCAGTTCGTCGTTGCTGTGGCGTTTGATCTTCCAGGCCATCGAGGCGGCCGAGTTGGGCGAGTCACCGTCGGGCGGGCCGAACATCATCAGCGACGGCCACCACCAGCGGTCCACCGCGCCCTGCACCATCTCCCGCTGGGCCTCGGTGCCGCGCATCATCGTCATCAGCATTTCGTAGCCCTGCCGTTGGTGGAACGACTCCTCCTTGCAGATCCGCACCATCGCCCGGGCGTACGGCCCGTACGAACTCCGGCACAGGGGGACCTGGTTGCAGATCGCCGCACCGTCCACGAACCAGCCGATGACGCCGACGTCGGCGAAGGTGGGCGTGGGGTAGTTGAAGATGGAGGAGTACTTCTGACGCCCCTCGATCAGCCGCTCGGTGAGGTCCGCACGGTCGGCGCCGAGCGTCTCGGCGGCCGAGTAGAGGTAGAGGCCGTGCCCCGCCTCGTCCTGGACCTTCGCGAACAGGATGGCCTTGCGGCGCAGCGACGGCGCGCGGGTGATCCATTCGCCTTCGGGCTGCATCCCGATGATCTCCGAGTGGGCGTGCTGCGCGATCTGTCGGATGAGCGTCCTGCGGTACCCGTCCGGCATCCAGTCACGCGGTTCTATGCGCTGGTCGCGAGCGATCGTCGCGTCGAAGTGCTCCTGGAGCGGCGCTTGCGCGACGGATGGCGTGGTCATCGATACAGCTCCCTACCGATCGTTCGGTTGGCTTGAGTCTGCCGTGTTTTCCACGGCCGGGCAAGACCTGGCCGAGGGCCCCGGCTATTGCGTGATGACAGCGACGCCTGAGATGAGGGCGCACCCGACCCGATCCCGCCCGCTGCCGGGCTGCGCCGCCTCGGGCTGACGGCCGTCGGTGGTCGCATCGGTGGTCACGGCCACGGATAGAACCCCTGTCCGCTCTTGCGGCCCAACTCACCGCGGGCGACCTTCTCACGCAACAGCCGTGGTGGGGCGAAACGCTCGCCCAGCGTGGCGTGCAGATGCTCGGCGATGGCCAGGCGCACATCGAGCCCGACCAGATCGGTCAGCCGCAGCGGCCCCATCGGATGCTTGTAACCCAACCGCATGGCGTCGTCGATGGCCTCCGGCTCGGCCACCTGCTCCTCCACCATCCGGATCGCCTCAAGACCCAGCGCCACGCCGAGGCGGCTGCTGGCGAACCCGGGGGAGTCCCGGACGACCACGTCCTTCTTGCCGAGGGAGTGGGTCCACTCCAGCGCCGCCCGTACGGTCGTGGGCAGCGTCTGCGACCCCACCACGATCTCGACCAGCTCGGAGGCCGGCACCGGGTTGAAGAAGTGCATCCCGACGAAACGCCCGGGGTGGACGAGTGCCGAAGCCAGCTCGGAGACCGAAAGGGAACTGGTGTTGGTGGCCAGCACGGTCCGAACGCCCACGGCCCGCTCGGCGGCCGACAGCAGCCGCGCCTTCAGCGCCGTGTCCTCGGGGACCGCCTCCACCACCAGATCGGCCGTCGCAGGCAGTGCTTCGACCGACTCCACGGTGGTGACCCGGCTGAGGATCCGCTCCATGGGCTCGATCAGCTTGCCCCGCTCCGCCGCCCGCTGGAGCCCGGCGCCGATCCGGTCCCGTGCGGCAGCCGCGGCCGATGCGTTCCCCTCGGCCACCGTGACCGTCGAGCCCGCCGCGGCGAACGACTGCGCGATGCCGGCGCCCATCCTGCCGCCGCCGATCACTCCGACGACCACGGGTGCGGACGGCACGTGCCCCTGGGCACCGGCGTCCTCCGGCCGCTCCCCTCCCGACCGTTCTTCCACCGGTGGTTGCTTCTTCGGATTCATGCCGTGCCCTCTCGTTCCGTCGACCGCTCCAGGAAACGGGTCATCCGCTCCCTCTTGTCCGCCCCTTCGAACAGGACCGCCTGCGCCAGATCGTCGGCGACCGGATGGGCACCGGGTGCGTCCACCACGAGCTTGGTCAGACGCAGTGCTGTGGACGAAGAGCTGGCCATCCGGTCCAGCAGTGCATGGGCCCGGTCCAGCAGTTCGCAGATCGCGTGCAGTTCGCTGACCATCCGGGCGCTGATGGCGTTCCGAGTCCGCGGTCGGTTCAGGGTGACCACGACCCGGTCCGCGCGCTCCTCCACCAGGAGGGTTTCGTACGTCGCCGACCCCGGTGAGTCCCGGTCCGTCATCGTGTCGTTCACACCCGCTCCACCAGCATCGCAACGCCCTGCCCCACGCCCACGCACAGCGTGGCCAGGCCGCGCCGTGCGTCCTCGCGCTCCAGCCGGCCGATCAGCGTGAGCAGGATCCGGGCGCCGGAACAGCCGAGCGGATGTCCCAGCGCGATGGCACCGCCGTCCGCGTTGACCCGTGCCTCGTCCAACTTCAGCCGTCGGATCACGGCCAGTGCCTGAGCGGCGAACGCCTCGTTCAACTCGACCGCGTCCAGGTCGCCCGCCACCAGGCCGGCCCGGGCGAGCACCTTCTCGGTGGCGGGAACCGGACCGAGGCCCATCAGGTGCGGCTGCACACCGGCCGATGCCGAGGTCACGATCCGGGCCCTCGGCGTCAGACCGAACCGCCGCACGGCCGTCGCGCTCGCGACCACCAGGGCTGCGGCTCCGTCGGACAGGGGCGAGGCGGAACCGGCCGTGACGATTCCGTTCTCCCGGAAGATCGTTCGCAGGCTCCCCAACTTCTCCAGGGTGGTACCCGGACGGGGGCCCTCGTCCTCGGTGACCCGACCCTCCTTCACGGGCACCGGTACGAGCTCGCGGTCGAAGTGCCCTGCTGTTCGAGCGGCGACGGCCCGTTGGTGGCTGCGGAGCGCGAAGGCGTCGGACTCGGCGCGGCTGATGCCGTCGAGCGCGGCGACCTCCTCGGCGGTCTCACCCATCGACAGGGTGATCTTGACCGCCTCCGGCCCGGCACCTGTGGGCACCGCCCGGTCGGCCGTAGTGAAGCGCGGATTGGTGAACCGCCAGCCCAACGAGGTGTCGTGGACCTCTCCCGGTTTCGCCCAGGGGGTGCCGGGTTTGGCCATCACCCAGGGCGCGCGGGTCATCGACTCGACTCCGCCCGCCACCACGATCTCGGCCTCACCGGAGCGGATCGCCTGTGCGGCCGAGGCCACGGCGGTGAGGCCCGATGCGCAGAGCCGGTTGACGGTGTACCCGGGCACGGTGTGGGGGAGTCCGGCGAGCAGCGCCGCCATCCGTGCGACGTCCCGATTGTCCTCGCCCGCCTGGTTGGCGGCCCCGAGGACGACCTCGTCCACGGCTTCGCCCGGAATGCCCGCGCGTCGCACGGCCTCCCCGACCACCAGGGCCGCCAGGTCGTCGGGGCGCACCGAGGCCAGCGCGCCGCCGTAGCGGCCCTGGGGGGTACGGGCGCCGTCGATCAGGAAGATCTCGTCAGACACGGATGGACTCCTCGGCGGGTACGGGCCGTCGCGACTGGAGGGTGGTGAAGCGGCCGGTGACGAAGGCGGGGTCGGACAGGGTGGCGCTGGCGGCCGGGTTGGCGGAGCTGCCGTGGAAGTCGCTGAAGGCGGCGGACTGGTTGACGTAGACCTGGCCGGTGAGGTTCTCCGAGAGGTGCACTCCGGCGTCCAGGGCGGCACGCTCGGCGGCCTCCAACACCTCTTCGTCGGTGGAGTGGACGGCAGCGGTCAGGGCGCCGTGTTCGCCCACGGTCTCGCGGAAGAGGCGCAGGCTGTGCTCGGTGGATTCGGTGCCGATGACGAAGGAGACCGGACCGAACCACTCACGGGCGTAGGTCTCCCGATCGCTCTCCGCCTCCAACCGTGCCACCAGGGGGGTCCGTACGACGGCGTCCGGATGTTCCGGGTGCCGTACGGGGGTCGACGCACGGACCGTACGCCCGAGCCCGGCGGCTTCGTCCAGACGTGCCAGGACCCCGTCGTTGACGAGCGCGCCCAGGGTCCCGGCAGCCCTGGCCGGGTCGGCGAGCAGCCGGTCCAGCGCCACGGAGAGGTCGTCGGCGAACGCGTCGGCGGACTTCGTCCCCTCGTCGGTGGCGAAGCCGTCCCGCGGGATCAGGAGGTTCTGCGGTGCGGTGCACATCTGGCCGCTGTAGAGGGAGAGCGAGAAGGCCAGATTGCCCAGCAGCCCCCGGTAGTCGTCGGTGGAGTCGAGGACGACCGTGTTCAGGCCCGCCTTCTCGGTGTGGACGACGGCCTGCCGTGCGTTGTCCTCCAGCCAGTCGCCGAAGGCGGTCGAGCCAGTGAAGTCGATGATCCGCACATCGGGGTGGAGGGCGAACACGGAGGCGTTGCGGTCCTCGGGTGCCTCGGCGGCGAGGATCACCAGATCGGCGTCGAAGCCCGCCTCGACCAGTACCTCGCGGGCGGTGTGAACGGTGATCGCGAGCGGCAGCACGGCTCCCGGGTGCGGCTTGACGACGACCGGGTTGCCGGTGACCAGGCTTGCGAACAGGCCCGGATAGCCGTTCCAGGTCGGGAAGGTGTTGCAGGCGACCAACAGGGACACTCCCCGGCCGACCGCGGTGAACTTCTTGTCCATCACCAGCGGCCCGCTCTTGCGCTGCGGCTTGCTCCACCGTGCCGTGCCCGGGTGGCGCTTCTGCTCCGCCCACGCGTATGCGACCGCCTCCAGGCCGCGGTCCTGGGCATGGGGTCCGCCGGCCTGGAAGGCCATCACGAACGCCTGTCCGGTGGTGTGTTGCACCGCGTGGGCGATCTCGAAGCTGGCCGCGTTCAGTCGGGCGAGGATCTCGGCGGCGACGCCGGCCCGGGTGTCGGGGCCCGCGTCCCGCCAGGGTCCGGTGGCCGCTTTCGCGGCGGCCACCGCCTCGTCGGGGGTGACGCGGGGGTAGGTGATGTCGAGGGGAAAACCGTAGGGGGAGGTCTCGGTGGCCGCCACGACGCCTTCGCCGGGGTGGCCCGGCAGCGCGAAGTGGGTGGCGAGCCGTTTCTGGAAGGCGACTTCTCCGTCCCGGGCCGCATCCTCGCCGTAGGCGGATCTGCTCGGCGACTCGGGGTACGGCGTCCAGTGCCGGCGGCTCGCCGTAGCGGCGACGGCCCGCTCCAACAGTTCGCGGTGGCGTGCGAAGAAGTCCGGACGGTCAGGGGGCTTCATGGGCATGTGTTCCACCTCTTGACAGGCAGCGGGGCGGCTGGATTACTGGGCGTGGCGCAAGCTAACCGAATGTTCGGTCGGGAGGCAAGACGGTGTGGACGGTGACACAGACCACTGGTTCGACGCCCAGGGACACGACGCCCACCGATGTCGCCGCGGTCCCGGCTCCCCGGCACCGGCTTGACCCCGCATCACGCGGCCGGGGCGCGAGGCGGGACACGACGACAGCACAGCGAAAGGCACGACGGTGACCAGGACACCGAGCACGACGACGAAGGAGTCGCGATGAGCAGCGAACCGATGGCCGCGGTCCCCCCGACCGACGCCCCGGCCGCCGGCACCCGACCCCGCGGCCACGGGGAAGCGATCCCTCCCGACCTGCTGGACGACGGCGAGCGACTGACCCGCGTACAACTGGAGGAGCTCCAACTCGACCGCCTGCGCTCCACACTGCGGCACGCCTACGACAACGTGGAGCTCTACCGCACGCGATTCGACGCAGCGGGGGTCAGCCCCGACGACTGTCGTTCGCTCCAGGACCTGGCCCGATTCCCCTGCACCACCAAGGCCGACCTCCGGGACACCTACCCCTTCGGCATGTTCGCCGTCCCGATGGCGGACGTACGGCGCGTCCACGCCTCCAGCGGCACCACCGGCCGGCCCACCGTCGTCGGCTACACGGACAACGACCTCTCCATGTGGGCGGACGTGATAGCCCGCTCCATCCGGGCGGCGGGCGGCCGACCGGGCCACAAGGTGCACATTTCTTACGGCTACGGCCTGTTCACCGGGGGCCTCGGCGCGCACTACGGCGCCGAGCGGGCCGGATGCACCGTGATCCCGGCCTCCGGGGGCATGACGGCACGCCAGGTCCAGATCATCCAGGACTTCCAGCCCGAGATCATCATGATCACCCCGTCCTACATGCTCACCCTGCTCGACGAGTTCGAGAAGCAGGGGATCGACCCGCGCACCACCTCCCTGAAGGTGGGCATCTTCGGCGCCGAGCCCTGGACCGAGGAGATGCGCCGCGAGATCGAGGAGCGCGCAGGCATCCACGCAGTCGACATCTACGGTCTGTCCGAAGTGATCGGGCCCGGCGTCGCCCAGGAGTGCGTGGAGACCAAGGACGGGCTGCACGTGTGGGAGGACCACTTCTATCCCGAAGTGGTGGACCCCCTCGGCGATGCCGTGCTGCCCGAGGGCGAAGAGGGGGAGCTCGTCTTCACCTCGCTCACCAAGGAGGCGCTGCCGATCATCCGCTACCGCACCCGCGATCTGACCCGACTGCTGCCCGGCACCGCACGGCCCGCCTTCCGCCGGATCCAGAAGATCACCGGTCGTTGCGACGACATGATCATCCTGCGTGGGGTGAACGTCTTCCCCAGCCAGATCGAGGAGATCGTGCTGCGGACCCCCGGCGTCGCCCCTCACTTCCAGATCGAGCTGACCCGGCGGGGAAGGATGGACCACATGACCGTCCTCGTCGAGGCACGGCCCCAAGCCGCCGCCGAACAACGAGAGGCAGCCGCCCGATCCATCGCCCAGAGCGTCAAGGACGGGGTGGGCATCACCGTCGAGGTGCGGATCGTCGCCCCCGAGACCCTGGAGCGCTCCCTCGGGAAGCTCCGCCGGGTCAAGGACCTCCGCCGGGCATGACGACGATCCCCCGTGTCCGGGCACGGTCGACGCCGCCGCGCCCGGACACCGGGGCCGAGCCGGTCCCGAGCACCGCACTTCTCGACCGGAGGCGCGAACGAGCACAATGGCGTGATGGCGAAGGAGGCAGCTCATGGCCGGCACCCCTGACAACCGTGAGCACAGCGAGCGGTTCCAGACGCTCGTCTCCGACGCGTTCGCACCCCTGCGCGTCCACCCCGACGAGAACACCGCAACGGACGGTCCCGTCCCCACGCTCGGCAGCGCAAAGCCCGGGCAGATCCTGGTCACGCGGATCACCGGCGGGCCGTGCACCGTGCTGCGCACGCCCTCGCTCATCGGCTCGGGCGACCGGGAACTGGTGAAGGTCGCGCTGTACGGACGGGGGCGCGCGGGCGTCGAGCAGGACGGCCGCCAGTGTCTACCGGCACCGGGTGACCTCGTCCTCTACGAGACCGTACGGCCGTACCGACTGCGCTTCTGGGACCCGTTCGACCTCGTCGTCCTCGGCATCCCGCGCACCCTGCTGGGGCCCCACGTCGATCCGCTGACCTCACGCACCGCCTCAGCAGTACCGACCGGCGGTGGCGGCAGACGGCTCGCCGCAGCCCTCCTGCGCGACGCGGCGGACGACCTCGACGCCTGTACGGGCAGCGGAGGACCGCACCTGGCGGACGCGCTCGTCTCGGTCGTCCTGACGGCGCTGGCAGAACAGCCGGTAGACCTCCGTCCCGCCGATGACCTCGGCGAACGCATCCTCACTTACTGCCTCGGCCGGCTGGCCGACCCCCGCCTCTCCCCGGAATCGGTCGCCCGCGCCCACCACGTCTCCGTGCGCTACCTCCACAAGGTCCTCCAGCGGCGTGGGGTCACCCTCGCCTCCTGGATCAGGGGCCGCCGGCTGGAGCGCATCCGCCGGGATCTGGCGGACCCCGCCCTGTCCGACCGCAGTGTCTCCGCCATCGCCGCCGGCTGGGGCTTCCTCGACGCCACGCACCTCAGCCGCGCCCTGCGCGCCGAGTACGGGCAGAGCGCGGCTGAGATCCGCCGCGCGGCGGGTCAGGGAGTCGCCACCACGGACGGGTAGAGCGCGGAGGGGGCTGACGACGTGTCCGTACGGTGTGTTCCCCGGGGGCTTCATCGAGGGGTATGTCGTTCGGACCCGCGCTCGGGACCCGGTAGGTACGCACGGGTCCGGAGCGCGGGTCCGATTGATCGGCTCGCCACAGCACGGCTGTGGCGAGCCGATGCGTCACGGTGCCGTGCCGAGATAGGTGGCGGTCGGGTCGTAGGACGGATCGGCCAGCATCGCGTGCAGTTGACGCCGGCGGACCCCGAGGTTGCCCCCGTCGAACAGCGGATACACCAGGGCGTCCTGAAGTATCTCGGCGAGCGGGTTCTCATGGCTGTAGCTGTCCATGCCGACGACGCGCATCAGATCGGTGATGACGCGTACCGCCGTCTCCGAACCGAACACCTTTGCGTACAGGGCGAGTTCCGCCGCTGCCGGGCTCCGGGTGTCCAGGGCATGACACGCTCGCCAGGACAGGTAGCGGACCGCTTCCATCGCCGCCTTGGCGTCCGCGAGCGCGTACCCCACGGCCTGGTGGTCGATGATCGGCACCGCGCCCGCCCGTCGCTCCCGCTTGGCGAAGTCGAGCGCGAACTCGAATGCCGCGCGCATCTTGGCCAGGGCGAACACCCCGACCAGCGCGGCGGTCGGCACGAAGCTCCCCGCGATGATCTGGCGCCCGGCGCCCGGGGCTCCGAGGACATTGCCCTGCGGTACGCGCACATCGCGCAGGGTGATCGTCGGTGTCTGATGGGCTCGATGGCCGAGTAGATCGAGGCTGGTGTCAAGAGTGAGCCCGGGGACGGGTCCGGGCACCAGGATCACCGACAGCGACTCGTCCGGCGATGCGTCCGGGCTCGTCCGGCAGACCACGGCCAGCAGATCGGGTCCCTCGCCGTCCCAGCCGCCCGCGCTCGACACCCACTTCTTCGCGCCGTTGATGACCCACTCACCACGCTCCGCGTCGAGCACCGCGGTGGTGCGGACCCCTTCGGCGGGCGCCGGGGCGTCATAGTTGGCGCTCCCTCCCGGCTCGCTGAACGCAAAGGCTGCGAGAGGGGCGCCCGAGGGCTCCAGAAAGCGCCCGAAGTGCTCGTGCATCTGCTCGGGGCTCCCGGCCGCCATCAGGGGAGTGAGGCCGAGCGTGACCGCGAACAGGGTGAGCGAGACGTTCGCGTCGACGGCAACGAACTCCTCGGCCACCAGCGCGAAGTCGACCATGCCCCGGCCGTCCCCGCCGAGCGGCACCGGCAGGATGCGGCGCAGCCAGCCGTCGGCGATGACCTGTTCGTAGATGGGGCGCGTCGCCTTCCAGCGCTCCTCGGGATCGGCGAGATGCCGGGTGGCGGGGCCCACCTCGGTGAGGACCTTGTGGGCGAAGTCCCTTGCTTCCTGGCGCAGCTGTCGCTGTTCGGGGGTGAGGGTGAAGTCGATGGCCATGCGGGGTGCTCCTCGTTCGGCGCGCCGCCGGGCGGCGCGGGTACTCCATTGGGCCGCGGCCCTGTCGAGGCCGGCGTCCGGCGCGGACTGGCTCGGCGTGTCGGTCCTGCCGGATCGGCGCACCCGGCAGGACCGTGCGCAACGTCAGATGTGGCTGGTCCAGATGCTCTTGATCTCCGTGTAGGCCTCGATGGCCGCCCAGCCCATCTCCCGACCCAGGCCGGAGGACTTCATTCCGCCCCAGGCGGCAGCGGCGTCCAGGCCCTGCATCATGTTGATCCACACCGTGCCGGCCTTGATCTGTCGGGCCAGGCGGCCCGCGGTGCCGATGTCCCGGGACCAGATGGCGGCGGCCAGCCCGTAGGCGGAGTCGTTGGCAAGGCCCACCAGTTCCTCCGGATCCTCGTACGGCATCACCGCGAGCACCGGGCCGAAGATCTCCTCCCGGGCGATCCGCATGTCCTGCCGCACCCCGGCGAAGACGGTCGGTTCGTAGAAGAAGCCCGACGCCAGTGCGCCGTCGGGGCGGTTGCCGCCGGTCAGCAGTTCGGCGCCCTCCTGGCGGCCGAGGTCGACGTAGTGGGCCGTCTGCTCGACCTGTTCGGCCGAGACCAGCGGTCCGAGATGGGTTTCGGGGTGGAGTCCGTTGCCGAGCCGCAGCGAACCGGCGGCCCCGGCGAGCTTCTCGGCGAATTCGTCGTGGCGCTTGCCGTCGACGTAGAAGCGGGTGTACGCGGCGCAGACCTGACCCGAGTTGAGCAGACCGCCCATCAGATTGCCCTGCACCGCGGCGTCGATGTCGGCGTCGGCCGTGATGACGCTCGGAGCCTTTCCGCCCAACTCCAACGACACCTTCTTCAGCGTCCGACCGCACTCCGCCCCGATCTCCCGCCCGGCGGCTGTGGATCCGGTGAAGGAGATCTTCTTGACCAGGGGATGGCGCACCAGCGCCCGGCCGGTCTCCGGGCCGCCCGTGACCACATTGACCACTCCGGCGGGGACACCCGCCTCCGCGATCAACTCGGCCAGCCGCAGCGCGGACAGAGGGGTCTGCTCGGCCGGCTTGATCACCACCGTGTTGCCGGTGGCGAGGGCCGGGGCGAGCTTCCACACCAGGATCATCAGCGGGAAGTTCCAGGGGGTGATCAGCCCGCAGACGCCGAGCGGTTCCCGGACCGACCGGTAGTCGACGTCGGGGATCGACAGAGGGGTCGTCACACCGGTGATCTTGGTGACCCAACCCGCGTAGTAGCGGAAGTGCTCGACCGCGTTCGGCACCGAGAACCCGGCGCTCACATTGAGCGGTTGTCCCTGGTCCAGGGTCTCCAACCGGGCCATTTCATCGGCGTTCTCCTCCAGCAGGTCCGCGACCCGCAGCAGCAGCTTCGCCCGGGCGGCGGGCAGCAATCCGCCCCACTCACGGGACTCGAAGGCCGCGGCAGCCGCCCGTACGGCCGCATCCACCTCCGCCTCGGTCGCCTCGGGCACCTCGGCGATGACCTCCGCCGTCGCCGGGTTCAGGGTGGGGAAGGTGGTACCGCTTCCCGCGGTCCACTCGCCGCCTATGAGCATGTCGGTGCGCATGTGGTGTTTCTCCCTCGAAGGTGAGCACGTCGACGGACGGAGCGGACGCTTGTTCGCCGAGGTTCTCGATGGGGTGTCGACGACCCGGAGCCCGGAGCGATGTCCACGACAGGACGATCACGCCCGACGTGAGTCGGCCGTGCCGGCGCCCCGTGCTCCGACAACCTCGTCGTCGCCGTGACGGAAAGCTAGACCGGCGGGTTTGCCGCTGCTCGCCACTGGGCGCACGGACAGTCGCCGATGCGCGCACGGGCCAGGTACCCCGCTCGCGTTCTCGGCGGGAAGGCGCGACTGTCACCCGTCCGCTCGGGGCATGCGAAAGCACCCTCCGGCGAGGTGGTGCGGGAGGGTTGGGCAGGGTGGCTTGGCTAGCCCGTGAACTGGGCCCGGGTCGGCGCGGGGGCGGGTAGCGGGTGGGCGCTCTCGGGGCGCAGGGCGTCGAAGATCATGGACAGATAGCGCTGCCAGAGGCCGGGAGCGTCCTCGCTGATGCTGAGCACCGCTTGTGACGCGGCGCTCAGCAGGAGCACGATGTCCAGCCCCGTGACGTCGTCGCGGATCGTCCCCGTCTGCTGTGCCCTGGCGACGAGGGTCTCCGCCACGTCCGCGAGGCGTTCGCGGGAGGCGTGGACGGCGGGCTCGCTGCGGGAGAGCGCGGCGGCGGCCTGGCAGAAGGAGCGGTCGCGGGCCTGGATCTCCGTACCGATGGTCATGAACTCGAAGAGCGCACCGGCCGGGTCGTCGGACTCGGCGAGCTGGAGCCCGGCCGTGACCAGTTCTTCCAGACGGTCGCTGAAGATCTCGGCGAGCAGTTGTTCCTTGGTGTCGAAGTGCCGGAAGACCGTGCCCTTGCCGATGCCGGCGCGCGTGGCGATGCGGGTGATCGACACGTCCATGCCGTTCTCGGCGAACTCCGCAGCGGCGGCGTCCATCAGCAGGCGTCGGTTGCGCACGGCGTCAGCTCTCATCATGTTCCCCATCCTACCTAATCGGACCGTGCGGTCATGTTGTGCTACGGTTCAAACATGACCGAGCGGTCCGGTTAGTGCATCGGGACGCACGAGGACACCCGGGCGACCCCTGGCCGGTGCAGCTGTTGCACCGTGCTGCGGGGGAGCCTGCGGTGGACCGTGTGCCCCTCACCGGTCCCACGGCACGAGGCGCCTCAGAGCCGAGTGCCACAGGTCTCGGCGCGGCCCCGGCAAGGGGCCGCGCCCTATCAGACCTCCCCGCCCGGCCTTCGACACGGCCGGGCCGCCGCGAGCGGGATCGACCGGATCCGGGGACCAGCAACAGGCAGTGAGAGAGGAAACGTCATGGACGTCCGCGGTTACGAGACCGGCCCGATCAAGGCGGAGGCGGCCTTCACCTCCGACTTCCCCCTGGACGACCGCTACTCCACCCAGGACCTGGTCGACATGTTGGAGCGCGAGCGCCCCAACATGGACATCCGCCCGGGGATGCGGCACAAGTACACCCCGTTGCGCTTCGACCCGGCCACCGGCGTGAAGTACATCGGCGGTCGCTACCTCTTCGACACCTGGGAGAACGTCCTCGACTACAACCACTTCACCAACGAGGAGCTCTTCCCCGAGCCCGGCGTGAAGTTCTGGTCACGCTTCCCCGGCGTGGACAAGCACTACTGGAAGGTCACCGGCGCACACGACTTCAAGCCGATGGCCACCTCGCACCACGTCAACCGGTTCGAGCGCTACTCCTACACGAACGAGAACGTCGAGCAGCTGTTGGCGGAGATCTGGCCGACCGTCCGCGACGAGGCCGAGAAGCAGGGCCAGTCCAGCATCTGGCTGATGTTCCAGCCCGAGGAGAAGCAGATCGGCATCCTGACGGTCGCCGAGAAGAGCGACGACGCGGACCGGTCCGTCGCCATTTCCCAGGGCCTGGAGCGCCTGGAGGGGGTCGAGCCCTTCGGCCGCTTCCTGCCCGTGCAACTCGGTGCCGAGCAACTCATGGACCGGACCAGCCTGATCATCTCGTCCTGGCTGCCGGAGTCCCGGGCCCTGGGCGGGGCGCACTCGTCCTTCGACGTGTCCCCGCCGCACCCGAAGCCGCAGATCTGATCGCGGCATCGCCGTCGACCGGGGGAGCGGTGTGAACGGGCGCCCGGCCGGAACACTCTCACTGTTCCGGCCGGGCGTCCGCGTCGATGGCCGGCGGGGACATCCGGTCGCCCGCCGCGGCTCGGGGCCGTTCCGTCAGCGGTCCCCCGCAGGTCCGGCCATGAGGTCCGGACGGCCGGGTACGGCGGCGAACGCCCGGTCATAGGCAAGTGCCACTCAGCGACACATTTAGCGATCCATCCCAGAGACCAACCGGAGGAATCCCATGCGCGCCCTGATCGTCGACCGCTCCGCCCCCGGACAGTTGCGGCTCGCCGAAGTGCCCGATCCCGTTCCCGCACCCCATCAGGCACTCGTCCGCGTCGCGGCGATCTCGCCCAATCCGGCCGAGTTCCGCTACATACTTCCGGGCGCGCCCGACGGAACGGTGCTCGGCTGGGACGCCGCCGGAGTGGTCGAGCGGGCCGCCGCGGATGGTTCCGGTCCCGCGGTCGGCACTTCGGTGACTACGCTCGGCCTCGGCGGGGGCTGGGCGGAGCTACGGGCCGTCGACACCGCGCTGGTCGGTACCGTCCCCGACCACGCCGACCTCGGCGAGATGAGCACCCTGCCCGTCTCCGCCGGGAGTGCGCTGCGCGCCCTGCGCAAACTGGGCCCGATCCTGGGTCGGCGGGTGCTGATCACCGGCGCCACGGGCGCTGTCGGCCGGTTCGCGGTCCAACTCGCGGCCAGGGGCGGGGCTCACGTGATCGCCGTCGCCCGGAAGCCCGGACCGGCCGATGAACTGCGTGCCCTCGGTGCCCACGAGGTCGTCACCGGACCCGGCGGGATCACCGCGCCCGTCGACGGCGTGCTCGACCAGGTCGGGGGCGCCGACCTCGCCGCGTACTTCGACGCGCTCGGCGAGGGCGGCACGCTCGTACTGACCGGCGCCGCCTCCGGCGACACCACGGGCTTCCCACCGGGCAGTCTCCTCGCCGACCCGATGCGCCAGAACCGCTCGATCGTCACCTTCTTCGAGATGGCCGACGGCGGCATCGACAGAGACCTGACCTGGCTCGCCGCCGAGGTGGCCGCCGGGAGGCTGCGTACGCACACCGTGTGGCGCGGCCACTGGACCGACGCCGCCGACACCCTCGACGCCGTACGCGAGAGCCGTCTGGCGGGAAAGGCCGTCCTGGACCTGTCCTGACGCCCGCCCCAGCCGCCGTGCCGACCACGGCCCGGTTCCCCCACCGGAACCGGGCCCCGACCCACCATTTCGTACGGGACCGACCCCGGCCCCACCCACCCCGAAAGAACCGTTATGCCCCGCTACTCCGACATCCCGCTCTCCGTCCTCGACCTCTCCCCGATCCGCAAGGGCCGGCCCGCCGCCGAGGCACTGGAGAACACCGTCGCGCTGGCCCGCGCCACCGAGGCGTACGGCTACCGCCGCTTCTGGATCTCCGAGCACCACAACACCCCGGCGATGGCCAGCTCCGCGACTTCGATCATCATCGGCCAGGTCGCCGCAGCCACCGAGCGGATCAGGGTCGGAGCGGGCGGTGTCATGCTGCCCAACCACGCCCCGTACGTCGTCGCCGAACAGTTCGGCACCCTCGCCACCTACCACCCGGGCCGGATCGACCTCGGCCTCGGCAGGGCACCCGGAACCGACCCCTGGACCACGCGCGCCCTGCGGCGCGAGCACCAGAGCGGCGCCGACTTCCCCGAGCAGACAGCCGAACTCCGCGGCTACCTTGCGCCCGGCAGCGCCGAGCGCAAGGTCCGCGCGATCCCCGGCGAGGGCGTCGACCTGCCCGTCTACATCCTGGGCTCCAGCACCTTCGGCGCGGCCCTCGCCGCCCGCGAGGGCCTGCCCTTCGTCTTCGCCTCCCACTTCTCACCCGACCAACTCGGCACCGCACTGGCGCTCTACCGGACCGCCTTCCGCCCCTCGGCGACCCTGGCGAAGCCCTACGCCGTCGTCGCGGCCAACGCGGTCGCCGCAGACACCGACGCCGAAGCCGTACGGATCTTCAGCTCGCTCCAGCAGAAGTTCCTCACCCACTTCCGGGGCGGCATGGAGTTCCTGCCGCCGATCGAGGACATCGACGCAGCATGGACCCAGCAGGAGGCACAGATGGTGAACGCCATGCTCGCCGAGTCCTTCACCGGCACACCGGACACCGTCCGCCGCGGCCTCGAAGACCTCGTCGACCGCACGGAAGCCGACGAACTGATGATCGTCAGCGAGGCATGGGACTTCGACGCCCGCCTGCGCTCCTACGAACTGCTCGCCAAGAGCTGGAACCTCTGACCCCACGATCCTCCAACCCCAACCCCAACCCCCCCACCCCACGGCCTCACGACGAAAGACGGAAAGGACCCGCCGTGCCCGCGCCCGCCGCCCTCTTCGAGCCCACCCGGCTCGGGGACCTCACCCTGCCCAACCGCATGGTCATGGCACCGATGAGCCGCGCCCGTGCCAACGCCGACGGCACTCCCGGCAGTCTGATGGCGCACTACTACACCCAGCGCGCCTCGGCGGGGTTGATCGTGGCCGAGGGCACTCACCCGGTTGCCGCCGGGGCCATTGGCCCCGACGCTCCCGGCCTGTTCACGGACGCGCACCAGGACGGCTGGGCGCGGATCGCGGACGGGGTGCACGCGGCGGAAGGACACCTCTTCCTCCAGCTCATGCACGCCGGGCGGCTGGCGCACCCGGACTTCCTGCCCCAGGGGTCGATTCCGGTGGGTCCATCGGCGGTGGCCGCCGACGCCCTCGTCCACACCTCGGGCGGCCGGGTGCCGGCCGTCACCCCGAGGGTCCTCACCGACGGCGCGATCCAGGAGCTGATCGAGGACTTCGTCCGCTCCGCCCGCCGCGCCGTCGTCGCAGGGCTGGACGGGGTGGAGATCCACGCGGCCAACGGCTATCTGCTCCACCAGTTCCTCGCGGACAACACCAACCTCCGCACCGACCGTTGGGGTGGGGACGTCGAAGGCCGCATCCGACTCACCGTGGCAATTGCCCGAGCCGTCGCCGACACCATCGGCCCGCACCGGGTCGGTGTGCGCATCTCACCCTCCAACCCCTTCGGCGACCTCGACGAGACCGACCCGTACGGCACGTACACCGCACTCGTCCACGCGCTCGCCCCGCTCGGGATCGCCTATCTCCACCACGGCGAGACGGGCACGGAACTCGACACCGCGATACGGGAACTGTGGCCCACCGCGCTCATGGTCACCCCGCTCCCAGCCGACCGCGACAAACCCGAAGCCGCCGCCCATTCCCTGCAACGCGGCGCTGACCTCGTCTCCTTCGGCCGGGACTTCCTCGCCAACCCCGACCTCGTCACCCGCTGCCGCATCGGCGCGCCCCTCAACGAAGCGCGCCGGACGGGCTTCTACGGCGGAGGAGCCCACGGCTACACCGACTACCCCAGCTTCGCCCACCCCACCGGGCCGAACACATCGAACACGGAAAGCGGACGGTAGGAAGCGTCGAACCGGTGCCCCTGCGTGCCGGGGCACCGGTTCGACTCCCGCATCACACGTACGTGTAGAACGGGGTGTGGTCCAACATGCTCTGCGGGGTCGTGTTGGTCCAGGGCGGCATGGTCTCGTTCAGATCGATCACATCGACCGTGCCACCGGCGGGGAGGTACTCGGCGCTGCTCGGGTGGAGCGCGTGCCAGTCGGCCCAGAGCTTGTCGACGAACGAGTGGTGCAGCCAGAACACCGGGTCGTTCGGGGAAACGCTCGACTCCATCTGACCCCAGACCCAGGTGTGCACCCGGTTGTGCATGCTCATGTAACCCGCCGAGCCTTCGAGCGTGGAACGGAAGCCGGACGAACCGTCACGCCAGGGCGGGGAGTCATAGGTGGGAATCGCGAGGGCTGCATCGACCTCGGCCCTGGTCGGCAGCGTGGGGACGCGGTAGGCGAGGTTGCGCGCGAGGAACGGCCGGCTGTCGACCTGGATGGTGATGGGCCAGTTGCCCGCCGAGTAGGCGAAGGGGCCGTCCATCACCTGGTCGTCCAGGGGGCGTCCGGTGCCGCCGAGGAAGTTCGGCGCCCAGAGCGAGGATCCGACGGTGTTGTCGGCCGTCCAGTCCCAGTAGGGGATCGACACCGACGCATCGATCTTCTGGAGCTCGTCCTCGAAGTCGATCAGGAACTTGCGGTGCCAGGGCAGGAACGACGGGCCGAAGTGCCCCACGTAGACCCCGGTGTTCATGTCCAGGGCGAAACGAAGACGGTGGGCGGCGACGAACTCGTCATACACACCGATGCGTTTGACCTCCAGCACGGCGTCGACGAACGCCTGCTTCTCGGCGGCCGTCAGGTTCGCTTGGTTCTTGCGTACGGTCATGGCAGCTGCTTCCGGCTCAGGCGGTGGGGTCGAAGGGGACGACGGCGGCGCCCTTGAGGGTGGTGACCGCGGTGCGAGCGGCGTCGCGCGGTGATGCGAACCTCTCGTAGTGGTTGATCGCGCTGCTCCAACCGCTCTTTCCGTGCTGCATCACATGGAGTTCACGACCGTCGACCAGGACGCGGAAGCCCGTGCTGTGACCGGCGTGGGCGGCATGGGCGTGATCGGGCAGTCCCTGGATGTGACGGCCTTGGAACACCTCGTCGAAGGGCGCGGGCCCCTTGACGCCTGCGGGCGCGGCGGCCCGGTCCTTCTCCGGTGCGGAGTTCGCCGAAGCGGTCGCCACACCGACGAGCGCCATGCCCGCGGCTGCGCCGGTGACGGCCCCGAGGGCCTGGCGACGGGTGAGTCTGGACATAGTGAGTAACCCCCAGGAGCACGAGTGAGGCGGCCCCGGGTCGTTGTGGGGCCGCCGCGACATGCCTACATCGGGAGCAGTGATTCGCAGAAGTAGATGAGTTTTGGTTGGCTGTCATATGGACACGTCTTCGCAGGTCATGCGGGCGTCCTGGACTTCGGTCCCACTTCTGGCGACGCCGTGAAGATCGCGAAAGCGTAGATTCCGCTGGCAGCACGACCTGTGGGTGAAGATCCTTCGGGGCCTCTCAGCCCATTCCGTGGTGGGGCCACGAATTGAGCATGGCCGGAAATCGGACCACCTCGTGCCCGGTACACGCGCTGCACGGGATGCGGTCCGGCCCGCTGGCAAGGGCTCGTTCCGTGCCCACCGAGGGGGCCGGTCGACGAAGGAGACCCGGACCAATGACTCCCTGACTCCCTGACTCCCCGATACCCGGACGTTCGAGGACGGTTCGCCGGTGGTGCGGCGAACCGTCCGATGTGGGTGCGGAGCGTCAGACGGTCCTGCCGTCGCTGACGCGGAACCGGGAGCCCAACAGGTTGCAGTCGGAGTGCCTGCCGGTGTCGCCGTCGTAGAGACAGGTCGAGGCCCAGACACGAGCAGCGGGCGCGGAGCTCCCCCTTCGCCGTCAGCCGCTGTCCGTGAGCCTGTCGACCGCGCGGGCGGCGACGGCCGAGGCATGGCGGGCTGCCTTGGCCTCCTTCTCCGCTTCCCGAAGGCGTTTCGCGGTCTCGTCCACCGTGGACCTCATTCCATTGCGGTCCGCCCTGGCCTGACGCAACCGCATGGTGAGGTCCGTGACCAGTTCTTCTGCGTCGGCGAGCAGGGCGGTGGCCCGGTCGTGCTCCTGCTCGACCGAGTGGAGGGAGTCCTCCCGGTGGCCGGCCTCCGCGACGGCAGCGCGGGCGGCTTCCCTCGCGACCTCCAGCCGGGTCGCCCGCCGTGATTCCTTCGCCCCCTTCGTACGGCCTGCGGCAGTTGTCGCGGATGAACTCCTCGAACCGCTCGTGGTCCTGTCGGCGGTGGTGTCCCGGACCTCAGCCGACCGCGGCGGCAGTGCCTCGGGCTCCAGCCCGCCGAAACCGACGGATGCGTCAGCCGCCTTCACCAGGCGACCCGCTGCCCAGACCTCGGCTGTCTCGGGATCGGAGAGCACGGCACGCAGGGTACGTTCCACCTCCTGGTGCACGGACTGCGTGAGCGGTTGACCCGCCTCCTCCGCCAGAGCAACCGCCTGCCGGGCGAGCGTGGTGATGACCCGGTGCTGCTGATGGCTCAACTCGCGCAGTCGAGCCGGATCCAGGGTGAGGTGCGCCTCCCGCAGGCCCTGCCCGAGCCGGAGGAACCGTTCGGTCTCGTCCGGGTCATGGCGGGCGAGGAGGTTCGCCGCCCAGGCAGCCCGTGTCGGCCTCCGCAGTTCGGTGATCCGTCCGGCCGTCTGCTTCTCGCCCGCGCGGCGCGCCCGGGCGGCGTACGCATCGCGGGCGGCGATGAACTCCGACGGATTCAACCCGTACAGCTCGGTAGCAATCTCCTCCACATCCACCCCACTAGCCTCCACCCGCCCACCCCGTACAGCCCTCTGGAACACGCGCACCCGTGGCAGCCTGCGCACCTGGTACGCCCTGACGCGTGGATCCGGCTGCGGAGCGTGGCGGTCCGCCCGGTGGGGCGCTCTGCCGGGTGGTCCGGATCGTCGCAGCAGCCGGGCTGGTCAGGGAACTTCGCACGGTCGGTGGGCGTTGTCAGGAAGACGCGCGGAACCACGCGGACGAGTCAATAGGTAGCCGAGGTGGCACGGATGGCGATGTGGGACCGGATCAAGGACCAGGCCAAGGGCCTGCAGCAGGCGCAGGGGGCGCGGAGCTCCGGCGGCCACGGACGGCCGGGTTCGGGGGCCGGCGGGGGATCGAAGGCTCAGCTCGTGGGTCTGCTGAAGTCCCAGCTCGGCTCCCTCAAGACCGAGCTCAAGAGCGGCTCGTACCGCGACGCGAGCATGGCCATGTGCGCTCTGGTCGCGGCTGCCGACGGGTCGGTTGACCCGGCCGAGCGGCAGCACGTGGAGTCGCTGATCCTGCAGAACGACGTTCTGCAGAACTTCCCGCCGGAACAGCTGCGTCAGCTGTTCAACAAGCACGTCGACCAGTTGGCGTACAACTTCCTCCAGGGCAAGACCCAGGTCATGCAGGAGATCGCCAAGGCGGCGAAGAAGCCTGTGGAGGCGCGGGCGGTCGTGCAGACCGGCTTCGTGGTCGCAGGGGCCGACGGGTACATCGCTCCGGCTGAGGCGCAGGTCCTGCGGGAAGCGTGCGCTGCGCTCGGGGTGTCCCCCCAGGAGTTCGGTCTCTGATCAAGCCCTGGCATCGTTGCCCAGGGCTGTGTAGCGAGGCACTCCGGGCCCGGTCTCCAGCGGGATTCGCCGCTGGAGACCGGCCTGTTGACTGCCCAGAGCTGCCCCCGATCGACCGGTACGCAACTGGCCGGTAATGTCGCGATCGGGGCGTTCCTATATCGACGAGCAGCCCTCATCGAGGACGGCCGGGGCCCTCCTCCGACACGCAGCGTTCCGGTCGGAACCGCCTACCGTCCGGTGTCGGCCTGACCGCCCGACCTCACTTCAGGTGCCGGTCGAAGAACCGGTTCCCGTCCTCCACCTCGAACCACGGGGTGCCGGTGTGTCCGCCCGTATTGGCGTGCAACGTCTTCTCTTGGGTGCCGAAGGCGTCGAACAGGTCCAGGGCGCGTTGCCGTGGGTTCCCTTCGTCGTCCCACTGGAGCAGGAACAGCAGCGGGATGGTGATCTGTCGGGCCTCCTCGCGCTGGGCGCGGGGCACGTACCCCCCGGCGAAGAAGCCGACGGCCGAGATGCGCGGCTCGATCGCCGCCAATCGGATGCCCACGGCGGTCCACCCCGAGTACCCGACCGGGCCGCTGATCTCGGGCAGGGTCAGGAGAGCGTCCAAGGTGGTCCGCCACTCCGGGACCGCCCTTTCGACCAGCGAGCCGACCAGGGACTCAAGGATCTCGTCGATCGGCTCACCGGCCCCCAGCGCCCGGCCGAGATCGGCGCGGGCCTGTTCGTCGGCGGTGGAACGGGGACGGTCACCGCACCCGGGGGCGTCGATCGAGGCCACCGCATAGCCGTACGCCACGGAGCGCCGGGCCCGGGCCACCAATCGCGGTTCCCCCTTGGGCAGGCCGTTGTTGTGGGCCATCAGGACCAGCGGAGCCGGTGCGGGGGATGGGGGCGTCCACAGGGTGCCGGGGATCTCGCCGAGGGTGAATTCGCGTTCGATGACACCGTCGTCGAAGCGTCGTTCGGAAGTGAACTGCACGGTCGTGCCTTTCGGGAGGGCTCGGAAACGGTGCTCCCGGACGATCTACCGCCCGACCGTGACCCCGGAGGGGAGCACCCATGTCGATACTGCTTTCACGGGTACCACCTCCTCGTCATCTCGCACGGCCTCCGGGAAGGTAGCAGTGGCCGCCCCGGTCCGCCAACGGGTTTTGCGGCGGCGCCAAGCGTCAGCACCTCGTTCGCCCGGGCGTGCTTCAGGGGAGGCGGGCCAGTACATGGGTGTCGAGGAAGCCACGCTCGGAGGCCGGGTCATGGAGCAGCCGAGCGACGGTGGTGAGGCCGGCCCCCGTCAGCAACTCGGTGAACCGGTCCACCGGCCAGCTGTAGGCGGGCGTCACCTTGTGATCGAAGCGGATCGGCTCCGGTCCCTCGGTCCCGAAGAACGAGGCCAGGAGCACGCCCCCCGGTGCCAGGACACGTACCTGCTCGTCGAGGAGCGCGGGCAGGTCCTCGGGCGGGGTGTGGATCATCGAGTAGTGGGCCAGCACTCCGCCGAGCGCCCTGTCCTCGATCGGCAGGGCCTCCATGCGTGCCTCGTCGAACCGTAGCGCCGGGTGGGCCCGTCGGGCGTGGTCGACCATGGCAGGGGAGAGGTCGAGCCCGAAGGCGTCCAGCCCCAGTTCGTGCAGCATGGCCGTGAGGTGTCCGGGCCCGCACCCGACATCGGCCGTCCGTAGGTTCCCCGCGCCGCGCACCAGCTCGGCGAAGGTGCTGATCATGGCCCGCGTGAGCGGCTGGGTCTCCAGCCGATTGGCGAACAGCGACGCATAGAGCTCGACGACCCCGTCATAGGCCGCGCTGATCTCTTGGTGTTTTGCCACGGAGAGAAGCTAACACCCGCTCCATGGGCAGCCGTTGTCCGGACCGTACCGAAGTCAAACCCGCATCCCGGGCCCGCCCATCTCCACCGTGTGCCCCGGTCCCCCAGGGGGCTGCGTTCACCACGAAACCGGGCTGACGTTCGCGACATAAGGTGTTGCCCATGACGGAAGGCAGTGGCGAGCTGGAGAGCCTGGTACGCAAACGGATCCGCGCACTGCGCGTCGCGCAGGGCTGGTCCCTGGCCGACCTGGCAGCTCGCGCGAACATCAGCCAGTCCACCCTCAGCCGCATCGAGAACGGCCAGCGCAGGCTGGCCCTGGACCAACTCGTGACCCTCGCCCGAGCCCTGGACACATCCCTCGATCAGCTCGTCGAGACGGCCACCGACGACATCATCAGCAATCCGATGATCGACGCGACCCATGGCCTCATGCGCTGGCCCATCAAAGCGGAACCCGGGATGAGCGTCGTCCGGCAGCGGATGACGAACCCGCCGCCCGACAGTCCCGCCCGTCTGCGGGCCCACCCCGGCCGTGAGTGGCTCGTCGTCCTGTCCGGCACCGCCGTCCTCCTCCTGGGTGACCGGCGCATCCGCGTGGAAACCAATCAGGCAGCGGAGTTCCCCACGATGCTGCCGCACGCCATCGGTGCCGAGGGCGGACCCTGCGAGATCCTGGGCATCTTCGACCGCGACGCCCGCCGGGGCCACCAACGCGGTGAGGACGACTGAGCCGGCCGGCCCCTGCCGAGCCGCTGCACGTCCCACCCGGTCAAGAACCCGGCGGCTCGACTCCGCACACACTTCGCAAGGCGGCGGACGTACCCGCCGGCCTCCCTCGGGCAGCGACTTGCGCATCCGGCATCCCACCAGGGCATCGTCTTGCGCAAACCGGGAACCGTGCTGCCAAAACGGCATGACCCTTCTAGCGTGGCGGTCATGACTCATGCATCCCGGCACACGGCCCACGGCGGCGGACACAGCGCTCCCCATCACACCCCCGACGCCCATGACCAGGCGGAGATGCTCGACCTGGACGCCGAGGTGCTCGCCCAGCACACCGACTCCATCACCGCATGGCTGCCCGTGAAGAGCGAGCCGCGCCACATCGTGGACCTGGGATGCGGAACCGGAGCCGGCACCTTCGCCCTCCTCGCTCGTTTCCCCGAAGCGGAGGTGACCGCAGTCGACGTGTCGCCCGGTCATCTGCACCGCCTACGGGAAAAGGCTGAGGCGCTCGGTGTGACCGGCCGGGTGCGCACGGTGTTGGCCGATCTCGATGCCGACTGGCCCGTGCTCGGCCGGCCCGATCTGGTCTGGGGATCCGCATCGCTCCACCACATGGCCGACCCCGACCGCGCCCTGAGCCGGGTCTACGACCTGCTCTCTCCTGGCGGACTGTTCGCCGTCGTCGAACTGGCGGGCTTCCCGCGCTTCCTGCCCGACAACGCTCCCGAGGAGCGTCCCGGACTCGAAGATCGCTGTCATGCCGCCCTCGCGCACCACCACACCGAGCACCTGCCCCATCGCGGTGCCGACTGGGGCCCCAAGTTGACTGCGGCCGGATTCACGGTGGAGGGCGAGCGCTCGATCACCGTGAACATCGACGGTTCCCAGACCGAGTCGGTCGGCCAGTACGCACTGAGCAGCCTGAAACGCCTGCGCAGCGGCGTCGCCGACACCCTCGCCGCCAACGACCTCAGCGCCCTCGACCAGCTGCTCGACACGAACAGCCCGCGGAGCATCCTGCGTCGCAGCGACCTAGCCGTCCGTACGGAACGCACCGTATGGGCCGCTCGCCGCGCCCCGACGAAGTAGGGAGCGGTGTGGCCGGCTGCGGCCTCGCCACCGGTGACGTGGCTGCCAAGCCGGCCCGCCCGGAGCACCCCGACCCGTGCAGGGCTTCGGCCCAGCCGAACCGATGATGTCGCAGTTCCGCCGACACCCCGTGCCGTGCCCGGCCACACCCGTGCCACCGCCCTAGATTCCCCAGGGTGAACGCGCTCAGCTTCTCCGCCGCCCTGATCACTTTCGTATCCGTCGTCGGTCCACCGAAGGTCCTGCTCTCCTTCGCCCATCTGGCGCAGACGCACCCCACCCACCAACTCCGCACCATCGCCTTCCTCGCGTGCGGCGCCGCGATCCTCATCGGCCTGGCAACCAGCTTCACGGCGCCCTGGCTCCTCGACCTGTTCCACATCAGCACCCCCGCACTCCTCCTGGCAGGGGGCATCATCTTCTTCCTCTACGCCGTCGGTCTCGTTCTGGGGCTGCGAACCGGAGCGGACACACCGCACGAGGACAGACCCGACACCACCGGCGCGATGCGGGAACTCCTCGTACCCTTCGTCGTCAGCCCCCTGGCCATCACCGCACTGCTCATCGAGGCCACAGCACGCTCCACCTGGAGTTGGCGCTCCACCGTCGCCGGCGCGTACATCGCCGTGATCGTGCTGGACCTCGTCTGCATCCTGCTCCTGGAACGCGTGCTCCGCGCCACCCACCACGCCACCGTCGAACTGCTCGGACGTCTGTTGGGACTCCTCCTCGCAGCCGTCAGCATCGACCTCGTCCTCGACGCCCTGGAAGCACTCGGCGTCGGCCCGCTCGACGACCGCTGAAGGCAGAGCGCGGTCAACGCCCCCGCACCCGAGGGCTCCTCACCCGGTGACCCAGTACCGTGCCGCCGACGTGTGACGGCAGGGGAACCCATGCTCCCGCGCACCCTCGGCATGGCACCCTGGAAGAACGGGCAGGGTGACGGGCGGTCAGCCATGGGGCCGCCCCGTAACAGTGACGACCGAGGGCGGCCCATGACCGAGAGCACCGCGAGCAGCACACCGGCCGGAACCACCGACGACCTCCCCGGTCGGGAGCTCGCCCACCCCGGATTCGCCGCGTGCCGTTCGGCCGCGCGTCGCGTGCGGACGACCCCGCGGGGACGACGGGCGGTCGGTGCCCTGAGACCCCGGGGCGTTGCTTGGGTGATCCGCGACCGGGCCCCCTTGGCCCTGTTGCTGTACACGGCGGGCCGCGAGGGTCGGTTGGTGTGGCAGGGGCCCGGCGGATTCGCCCTGTTGGAGCCCCCGACCGCGCGCACCGAGATATGGCGTGGACCCCGCTTCGGAGGACCGTGGTCGGGACTGCTGCGCTGGTTGGACACGAGATGGAGCGTCGTCGTCTTCGGTTTGCCTCCCTCGCTGGCACTGCTGTTAGCCATCCTCCTGCTGCCATTTCCGGCGCTCCACGCCCTCGTCCTCGTGATCGTGCTGATCGCCTTGGTGTACACCGTCGGTGTGCTGCTGGTACTGGTCGTCTGGCAGGTCTTCTTCGGTCGCACCCGGAGCATCGGGGAGCGCGCCGACTCGGCTGACCTCGCCGAACTGTGGTCCGTTCGGCTCTTCCACCAGGAACAGCCGCACCGCGCCGAGGAGTTGGCCAAGGAAACCCGCGTCCGACTGCAACGCCTCATCACCGCCGGCGTGCGGCAACCGGTTGCGGACCGCGGTGCGCAAGTGGGTTCCGTCAGGCTCGCCACCACGCTCGCGGTGTCCCGCGCCGCAGTGACCGACGCCGAAACGTTGGCGTGGTGGGAGCGGACCGGCCGGGTGGTTCCCGGGCCCGACGGCGGCCACGTCCTGTGGAGCTTGGGCGGCGAGCGTCCCGAGGACCTGCCGCGATTCCCCGAGCGCCCCGTGCCGTTCGTACGCTTCTCCCTCGTCTCGGTCATCGGGGTGGTGCTCCTCCTCGCACACCTCCTGATGGGAGCGGAACGCGATGAGTGCGCTCCCGACGACTGCGCAGGGGCGGCCGATTCCTACGGGCGGGCGCTGATGTGGACCGCGTACCAACTGGTGTGGCGCACCGCACCGGGGGTCGAACCGGTCAGCGACGCAGCCCTCGTCCTCGGGTGGACGACCTCGGCACTGCTCCCCACGGTGGCGCTGGTCGTGCTCGCCGCCTTCGGCTTCCACACACGCGCCCTTGCGCAACAACGACGGCATCGGACCGAGGGACAGAGGCAGATCATGGGAACGAGCCGGGTCCTCGTGGTGACGGTCGCGAAGGTGGAGAGCGACGCGATGCTCGACGCCGTCGAGAGCCACATCGGCAGGGAGATCGAACCGGACTTCACCGCCTCGATCCCCGTCTTCGACGCCGGCCTGGTGGGTGGCAGTCGCCTCTTCATCGTCCAGGCGGCCCAAGGGAGCACCAACGCCGCAGGCGTGCCCGCGGTGGTGGGAGACGCCATCCGGCACCTCGCACCGCACTACGCCGTGATCGCCGGCATCTGCTACGGCCTGCGGCCCGGTCCCCAACTGCCGGGTGACGTACTGGTCTCCGAGAAGATCCACGACCTCGACCACGGAAAGCTCGTCGAGACGGACGGCGGGGTCCACGAACGCCTCCGCGGAGAACACGTGGTCACCTCACCGATGCTCCTCTCCGCCGTGCGTGCGGTCCAGCGCGGCTGGAGCAGAAGGTCGGGGGTGCGGGTGGCGACGGGCCTCATGCTCTCCTGGGGCAAGCTCCTGGATTCTCCCCAGATGGTGAAGGAACTCGTCGCGCGGCACCCCGATGCCATCGGAGGGGACATGGAAGGAGCCGCCTTCTACGCCGCCGCCCGCTCGGCCGGAGTCGAGAGCATCCTCATCAAGAGCATCTGCGACTGGGGTGCGAACAAAACGGATGAACACCAGGAGTCAGCGGCACGCAACGCCGCCGATCTGGTCCTTCACCTCATCCTGTCCGGGGCCCTCGCTCGGACCCCGGCCGAACGCCGTGGCGGGTGAACGGACCGTACGTCCCGATCGGGCGCACCCGACACACCGACACACCGGCACACCGTCAGCTTGTTCCGCGCCGCAGATCCGCATAGATCACCAACTGGGCAGCGAGCGTGACCACCGCAGCGGTCTCGACCACCGCCACGCCGACCAGCGGCACCGTGAACGGTCCCTGGACCACGTACAGGACGAGTGCGGCCAATGGGCAGACACAGAAGGTGGTCAGATCCACGCCCAGTTGGAGGCGCTTGCGCGTCCCCCGCCGCTGGTCGTCGCGGTGAGCCCACTCCCAGCCGAAGACGGCCGTGTGCTGCCCGGCCGGCTCGTTCGCCTGGGCTATGGCCAGGAGACGAGGGGAGAGTTCGGTACGGACATAGCGTCCAATGGCCGAAATCTTCTCGTCATTGACCAGGTAGGTCCACCCCAACAGAACGGAGACGGGTGGCAGGAGCAGCAGGAGCGCGGTCCGTCCGTTCGTCTGGAGGAGAGCGGCGACGACCGCGGCCACCGAGGCGAGCGTGGCGTACAGCAGGTTGTCCCGGAAGCCGATCCTGGCCTGCTGCTCCGCCTTGATCCGCTCGTACTCCGCCATCAGCAGTCCGCCCACCGTGACACCGTCTTGGGCATTGGCCGTCATGGTCCCCCCTCGGTCTTCTTCCATCCCCGGAGTGCATTCTTGGCTCCCGATGCCGGGTGGAAACGTGCACCGCACCGCATCCGACGCCGCGGGCTGAACCGCCAGGCAGGACGGGGGAGCACCTCGGGTCGGCTTCCCGCGCACACAGTTCGCGAGGAGCCGACCCGAGGTGGTCCGTCACTGTCCCTTTCGACTCGAAGAACGCCTGGCGCGCTGGGGGAAGGCACCCCGCCGCAATCCCGCCCGCCGACGACGGGTGCACTGACGCGCCCGAGTCGGTCAGAGGTCGTCGGCGATGAGAATCCGGGCCGCGGCTGCCGTACCGAGCAGCCCGATTCCGGTGATCACGAAGATGCCACCCGTCCCGATGCTCCCCGTGAACGCGCTCAGCACGACAGGGATCACCGATTGGCCGACGCGGTTGCCGCTCAGACGCAGGGCGAGCCACGTCGACGTCGTACCGGCAGGTGCAGCCGCCGTCACGATCGACATCGAGAGCGGTTGTCCGATGCCGAGGGCGAATCCGGCCACGGCGAGGAGGACCCCCGCGACCACGATCGGCACCGGAGCCGCGAGGGCAGCAACGGCAGCTCCCGCCACGAGGGTGGAGCCGTACGCGAGCCTGGTGCGCCCGACCCGGGTGGCCAGCCGTGCGAGCCCCAGCCGCGATGCCATCGTCGCCGCCGCACGCACGGCGAGCAGTACGCCGATGGTCGCCGACGGGATCTCACGTTCCACCCCGAGTGCGGGGAGGTAGACCTGGATGAGGTCGACCGCCGCGAGCACGAGCATGCTGAGCAACATCGCACCCGTCATGGTGCGACGGGTGGTCTTCGGAACGTGGAGCGCGGACCGCAGGGAGTGTTCATGGCCCAGGTGCCGGTCCGCCTGCCGGGTCGACGGCAGCAGACCGGTCACACAGAGGAGGATCGCGCAGGTGGATGTGTAGATGGCGAAGAGGAGACCGGTGTCGGGGAGCACTGCGCTCCCTCCGACAGCCGCGAGAACCAGCGGGGCCGCCGCCTGCCCGAGGGAGCCCACGAACGTGTACGTGCCGAAGGCTGAGTCCAGCTTTTCCCGCCCGAGCTGGGCCACGAGTGTTTGCTGGCCCACGATCGCGAGGAGGTGCCCGAGACCGATGACGGCGTTCCATATCAGCAGACTCGTCAGATTGTCCGACCAGAAGTGGACTCCCAGCCCTGCTCCCGTCATCAGCACACCGCCGATGACGAGGCTCAGTTTGACGTGACCGCGGTCGTTCCAGCGCCCGATGGACACCGCCACGACGAGCGGTATGAGGGCGAAGCTCGCCGCGATGAGACCCACCAACTGCGGGTTGACGCCCAGTTCGATCGCACGGTAAGCGGATGTCGGCCGAACGATGTACGCAGCCAGCTGGAGCAGGAACGCATGGCACAGCAGGGCGGCAGGGGCTCTCAACGGTCCGAGGACTCCCGGACGTCGGGAACCTCATCGTCGTGGGCGGCTTCAACGGCAACGGCAGTGACGTTTTTCCTCGGCCTGCGGAGGAGGAAGCCCCCGACCAGCACGGCGGCCAGCGTGAGGTACACGACGATCGTGAACGGCGTCGACACGAGGGTCGAGATGTCACCGCCTGCGATGTCGAGTGCCCGGCGAAGCTGGACCTCCGCAAGGGGGCCGAGGATCGCACCGACGATCATCGGCGAGACGGGGAAGCCGAACCGGCGCATCAGATAGCCGGCGAGACCGAAGAAGAGGAGCACTCCCACGTCGAACGCACTGCCGTTCACGGCGTACGTGCCCAGCAGGGCGAAGACCATGATGCCGGCGAACAGGTAGGGCTTGGGGATCTTGAGGATCTTCACCCAGAGCCCGATGAGCGGCAGGTTCAGCCCGAGCAGGATGACGTTCGCGATGAGCAGGCTGGCGATGAGACCCCAGACCAGCGCCGACTGGGTGTCCAGGAGCTGGGGACCGGGCTGGATGCCGTACTGCTGGAAGGCGACGAGGATGACGGCCGCCGTTGCGGACGTCGGGATGCCGAGGGTCAGCAGGGGGACGAGGGTACCGGCGGCGTTGGCGTTGTTCGCGGCCTCAGGTCCGGCCACCCCTTCGATCGCGCCCTGTCCGAACTCCTTCGGACGCTTCGACAGCTTGCGTTCGAGGGTGTACGAGAGGAAGGTCGGGATCTCGGAGCCTCCTGCGGGGATGACCCCGAGCGGGAAACCGATGGACGTTCCGCGCAACCAGGGCCGCCAGGCGCGGCGCCAGTCGTCCCGGGACATCCAGTGCTTGCCCTTCTTGACCTGCATGATGTCGAAGCGGCTGGACACCTGGTGTGCCGCCACGTACAGCACCTCGCCCAGGGCGAAGAGCGCGACGATGAGCACGACCGTGTCGATGCCGTCGAGCAGGGAGACCTGTTCGAAGGTGAGGCGCTGCTGACCGCTCTGGAAGTCGAGTCCGACGAGCCCGACGGTCAGGCCGAGCGCCATGGAGATGAGTCCGCGCAGCGGTGAGCTGCCGACGAGCGCGCTGACCGTGAGGAAGGCGACCACCATGAGCGCGAAGTAGTCCTGGGCGCCCAGTTTGATCGCCACCTCGACCATCCACGGCGCGAAGAACGCGAGCAGGAGGGTGGCGATGGTGCCCGCGATGAACGACCCGATGGCGGCGGTGGCCAGGGCGGCGGCACCGCGACCCTTGCGGGCCATCTTGTTGCCGTCGATCGCGGTGATGACCGAACCGGACTCGCCGGGGGTCTTGAGCAGGATCGCCGTGGTCGATCCGCCGTACATGGCGCCGTAGTAGATGCCGGCGAACATGATGAACGCGCTCGCGGGCTCAAGCCCGTAGGTCATCGGCAGGAGCAGGGCGATGGTGAGCGCCGGGCCGATGCCCGGCAGGACGCCGATCAGCGTTCCGACGATGGTGCCGATCAGCGCGAAGAGCAGGTTCTCGGGGGTGACGGCGAGCGACAGCCCGTGCAGAAGTCCTTCCCAGCCCGACATCAGAGGACCCCTTCCAGAACACCTGCGGCCAGCGAGATGCCGAGGGCACGCGTGAAGACGAGATACACCACGACGGACAGCACGACCGCGATGCCCGCCGACTTGAGGTGGTTGCGGGCCCCCAGGGCCCAGGCCGTGAGCCAGAACGCCAGCGCGGAGACGATGATGTAGCCGAGCGTGTCGACGCCGGCTATGAAGATCAACACGGCGCCCACACAGACGGCGAGGGGAACCCACCTGGTGTTGCGGACGTCGACGTCGCCTTCGGCCGCATCCGCCTCACCGCGCTTGCCCCGCGCCACCTGGACGCCGAGCGCCACGGAGAGCGCGATGAGCAGTGTGCCGACCACTTTGGGCATGAAGCCGGCCCCGACCCCCGACGCGGACGTCGAGGTCGCCTGCCCGAGGCCGTCGAGCAACGTGACAACCCCGATGGTGAGGAGCCCGGCTGTCACGGCCCACTCGCCCAGTGCCACACCTCGGTGGTCGTGGGGCTGGGCCGAGGAGGGCTCGGGCGTTGTCGGTGGGGTGCTCATGGGTGTGCCTTTCTCACGCCGGGGTGGTGGGTGCCCGCGCCAGGCGGGCACCCACAACGAGAATCAGTTCACTTCTTGGACAGGCCGAGGTCGTCGAGAACGCCCTTCACACGGGTGTTCTCCTCCTTCAGCCAGGTCGCGAACTCGTCGCCGGCGATGAAGTTGTCGTTCCAGGCGTTCTTCGTGAGGGTGTCCTTCCAGCCCTGCGAGGCGTGCATCTGCTTCAGCGCCTCGATGTGCTGGGTCTTGAGCGCGTCACTCACACCGCTCGGGGCCATCATCGAGCGCCAGTTCTGGAACTCCAGGCTCTTGTCGACGTCGGCAGCGGTCTGCGCGAACTCGACCCCCTCGACCTGCTGGGCGGACGAGATGAGGAGACCGCTCATCTTGCCCTCCTTGATCTGGGCGGAGAACTCACTCAGACCCGAGACACCGGCCTGGACCTTGCCGCCGAGGATCGCCGTGGTCGCCTCGCCGCCGCCGCTGTAGGGCACGTAGTTCACGTCGGCAGGCTTGACGCCGTAGTGCTTGGCGAGCAGGCCGATGAAGATGTGGTCGGCGCTTCCGGCAGAGCCGCCGGCGATGGAGACCGCCTTGGGGTTCTTCTTGATCGCCGCGAAGAGGTCATCGACCGTCTTGTAGGGCGAGCCCTTGGGCGTGACGATCACCTCGTACTCGCCCATGAGACGGGCGAGGGGGGTGAGGTCGTCGAGCGTGACGTTGGTGCCGTTGCTGATGACACCGCTCATCATGGCCAGTCCGGAGGCGATCCAGAGGTCTTCCTTGCCCTTCTGCGGCGCGACCTGCGCAAGGGCGACGGTGCCTGAGGCGCCGGGGACGTTCTTGACTTCCGGCGACTTCGCAAGCTTTGCGGCTCTCAGTGAGTCCTGGACCGCGCGGGCGGCCTGGTCCCATCCACTGCCGGGAGCCGCCGGCGCGATTATCTCAAGCCGGTTGAGGGCCTGAGGCTTCTTGCCGGCCTGGGTCTTGGTGCCCGACGAGCTGTCGTTGCTGCCACATGCGGTGAGGGCAAGGACAGCGACCGTCGCGACAGCGGCGATACGGGTGATCTTCATGGAGACATCCTTGTCTCTGTGACGGGAGCGTCTGGAGAAACGGAATGTATACAGACTGAGGGGTGCCCACAAGAGTTTGCCGGCACTTTGTGCTCGCCTCGTGACCCACAATCAACTCGTGTATACACTCCGATTATGTTGACCACTTCCTCCACTGCCGCAGGACGTGCTTATACTCAGCTGCGCTCGGAGATCCTCGACGGCGATCTACCACCGGGCGCCCCCCTCTTAGAGGTGGAACAGTCCGCGCGCCTCGGGGTCTCGCGCACACCGGTTCGGGAAGCCCTGCGCCGCCTGGCCGCCGAGAGTCTCGTGGAGCCGTCGGGAAAGCGGGGCCTCGTCGTCACGCAGGTCGCCGAACACGACGTGCGAAGCCTCTTCGAACTACGTGCTTGCCTTGAGGCCCAAGCCGCCCAACTCGCCGCCGTGCGCGGCAAACCCGCACTCTTCGCAGCCTTCGAGTTCCAGTTCACGCAGTGGCACGACCACTTCCGGGGACCCGCGGTCGCCGACGAGCAGGTGAGGGACTACTTCGCGCTCATCGGTCGCTTCGACGAGTCCATCGCCAAGGCGACGGAGAACTCCTTCCTCGTCGACGCGATCGAGGGACTGAGGACCCACATCGCTCGCGTACGCCGTATGGCCGGCCACTCCCAGGCCAGGCTCGAAGCGTCCGCCTCGGAACACTCGCTCATCGCGCGGGCCATCTCCCGGGGCGACGCTGCGTTGGCACTCCACGCCACACACATTCACCTGCACAACAGCTTTGAACACTTCCGCCAGTCCTGGCGTCCCGCAGAAGGGGACGCCGTCGAAGGACACAGCCCGACCAGAGCAACGGAGACACCCGATGGCGAACCATCTCGTTCGATCCCACCGCAGTGAGGAGAACCTTCCCCGCGAGGAGCAGCTGGCCTGGAAGATGGCGCAGACGGCGACAGATCCCGTCGAGGTCACCGACTCCGTCGTCGAGATGATCGTCAACCGCGTCATCGACAACGCCGCAGTCGCCGCCGCGTCCATAGGCCGCTCGGCACCCTCGTCAGCCCGTGCACAGGCGTTGTCACACTCCCCGAGCCGCAGTGGCGGCGGTTCGACGGTGTTCGGGTTGGGTCCGGACGAGCGCACGAGCCCCGAGTGGGCGGCGTACGCCAACGGAGTCGCCGTTCGCGAGCTCGACTACCACGACACCTTCCTCGCCGCGGACTACTCCCACCCCGGTGACAACATCCCGCCGATCCTCGCCGTCGCACAACACGTGGGCAAGGACGGGCACGCACTCGTACGCGGCATCGCAACGGGCTACGAGCTGCAGATCGACCTCGTACGCGCCATCAGCCTGCACAAGCACAAGATCGACCACATCGCGCACCTCGGCCCGTCGGCCGCAGCAGGCATCGGAACCCTGCTCGACCTGCCCACCGACGTGATCTACCAGGCCATCGGCCAGGCCCTCCACACCACCACGACGACCCGGCAGTCGCGCAAGGGCGAGATCTCGTCCTGGAAGGCGTACGCACCCGGGTTCGCCGGCAAGCTCGCAGTCGAGGCCGTGGACCGGGCGATGCGCGGCGAGACGAGCCCCGCCCCGATCTACGAGGGCGAGGACGGGGTCATCGCCTGGCTCCTCGACGGTCCGGACGGGCGTTACGAGGTGCCGCTCCCCGGCGCGGGGGAGCCCAAGGAAGCGATCCTGCTCAGCTACACCAAGGAGCACTCGGCGGAGTACCAGGCGCAGGCGTGGATCGACCTGGCGCGCAAACTCCTCCGTGAGCACCCGGAGGTGGCGGACCCGGCCAAGGTCGAGAGCATCGTGGTCCACACGTCACACCACACGCACTACGTCATCGGCTCGGGTGCCAACGACCCGCAGAAGTACGACCCGAACGCCTCGCGCGAGACGCTCGACCACTCCCTTCCCTACATCCTCGCCGTCGCACTCCAGGACGGGAGTTGGCACCACGTCGACTCGTACGCCACCGAGCGGGCCACGCGCCCCGACACCGTTGCGTTGTGGCAGAAGATCACCACCGTCGAGGACCCGGTGTGGACGAAGCGGTACCACGCGGGCGGCGACAGCCAGTCCTACGGTGGTCGCATCGAGGTGAAGCTCGTCGGCGGTCGGACCGTCGAGGACGAGATCGCCGTCGCGGACGCCCACCCGGCCGGCGCCCGTCCCTTCGCCCGCGAGAACTACATCGAGAAGTTCCGCACGCTCGCGACCCCCGTACTGGGGGAGTCCGAGGTGAAGCGGTTCCTCGACCTGGCGCTGCGACTTCCGGAGCTCGGAGCGGACGAAGTGCGTGACCTGACCTTCGTCGCCCAGGCGGGACAGCTGCCGTCCGCAGGCCGACCCGGAATCTTCTGAGGAGCCGACGATGCTCTACTCGACCCGAACCGACGCGGAGAAGCGCCAGTCCTTCCGCGAGCGGTTGGCCTCCGGTGAACTGCTGCGACTGCCAGGGGCCTTCAACCCACTCTCAGCGCGACTCATCGAACGCCGGGGTTTCGACGGCGTCTATGTGTCGGGGGCGGTGCTGAGTGCGGATCTCGGCCTACCGGACATCGGGCTGACGACACTCACCGAGGTGGCCACTCGCACACGCCAGATCACACGCGTCACCGACCTTCCCACGCTCGCCGACGCCGACACGGGATTCGGTGAGCCGATGAACGTCGCGCGCACCGTTCAGGAGCTGGAGGACGCCGGTCTCGCGGGTCTGCACATCGAAGACCAGGTGAATCCGAAGCGTTGTGGGCACCTCGACGGCAAGCAGGTCGTCGACACCGGGACGGCGGAGCGACGGATCCGGGCAGCCGTCGATGCCCGGCGCGATCCCAACTTCCTCATCGTGGCGCGCACGGACGTGCGCGCTGTCGACGGACTGGAAGCGACGATCGAGCGGGCGCGGCGGCTGGTGGACGCAGGGGCGGACGCGATCTTCCCGGAGGCGCTCGGGACCTTGGACGAGTTCGCCCAGGTGCGCGCCGCCCTCGACGTACCCCTCCTCGCGAACATGACCGAGTTCGGCAAGAGCGAACTCTTCACCATCGACCAGTTGCGGGACGTCGGGCTCAACCTCGTGATCTGGCCCGTCTCACTGCTGCGGATGGCCATGGGCGCTGCGGACCGTGGCCTGAGCACACTGCTGGAGCAGGGTTCCCTGACGAACGAACTCGATGGGATGCAGCACCGTCGTGACCTGTACGACCTCGTGGACTACGAGAGCTACAACCGGTTCGACTCCGATGTCTTCAACTTCAAGCTGGAGGCGGATGGCCGTTGAGCTCGCCGCGACGGCTCCCCGGACGTGCTGATCCAACAGGATCCTTGACTCGGGGGAGTGGTCGCAGCGCTGGTCCGACGGGTCGCCACGGTGGGAACCGCGGCGGCGATCGGAACCGCGACGCTTTTGCTCGGCCGGCTCCGGAGTCTGTGTGCCCTCACGACCTCACCCACCGTGAGGGCTCGGGCGCACGTCCCCGGCAGCCGTCCCCACCGGGGCGGCTCGGCTCAGGACGCGTACCACCACGCCCAGGACCTGATCCATCGGGCAGGGACCGTAGCAGCGGGAGTCGTCGCTGTTCACACCGTCGCCGACTACCGCGAGATGGTCTGCCGGCACTGCTTCCGCGCCGAAGGGGTCACCCGCCAGCGCCACCGCCCGCTTGATGAACCACTGGGTGGCCGTCAAGTCCCCCGAGACCGGTGGCCTGTTGCGCCATGAGGTCATCGGATTGGGGCAGGCGACCACCACGATGTCATTGCGTCGCAGTCCGCGCCGACCGCGCCGGATCAGAACCCGGTCTCCGTCGGACAGGGTGGGCGACATGCTCTCCCCGCGCACGGTGACGGCCACATAGCGGTGCCGTACCCACCACGCGGCCAGGACGGCACCCGCGGACAGCAGTGCAGCGGGCAGCACGAGGGACCACGTCATGGGTTCCCACCGTCCACACCCACCGACGCCGACCGCTCCCGTGCTTCGGACCGCCGGTCGAAGCCCACATCGCGGGCTCGAAGCGGGCTGCCCGTACGGTTGCCGTACGGCTGGTACGGGCCGCTGACCTCGACCGGCGGCTCCTGCTGGCCCGCCGGGCCCCGACGGTACTGCTGCGCCGCCCCGTCCGCGGGGTCCCTCACACCGCCACCTCCTCATCCTTCTCTTCTTGTTCTTCTTCTGAGACTTCGACTGTGACTGAGACTTCGACTTCGCCGTCGGTGTACCCCGACGCCTGGAGTGCGAAGAGCCGTGCGTACTCACCGCGCAGGGCGACGAGTTCGGCGTGACTACCGCACTCGCTGATCCTGCCCTCCGCCAGGACCACAATGCGATCGGCACGACGCACGGTGCCCAGGCGGTGGGAGATCAGCAGGCTGGTCGTACCCGCGCGGTGGGCCCGTATCCGCTCGTGGAGACTGTGCTCCGCGGCGGCGTCGAGGCCCGCGGTGGGCTCGTCCAGGATGACGAGATCGCGATCCACGCGCAGCATCGCGCGGGCCAGCGCCAGGCGTTGCCACTGGCCACCGGACAGGGCCACCCCTGCGGACGGCTCGCCCGTCTCCTCGTTGTCAGCCTCGGGGAAGGTGCGCGACAACAGCGTGGCGTAGCCTCGTGGAAGTTCGCCGATGAATCCGTGGGCGTCGGCACGGCGGGCAGCGTCGGCGATCCGCTCGGGGTCGCCGAGATGGCGCAGATCCCCGATGCCGATGTTGTCCGTCGCCGATAGGTCATAGGCCACCCGGTCCTGGAACACCGCGCTGATCCGGTCGCGCAACTGCGTCGGATCCAGCTCCCGGATGTCCGTACCGTTCCAGCGCACGGTGCCCCGCGTCGGGTCGTACAGTCGACAGACCAGCTTGACCAGCGTGGACTTACCGGCACCGTTGAGGCCGACGAGAGCGACGGACTCGCCCCGCTCGATGGTCAGGCTCACTCCGCGCAGCACCCAGGGCCCGTCGTCCCGGTAGCGGAACCAGACGTCGTCGAACTCGATGCGGTCCGCGAGCGGTACCACGGGCACCGGATCGGGGCGCACCGGCAGATCGGCGGGGAGCCGGTTTACCTCCACGTAGTGACGGAACGTCAGCAAACCTTGATAGCCACCGGTGATGTGGCTGATCATCGCAGACAACGCCCCCTGCACACCGGCCGACGCAGTCAGGAACGCCGATACGTCACCGACGCCGAACCGCCCCGACAACGCGCCGTGGACCGTCCACGCCAGTCCGCCCGCAGCGATGAGCACACCGAGCAGCACGAGCGGCGACTGGGAAGAGAACACCCGACGCTCGTACTCCTCCTCCGCGGCGTTGATGTCCCTGGTCTCGGAGTCCATCCGCCCGAGCAGAAAGTCCCCGGCGCCGAACAACCGCACCTCCTTCACCGCGGAAACGTCCAACATCAGCCCCTGGTAGAAGAGCTGACGCCGGTTGCGGGGGCTGATGTTCCACGTCAGCGCTGCCTGTCGCCGGGTCAGTGAGATCTGGACCAGCAGTACGGGCACCGCCGCGGCGACGGTCACCAGCGTCAACCACAAAGAGATCGAGGACAGGATCACGACCATCCCCAGGATCGCGATGACCTGCTGGATGAGACCGGACATCGCGGTGGTGATCTCGGCGGGCGCGCTGATCGCCGAGTCCTGGGCCAGCCGCAGCCGATCCAGGAACTGCGGGTCCTCGAACCGCGACAGACCGATGAAGCGGTTCACCTTTCCGTACAGGCGCTGCTGCGCCAGATGGGCGATGCCGCGTTGGAGTCGGGCCCGGGTGTAGTCGGCTGCGAGCGGCAGGACGGCCATCAACGCGGTGACCACGCCGAGTCCCGTTGCGAGCGCCAGGGGGGAGGGGCCGGACGCGTCCCGACCGTACTGGAGTGCGTCGAAGAGCCACTTCGTCAGGAGGGTGAGAGCGGCGGGCAGCAACCCCTGTGCCACGGTCAGCACGAGGTGGCAGACGAAGGCGACCGGCCCGGCCCGCCAGGTCAACTCCAGTGCGGCGCCCGCACCGGTGATGAAGCCGCGCGGCCCGCCGAGCCGGTGCGCCCCCGGCTCCCCCCGGCCCGCGCTCACGCCGGCAGGCGGTCCAGCACCGGATTGGTGCCGGCGCTGGCGTGGGTGACCGTGCCGTCCGGGTCGACCATCACCGTGGTCGGCGTGGCCTTGATCGCGTACAGGGTGGAGAGCGGGCCTGCGGCTTCCTCCAGCACCACCTTTGCCACCCCATCCAACGGGGCGGTCATCTCCCGGGCCTTCGTCTCCTCCCCGGCGATCACCACCACCATCTGGGTGGCGTCCATGCCGGCCAGCCTGGCGGCCTCCGGCAGGTGCTCCACGGCCACCTCACAGACGGAACATTCAGTGGACAGGAACGTCAGAGACGCTTCCCGACCCCGGAGGGCTTCCGAGTCCACCAGTGTCCCGTCGGTGGCGACCGCGGTGAAGGCGGGCAGCGGCTCACCCACCGAAGGGCCGGATTCCGGAATCTCGACCCCGAACAGCTTCTTGCGCTCCTCCTCGTGGCGGCGCAGCCGCCTGATGACCGCGAGGACCAGCACCAGGTTCAGTGCGGTGACGGCTCCCACGAGCAGCAGTCCGATGGACACGTAGACCATGCCAATTCCCTTTCGTCCGGCGAGTCGGGTGGGTCAGGTGAGTCTGGTGGGTCGCATTGGGTCGGTGGGGTATGGGTGGTTCGGGGCATCGCGTGTGGGACGCGGGGTGCCTCCCCGGGTCACTGCGTCAGGTCACTGCGTCAGGACACGGTCAGCAGGTCGGCGATGTCGTCGAAGAAGGCGGCCACTGCGGTGATCACCGCTGCCGCGGTAGCGCAGAGGAGCACGGCCGGCAGTGCTGGTGAGGTCCACGAGGCGGCTCCGGCTCCCGCCAGTCCCACGGCCGCCAGACCCAGCAGCGGGGCGTTGCGCACGATGTGTCGCGGGCCCAGACGCGCAGTGGGTCGACCGAAGCAGGCGCACGACACCTCGGCACGGGAGACCGTGACCACGACGGCGACGACGGTGAACCCCGCGGTGAGCACGACCGCGGCCATGAACCCGGGCCGTACCGTCTGCGCCGGGCCGAGCAGCGCTACGGCGGTGACGGCCTCCGCAGCGATCAGGGCGACGGCCGATGGCCGGGCCAGACGCCGGGCACCGGGTCCGGCACGCCGTAGCAGGCCGTCCAACATCGCCCGGGTCTCCCCGAAGGACCGTGCCTTGGCGATCGCGGACACCAGGAGCACCCCGGCGAGCGCGAGCCGTGCCATGAGCACTGCGTATGTCATGCTCCCTCCTTCGCCGGCAACCGGGCCTGGAGCCGCGTTGCTGGATGAGTACGGCGACCGCTCCGGCCGCCGCGGACTGCCCTGCGACCGTGACGACGCCCGGCGACAGGTGCGAGCAGTTCGCCCGCCCTGCCGCCGGGCGCCGGCAACAGCCCGACGGCCCTGCTGAGTAGCGTTCGTGCCACCGGGCCCCGCGGATCGATGTACATCCCCACCTGTGGCGGACGGTGCCGGGGAGGGCCAACGTGCTGGACTCCCGGGCGGCCGTCAGGGGGACGACAGCGTTATCAGGGTCCCGGCGAGGAGAGCAGCGGACCTGGCCCGGTGACCCACCGGATGGCGACGCAACAGGCGCAGCACTGACCCTCCTCGTCAGGCGTGATCAGGGGACGGGAGGGCCGGTCAACACGTTAGGACGCCGCAGTTCTTCCAGGGACCGCAGGACACGGAGGGGCAGGCGCTACCGCCCACGACACAACACCGCTTCTGCAGTCGGGTGGCTACGCATGCGCCGGTCTGTACGTAGGCGGTGTGACAACTGCCGGACGAGCAGCTGCCGAGGCACGGATTGTTGGCAGCCCACGCTTCGGTCTCGGGGGCCAGTTTGCTCAGTAGGGTGTCGCCGAGTCGGGTCAGGAACGTCACGGGTTCGCCTCTCTCATCGGTCGGTGCACCGCGGTGGTTCCGAGGGCCTGAGAGAACTCCCCCTGCTCTCGGTACCGGGACGGCGCGTCCGTTCTGAACGCGTTTTGGAGTAGACCATTCACTCACGGTCACCACTAGAGGGCGTTCGGCATTGTGATCCAGGCCACATCAATTGACTGGCGTGTTGTCACGTTCCTTTTCTGAAACGCATGTTGTGCATCCAGCCGTCACTCTCCACGTTTCGGCAGGTCATTGCTTAGATGAAAGGTGCCGGGTGCGGTGGGTTCCTCATTGGATCCGGTCCGAGTCAGTGGCTGGATATCGATTGGATATCACGAGATATGCCGGAGGTGGCCGGGATGTTTAGCGCGGGAATCGTGTGGTCGACAGGGCCTCGTGGCTGACCGTGTGCAGATGCGGAAGGCCGGCGACGGCGAGGGTGGAAGACCCTTGTGGATTCTCCGCGGACGCACCATTTCCTTGGTGATCCGGCGGCGGGTCCGTCCTGCGAACGGTTCCGTTGAGTCGATGAACGGTGCGATGCGCGGTTGCCGGTGCGTCGGCCTCTCGGGCGGCCCCGACGGTGCAGCCGGCGTGTTGTGTTTTCAGGCATCAGGTAGGTGATGCATTGTGACCGAGTCGGGCTCGCCGGGGTACTCGACGGCGACTCGGTGACGAGGGGTGGGCAGCCGGGACATCCTTGGCCTAGAGTCGGTCCGTGAGCAGCCCCCATCGCGCCAGTCGGATGATCGCGGCATCCCCGACCACTGTGTACGACGCCCTCCTCGACCCGGCGTCCCTTGAGGCCTGGCTGCCGCCGGACGGCATGTGCGGTCGGATCGAGCGGTGGGACCCTCGCCCCGGTGGCGGATTCCGGATGGTTCTCACCTATCTCGACCACTCCGACAGTCCCGGCAAGACGTCAGAAGCGACGGATGTCGTCGAGGTCGGGTTCGTCGACCTGGTCCCGCTCAAGCGTGTGGTGCAGCGGGCGGTGTTCGAGGCCGACGATCCGTCGTTCGCGGGAACCATGACGATGGTCTGGGACCTTGCCACCACCGCTGACGGGACGGAGGTGACCGTCACCGCCACGGACGTGCCGCCCGGCATCGACCAGGCGGACCACGAGGCCGGCATCGCGTCTTCGCTCGCCAACCTGGCCTCGTACTCCGAAGCAACCGACTGACGTCGACCTGTCCGATGCCGACCGGACTGGCGGCAAGTGAGCAGACGCCGACCGGACTGACGACAAGTGTGCTGACGCCGACCGGACCGACGACAAGTGTGCGACGACGACCGGACCTGCTGAGCCGACCACACGGACGCCGACCGACGGTGCGACCACTCCGCCGCCTGTCGGGTCGGCGTCAGCCGCGCTGGCAGCGCTGTCCGTGTGGCAAACCGTCGTCTCAGGCGCGCGGTTGGACTGCTCGCTCACGGAGCGACGGCCGTCCCCGTGGTGACTAGCCGGCGGTCGTTGCCGTCTCGGCGGCTCGGGTGGCGGTGGGCTCCGCGGCGGCAGGGGGTGTGCGGTAGGAGCGGAGGGGTCTGTTGAGCGCGGCGACGGCGGCGACGGCCAAGGCGGCGGAGAGGCCGCCGGTGATCAGGGAGAAGGAGGCGGAGGTGGTCGATGCCAGCAGTCCGCCACGGAAGTTGCCCAGTTCGGGGCCTGCGACGCCGATGACGTGCTCCATGGAGGAGACCCGGCCACGGTAGGCGTCCGGAGTCTCCCGTTGGATCAGGGTGCTGCGAGTGATCACCGATACGGTGTCGGCGGCTCCGGCGATCGCCAGACAGCCCAGTGCCAGCCAGAGCGGTCCCGGTAGGCCGAAGCCGGCCAGCGCGAGGCCCCAGACGCCCGCCGCGGTCAGTTGGACCATGCCGGCGCGGTGCCAGCGTGTCACCGTGCCGGAGAGCAGACCGGCTGTGATCCCTCCGACCGCGACGGCGGACAGGAGCAGACCGAGGGTCTGGGGGTCGCCGTCGAAGCGGATCTCGTTGACCAGGGGGAAGAGCGCGATCGGCATGGCCAACAGCGTTGCGCACAGGTCGGTGGCCATCACTCCCCAGAGGGTCGGGCGGCGCAGGACGATCCCCCAGCCGCCACGCTCCGCTCGACGTCGGCCGCCCGTGGTGAGGGCGCCTTCGGGTTCGACGGCAGGGAGGCGTAGCACCGCGAGCATGGACACGGCGATCGTCACGGCCTGTGCTGCATAGGCGGCGGGGAAGCCCCAGCGGGTGATGATCAGCCCGGCGAGTGCGGGGCCTGCCAACATGGCCGACTGGAAGGACACGTTGTTCAGTGCGAGACCCGCAGCAACCTGGTCGGGAGGCAGTAGCCGCACCGGGAGCGTACGTCGTGCAGGCGCGCCGAGAGCGCCGCAGGCGGCCCCCGCAGCGACCAGTGCGAGGAGCAGCAGCACGTTTCGGTTGTCGGCCACTGCCTGAGCGCACAGCCCTGCCGCAGCCAGCAGTTGGCCCACGGTGGTTGCGCGCACCACCGTGCGTCGGTCGACGGTGTCGGCCAACGTGCCGCCGAGCAGTCCGAAGAACACCATCGGCAGGCCGGTTGCGAGCCCGATCGCGCCGGTTGCCACCGGGCTACCGGTCAGGTCCCAGACCTGGGCTAGTACGGCCACGGTGGCTATCTGGCCGCCGAGTTGGGAGGCTGATGAGCCGATCCAGAGATCGCGGAAGGGCCGGCTGCTCCGGAGGGGACGGGCGTCGAGGAACCGGATCCGCGCCTTCACTGCGGTGGCTCGACGAGGTGATCGACGACCCGCTGTCGCATCGAGCGCCGTTCCAGCGCTCGCCTCAACTCCTCGACGACGGTGGTCATCGCGTAGGGGACCTCCCCGTCCAACTCGGCGACAGTCGCGTGGGTGGCACGCCACTCGGCCTCCAGGAACGGCACCAGCGAACGGCCGCGTTCGGTGAGGTCGATCTGTCGGGTGCGGGCGTCGGGTCCCGGTTCGGAGGTGACCAGCCCTTCCTTGCGCATGGCGGCGATGGTCTGGCTGATCGCCGAGTGCGAGCGATCGAGGGACTCCGCAAGCTCACGGATGGTCAGGGGACCGGTGTGGGCGAGCCGGATCAGCGGATAGGCGAATCGTGGTCGTACGCCCTTGATGCCCCGCTCGACATAGACCTGTTCGATCTCGGCGTCCATGTCGGCCAGCAGCTTGTGCAGCGAATGCCAGGGGTCGGGCAGCGCTGTCGGATCGATTCTCACAGCGCTAATATAACAGCACTGTGAGAATCGATCCCGCGCTTCGGGGGGTGTACGCCCACCGCTAATGGTCCGGGATCCGCCGGGAGGCGGCCGTGCTGGTGGAGAGCTCCCTTGCTTCCCTCCATCGCCCGATGAGGTTCCGTGATCCCCGTCAAGCACGGGTGCAGGCCGGCACGGCGACGGTCCCGACTTTCGTCCCTGCGGGTGTGGGTCGATGATGAAGAGGGGCAGATACGTTTCTCAGGAGGTCGCCCCGATGCGCAGCACTCCACCGCGCGAGGCCGAGTCCGACCATCTGCTGGCGCCAGGCAATGCCGCCCTGGTCCTCATCGACTACCAACCGCCGCAGATCTCCACGGTCCGATCCATCTACACCGGCGATCTGGTGAACAACGTCGTTGCGCTGGCCAAGACCGCCCGCACGTTTGGCCTCCCCATAGTGCTGTCCACGGTCAATGTCTCCACCGGAGTCAACGCGGACACGATCCCCCAACTGCACTCCGTGTTGGACGGCGTACGGTCCATCGACCGTACGTCGATCAATGCCTGGGAGGACGATGACTTCCTCACCGCGATACGGGCGACCGGCCGCCGGAAGCTGATCATCGGTGCGCTGTGGACCGAAGCATGTCTGCTCTTTCCCACCTTGGACGCCCTGGCCGAAGGGTACGAGGTGTATCCGGTCGTCGATGCACTGGGGGCCACGACGCGCGAGGCCCATGATGCCGCCATGGCCCGGGTGATCCAGGCCGGTGCGCGTCCCACGAGCTGGAACTCGGTGGCCTGCGAACTCCAGCGCGACTGGAACCGGTCGGAAACCGTCAAGGGCTTCCGACAGAACGCCATCGATCACCACGACGCCTGGGGCTGGTACCTCACACTGGCCGCAGGTACCAAGATGATGGGCGACTGACATGCCTGACCAAGACCTCCCAGCCCCTGACACGGGGCTGTTGCTCACCCACTTCCTCACCGTGTCCGATGTGGGGCGGTCCCGTGCGTTCTACGCGGACGTTCTCGGGGGGCACGTGGTCCTCGCGGAGAACCCGTGCATCATCAAGCTGGCCAACAGTTGGCTCATCATGAACCCAGGTGGCGGCCCCACGCCCGATAAACCGGGCATCACCCTCCACCCGCCCACCGATCCCCACACGGCCACGAGCTTCCTCAACATTCGGGTAGCGGACATCAACGCCTACTACCGACTGTGGAGTGAGAAGGGCGCAGAGTTCCTCACTCCGCCGATCGACCGTAAGGCCGAGCTGCGGTGCTACCTGCGGGATCCCGACGGGTACCTCATCGAGGTCGGCCAGGCCACCGGCCTCCTGCGGGGCGTCCTGGCCGATCCACCCGCCGGGACGGAATGACAATCCCCACGGGGTGATGCTCAGCGGCGACGAGGGGGTGTGTTGGAGAGTCACGTGGATCACCTGGAGAGGGCCGCCTTCTTACCAGGGCGGGGGTCACGGACCCTCCGCCCCGACAGTGGGGGTGTTCTGGTAGCCGGCGGCCTGGAGCATGAACATCTGCGCGTAATCGCCCTGTTGGTCCATCAGTTCCTGGTGGGATCCCGCCGCGACGATCCTTCCGCCGTCGAAGACGTAGATCCTGTCGCATCCGATGACCGAGGCTAGCCGGTGGGAGATGAGGACGGTGATCTGCCCGGAGCGCCGAGGGCCTTGAAGGACGGCCTGGTAGACGGCGTGCTCGGCTCTCGGATCCATGCTGGCGGTCGGCTCGTCGAGCAGCAGCACGGGCGCGTTCTTGTAGAGGCCGCGGGCGACGGCGATCTTCGCCCATTGCCCCGCGGAGAGTTCCTGCCCGCCTTGGAACCGCTTCGACAACAAGGCTTCCCAGGTACCGGGGAGTGCGCCGATGACCTGGTCAGCGCCGGCAGCGACCGCCGCGTCATGCGCGGCCTGGGGGTCGGCTTCGGTGATCGACCCACGGGAGACGGCGATGTTCGCCAGGGCCGTGAAGGGGTAGTGGACGGGGTCCTGGAGCACCATGGCGACGCGCTGCTGAAGTGAGACACCGTCCAACTGCCGAGCGTCGGTGCCGTTCCAAGAAACGGTGCCGGACGCCGCGTCGTACAGACCCGCGATCAGCTTGGAGCAGGTCGACTTTCCGGATCCGTTGACGCCGACGAACGCCACGGTCTCCCCGGCTCGCAGGGTCAGACTGATCCGGTCGAGCGCCGGGGTGTCCTTGTCCGGATAGGTGTAGGAAACGTCGGTGAGACGGATCTCCTCGACCTCCTCCGGAGCGGGCTGCCCGCCCCCGCGGGGCAGCAACCCCTTGCAGCGGGCCTGCACCGACAACAGATCCCCCACCCACAGGGCGTGCTCGTACACCATGTGTGACACGTTCACGAAGGTGGTCAGGGAGCGGTGACTCGACTGGATCGCGAGAACCGCTCCAGCCCCGACGGCGAGTGGGATCCAACCGCCGATCAACATCGCGCACAGTGCGGCGTACGTGATGCCGGTGCCGGCCCCGCCCGTGGCTCGCCCCGCGAGGGCGATCCTGGCCGCGCGCACCCCGAGCCGGGTGTCTTCCTGTGCGATCCGGGCGGCCAGCCTCCGGTGTTCGGACAGCAGTGCGTTCTGTGCGGTACTGGAGCGGATCTCGGCAGCTGAGTCCTGGTCGAGCAGCAGCCAGGAGAAGACGCGCACCCGACGCTGGAGGGCGTTCCACCGCATGTAGGAGTGGAAGCGGTCCCGGGCTGCGCGGACGGCGGCGGTGCCGACCGGGAGGACGGACAGCGGCAGCATGAGGATCAGCAGTGGATGCAGGAGGCCGAGTACTCCGACGGTGCCGAGGATGTCCAGGGCCGCGGCGGCGAGCGCGACGATCTGTCCGACGATCTGGCGGGCGTAGAACAGCCCCCGGTCGCTGGCCCGGTGGATGTCGTCGTGCCAGTCGGCGTCGTCGACCGCTTCCAGGCGCACGTGCGCCGCCAGATGGTAGAACTCCGACTCCAAAGCGGTCCTGATCTTCGGCGTCAGTCTCGCCTGGGCCGACTCCACCGCGGCTTCGAGGACCGCCCGCAGTGACAGCAGCACGACCACCAACAGCAGTTGGGGAAGAGCGGCGCGGACCTTGTCCGGAGTGGGTCCGGACCCGAACAGCTCGTGCAGAACGGCGACGGATGCCACCAGGCCGAACGCACTCATCGCCGCCGACGCGAGCTGGAGGACCACGACCGCGATCGTGTTGCGTCGGTCTGCCTGCCACGCGAGGGCACCGATCTGTCGAACGATCCGGGGCAGACCGTCCAGGATCTCCCGCACGCTCGCCTTCGCCGACGCTCCGTCATGGACCGCCCAGTACGCCACCTCCAGGGTGTCGGTGATGTCATCGCCTTCGGCGGGCCCGGCCGGCACCGATGCCGGGGGCAACCCCAGTACCCGTGCGTCCCGTGGCGGCGGGACCTTCCTCCCGGCGGGTCCTGCCTGACCCTCAGCCCCGCTCATCCGCGCCTCCCCACCAAGGCCACCGTTTCGAGGGCGCGGTACGGCCGGGCAAGCCTGCCCCGGGCAACCGGAGGAGCTCCGGTACAGCTCGCACAATCCATGGGCGTTCTCCTTTCCCGTCACCGCGCCCAGCGCGCGGGACGACCAGCCCACCGGGGTCGGCAACGACCGAGCTCGATGCCGACAGCTGGCACTGTCGGCAGGGCGGTTGGCTGGTATCAAGGACAACGATCCGACCCGTCCGATCGAACACATGTGTTTGAGACGGAGCGAGAACCGCATGAAAGAGCGAAAACGGGAGTCTGTACGGGCCACCGACCCGCACCAGGCCCGGGACGGCAGCAGAGCACGCAGTGGCCGAATCGCCGATGCCGATACTCATGAGGCCAAGGATTTCCGTGTGACCGGCTACCGACGCACCCGTGCGCCGTGGGACTCGTAAGTACGAGCATCTGTACGGGACCTGTGTTCGAGGCCGAACTCACCGCTGTCGAAGGCAACGCGGACGTACTGCACCGACTCGCGACTGCGTTCTGCGTTGTGTCGAACGGCGACCATTCCGGGATCAGACGGAGCCTGGAGACCGTTGATCTGATCGACCACTCCGAGGACCGCATCTCCAGTGCGGCCGACGTCACTCGTGGCAAGCCTGCACCCGATCTCTTTCTGCACGCCGCCCGCGCCATGGGAGTGGACTCCTGGACGGTGTGCGTTCATCGAGAACAGTGCCTACGGCGTGCAGGCGGCGGGGTTCGCCTGAGAAAGTCGAGCGGCGGGCGCAGGCCACGCCTCGCAGGCGCAGCGGTCCGGGCTGCTGGATGCCTGGCGTACGCGTTCATGCGGTGGCCCGTCCGCCGACACCAGCGCCCCTGGCGCCCGGGGCGGTGACGTGCGTCAGACGTCCAGCCACATCGGTTGCAGTGAGGGACCGTCATCCGAGAGGTGGATCGGCCGACCGTGGTCACGGAACCCGTGGCGTTCGTACAGCCGGCGGTTGTTGGGTGTGGATGCCTCCAAGTAGACAGGTAGATCGAGTTCCCTCGCCCGGGTCAGTCCGGACGTGAGCATCGCACTCCCCGCACCCTGGCCGCGGCGTTCCGGTCGGACCGCCATGGACTGGAGGTAGAGGTGGGGATCGTCGGGGCATCGGGCGTCGGTCTCCGTCTGAACGGACAGCAGACGGCGCGATACGGGATCGTCTTCGGCCGGCAGTCGCATCGGTTGCGGCCGGCCCGATCGGGGCATCCAGATCGAGGCACCGACGGATTCGCCGGCGGCCACCGCGAGGAGCAGCGCGTCTGCTTCGACCGCGGCACCCAGGGAGCTGCCGAACATGCTGCGCATGTGCTGGAGTCGGGTGCCTGGGTCCGGCAGGACCCAGGCCATCACGGCTTCGTCGGCGAATGCGGCGGTGCACAACGCCGCCACCTCGTCGAGTTCGGTGATCGTTGCGAGACGCGTGGTGGTGATTGGCGCGGTCATGTGCGGTCCTGCCTTTCGTCGTGCTGTTCGTGCTGTTCGTGCTGTTCGTGCGGTTCTTGCGGGGTGACGAGGAGGGTCAACCGTCGCTGGCGTGGGCGAGCGCGCTGGGGGTGAGGCGCCCGACGATCGCCGGGGCCTCGTGGACGAGCGCGTCGTCGGTGAGTGCTGCGACCATGAAGAGTGCGAAGTCCACGCGTCGCGTCATGTTGCTCGCGAGGAGCGGGGCACCGACGTGCCGGCTCCACACGGGCAGCCCCTGGCTCTCGCCCTCCTCCAGGTCGCTGCCGCGGGCCAGGGTCCATCGCCGGTCGCTGGCGAAGATCCGGCGCGCTGCCTCCACCTGGTCGTCGATGTCGATGATGCGAAGGGTCCGTCCCAGCCACGTGGCGATTCGGGCGGAGGCCGTGAACGTCCGCGAGTACCGGTCCCGATCGTCCCGGGGGACATGCCAACCGCAGGAGAAGACGAGGCGTGCGTCGGCGTCCGCGTGATCGAGTACCGCCTGCGCGGTGCCCGACGAGTAGTGCCCCGTGCCCCAGGGGACGAGCACGGTCAGCACGCCGTCGCACCCGGCGACGGCGCGTCGGATCACCTCGCGGTCGTTCGTCGGCCCGGGGACGATCGTGATCCGGTCCGCGAGTGCCGCGAGTTTGCTGACACTGCGTTCGCGACACACGCCGACCACCTCGTAACCGCGGTCCAGCGCATGGCGAACCATGTACTGCCCCAGCTTCCCCGAAGCGCCGACGATGCAGACCTTCCGTATCTGTTCCCTGCTCATCCCTCAGCTCCCACCCTCGCCCGATCAGTGAAACTTACGATGTAAGTGACGGTACACTTACGCCGTACGTTGAGCAAGGTGGCAACGGAGGACGCCCATGAGCGAGCACGGCACCGGTAGGCGCACCAAACCGAAGAGGGCGGGGCTCAGTCGGGAACGGGTGGTCACCGCCGCGATCGCGTTGGCCGACGAGAAGGGCGAGGCCGGGGTCACGATGAGGGCCCTCGCCGCTCAACTGGGCGTCGAAGCGATGTCGCTCTACAACCACGTGCGCAGTCGGGACGACATCCTCGACGGGATGGTCGATGCGGTGTTCGGCCGGATCGATCTGCCGGCCACCACAACGGACTGGAAGACGGCCGTCCGTGACCGTGCCCGATCAGCCCGGACGGTGCTCCGGGCCCACTCCTGGGCCGTCGGCCTGATGGATTCCCGCAGCCGGCCCGGTCCTGCGACCCTGCGTCACCACGATGCCGTCCTCGGCGTCCTGCGCGCGGGAGGCTTCTCCATCACGATGGCTGCGCGCGCCGTCACGGTGATCGACAGCTATGTCTACGGCTTCATCCTCCAGGAACTGAGCCTGCCCTTCACCGGTGACGACGAGCTCGACGACGTGGCAGGAGGCATCCTGCGCGAACTGCCGACCGACACCCATCCTCACCTCGCGCAACTCATCACCGAACAGTCCCTCAGGTCCGGGTACGACTACGCCGAGGAGTTCGAATTCGGACTCTCCCTCATCCTCGACGCCCTGCACCCCGACGAGGGCTGAACATCGAGAACGTCCGCGGCTCGGGCAACTGCGTCTCGCCAGGGTTGTGGTAGTGCCAGCAACAGCCTCCGTGGTCGGTTGTGGAGTGCCCGCCCGTTCGATCGACGCGACCCTGTAGGGGGTCCCGACCGGAGTGCGTACGTCGTTGGGATAGCGTCCGGTGTGGGAGGTCGTGGATGAGTTTTCGGCTGGCGGCGTACGGAGTGTGCATCGAGGGCGGACGAGTACTGCTCGCGTGTCACACGGCACCGAAGGGCGGGGCCAACTGGACCCTTCCGGGTGGCAGGGTCGAACAAGCGGAGGACCCGTTCGATGCGGTCGTCCGGGAAGTCGCGGAGGAGACCGGCTTGCAGACGGTGGTCGAACGCCTCCTCGGTGTGGACTCAAGGATCATTCCCGCAGCCGAACGCGCCGTTCCCGGCGGATCGGAGCACCAGAACGTCGGCATCTTCTATCAGATGCGTATCACCGGTGGCCGTCTCCGACCTGAACCCAACGGCGAGATCACCGAGTCGATCTGGACGCCGGTGGCCGATGTCTCCGCACTGCGCCGATCGTCGCTGGTCGACATCGGCCTCGCCCTGGCTCGAACCCTTCCGGCCACCGGCCACGTCGCTCCCGTCCCGGTCGGCGGCCTGATCCAGCACTGAGGCAACCACACCCCTCTGCTGCTTGACGGCCCCACCCGGCTTCCGCGATGCGAGCCGCCAGCCCCGTCGTTGACACCGCCGGTCCATCCGGCGCGGGCCCCCGGGGCAGGTCAACGGGCGGATGGCGCAGGAGGAACGGGCACCATCCACCGCACTGGAGCCCAACCCGAATCGATGGTCATCACCGTCGACCGACTGAACCGCTCGTGGAACGGCTGCGGTTGCGGGCTCAGCCTCCGTGGCGTTTCATAAAAGGAGGAGCGGCATCCAACCCGCCGCCGTTCAGGAGCACGATAGTTGAGGCCGTCCGGATCCAATTCCGGGCCTCCTAGCGGAGCTACGCCTTGCTCCGCAACCGCACCATCCGATTCTCAGTGGAGCGCATCGCCATGCCACAGACAGGGAATCCTCAAACCGGTCCGCTCACCCCACCGCAATTGCGCAAGTCGGGACTTCACGTACCTCAGCACGAGACGGAAGTCTCGGTGTCGTTCGCACCCGAAGAACCGCCGAAGTTCACCATCGTCGAGATCGACAGTTCGTCCACCGAAGCAAGCCTGTCCATGGCTGCGGCCACGCCCTCAAGACCGAGCAAGGACACGGAGATCAGGTTTGCACCGCAGCCGCTCCCCGATGCCCAGCCTGCACGTGTCGTCTTCGCCGGACAGGAGGCGGACCCCCTGCGCGTCTTCAATCCCGATGGCCGAAAGACCTACAACGACCGCACTTTCCCTTGGAGATGCGCATGCAGGGTGTCTTCCGGGCCGAGGAACGTGGGAAGTGGCGTTCTGATCGGTGGACGACACGTGCTGACCGCCAGTCACGTCATCGACTGGAACGCACTCACCGCGTCCGTGACGTTGAACCAGGGCGGAGTGATCGGAAGCGCCGCCGCAACGCACCTCATCGCCTTCGACAAGGTCGTCAACGTCACCTACACCAATGCGGACGACGACTACGCCATCCTCGTGCTCAACTCCAGGCTGGGCGACGGTCTGGGCATGTTGGGATGTCGGACCTACGACGCCGCTTGGGACGACGAGATCTCCAGCTGGTGGAACATCGCCTACACCTCTCAGTTCTTCCCGCCGTCCGCCAACTTCCAGACGGGATTCTTCCTCGACGAGGATGAACTCGACCTCGGAGGCGGAAGGCTGCTCGAAACCAATACGGGGGACTTCGTGAAGGGAATGTCGGGAAGTCCGGTCTTCGGATTCTGGTCCGACGGCCCGTACGTCGTGGGTGTCGTCAGTGCGGAGACCTCCGACTACAACTGGGTTGCGGGTGGTTCGAACCTCACCCGTCTCGTCAATCACGCCAGGGCGACACTGCCCTGACCGTCGCGGGGTTGCTGCGCACCGATCCCGGCCGGAGCCATGGGCCCCGGCCGGGATCGGAGTGTGTCGAGAGGATGGGCACGGGCGGCTTCGGCACCGTCCGTGCGGCGTCAGCCCTTGCTACCCGGCTTCCATCCCTTCACGATGTGACCGCTGGTCGCGATCTCGTTGGGCAGGACGTATTCGATCTTGCCGTTCTGCCACTGCCCGATGAGGTACTCGCCGCGGGGGCTGCCGTCCTTGTTCCAGCTCAAATCACCCAGGACCGTCTGGACGCTGTTGCTGCGCAACCAGTCGGCCAGGGCCTCCTGGTCATCCACGCCGCCCACGCCCTCCACTGCTGCTTGGAGCACTTGACCGGATGCGAAGGCGTCGGCCGCGTCCTCCGGTGGTAGCCCGCCGAACATCGACCGGTAGGCGGCGACGAACTCGGCGTTGCCCGGTGTCTTGGCCTGGGGCGCATGGCTGATGCTGAACATCACGCCCTCGGTGTTCTCCGCCCCGATGGCCTGCGCGTACTGCTCTCCGAGCGACGGTGCCACGATCTGGTAGAGCCAGCCCGGGGTGAAGTCCGCCTTCAGCAGGGAGCGGACGATTCCCACCCCGTCCTCGAACCCCGAACCGTTGATGACCACTTCCGGCTTGGCGGCTTTCACCCGGGCGATGATCGTGTCGAAGTTCTTGGTGTCCGCGGGGTAGGAAGTCTCGTAGACGGTCTTGACTCCGGCCTTCTCCAGGACCTCCTTCATGGTCTTCACCGCGGGGGCGGCGAACGGGTCGTCAACCGTGGGATAAGCGGCGGTCTTGGGGCGTTCGGCCTCGGGCAGGGCGGCCATCCACTTCGCGAGGGTCAGTCCGCTCTTGTCGGCGGTGGCCTGTTGGGTGAAGAACAGGTACTCGAACCCGCGGTTGAACATCTCGGGCGAGCCGCCGGCGGGCTCGACGAAGAGTTTCTTGTTGCGTTCCGCCACGGCGGACGCCGGGAGGTTCAGGAGGGACGAGTAGCTGCCGATCAGCAGATCCACCTTGTCCTTGCTGATCAGCGCGTTGTAGTCGGAGACGATGGTGTTCTGGTTGGAGGCGTCGTCCTTGATGACCAACTCGACCTTCCGACCGAGCAGACCGCCGGCGTCGTTGACCATCTTCTGCCAGACCTCGTACCCCTCCTTGGCCGCCTTGCCGGGCTGGGAGAGCGTGCCCGTCAGGGGGAGCGAGGAGCCCACGCGGATCGGACCGTCGGCCCCGCTGTCGGAGGCGTTGCCACCGCACCCCGCGACGGCGAGGATCAGTACGCCGGTGATGATCGGAGTCACGCGTCGACGGTTGACGGACTTCCTTGACATGTCATCTCTCCTGGGAGGCCGGCGGTGGGAGCAGAGCGGCGCCACGGGGAAGAGCGCCCAGTTGTCGCAGCAGATCGAGTTCGTCCGCGAAGTACCAGTGCTCGGCGATGCGGTGGTCCTCGATGCGCCACATCGCCATCTCCACGATCGCGATGCTGCGGCCCGTCGGTGGCATTCCGAACAGCACACCGGTGTGACGGGCCCGAAGGGTCCACACCGCCCACACCATGTCACCCTTGGCGATGATGTCGGTGATCTCGTCCCGGCGGTCGGAGAGTGAATCGGCGAGATAGCCGTGTCTGCCCAGTCCGGACGTCTCACTGAGCGTCTTCATGCCGATCCGCGTCACCGTGGCGCCCGGCTTCAGAAACGAGGCCCGTTCGGCGAAGACCGCGGAACGGTAGCGGCGGATGAGATCGAGGTTGTCGCGTTCCTGCTGAGTGTGGCGCGGTTCCGAGCGGTCGGTGACGAGCGTGGCGACCGAACCCTGCGGTAGGGGGAGTCGCCCCGTCATCGGGCGTCCGAGAGGACGAGTTCGATGTCCAGGGTGATGTCGACGCGGTCCGACACCACGGCGCCGCCGGCGTCCAACAAGGCTCCGAACGTGAGGCCGAAGTCACGGCGATTGATCGAGGTCGTGGCGTGGAAACCGGCGCGCGTTGCGCCCCTGTGGGTGACGAACCCGCCGAAATCAATGTCCAGACGGACCGGCCGGGAGGTGCCCTTGATCGTCAGCTCGCCGTCCACGGCGTACGGACGGTTCGGGGTGGACCCGCTGATCGAGGACCCGCTGAAGGTCATATGGGGGAACGCCTGCACATCGAGGAACTCGGGCGAGCGGATCAGTTCGTCTCGCTTGGGGTGCCCCGAGGACACACTGGCCACGGCGATGGTCGCCTCGACGGTGGACTCGACCGTCGGGTCGGCCGGGACGGTCACCCAACCGGTCACCTCGCCGAAACGACCGTAGACGGTGGCGATAGTCATGTGCCGTACGGAGAAGGCGACCCGGCTGTGCGCGGCGTCCACCTCCCACACCCCGGGCGGCACGGGGAGCTCCGTGGCCTGCGTCGCCACGGTCTGGTTCTCATACGTCATCGGTGGTGCCTCGTTTCGGTGTCTGTCGGCAGGGGGCCGGTACGGGTGCGGGTCACCGCTGTGCGGCCGGCTCGCCCGTGGTGGCCGATGCGTACCGGGGCATCACCTCGTCGATGAACAGCCGCAGCGACCGCCGGGCCACGGCCGGGTCCATCTGGCCGTACAGGAAGACGAGACTCATGTGGTCGAGTCCCACCGCCTCGTACTCGCTGATCTGCTTGGCGACGGTGTCGGGGCTGCCGATGATCATTGACTTCTCGACGAAGCCCGCCCGGTCTTCCGGAGACACGCCCACCACACTGTTCTTGAAGCCGGGTGTGCCCGGAGAACTGCTGAAGAGATTGCGGGTCATCGTGGTCAGATAGTCCAGCGGCCCCTCGACGGCCGCCGCGGCGGCTGCGTCGCTGTCCGCAACGAACACCATCTTCTGGGTGAAGGACCACTTCCGTGCATACGCGAGGGTCGCGGCGTCATGGCCGGCGGAGTCGAGGGCGGAGTGGTACAGCGCGTACCGCGTGCCGATCTCGTCGGGCAGCATCCGGCCGGTCATCAGGGGCCAACCGCGCTTGGCCGCTTGGAGGGCGCCCTCCTCGGTCAGGGCTGCGCGGGCGAACCGCGGACGGCGGTTCCAGGAGGTCGGCATGATCCGCAGGCGCAGCGTGCCCTGCGCGTGCTCGGTGCGGTACTGGAGGTCCGGGTCGTCGAGCTTCTTGTCCAAGGCGGCGTCGACCACGGCCATCACCTCCTCGGTCAGGGCGCCCCGACGCTGTGCGTCGCGCCCCAGACCGAGGTACTCCAGGGGCGATCCTCCCGACCCGATGCCGATCACACAGTTGCCCTGGGTGAGCATGTCGAGCAGATTGCACTGTTCGGCGAAGTTCAGCGGGTTCGACAGGGCGGGGACCGCGACGGACAGCACGATGGTGGAGTTGGACAGTTGGGGATACAGATAGGCACCGAAGGTGAACGGATTGCCGTAGGTGTTGTATCCGGTGAAGTGGTGGTCGGTGAGACAGATCCCCGAGAAGCCGGCCCGGTCGGCGATGACGGCTTGTTCGGTGACCGCCTTGATGACGTCCCGGTCGTGGCCGGGGCTCGGCGACTGGGCGTTGAGGTAGATCGAAAAGCGCATGGGGCGTCTCCGGGTTCCAACGAGGTCGAGCAGCGGGTTGCTTGACGGTGGCAGGGCCAGGTCCCGCTCCTCAACGACCTGTGCCATACGGCATAGCCATCGGCCCGGAGGGGTGCCGTACGGCACAACCGGTGTACTTCGATGCGCTGCCGGGGTCATGGTCTGTTCACTCGTGCCGACACCAGGAGGCGTCATGAACGCATCGTTCACGCTTGATCACGTCCGTGGGGCGCCGAAGGGGCGCAAGCTGGGCGACATCGCGTTGGCAGGGTATGGAGTCCCGGCTGACCTGCTGAAGCAGATCGCCGGCGCGCTTCCCACCGGGGTCACCGTGGTGGCCACCACCGGCGCGCACGGCGAACCGTTGGGGATGACGTCGGGGGCCGTGTGCAGCGTTTCGGCAGAGCCTCCGCTCCTGTTGAGCTGCATCAAGCGCGAGTCGTCCACCCTGTCGGCCCTTCGGGAACGGGGGGCGTTCACGGTGAACATCCTGCGCGCCGAGTCCGCCGGGGTCTCCGATCTGTTCGCCCGCCCCGGGGTCGACCGGTTCGAGGGGTTGGAGTGGACGACGACGGCCCGCGGACTGCCGGTCCTGCACCGGGACACCGTGGCCCATGCCGAGTGCACGCTGTACGACCTGATGGAGGCCGGCGACCATGTGATCGTGGTGGGACTCGTCCTCGACGGCGCCGTCAGCACGGAGGCCATGCGTCCGCTGTTGTACTTCCGGCGCAGTTACGCGGGTTGGCCGGAGCCGGATGATCCGCCGGGCGCCCGGTGAACCCGTTCGGGCTGACGACGGGAGTGTCATGGACCAGCTGCCGGGCGTCGCGGTGCCGACGGGCCCGGTCGGACACGCCGTCCGGTTCAGCTTCGTCCCGCCGTCCGCCGTCGTGACCGGTCGGCCGGTCACTGGGGTCCATGACGGGTGCGGGAGGCATCGGCTCTGCGGGTGTGACGGCTGAGGCTGTCGATGTCGTAGATCACGTAGTCGGAGCCGTCCCGGGTGACCCAGCCCCGCCGTGCGAAGCCGCTGAGTGCACGGTTTACGCGCTCGCGGGAAGCGCCGACGTGCTGGGCCAGTTCGTGCTGGCTCATGTCGAGGGTGACGCGCACCCCTTCGCTCGTGACCCGACCGAACCGCTCGGCGTGGCGCAGGAGCACCCGGGCGACCCGATTGCTGATCTCGGGGGCCAGTAGGTCCTCCATGACTTCCAGGAGGGTGTTGGCCCGGTCCACGGCGATTTGGAACACCCCTATCGCCGCCGTGTGGTGGGTGGTGATCCACCACCGCAGGGATTCGCGGTCGAACTCCACGGCGAGTGACGGCGTCATCGCGACCGCCGAGCCCAGTCGGACCTGCGCCCCGAAGGGGCTGAGGTTGCCGAACACATCGCCGGGACCCACGACGATGTAGATCTCCTGTTGGCCGGTGACGCCCGCCCGGGTGAGTTTGACCTTGCCTTCGACGAGGCAGAACACACTGCCGCCCGGCTGTCCCTCCTCGAAGATCACCTCACTGCGGGCACTGCGCCGCAAGGTTCCCCGGGCGGTCAGGTCGGCGGCGACACTCCTGGGCACATCGGTGAACAGCACGTTGTGCACCAACTGATCGATCAGCATCCGCGGTTCCACCGGGCACCCCTTCGGCCTGTACGTCCGACGTCCTGGCGGACCGTGTTCGATGCGGGCCGCGGGTCCCTCGCCGTGATCCCCGTGAACAGCGGCCGCGAAGCTCGCGACGGCCTCCGTCCGCCTCGGGGTCGACTCGTCCGCCCGGCACGGTGGCGGTCAGCTGGCGGGCCCGGGGTTCCGTTTCGTTGCTCCCGCAGCGGTGGGGACGGGCGTTCGCGAGCAGTCACATTCGGTCTCCGATCCATGGGTCCTGGTCGTCTCAATGCGTGGGACGGCTCACTCGTGCGTACATGACGGTCGAGTTGCTGGGGCATCAGATCTTTAAGTTGTATCCGATCGTGGCTTAAATAAGGCCATTGATCCTGAAATTTCGCTGGGTATTGCGTCGAATGGATCCAACGATTAGCGTTCGCTGAACGTGCCGCTCAAGCAGCGGAGAGGGATCACTTCATGGTTCACCGGTCAGATTCCATACTGGCGGCTGCTGCCCGGACCGCACCGGCATCGCAACCCGACGCCCGGCCCGCCGAGTCCGCGCGGATTCCGCACTGCGGAGTCGGTGCACCGCTCTCCTCCGTGGCCGTCCCACCCCATTCCGCCCGCAGCGGCCGTGCGTCGTGCGTGATCACCACCGAGTTCGGTTGAGAACCCGGAGCTCGGTAGTCGTCTGCCCGGCCACACCCTCCTCGTGCCCGGTCCACCCCGGACCGTTTCCCAATCCACGTACCGAACCACCACCCGCATGTGCAACGGAGGTAGCGACATGTCGTTGCAGGAGTTCCTGCCCACGCCACAGTTCGACGAGTACAAGGATTTCTTCAAGGACTTCTTCACCCTCGACCGTCGAGAGGACGGCGTGCTCCTGGCACGAGCCCACACCCGGGGGGACTCGGTCCAACTCAACGTACAGAACCATCGGGCCCTCGGTCAGTTCCTCAAGACCGTGGGCGCCGACCCGCAGAACGAAGTGCTCATCCTGACCGGGACCGGCCGCGACTGGATGATGGGTTCGGACCCCACGGGCTTCGAGTTGGAGGAGGAGGACCTGGAGTACTGGGCCTACGAGTACGCCTACAAGGACGGCCGCATCAACGTCAGCGCCATGGTGAACGACCTTGAGATACCCACCATCGGTCTGTTCAACGGCGACGGGTACCACTCCGAGGTGCTCCTGATGTGCGATCTGACGCTGATGGCCGAGGACGCGCACATCTACGATCTGCACTACGGCATCAGCTCGGTACCGGGCGACGGGATCCACAACGCCTTCCAGGAACTCCTCGGCGTCAAACGCGCGGCGTACGCCCTGCTCACCGGTGAATCCTTCGACGCCCGCACCGCACTGGAGTACGGGATGGTCAATGAGGTCCTCCCGGCCGACCAACTCGTCGACCGTGCCTACACCATCGCCGACCACATCATGACCCAGCCGCGCACCATTCGCCGTCTGACCACCCAGATCGTCCGCCGCCCCTGGAAGAAGCGCATCCTGGACGACCTCGACGGCGGGTTCGGCATCCAGATGTTCGGCCACCTCGCCAAGGGCAAGGCGGTACACAGCAACGAACACATCTCGGGCACCGGCAACTACGTACGGGAGGGCCGCCGCACCCCCTTCGACTGACCGCCCGCGCACGAGCCACAGGAACCGTACGTACCCTACGTACCGCACGAGTTGAGCCACACCTCCCACGGGCATGCCACCGGCCTCATCGCCCGAGGTCGGTGAGCCGGCGCACGCCGCCGACCGCCGTTGCCGCAGCCAAGCGCCAGAACGTCCCGCCCCGCACCGCGGAGGCGCTCGCAGGCCCCGGCCCGTCCGTAGTCCGGCGATACGGCCAGGGCCCTGCCAGCCCAGCAGCCCCCTTCGCTGTTCGAGCCGCAGATACCCAGCGAAACCCACCGGTGGTGGGGCATTGAGCCGCTCCTTCCCCCCTCCCACCCCCGTGACAGGACATACCGCACCGATGCACACCATGGTGATCCGGGAGGCCCCATGAGGCGGAACCCACGAAGAATCCGATGGACCACGGTCGCGCTCGCCGCCGCCGTCACACTGGTCGCCAGCGCTTGCGGTGGTGGCCCCTCCGCACAGGACGGTGACTCGCCGCTCCTGGTGGGCACCTCCCTGCCGCTGACCGGCCAGTTCTCCCAGCCCGGTACCGAAGCCAAGCGCGGGTACGAGGTCTGGCAGGCAACGGTGAACGAACGGGGCGGCCTCTTGGGGCGCCAGGTGAAGCTCGTCGTCAAGGACGACTCCTCCAACCAGAACACCGTGGTCGCCGACTACAACGCCCTCATCAGCCGGGACAAGGTCGATCTCCTGCTGGGCAGCTTCTCCTCGCTGTTGAACCTGCCCGCGTCGGTGGTGGCCGAACGGAACAAGATGCTCTTCGTCGAGCCGGCCGGCGGGTCGCCCGAGATGTTCGACCGGGGATTCAAGTACCTGATCTACAGCCAGCAGGGAACCGCCGACCGGCAAGGCGTCGCGTTCGCGGAGTGGATCGCCGGTCTTCCCGAGGGCAAGCGCCCCGAGACGGCGGCCTACCCGGTGTTGGACGACCCCTTCGCCAAACCCAATGTCCAGGGCATCCGGAAGATCCTGGAGAAGGCGGGCATCAAAACCGTGTACTCGACCACCTATGCGCCCGACACCAAGAACTTCGACACGATCGTCACCCGGATCAAGGCCGCAGAACCCGATCTCGTGGTGCAGGGGGCCGTCTTCGAGGACGGTGTCGGACTGGTGCGCTCGATGCGCAAGGCGAACGTCACCACGCCCTGGTTCTACCAGACCACCGCCCCCTCGATGGGCCACCAGTACGCCGAGGGCATCGGCGCCGAGAACACCGAAGGCATCCTCTACGCGATCAGCCACGTCCCCGCGGCGAAGACCCCGGGCAACGCGGAGTTCGTCGCCGAGTACCAGGACATGTTCGGCCAGGAGCCGACCGAAGACGCCGCGGACGCCTTCGCCGCAGGCCAGGTCCTCGAAGCCGCCGCCCAAGGCATGGGCAGCATGGACGACCAACTGGCACTGGCCGACTGGCTGCGCAAGAACACCGTCGAGACGATCCTGGGCGAGCTCTCCTGGAACGCCGACGGCAGCCCCAAGGGCGAGTTCCTGGTGGGGCAGTGGCAGAACGGCAAGACCGAGGTCGTGCTGCCCAAGGAGGTCGCCACCAGCGACCGCATCGTCGAAGGCTGGCGACCGGGAGGTGCAGGACGATGACGGAACTCCTCCAGAACCTGGCCCTCGGCACCCTCCTCGGCGGTGTCTACGCCCTCACCGCCAGTGGTCTCACGCTCATCTTCGGGGTCATGCGGGTCATCAACATCGCCCACGGCGCGTTTCTGGTGCTCGCGGGCTTCCTGACCTACACCCTCTGGTCGGAACTGGGCATCGATCCGCTGCTGGGCATCCTGATCACCACCCCGGTGATCTTCGCGATCGGCTGGGTCACCTACACCGTCACCGTCCGGCCGATCCGCACCGCCCCCATGGCGTCCACCGTACTGCTGACCTTCGGCCTCGCCCTCGTCATCGAAGCCGTCATGGGCATGGTGTGGGGCAACAACTCGATGGCGATCAGGCCCGGCTACGCCGATGAGTCCTTCACCGTCGGCTCCGTCTTCCTGCCCAAGACCCTGCTGTACGGGGGGCTGGTCGCGGTCGGTGTCCTCACCGCACTCGGACTGATCCTCACCAAGACCTGGCTCGGCCGTGCGATCCGCGCAGCCGCGGTCAACCCATCGGGCGCGGAGCTGGTGGGGATCAAGGTGGCCTCGGTCGCCGCACTCGTCTTCGCGTTGGGCATCTCTGCCGCGGGCGCCGGCGGTGCGATCACCGGAGTGCTGTACCCCTTCGTTGCCGGCTCCCACTACGCGTGGATCGCCCGGCTCCTGGCCATCGTGGTACTGGGCGGGATGGGCAGTCTCAACGGAGCCATGATCGGTGCGGTGCTCTTCGGGCTCGCGGAAACCTTCACCGCGTCCTACGTCTCCACCTCCTGGGCCACCGCCGTGCCCTACGCCGTCGTCTTCGCCATCTTGCTCGTCAGGCCCCAGGGCCTTCTGGGTTCCCGCCTCCGTCAGGATGTGAGCACCGCATGACCACGCCGACTTCCCCGCCCGCGTACACCGTGTGGATCGCGCGGCTGCTGCCCGCGATCGCGGGTCTGGCACTGCTGCTGTTCCCCGTCCTGTCCGACGACGCCTATTACCAGAACATGATCATCTTGTCGCTGGTCTTCGCCGTCGGTGCGAGCGGGCTCAACCTCATCACCGGATTCGCCGGCTACGTGTCCCTCGGCCAGGGCGCGTTCATCGGGCTCGGCGGATACACAATCGGCGTGTTGGCGACCAGGGTCGAATCGGTGACGCCCTGGGTCTGGGTGCCCGTCGCCGGTCTGGTCGCCGCGGCCGTCGCGGTACTCCTCGGGCTGGTGTCCCTCCGCTCCCGCGGGCCGTCGTTCGTGATCATTACCGTCGCCTTCCTCTCGCTCGTCCAAGTGGTCGCGATCAACTGGGGCAGCCTCACCAACAGCACCGCCGGACTCACCCTGCCCCTGCCCGACTGGGACCCCGACCTGATCAACTGGCCCTTCTACTACGCCCTCCTGGCGATCCTCGCCGTACAACTGCTGATGACCTGGTGGATCAGGCGCACCAAACTCGGCATGGGACTCATCGCGATCCGGGAGGACGAGACCAGGGCCGCCACCATCGGGATCAACCTGCCGGTGCAGAAGGTCCTGGCGTTCGCCGCCAGCAGCGTGCTCGTCGGCATGGCCGGGGCCGTGTACGGCTACTACCTGACCTTCATCGACCCCCTCGGCATGTTCAACATCCTGATCAGCGTCCAGATCGTCCTCTCGCTCCTGATCGGCGGCAAGGCGACCCTGTGGGGACCGGTGCTCGGCGCCTTCATCGTCGAACCCCTCAACGAGATGGCCAACAACGACTTCGGCGGCGGCAACAGTCGACTCCTGCTCTTCGGAGGGCTGCTGGTGCTCGTCGTCATGTTCCTGCCCCAGGGCATCCTCCCCTCCCTCAAGTCGCTGCTGGACAAGCGACGCAAGGCCGGCACGGCGGGACTGGTCGGAGCGCGCATCGCCGCCGGTGGCACCCTGCCGGCCTCCCTGACCGCGAGCCGGACGCCCACCGTCCGAGCACAGACCCCCCGGCCCCTGCTGGAGGTGCGCGGACTCGTCAAACACTTCGGCGGCGTCAAGGCCGTGGACGGATGCTCGTTCTCCGTCCCCGAGGGCTCGATCACCGCACTCATCGGCCCCAACGGCTCGGGCAAGACCACGGTCTTCAACCTCATCGACAACACCATCCCGCCCGACGCCGGACAGATCCTCTTCGACGGCGCACCCATCGAGGGGCTCCCCTCCTGGGAGCGGGCCCACCGCGGCCTGGGACGCACCTTCCAGATCACCCGGCTCTTCCCCGCCATGACCGTGTTGGAGAACGTGGTCGCCCCCCAGCGGTCGCACTCGCTCAGGGGTCTCGGTCGCATCGCGGTCAGTGGCCCCGAAGCCAAGGCCGCGGAAGAACTCCTGGAGTTCGTCGGCATGCGCGCCTTCAAGGACCAACCGGCCGCAGCCCTCTCGTACGGTCAGCAGAAGCTCGTCGAACTCGCGCAGATCCTGATGCTCGACCCTAAGTTGATCATGCTCGACGAACCGGCGGGCGGTATCAACCCCGTACTCATCGAGCGCATCGGGGAGATGATCCGCGAACTCAATTCCTACGGGAAGACGTTCCTCATCGTCGAGCACAACATGCCCTTCATCATGGGCCTGTGCGACCCCGTCCACGTCCTGGCGCGCGGTGCCACCATGGCGACCGGAACGCCCGACGAGATCCAACGCGACCCGGCCGTCCTTGAGGCGTACCTCGGCGACGACTACCAGCCCGAACCCGAAGGAGTGCGGTGATGTTGCGATTGCGCGGCGTGGTGGCCGGGTACGGCGGGGGCGATGTGTTGCAAGGCGTGGACATCGTCGTCGAGAAGGGAGCCGTGGCCTGCATCGTCGGGCCCAACGGGGCGGGCAAGTCGACCGTGCTGCGAACGGTCAGCGGACTGCTCACCCCACGGCTCGGCGAGGTCACCCTCCAGGACAAACGCATCGACCAGTCGGCCCCCGGGGAGATCCTGCGCTGCGGGGTCTCCCAGGTCCCGCAGGCCAATGCGCTCTTCCCCAACCTGACCGTACGAGAGAACGTCCTCCTCGGCGGATACATCATCCGCCGGGACCGCACACTGGTCCGCAAGCGCTACCAGCAGGTGGCCGAGCTCTTTCCGATCGTCGCCGACCGGGCGGGGGACAAGGCGGGCAACCTGTCCGGCGGTCAACGCCGACTGGTGGAATTCGCGCGGTCCCTGATGCTCGATCCGGTGCTCCTGCTGCTCGACGAACCGTCCGTCGGGCTCGACCCCAAGGCGCTGCAAATCATCCACGACTCCGTGACCCTGCTGCGGGACAGCGGCAAGACGATCCTGATCGTCGAACAGAACGTCCGCTTCGGGATGCGGATGGCGACCGACGGCATCGTCATGGAGAGCGGCCGTGTCGTCGCCCAACGCCCCACCCGGGAACTGCTCGCCGACGCCGACCTCGCACGGATGTACTTCGGGGGCACCGGCACCACGACGGAGACCACCGGCGCTCAGGGGCCCGGGAGCCCGGCTGCGGAACACCCCTGATGAACAGCCCTTCTCCACGGGGAGTGCCGGGCCCTCGGGTGCATCACCCGCCCGCCGTCGGGGGCTTCGACGTCCGGTCCGCATCGATGACCGCGGGCACGCCGGTCGGCACTGCGGTTCCCGGGTGACCGGCCGGGTGCCGCGCTCGGCCCGTGCGGGGTCGTTGTTGCGGAGCGCCGCCTTCGTCAGCACCTTCGACCGGTTTGCGATGCCACCGATGCTGGTCGCCATCGCCGTCGAGTTCGACGCCTCGCTGGTGTCCGTGGTCAACGCCGCGGGCGTCTACTTCCTGGCCTACGGTCTGATGCAACCGGTGTGGGGGCTGGCGTCCGATCGCATCGGATTGGTGCGGACGATGCGGTTGACGCTGCTGCTGGCCGCGGTCGCCACGGTCGCGGGGACGTTCGCAACGTCCCCGTGGTCGTGGGGCGTGGCCCGCGGACTGACGGGTGCCTGCTTCAGCGCGGCCATTCCCGCGGCACTGATCTACCTCGGTGACACCGTGCCGGCCCCGCTGCGCCAACGGGAGATCGCCGGGCTGATGACGGGCGTCGCCGTGGGCACCGCGCTCGCCTCGGCATCCGCAGGGGTCTTGGCGCAGTACACCTCGTGGAAGGTCCCGTTCCTGGTGACGGGCGCCATGGCGGTGCTCCTCGCCATCGCCCTCCGCCGGTTGCCCGAACCACCCCGCTCACGGGCCGGACAGCCCGTGAGCGTCTCGTGGGGCAGGGTGTGGCGGTCGAGGCCGGCCCGTCTCGTTCTGCTCCTGGTGTTCGTCGAGGGAGCGGCCCTGCTCGGCGCCTTCACCCTGATTCCGCCGGCGGTCGAGGCGGCCGGAGCGAGCACCACCGTGGCCGGCGCGGTGACGGCGGCCTACGGCGTCGCGGTGCTTCTGGCGGCTCCGCTGGTGGGTCGGCTGTCCCGCCGCACCCCCACCTCGCACCTCATCGTGCTCGGTGCCGTCGCGGCGACCCTGGCCTGCGTGCTGGTCGCCGTTTCCCGTACCCCCGCGGTGGCCGTCGCCGGTGCAGCACTGCTCGGAGTCGCATGGGCGGCGATGCACTCGTCGTTGCAGACGTGGGCCACCGAGGTGTTGCCGGAGGCCCGTTCCCTGGTGGTTTCGCTGTTCGCGGGCGCTCTCTTCCTCGGCAGCGCGGTGGGTACGGTGTCGGTCGGCGAACTCGCCGAGGCGGGCCGCTACTCGGGCATCTACTGGGGAGCGGCGGCGCTCTGCCTCGTGCTCGGCGTCTGCGCGTCCCGGGGCCGTGCCGACTGGAGACGTCCGGAAGGAGGGCCGAGCGGGTGACGCACTCCCATGCCGTGCGTCAGTACGATGGCCCCACCCCAACGCACAGCAGGTTCCGAAGGCGGAACGCACGGCGGGTTTCCAAGGCGGGAGGTTGACGGGCATGACGGACCAGAACAACGGCGGTGCCGATCAGCACCCCCGTCGACGCGGCCAGGGCGAGTTGGAAGCCCAGGTCCTCACCGCACTGCGGCGGGCCACCGAACCGGTGAACGGTGCCTGGGTCCAAGAGAGCCTCGGCGGGGACCTCGCGTACACGACGGTGATCACCATCCTGACGCGGCTGCACGCGAAGGGCGTGGTCAACCGGGCCCGGGCCGGACGCTCGTTCCAATGGACACCGGCGACGGACGAAGCCGGACTCGCCGCCTTGCGGATGCGTCGCGTGCTGGACGAAGAGGGAGACCGCGAAGCGGTCCTGGCGAGTTTCGTCACCGCGCTCTCACCCGGCGACGAACGGTTGCTGCGGGACCTGCTGGCACAGAGCGCAGGGGAAGAGGAAGACTGAACCCATGGGGGTCTTCGTCTTCCTGCCGCTGGTGCTGCCGCTCACCGCCTGGCCCATCGCACGCCTGGCCGAACAGCACCTCCACCCGCGCGTCGCGACCCGGTTGCTGACCGGTGTGGCGGGCGTCCTGGCAGTCTGCAGCACCCTGTGCCTCGCACTGCTCGTCGTCGTGGGGACCGCCCAACTCCCCGGCAACCCACTGCCGGACGGCTGGTCCGACCCCGAGGTCCGCGCCGCGGTGCCCTACGACGAGTTGGCGGGGAAGGCTTCCATCCCCGCACTCCTGGCCCTGATCATCGCCTGTACGAGGACGGGGTGGCGTCACCATCGTGTGCGCCGTCGTGCGGAGCGGGTGCTGGCCGAACTTCCCCCCGGCCCGGACCCGGTCGTGGTGCTCCCCGACGACGCCCCCTATGCGTACGCGCTACCGGGCCGACCCGGCCGGATCGTGGTGAGCTCGGGGATGCTGGCCGAACTCACCCCAGCCGAGCGCCGCGCGCTCCTGGCACACGAGGGCGCCCATCTGGCCGCTCGGCACCACCGGTTTCTCCTCGTCGTGTGGCTCGCCGCCCGTGCCAACCCGTTTCTGAGGCCCCTGCGCACCGCCGTTGCCTACACCGCCGAGCGGTGGGCGGACGAGAGCGCCGCCGAAGCCGTCGGGAGCCGCCGCACGGTGGCGCGGGCCGTCGGCAAGGCGGCCCTCGTCACGCGCGAAGCCCCCTTCGCCACGATCGCGGGGTTCGCCACCGCAGGGCCGGTTCCGCGCCGGGTGGCCGCCCTGCTGAGGCCGGCCCCCGCGGTGCGCCTCTGGCCGCCCGTCTTCACCCTGGCGGGCCTGGCCGCCTGGGCGGCTGCGGTGGGCACCACGGCCTCCGCCCTGTCCTCCGCGAACTCGGCCTTCACGCTCTTCTTCATCCTGAAGGCCGCGACCCCCATGTAGCAGTACGGACCGTCTGGGGATCAGCGGCCGGCGGTACCGGTCGTCCTCCTGCCGGGCCAGCGGTGGTGGTGTTGGTCGATCACATAGGGGTGGTCGTGTCGCCAACCACCGTCACACGGACGTGCGTTGACGAGATGCGGATGGTCCTCCGGTAGATCGGGATGGACGTGTTCGAGCTCGGCGGGGTCACGGACGGGCCAGAGCGAGGCGGCGGCGGCTGCGCCACCCAGCGCGATGACCCCGAGGACCAGGGCGGTGACCGGGAGGCCGGCGTGTGCGGCGAGCCAACCGGCGAGGGGATAGGTCAGCAGCCAACAGCCGTGGGAGAGCGAGAACTGTGCGGCGAAGGCCGCGGGCAGGTCCGCGGCTGCCGTCGAGCGACGGATCACCCGGCCTGCGGGGGTCAGCACGGCCGAGCAGGCTGCGCCGATCGCGGCCCAGGTGGCGAGCAGCGCGGGCCAGGACCAGCCGCCGGGCGCCATGGCGACGATCGGTACCACGGCCGTGAGGGCAGCGGGGAGGACGAAGGCCGCTGTGACCATCACCGTACGGTCGCTGAAGCGCCCCAGGACCCGTGGCAGGACCAGGGCGGCCAGGACGGAGCCCGTGCCGTAGGCGCCCAGGGTGAGGGAGACCGCGGTGGCGGGGCGCTGGAAGTGGTCGCGCACCAGGACGACGGTGTTGATGAAGACGATGGCTCCGGCGGCGGCGACCGCGAGATCGAGGGCGAGGAGCGCCCGCAGACGGGGAGTTGCCCGGAACAACCGGGTCCCGAAGGCCGCCTTCGCATGGACCTTGCCCGTCCGCTCGACGGTACGCGGCCCGGGCAGCACGACGGAGACGACGAGGGCGGCGGAGGCGGCCAGAGCGACACCGGTACCGGCGAACAGCCAGTTGTACGAGACGAGCGTCAGCAGGGCCGCGGCCAGCGCCGGGCTGAACAGGCTCTCCAGGTCATAGGCGAGCCGGGACATCGACAGGGCCCGGGTGTAGTCGCCTTCGTCGGGCAGCACTTCGGGGATGGTGGCCTGGAAGGTCGGGGTGAAGACGGCCGAGGCCGATTGGAGAAGGAACACCAGCAGATGGATCTGCCAGACCTCGATGACGAACGGCAGCACCAACGCTACACCGGCGCGAGCGAGGTCCATCGAGACCAACAGGGCCCGCCGCGGCACCCGGTCGGCAAAAGCGCCCGCCACAGGCGCGATCGTCACGTACGCGACCATCTTGATCGCCAACGCGGTGCCGAGGACCGCCGAGGCGTCGGCCCCGGCGATGTCGTACGCCAACAGTGCCAGGGCGACGGTGGCGAGACCCGTGCCCGCCAGGGCGATGACCTGGGCGGTGAACAGATGGCGGTAGGTGCGATTGCGCAGCACGGACAGCATCGATTCCGTTTCCGTCCCCTGAGGCGGTGTGGTGCGCGACGCTCTTATCGTAGCCAATGCGTGCGCACCTATGCACCTATTGGAGAAGGGCGGGCTACGGGCACCACGCTGCGCCTGGGCCGTCAGTCGTGCGGTGGTAGGGCGCTGATCTGGTGTTCGGCGACGTTCAGCGCTTCGTCCACGAGTCGGCGCAGATGCCCGTGCCGCAGGGCGTAGACGACATGGCGTCCGTCCTTGCGTGCGGTGACCAGGCCGGCGAGACGCAGTTTGGCCAAGTGCTGGCTCACGGACGGCCGCGCCGCACCGCAGGTCTGGGTGAGCGTGGTGACGTCCGCTTCGCCCCGGCCGAGCCGTTCCAGCAGGGCCAGCCGGGTGCGGTCGGCAAGCAGGGCCAGGACGGAAGCGGCGACGTCAAGCCGTTCGTCCGGCTGCTGCGAATGATGCGCACCTGCTAGGTGCATGCCTGTGCTCATGCCCACATCGTAGGCGGTTCGCCGGTCACGGGTGCGTCCACGCGCACGGGTACTTAGCCCGATGCGAGGGGGAGGGGCGACTCGTCCGTCGTCGTGCCCGGCCGGTGACCGGAGCCCACACCCGCGCAGGGGCAGCCCGTACGGGTTGTGCCCGCGGCACCTCGAAGCTGGGTCGCCCCCAGTGCTCACGCGGACGAGAGGGCTCGGCGCCAGGCCGAATCCCGGAGCAACCGCAGGCCGTTGAGGCCGACGACGACGGTCGAGCCCTCGTGCCCGAGCACTCCCAGCGGCAAGGGCAGATGACCGATGAGGTCCCAGAGGACCAGGACCGAGATGAACGCCCCCGCGATCACCAGATTCTGCACGACCAGTCTGTGCGCGGCGCGGGACAGTGCGATCACGGCCGGGACCGTGGCGAGTTCATCGCGGACGATGACCGCGTCGGCCGTCTCCAGCGCGAGATCCGATCCGGCGCGACCCATGGCGATGCCGGTATGGGCAGCAGCCAGCGCGGGGGCGTCGTTGACGCCGTCGCCGACGATCAACACCCGCCCGCCGGCTGCTTCCCGCTCCCGGACGACGGCGACCTTGTCCTCGGGCAGCAGACCGGCACGAACGTCGTGGATGCCGGCCTCCTTGGCCAGCCGCGCAGCGGCTCGTGGATTGTCACCGGTCAACAGGATCGGCGCGGTGCCGGTCAGCGCGGTCAGGGAAGCGACCGTGGCAGCCGCGTCCGGGCGCAATCGGTCGGAGACACCCAACACCCCGATCGGGATTCCGTCCCGCAGAACGACGACCGCGGTCCGGCCTTCGTCCTCCCACGCCTCGGCCACGCCCAGCGCGGCGGCGTGGGCCGGCGTCGACGAGCCCAGCAACCGGGCAGGGGTTCCGACGGAGATCGGAAGGCCGTCGACGAATCCGCGCACGCCCACACCGGGGGCCGACGCGAAGCGGTCCACGTCGGCGATGGCAAGACGACGTTCGCGCGCGGCGTCGACGACGGCCCGCGCCAAGGGATGCTCGCTGGGGTGTTCGACGGCGGCAGCCAGAGCCAGCAGCCCGTCCTCATCGAGACCGCTGCCCTCCAGGGCATGGACCACGGCCACGCGCGGAGTGCCTTCGGTCAGGGTGCCGGTCTTGTCGAGTGCAACCGTGTCCACCTGGCCGAGGCGCTCCATCACGACGGCCGACTTCACCAGCACTCCGTGCCTCCCCGCAGTGGCGATGGCCGACAGGAGCGGCGGCATCGTGGCCAACACCACCGCGCAGGGCGAAGCGACGATCATGAAGGTCATGGCCCGCAACAGGGAGTCCGCGGGATCCTCGCCGAACGCCAGCGGAATCCCGAACACGGCCAGTGTCGCCACCACGATGCCCATCGAGTAACGCTGTTCGACCTTCTCGATGAACAACTGGGTGGGTGCCTTTGTCCGGGAAGCCTCCGCGACCATGGCCACGATCCGGGCGATGACGAACTCGCCGGCGCTGCGTTCAACCCTCACCCGCAAGGAGCCCGTACCGTTCAACGTGCCGGCGAAGACCTCGTCACCCGCCTGCTTCGGCGCGGGGAGCGGCTCTCCGGTGATGGTCGCCTGGTTCACCTCGCTGGTCCCCGCAACCACCCGGCCGTCCGCGCCGACCCGCTCTCCGGGCCGGACCAGAACGCGGTCCCCGACCCTCAAGTCCGTGGTCGGCACCCTCTCCTCGCCGCTGCCGTCGTCGAGGATCCGGGTCGCGCTACTGGGGGCGAGGTCGAGCAGGCCGAGCACCGAGTCCTGGGTGCGCGCGGTGGCCAGCGCCTCCAGTGCGCCGGAGGTCGCGAAGATGACGATGAGCAGTGCGCCGTCCATGACCTGTCCGATTGCGACCGCACCCAGGGCGGCCACGATCATCAGCAGATCGACATCGAGCGTCTTCTGTTTGAGCGCGCACACTCCCGACCATGCGGGCTCCCAGCCGCCTGCGATGTACGCGAGTCCGTACAGCGGCCCCCAGATCCACGCCGGGGCTCCTGTCAGTTGCAACGGCAGGGCGAGGAGGAAGAGGGCGAGAGCGGCTGCGGCCCAACGTGCCTCCGCCAGTGCGAACACTCGCGTACGGCGTACGGACGGTCCCGGTGCTGCGGTTGGTGCGGGGTTTTCGGGGCGTTGGGCCACGGCAGAGGGCATGACGGAGGAACCCTTCGGGGCAGGAGGGCGGCGACACAACTCAGAATACATGTACACATGAATATGTCTTCATGTGTTGTCGGTAAGATGGACACCATGGGTCATGGAGCCGCCGACAAGAGCACTGCCACCGCCCGCGAGCGCCTCGACGCAGCGGGCGTGTCGGACGTGGCCGCCACGCTCCAGGCGTTGGCGACGCCCTCCCGCCTCTACATCCTGGCTCGCCTCCAGGAAGGCCCCTGCTCGGTCGGTGATCTCGCCGACGCGGTCGGCATGGAACACTCCGCCTGCTCCCACCAACTCCGCCTCTTGCGCAACCTCGGCCTGGTCACCGGCGAACGTCGCGGCCGTTCGATCGTCTACGCCCTCTACGACCACCACGTCGCCGAACTCCTCGACCAGGCCCTCTATCACGTGGAGCACCTGAGACTCGGGCTACGCGATGCGCCCGCTGAACCGACAGCGGTCGAAGCGCGACGATGAGGGCCCGAGCCGGCTCGACCGGGCTGAGGCGCACGTGTCCTGCCGCGGGTGATGCCGAGGAGGCGACTTGCCGAGCCGTGGTCAGCCCTCCTCGGAGCTCTCTCCGTCTCCCTCGAAGAAGTCGCCCACCTCGTCGATGACTTCGGCGGCCACCAGTCCGCCCGCGACCCCGACCGCCAGTCCGGCGGCCCCCGCTGCGACGGCGGTTCCCGCTCCTGGCCCCGTACGGCGCTCCCCATATCCCTGGTGAACCACCCCGTGCGGGCGCCCGTCCACGGAGTCCGCCGATGCGTATGCCGTGCGACCGGTTCTGGTGCCGAGGGATGCGACCAACTGACGGATCCAGCCGTCGACCTCGGCGGTCAAGTCCCGTCCGGAGCTCTCCCTGTGGCTGACCTCGAAGCGGGTGAGGGCCTCATGACCCGAGGAGAAGAGCCCTGCCGGTTTGTCGGCCTCCAGGACGACCTCCATACCGCCCGGATGGGCCAGGAAGGTCACTTCGAGCTCCTGCATGGCGTACGCGTACTGCGGAGCCGGGGTCAACTCGATCTCCTGGTAGAAGGGCAGCCGTTGCCCCGTGCCGCCGATGCGTCCGTACTCCAGGTCCGCCGACGCGAATCCGAATCCGAGCCGTCCCAACGCTTCCAGAATGGCCTGCTGCGCAGGTAGGGGCCCCACCGCCAGCGGATCCAGATCGCCCCTGTCCTTGGCCCCCGACACGGCCAACTCGGTACGCACGCCGAGCACGATGCCGAGGCTCTGACCATGGAGCGTGGTGACCGGGGTCTCCCACGGCAGCGCCACCCGGAAGGGCAGGTCGAGCTGCTGCCCCGCAGTGAGGCGGAAGCCACCACTCACGGGGAACCGCTCGAAGGTCACCGCCCCTTCGTGCTCTTCGCCGTCCGCCTCGGCCTCGACCTGGGCCACCAACTCCAGGGCGATCCTCTCGATCGTGGTGTCGGCGTTTCCACCCTTGAGGTGAACCTGACCGGTCAGGCTGCCCCCGGGCACCGGAGTACCGGAATCCAACACCGTGTCGACGGTGGGGCCGCCCACGCCGAGCGAGCCGAGCAGTCGTTTGAACACCATTGTGGAGTCCACTCCCTATCTGTGCGATCCAACTGTGCGATGCGATGTCCGCGCGTCGGGACGGTGCCCGCTGTCCCGCGGGCACCGTCCCGACGCGGTGGCTACTTGACGGTTGTGTCGAGCGCGGCGAGGGCCTGCGCCCATCGCGCGTACTTCAGATCGGCCAGATCGGCGACGGTCCGCACGCCGAACGCCTCTAGGAGTAGGTCTCCGTCCCGGTCGGAGACCCCTCGCAGGGCGGAGACGGGGGCGCCGAGAATCTCTGGCAGACCTTTGTCCGCCCACGCCTTGTCCAGCACTTTGTCCAGATCGATCGAAGCCACGAAGCCCTCCCAGGGCACACGGACGGATGGAGGCGTGCAACTGATGCCCGCCGCCGCCCCCTGGAGAGGGTGCGGCCCGGGGCGCGCGTCACACCATCGGGGGCGGCTGCGAACAACCCGCCCTCGCTCATTTCTACACGACTGTAGAAGCATAGGAGGAGGAATGAGCGGAGGGAGGCATGCCTCGGCGGGTGGCGGCGATTGTCCGAAAATCGATAGGCGCGCCCGTGGGGGCGACCCCGGTTCCGGGCAACTGCCCTCCCCAACGGCGCGGTGCTGTCCACGCCTTCGGCAACCGGGGCCATCGACTGTCAGTGGGGATTGCTAACGTCCGGGCCATGACGATCGAGGGGGCGGGAAGCTCCGTGCACGGAGTGGCGTTGACGGAACGAGTCATCGAGATGGTGCGGCGAGATCCTGGTGCGTCCGTGCTGTCCTACCGGGATATCCCCTGGGTGGAGGGCGCCCGCGCCAGACCCATGGCGGAAGACGCGCTCGCCAAGGCCGTGTTCCCCTCCGGGCGCCCGCTTCCGCCCAGTCTGCGGGCCTGGCTGGCCTTCGACACCAGCCTGTTGGAGCGCCACGAGTGGTTCACCCCGGACGGCGATTTCGCGCCACGGCCGCTCGATGAGTTGGTGGGGGACGAGATGGGGGAGGTGTGGGGCGCGGAGTTCGCGTGGTTGGCGGAGCACCTCTCCGAGTGTTTTCTTCTGCCCGGCGGGTCGGACTCCAGACGGATCCTGGCCGTCACCGAGCCGGACACGGAAGGCGAATACCCCGTGTTGGCCCTCGATGTCGACGACATGCCGTACCTGGGGCTGATGTATCCGGGCCTCGACGTCCATCTCGCCGACATGGTTGGTCTCCTGGACCGGGTCGAGACGGAGAGCTACACGGAGTTGATCGACCACGGGACATACGGGCCCCGGATGCGCCGACATGCGACCCAGTGTTTCGCCGGAGACGCCTATGTCGAGTTTCCCTTCGAGTCCTCAGCGTTGTACGTGCAGCTACACCCCGAGCAAGGCAAGAAGGGGCGACCCGCGCGAACGAGGGACGCATAACCGCGCCGCCCGCCCGGTAGGTGCACGGGTGTTGACTCACGCAACCCTGACAACGCTCTTTGAGCTGGACGAGCGTGCTCCAACGACGAGAAGCGCTCTCCTGGTGGTTCGTACCGTTCCGGAGGGGCGGTGTCCGGCGTTGCTGGTCATAATGGTCACGGACCGAACACCGCCGGATCACTGTGACGGAGGGGTTCGCACCAACACCGCCGTGAAGGTCGTCGCATGACGGGCGATGTGCGCCGCGTCGGTACGGTAAAGGGAGTCGTGCCCGGCAGCGATGTGTCCGGCGAACGCGGTGGAGCCGGCGTCCGCCTGTGTGTGCATATGGCGGACCAGATGTGCCAGACGCTCCTGCACCGCATCGGTCAGCGCAACGCGACCCCCGTCGTCGAGCCGATAGGCGTCCGCGAAGAGTCCCAGTCGACGGGCCTGTTCCTCGACGGGCAGGGTGAGGTCGCCGTTGGCCGGATCCGTCAGGGGAACGAACCGATAGGCGGCATGGGCGAGGTCCCAGATGCGCGGGCCGGGGTGAGCGGTGTCGAAGTCGATGAACGCCACCGGACGTCCGTCGAGAAAGACGCAGTTGTAGGGAGCGACATCGCCGTGGCAGATCACCTCGGCCGGCTCGCGGACCGGAAAGTACCAGCTGGCGTCCGCCGCGGGTGTGAAGGAGACGGTGGCGTCATGGTACTCGCGCAACATCACGGCCACGGCATGCAAGGTCGCGTCCGATCGCACACGGTCCGACAGCGGGTGGTCGGCGACACCACCCGGGATGAAGTCGAGGACTTCCCGGCCGTCTGCATCGTAGCCGTGGGCTCGTGGGGCACCGGTGAAGCCCGCTGCCCACAGATGGTCGAGCAGCGCGTGGACCGCTCCGGTCCACGCTCCCACAGGCCGTCGAACCGTCGAGCCGACCCGCACGACGTGGTTCACCCCGCCACCGACCAGCACCTCTTCGTCCATCTGCTCTGGTGTCGTCATGAAGACTCCTTCCGGATCAGCCCTGAGTAGCGGTCGTTGTCGGGGTAGCAGAGAGCGTCACCGTCCCACTCGCTCACTCCTGGAGGGTTCTCGGGTGAGAACGATCGGCGAACCCCGGTGCGTCCAGCCGGGAGTCATATCCTTACCTAGGCCCTCCTTGGACCAACAGACCTCCCAGAGCAGTTCGCCGGTGCAGGACCGCCCGCCCGGCGCGGACCGTGGTGATCAGACCGGCGCTGCGCAGCGCGCCGGTATGGGCCGAGACGGTGGCGTTGCTGACGCCCAGGAGTCGGGCGAGTTCGCCGGTGGTGTGCTCCTACCCACGCGCACCAGGGAGCAGCGGCGCACCCGGCCGGTCGCCCGGTTCTGCTGTACACCCCCGGCGGCGGTGACCCGCGTACCACCGGCACGGGCACGGCCGAAGAGCTGGCCAGCCGCGGACACATGGTGGTGACCATCGATCACCCCGGCGAAACCGGTGCGGTCGAGTTTCCCGACGGGAGGGTACGGACGTACGAAATGCCGGGAACTCCCGAGGACCCGCAGATCTTCCGCACGATGATCGAAACGCGTGTTGCGGACGCACGGTTCGTACTGGACCAGCTGACGGTTCTGGCGGCCGGCCGGAACCCCGATGCGCACGCCCGCCCGCTGCCCGAACACCTCGGCCGTGCCCTGGATCTGCGAGGTGTGGGGATGTACGGCCACTCGGCGGGTGGGACGACAGCCGCCCAGACGATGTACGAGGACGGTCGCATCACCGCGGCGGTCAACCTTGAGGGGCATCTGGACCATCCGTCGCGCGGACCCGGCCGGGACGGTGAACTGCTCCCGGTCGCCCGACACGGTGTGGACCGGCCCTTGCTGCTCTTCGGGACCGACGGCTTCCGCGATCCACGGTTGGATCGCTCCTGGTCGGCCTTGCTCGCGCGCTCCGGACGCAGCACGCGGAGGCGAGAGCTCAACGACGCCATGCACTGGGTGTTCACCGACTACGGCACCATGGCGCCCCAGTTGGAGGCGGCCGGACTGATGACCGCCGACGATCGGAACAAGCTGGTCGGGCCGATCGATCCGGCGCGGTCGGTGCCGGCGGTGCGTCACGAACTGCTCACGTTCTTCTCCCGACACCTGCCGTCGTCCTGACAGGCCGTGTGGGGCCATCGGCCACCGGACCAACTCGGTCACCACACGATTGCGTGTTCGAACAGTCGGCCTGAACGGACGGTACGGCTCAGGCGGGATCCGGGCCGTGCGGACCACAGACGCCGCCCGCCGCCGCACCGGCTGACCCGAAGGAACCACCCGGGAGGTCGGACCTCCCCGGCGGACGTACGGTGGGACCCACGCTCGTCTCCGGGGGTGCAGTCAGATGGAACGGTCGGCCAGAACGCGGCACGCGGCACTCGGCTCCGTACTCGCCGTGGTGCTCGCCACCCTGCTGAGCGGGTGCTCCGACGATTCGGGGACCTCACCCGAAGAATCGGCCACCCTGTCCACGGGACCGGGGCCGGTGCTCGCGGTGAAGATCGACAACGCTCCACAGGCCCGTCCGCAGACCGGGCTGAACGCGGCGGACGTCGTGTACGCGGAGCAGGTCGAGGCGGGGTTGAGCCGGCTGATGGCCCTGTATGCGACCCGGCTCCCGGACACCGTGGGACCGGTGCGCAGCGCCCGGGAGTCCGACCTTGAACTCCTGGCCCAGTTCCCCAACCCGACGCTGGTGTTCTCCGGCGCACAGTCGAAACTCCTCCCGCTGATCGAAGCGGCGCCCTTGCGGCCCGTGACTCCGGGTAGTGCCCCGGCCGGCGCCTTCGTCCGCGAGCCGGAACGCACTGCTCCGTACAACCTGTACGTACGGCCGCAGCGGGTGCAGGACGACACGGCCGGTGCGAAGGCCCTGGAGCGGGCCGGATTCCGTACGGGTCCGCCGCCGGACGGCGGCGAACCGGTCGCCGAACGCACCGTCCGTTTCCCCAGCGCCCGGTTCACCTTCACCTGGTCCTCCGAACAGGACCGTTGGCAGATCGCGATGGACGGCCGCCGGGCAGCCGAACCGGACGGTAAGGCGCTGACCGCTGCCACCGTCGTCGTCCAGCGGGTGGAGATCAAGGAGTCCCAGTTCCAGGACTTCATGGGCAACAATTCCCCGCTGACCGTGACCATCGGGTCCGGCAGCGCCGAAGTCCTGCGCGACGGACGGGCGTATGCGGGGGAGTGGAAGCGCGCATCGGCCCGTGGTGGAACCACCTTCACCACGCCTGACGGTGATGCATTGAACGTCGCGAACGGGCCGGTGTGGGTGATGCTCGTGGCGCGCTGAGACGTGTGCCGCTTCACCGATGGAAGAGTGGTCCGTCCGCGTCGGGCTTCGTTGGGCATCCGGGCGGGTCGTGGCTGCGGAGTGGCGCTCCTCGCCATACAACCCCGACCGGGCCGGGGTTCGAAGGGCAAACTTCCCTGCCGTTGGGGATCAGCCCGCTCAGAAGTCCTCGGGCTCCGGCAGGATCCTGACCGTCAACGTCTGGGTCTCGCCGAGAAACGTGAAGGAGCCGTAGAAGTAGCCGCCTTCGTAGGGTGCGTCGTAGTCGGCGGCGAGATCCACGGTCACGGGACGGGCGAAGGTGACCCGGTTCCCCGGGAAGTAGCCGCTCGCACTCAACCCGTCGGGAGCGACTCGTGAAGTGCATCCCGGGGCGTCGCAGTTGATGTTCAGCGCGACGATCCTGGTGTACGGCGGCGCCTCGACGTCGAGATAGCCGGGGCCGCGGCGTACCTGACGGTCCGGCGGAATGACCACTCTCTTGGCCGGGCCGCCCGCCTCCAGCTCGGGAATGTTCTGCTGCGGCGGCACCGCGGAAACGGTCCGCGTCTGAGCGGCGGCCGGAGGCGCCGACACCACCGTCGGCGCGCCCGCACTACCGAGCAGCACCACGGCCGTGACCGCCCAGGCGGGCACATGGATTCTTCTCGTGAACATTGGTGCAGCCCTCTCCTCGGAACCCGACGTACGGAAGGGAGAGTGGATCACCCGCCCACACGATCCTTGTCCCTGAGCAGCCGGATACGCCCGGAGGCCGTCCGGTTCACCTGAAGGAGGTGATGGTGTGCCGCCGGAGCGCCCAACTCGTGTCCCGGACGGTCCACGGACCGGCGCGTCCCGGCAGAGCAACGGCCCCCGCCCACGAGGGACGGAGGCCGTCACGGCCCTTCCGGGACGTCAGAACAGCAGGTTGTACTTCTTCCAGCCGGTGCCGACCTTCACTCGGGACGCGTACGGCTTCGCCGCGTCACCCGTGCCCTGGTAGTACCAGATCGCACCAGAGGCGTCCCGGGCGATCAGGTCCGCCTTGCGGTCCGAGTTCAGGTCGCCCGGTGCCACCAACGCGTTGTAGACCTGCCAGCCGGCGCTGACCTGCACCCGACCGCTGAGCGGCTTCGCCGCCGCACCCGTGCCCCGGTACAGCCACAACTTGCCCGCGGAATCCCGAGCGAGCAGATCGGCCTTGCCGTCACCGGTCACGTCCGTGCCGCCCACGAGCGCGTTGTAGATGTTCCAGCCGGTACCGACCTTCGTCCTGGCGCCGAGGGGGGCCGTGGTGCTGCCCGTGCCCGGGTACAGCCACATTGCGCCCGCGCTGTCCCGCGCCAGCAGATCGGCCTTCCTGTCGCCCGTCAGATCCGATGCACCGGTCAGGGAGGTGAAGGTGTTCCAACCCCCGCCGACCCTCAGCCGACTCTTGAAGATGCCGCCGTCACCGGACGTCCGGTAGAACCACAACACACCGCTCTTGTCCCGTGCCACCGCGCCCGGACCGGAGCTCTGCACGGTCAACGGACCCAGTCGGGTCAGCGCCGAGTACTGGTTCCAGTTCACGCTGCGCCCGACCGACTCGACCGAAGCGAAGGGCTTCGAGCCCTTGCCCGTGCCGCTGTAGTCGTAGAGGTCGCCGTCAGCGGCGCGGCCCACGACCCGGAAGCGTTCGATCACCGGGATCGAGCTGCTGACCGCGAAGTCCGATGTCTTCTGCGGGTTTCCGGTGCCGAAGGTGTACACCTCGTAGACCGCTGTGTTCCGCAGTCGCCACGCCGGAGCGGTCGCCGCTGCCTTCAACCGGTAGGTGATCGTGTAGTCGCCTGACTTCTTGACGGTGCAACGAATGTCGTTGCCCCAACCGAGCTCCCCGAGCGAGTGATCGCACTCGGCACCGGTGGCACCGCCCGCGGCCACACCGTCGACGCTGACCTTCAGCTCGCCCTCGTCCCAACTCCGAAAGCCCGGTGCCTGGGACAGGCTCAGTTGGAGTTCGCCCTTGTCAACCGCGTGCAGCTTCACCGTGTGCTGCACCGAGCCGCCGGCCGGCAGCGTCGGCGTCGACAGCGTCATGGTGTTCCGTGCGACGTGGGCCCTGGTCTTCGCCGTGACCGTCGCGTGCGCCCGACGCGGACCGATGGCCTTCGAGCCCGCGGTCTGCGCTTCCTTGATGCCCGCGTCGACACTCTTCCCACGCGGCACGTAGACCAGACCGTAGTAGAGGGTCGTACCGTTCGCCGCAGTGCGTGTCGCCGAAACCTCGGGCCCCGGGCTGTTCCAGCCCTTCACATCGCACAGATACACGCCGGCGATCCCGGCCTTGGCCTTGCAGCCGCCCGTCGGGTCCACCTTCAACCCGCTCGGCGCCCCACCGCTGGACCAGCGCGCATCCGTGAGCGGCTTCTTGCTCAGGGCGTAGACGTACGTGCCGTCCCCCTCACCGCTGTGCTGACCCCCGGTCGCCGGCGGCGACAACTCCTCCCACCCCACACCGGGCTCCAAGGCCATGTCCCGGACCGGGTCGAAGTAGAACGTCGGATCCCCGGCCGCCACGGCCGTCCCCGCACCCACAACACCACCGGTGACCAGCAGCGCAGCCACCACACCGGTTCCCACAAGCTTTCGCAAAGCTACCCCCATCAATCAACCGATCGGCGGACGTTAACACGCCCCACCGTCAGCCGAATCGATCGGGGGGACGGCACCCCGGCCGAACGGTGGGAGCGCGCCTTGCCGCCCGCCCCGAGAGGGCACACCCGGTGCGCCGAGTGCGAGGTGACGGTAGTCCCGGGGGGACACGCCGTACGCGGCGCGGAACGCCCTGCTGAACTCCGATGCCTGCGGCAGCCCCCACCGCGCACCGATGGTGTGCACCGGTCCGGGCGCAGGTATCTGCCCCGACCCGCATGTCCGCCGGCACCCGAGCGGGATCGGGCGCGTTCGCAGTCGGCCGCTCCACCCGGGGAATAAAAGTAGACGGTTGTACAGTTTCCAGGAGTCGTAACGACAGGCCCCTGCTCCTGGAGTCCTTGTGCCACCTGATGCGGTACCACAGCCCCGGTCCCTCCGGCCGCCACGGACCCGGCCTGCTGCCCACCCGTTCCCACCCTGCTCCGGTCGCTGTCCGAGCGCGGCCGACGCCGCACGGTGACACGCGTGTGCGCCCTCGCGCCATCCGGTCAATAGGGCCTGTGGATCACTCCGATTCCACACCGCTCCCCATGCTCGTACTGGAGAAACCATGCACCCCACAGTTGTAATCGTCGGTGGCGGATACGGCGGTAGCGCCGCTGCCAAGGCCCTCGACGCCATCGCCGATGTGACCCTCGTCGAACCCAAGGACGCCTTCCTGCACAACGTCGGCGCACTGCGTGCCGCCGTCGACGCGGACTTCGCGCCACAGATCTTCCTGCCCTACGACCATCTGCTCAGCCGGGGCCGTGTGGTGCGCGATCGCGCCGTCCGCGTCGAGCCCGGCACGGTGGCGCTCGCCTCGGGCACGGTGTTGAAAGCCGACTACATCGTGCTGGCCACCGGCTCCGGCTACCCCTTCCCGGCCAAGAGCGACCTCGACGACTCCTCGGCCTCCTTGGAGAAGTTCGGCGCCACGCAGAAGCAGCTCACCGCCGCGGACCGGGTGCTCCTGCTCGGAGCGGGGCCGGTCGGCCTGGAGTTCGCGGGGGAGATCAAGGCGCAGTGGCCGCAGAAGCAGGTCGTCATCATCGACCCGGCCCCGAGCATCCTGAGCGACTACTCCGATCCGTTCCGCGAGGAGATCCTGCGTCAGCTCGACGACCTCGGTGTTGAACTGTTGCTCGGGGACTCGCTCGTCCAAGACCCGCCGACCGAGGTCGGGACCGCGGGGGCGTTCACCGTCAGCACTCGATCAGGCGCCGAAGTGAGCGCCCAGGTGTGGTTCCGGGCCTACGGGGTCACACCCGCCAGTGACTATCTCGCGGGCGCACTCGCTCCGGCGCGGTTGGGCAACGGCCATGTCGCGGTGCTTCCCAGTCTTCAGGTGAAGGGCCAGACCACGGTGTTCGCCCTCGGTGACATCACGGACGTGGCCGAAGCCAAGCGGGCGGGCGCAGCCATGCAGCACGCCGAAGTGATCGCGGGGAACATCACCTCCCTCATCCAGGGCGGTAGGGAGCTGACCTCGTACGAGCCCGGTCCTGCGGCCATCCTCCTGCCGCTGGGCCCCGCCGGAGGTGCCACGGAACTGCCCGGCGGCGAACTGCTCGGCCCCGAGGTGACCGCTCAGTACAAGGGCGCGGATCTGATGGTCGGTCGCTTCGCCGAGACCTTCGGGCTGCGCAAGTGAGCCTGTGAAATCAACCCGTGCCCCTCGTTTGGGGACCGGGAGCAGGGCCACCGGGCGCCGCCGGTCAGGGAGGCGCCCGGGGGAGGGCAGCGCAGGACAGCCCAACGCAGAAACGATTCCTCGTAGTGAACGTTTCTGCAGGGTGTTCGACAGACAGATCTCTAACAGTGTGTGAGGAGCGCAGAGCCATGGACATCAAGGACCGGGTGGTCATCGTGACCGGTGGGGGCGGCGGGATCGGTGCGGAGACAGCGCGGCTGCTAGGTAGCCGAGGTGCGAAGGTCGTGGTTACGGACATCAGCGAGAGCGGTGAGGAGGTCGCCGAGGCCATCCGCCTGGCCGGCGGGGACGCCGCATTCCTCCGGGCGGACATCACCGTGGAGGAGGAGGCAGAGGCCCTGGTGGCGAGGACCCTCGACCGCTACGGCAGACTCGACGGCGCGTTCAACAACGCCGGTGTGGAGCAGGCCGCCACCCCCCTGCACCAGCTCACCGGGGCGCAGTGGGACCGGGCCATCCGGGTCGATCTCACCGGCGTCTTCTACTCCCTGAAGTACCAGATCACGGCGATGCTGGAATCCGGCACCCGTGGGTCAATCGTCAACACCGCATCTGCCCTCGGCCAGGTCGCCGTCCCCAACGCGAGTGAGTACGTGGCTGCCAAACACGGCGTCATCGGACTCACCCGCGCCGCCGCGGCGGACTACGGACAGCACGGCATCCGGGTCAACGCCGTACTGCCCGGCATCGTGGAGACCGCGATGGTCGCTCGGATCGCGGAGGAGCCCACCTTCTCCGGCGTCTTCGACACCCTCCGACAGCGACACCTGCTCGGCCGGTTCGCCAAGCCCCACGAGGTGGGCGAGGCAGTGGCCTGGCTCCTGTCGGACAGTTCGTCCTTCGTCACCGGCGCGGCGATCCCCGTCGACGGAGGGTATCTGGCGGTGTGATCGCGGAGGCGAGTGCGGCGGCCAGCCCACCGCCCGCACTCGTCCCGCCCACGATGACGGGTTCAGCCGCGTGGGCCGCCACCCAGTCGAAGCCGGCGTAGCAGTCCTCGATCGGTTCGGGATACTGCGCCCGTGGGGCCAGTCGGTACGCCACGGAGGCAACCGCCAACCCCAGCGGGGCGGCCCATGCGCGGAGCACCTGGGGAAGGACGGACCGGGCATTGCCCATGATCATGACGAACCACCTCGCGGCCGTGGCTCACCGAGGAGCGGCGGCGATCTGTACGCGTTGGCTGGCGCCGTCCGACAGGAACGACGCCAGTGCGCTTCCCTGTTCGGCGACGGCGGTCCGGTCCGCCGGTGAGAAGCGGCACAACGGGGTGACGACCACGGTGTCCGCAGCGACGGTCCAGGTGGCGGCGACCCTGCCGTCGAGCAGGACGACGCGCTCGCCGGCGACCGACAGGCCGCGATGAGCGTCGTCGATGATGCGGCTGCGATCGTGGTAACCGAGGATCACATTGTCGAAGGCGGGCAGAAAGCGGACCGGGGCAGGGGTGTCGGGGTCGGGGCGCGGGGCGTCGGGGAGGTCCAGCAGTTCACGACCCCGCTCGTCGCGGAAGGCCACCAGTTCTTCGCGCACCGCTGCGACCGCCTTCGGCAGTCCCGCCAGGCCGCACCAGGCGCGGAGATCGGCCGATGCTGCGGGGCCGAACGCGGCCAGATAGCGCCGTACCAGTGCTTCACCGACCGGATCGGTGCCCTGGGGGGCGGGTGGGTCGACGTCACGGCCCAGCCAGGAGGAGAGCAGCGCGTACCGTGCTCCCGCCTTGGTGCGCCAGAGTCCGCGCGGCGGCAGTTGCGTCGTCGGGAGGAGCGCGGCGATCAGGACCTCTCCCAGAGGGCGCGGTCCCGGATCCGGCCAGCGGTCCGCGAGCGCCCGGGCGAGCTGGGACATCGAGCGCGGCTCGCCGTCGGACATAAGCTCCGCACCGGCCGCGGCGAGTTCTTCGAGATCCACCCCGTCGAGTTCGCGTCGGTAGGTGCCGAGCACCCGCTGGCGCAACATGCCGTCGTGCCGTGCCCGCCAGGCCAGGACGTCGTCCGCGGTGACGAGATGGACGGTACGGCGCATGAGGTGAGTCCGCACCACGTGCCGTTCGACCAGCAGGTTCGAGAGCGAGGCCGGGTCGAAGGGCGTCAGCCGGGACCAGAGCCCGACGAACGGCTCCTGTGGTTCCTGCGCTTGCAGACCGCCGAGGTGTGCGACGGCGTCGACGACGGTGAGGTCGGCGCGATCGAGCAACAACTGTCGGGCGAGCGTGGCACGGTTCAGTGCCCGGGAGTCGAGGACGCTCATCGGATGGGGTCCTGAAACGCCGGTCCACCGGCGGTCAGCGCCTGAGGCCCGGTGATGGGGGAGCCGTTCCTCCTCCGACGGGTGGCCCTCGTGGTCGGATGGCACGGGCCGATCGGGCGGTGGGTCTGTGCCTGCTGGTGTGCTGTCACGGTGATGCCGTTCCCCTCGATGGTGCGCATGTCTCCAGATCCGGACCTGCTGTCCCCCTGCCAACGGCGGCCTGAGCAGGGACGGTCCCTCTCAGGACGTTCCCCCTGACTCTCGTCTCTGCCACGGTCCAACCATCGCAGGAGTTGCGGACAGGTTGTGACCGCAACCCGGACGCCCGCAGCCGAGTGAACGCTCTCCCCCGGTATCTGCATCAGCCCCTTCCGTGCGGTGCGTCGACACCCGTCCACCGTCCGGACGCAGCTCTTTCGGGGGTAACGGGCACTGTACGAGCGCCGGATCCTCGGCCCTCGGGCTACGTTCTCCGGTGACTCACAGGCGCACAAGCGGGGGTGCACTCGACCATGCGCGAGAACACGGGGAAACGGCTCCGGGCACGTGCGCCGGGCTGGCGACGGTGGATGGCCGTCTGCTGTCTGGCGGGGTTCGCGGCGGCTTCGCTGCTCGGCCCCGGAGACGGCGATGTCGTCTCCAGTGCACGGGCGGCGACCCGGTCCGTCGAGGACGGCGCCGGGGGACTCGTCCCGTACTACGAGGATCAGTTCAGCCAGGAGGGATTCGACTTCCGGGACCGGCTGGGCACCGAGTACAGAGGGGCTTACATCAGTGAGTCGGGTCAGTACGCCAACGGCTACAGCGAGTTCGCCAACGTCGCCGTTGCGCTCGTCGATCCTCGTGGACGGACCGCCGGGGAACTTGAGTCCCTGATGGGTACGGGGCGCCCCGAAGAGGCCCCCGCGTACGACTTCAAGCTGGTGCCCCTGGACATGTGGAAGCGCTATCTGCGCCCCGATGATCACAGGGAACTGCATGAGCAGGGCGTGCAGAACCTGCTGATGGTGCGGGCGATGAGTTTTCCCGGTGTACGCGAAGGACGGAAGAAGACGGGCCTGCACTCCGAAAAGCTGATCAAGAACGTGCTGCAAGAGAACAGGACGGGCGCGGCAGCTCTGAAACCCCTGTCCTGGTACACGGATCGGGGCCCGTGCGAGAACTGCGACGAGGAGGTCATCGAGGACGGAACACCCACCTACCACGCCCAGGAGTACGGCCTGAGCCGGAAGGAGCGGGCGCAGCGCGACGCCGAGCTGAAGAAGGCCGATGCCGAGCTTCGAAAGGTCGCGAACCGTCAGAAGGAACTCGTCGCACGGGCACAGAAGGCGACCAAGCTCCCTGCGGGAGAGCGTGCGAACGAACGGAAGGTGATCAAGAAGGAACTGGAGGCGGTGGCTGTTCGCCGCGAGGCCGCGGAGGCCGCCAAGCAGCGGATCACCGAACGTTACAGGGACATCGAGACCGTTCGTGCCGCCACGGCCCGCGGAAACCTCCGCAAGGACATCGGCGCTGCGCGCCAGGCCGACACCGCCGCCAGGTCCCTCTTCGCCGCGGTCCCTCCGAACTGTCCCAGGCCACAGGCGCAGGGCCACGCGGCCACCGGCACCTCCGCCTTCCGGTTCGCGGTCCACTCGACACGGCGGATCGCCGGCTGTGACGCCGTGGACGAGCAGATCAGGGGCGGTCTGGTACAGGGCCTGACAGCGCCGCACCAGGCGCCCGGCGGCATCGACTTCTCCCGTCTCGAACTGCGCTACCTCAGTGATCCCGGTGCGGGGCGGGGCGGTCTGCGTTACGCCTTCAAGGCTCCCCTGTCCGCTTCGGGCGGGGGAGGCGGATCCGTGGGGCTGGCCGGCGCCGAGGCTTCGTCCGACGCCTTCTTCGTCTGGTTGGAGCTGGATCCTTCGACGTTCTGGGTCAACCTCAACCCCAACGAGCCCGATCGGATCGTCGACTCGCAACTGGGGCGGACCGATGCGGGGCGGGTGCTGTTGGAGGCGGATCTGTTGCTGAAGAAGACGACCGGTACCTTTATCCATCCGGACACCGAACTCGGCGCCGACTACTGGGAAGCACTCTCCGGCAACTGCATGTCGTTCCGCACCTGGATCGTGCCCTCGCCGGCCACCGTGCACGAGAAGGGCGACGAACTGCACATCCTCGATGCTCCCTTGGACGTGCAGATGGAAACGCAGTACCTGAAGTCCCGCGGCGCCAGGGCGGCGATGTCCTGCCCGGAGCAGTCGACCTCGGTGCAGGAACACAATGAGACCGTGTTTCGGCGGATGATCCTGCCCAAGGTGGTCGACGCCGTGAACAAGGCACCGGAGTACGCCGAGTTGCGGCGCGTGTACCTCAGCCGGGTCGCGGCCGAGTGGTACCGCCAACTGAGCGCCCGCACCGAGACGACGTACGCCGGGATGATCGACAAGGGTGACATCAGTGCGTACACCACCACGAAGAGCTGGAAGCCGCGCGACACCTTCGACCGGTACGTACGCTCGTACACCAAGGGCGAGTTCAAGGTGACGCACCGCACCCGTGAGGGCAACACCGAGTACACCAGGACGTATATCTACGGCGGTGTCGACTTCACCAACGTCCGCTACACCTCCTTGTCGGCCGACCGCTTGGAGGAACGCTGGCCCACGCTGGCCCGGGATGTGGCCCAGTCGTTGGCACGGCCCGTCACGGACGCCCGACAGGGGCAGGTGTGGCTGGGCGGGGGCGCGCCCAGCGGTGCAGTGGGCAGGGGGCCTGATGCGTCGGACGGTGGGGATGAATTCCCCGGTGAAGTCGTGTCCGGGGCGGTTCGGTGGCTGCCGACTCTGCTCACGGTGTTCGTTCTGGCGTGTGTCTTCCTCGTCCTGAGGCGGAGGGCACGCCGCCGCCACGGTCGCTGACTCGGCCGCGCCACCGCTCGATCTGCCCTGCCGCTACCGTGCCGGGCCATGACCTGGCAGGCGACGGAAGATCGGACCCTCGGGTGAGTGGGCCCCGGCCCGTGTCGACGGGCCGGGGCGGGCTGCGGAGGCGAAGCAGCACACGGGACGTGACCCGCGTCGGTCACCGTGTTGTGGAAGGCCCAGCCGGGGATACGGTCATCGACTCCGCTCCCCATGTCCGGGCCCAACACTCGCCGTACGGTCCTGCTCTCCTCACACCAGGTGTGACACGGCACGGTAGGCGGCATCGAAGGCCGCGTGGGTGTAGCCGAAGGCTTCGGCGTCGGAGTTGGCGATGGCTATCCGGCCGACGGGACGGCGAGCCAAGACGTACGGCCGCTGCCTCTCGGGCCCGAACAGCGCGGGGTCGTCGAGCGAGTTGTACTCGTAGGAGTAGCCGTGTGCCCAGCGGTTCACGGTGATGGCGGTGATGTCCTTGCCCGGATCGAACCCGTGGTCGCTCAGGGAGCGGGCCATGGAGTCCCGGATCTCCCGCTCGAAGTGCTCGAACTGCATCCTGGTCAGGGCGCGCCGACCCGCCTTGTGCTGTTCGCGGCAGGCGCCGAGGCCGGGCTGGTTCGGGGTTGCGGACAGGGCGATGACCGTCGGCAGTTCGGGGCGGTGCGGCATCGTGAAGTCGCCGATCTCGGTCACCGTCGGAAGCCCGAAACTGCTGAAGTACATCGACGGGGTACTCACCCGCGATACTCGCGCGTTGGCGAAGGCCCGCCAGTCCCGCAGGGCCACTCGTGCGTACACGAGCGGCACCTTCACGCCGTAGCGCATCGCCTGGACCTGCTCGGCGGGCAGCTCGGGAACGATGTAGGAAGCCACCGAGTTCCAGCAGGCCATCACCACGCCCTTGGTGCGCACCCGGTAGCTGCGTCCGTTCTTCGAGTAGCTGACGGTCGCACCGTGGCGGCCCTCGTTGCGCACCTGGAAGACCGTACTGGAGAGCCGGATGCGGACGGGAGAGTCGGAGTCGTCGAGGTTGCCGTAGCGGGCGGTCGCCGTGGGCGCCTCGGTCCAGTCGAGGCGGCGGTCCTTGAACGCGTCCGGCACCAACTTGCTGACGAGCAGCCGTGCCAGGGTGGCGTTGCCTTCGGGGAAGTAGTAGTTACCGTCGCCCTCGGTCGCCGCGAGCTGCATCAGGGGTGTGAATCCGGCACCCGGCCAGGGCGTGTTCGCCAGGTTGAGACCGTTGAAGCCGGGCTGCCCGGTCGCCCATGCGTCGGCCGCGGCCACACGGTCGACATCGACGCCCCACAGCCCGTTGGTACCGCGTCTCATGATCGCCAGAGCGTCGGTGTCCATCCCGATCTTCTCGCGCAGATAGGTTTCATACGGGGTACGAGCCAGCGCCGCCTTCTTCTGGGCGTCCGTCAGGCCCGGAAAGAAGTCCTCGGTGGTGGTGTAGAGCCGGACGAGAGCCGCTCTGCTCGCATCGCTCATCGGGAGCTTGGTGACGTACGACGCCCAGGACTCGCCGGACTCCCGGATCACCAGTCGGTCCTTGCCCCAACGCTCCGAGTTGAAGAGCGTCCCGCTGCGCAGTCCGTACTGCTGGTACGCATCGGACTTCACCGTGGCTTCGAGTGCCTTCAGATCGACACCGAGATCCCTGGTCACCAGCCTGTACGCCTCGCGGGACCAGGTGCTGGGGGTGTCCATGTTCACGGTTCCGCCGTGGGAGAGCAGCGTGTGGCGGCCCACGCGGAACTCGTTGCGCCGAGCGTGTCCGCCGAAGTCGTCGAGGGCGTCGACGATGAGGATGCGGGCGCGCGATCCGACGGCCTTGCGGTAGAAGTGAGCCGCTGCCAGTCCGCTGAGTCCTGCGCCGACGACGACGAGGTCGTAGGACTCGCGCGTGTCCTTGACGGAGCCGGGGGTGAACTTGCCGTCCCGTACCGCGTGAGCCACCTCGAAAGAACCGGCGCCCTGGCCCTTGAGACCCGTCTCGGTGGGCGGGTACGGGGCGTGTCCACCGTGCCCGTGCCCGTGCCCGTGTCCATGACCGTGGCCCTTGTCAGGGCGAGGGCCCGGGGCTGCTTGGGCGACGCCGGGCAGTGCCACCGCGGCTGCCACACCGGCGGTGGTGACGGCCACACCGTCCAGGAAGTCCCTGCGGGTGATTTTCCGGGACATTCCTAGCTCGCGATCGCTGAATCTGGGCATACCCAACCCCTATGAGAGATGTGCGGATTCCGGACCTGGATTGCTAGTTGCGGATGCTATACCGCACATAACCCGCTTTGTAATAACTAAATTCGTTGTTCCATAGGGCTTCTGATACGAAATCAGTTGCGTATCTCGCTCGGTGTCGTACTGAGAGACGGATATCGCCCGCGGCGCCTCCCGTTCTCGCCGGCCCCCAGCCGCCGGAACGCCTCGCCGCCGGGACAGGTCCGCCACCGGCCAGATACGGGTCGGGCCGCCGTGCGGTCACCCCGACGGCCCCCGACCCGACGTCGGAGGCGACTGCGCCGAAGGGGCGTCACCCGGACGGCCGGGGGCTTCACTCTCCCGCCTGTCTGGGAGAGCGGGAAGGGCGGCAGCGACTGAAGGGTGGGGCGACAGCCCTTCCCCTAGCAGAAGAGAGACCTCCCATGGCTGTACCACCCTCCTCCTCCCGTGCGCGGCGGCGCATAGTCCGCGTGACCGCCCTGTCGGCCGCGCTGACGGCGGCGGTCTTCGCGACCGGCCCCGCGATGGCCGGCGGTGACCCCTCCGGCGCCGGCAACCCGGAGCCCACGGGACAGGGAGTCAAGCCGACCGTGGTCCTGGTCCACGGTGCGTTCGCGGACGCGTCCGGATGGAACGAGGTGGTCGAGCGGCTACAGCACCGCGGATATCCGGTGGTGGCCCCACCGAACCAGCTCCGCGGCGTCCTCAGCGACTCCGCCTACGTCGCTTCCGTCCTCAAGAGCATCAAGGGCCCGATCGTGCTCGCCGGGCACTCGTACGGTGGGGCGGTCATCAGCCAGGCAGCGGCCGGAAACGAGAACGTGAAGGCCCTGGTGTACGTATCGGCCTTCATGCCGGACGTGGGCGAGAACCCGGCCGCACTGTCCACGAAGTTCGCCGGCAGCGACCTCGGTACCGCACTGCGCCCGGTTCCCTATACCGACGGCACCAACAGCGGCACCGACCTGTACATCCAGAACGAGAAGTTCCACGCCGTGTTCGCCGCCGACCTCCCCGAGGCGCAGACGCGCGTCATGGCGGTGGAGCAGCGCCCGGTCGCCCAGGCCGGCTTCGCACAGAACGCGACCGCCGCCGCGTGGCGGACGATCCCGTCGTGGTTCATCGTCGCGAAGAACGACAAGGCCATCGCCCCCGACCTGGAGCGCTTCGAGGCCAAGAGGGCCAACTCCCACACCGTGGAGGTCGACTCCTCCCACGTGGCGATGATGTCCCACCCGGACCTTGTCGCCGACCAGATCCGCAAGGCGGCCCACGCCACCGTCGGCAACGCCGAGTAGCGGAACAGCGCGAGGGAGTGTCGTCGAGGCCCGGTCGTGCGCCCGACGGAACGCCCCGGAACGCCTCGGGACGGGCCGTCGACAGCCTGGTCGTGCATCCGAGACGAGCGGTCGACGACATGCCCCAGGGCCCGGGCTATAGCCCGGGCCCCGAGCAGGTGCCGGCCGTTGTCACCCGGACCAGGTGATGACATTCGACTTGACGCCCGACGCGACGACCCAATAGCGGCCGGGTGCCTCCATGGGGAAGGCGCCGAACTCACGGTTGCCGTCGGCATCGACGGTGTGGATCCTCTGGTCGAACGGACCGTCGGTGGAGTCCGCATCCGTGTACGCGTAGATCATGACGTCTTCGTCCGGCTCGAAACCGGTCAGATTCACGTTCATCTCGTTGCGGTGTCCCCGGACGATGAAGATCTGGCCGGTTGCCCGGCTCGCCGGCGCCGGCGGAGGGGCGGCCTTCCGCGGTGTCGACGGCCGGGGAGCGGACTTGTTCGACGACGCGACCGGTGACGACGATGGTCTCGGCGCGGGGCTGGTCCTTCTCACCTGAGCGTCCGGGGCGTCCGGGGCGTCCGGGGTGGCGGAGGGCGACATCCGCGCCTCTCGTGAAGGCGCCGGTGGCACCGAGTGGAACGGCGACGCAGTGAGCCCGTCCGCCGCCCTCCTCTTGGAGTCGTGCACTTCCGGCGCGCCCGACCCCGGAGTGGAGGACGTCTTCAGGACGACGGCGACCAGCAGCACGACCACTACTGCGATCAAGACTGTGACAGGACGATTGCGTCGGCCTGCCCGTAGGAGTCCGCGCAGACGGCCGAGTTCCCGTGCGTTGCGGTCGAGGTCGTGGGCGATGTCCCGCAACAACTCTCCGTGGTCATCCCCTTGGACACGGGGTGATGGCGCCGGCTCGATGAGTCGCTGCCGGTGGGCCGGGGCTTGAGGAACCTGCCCCGTCCGGGCGTGCCGAAGAGCCCACTTCTCGGCCCGCTGCTCGGCGGATTTCCGCAACTGGTTGGCCCGCTTCTTGTCGGCTTTCGCCCGCCTGAGCTGCGCTTCCGCCAGTCTTAGCCGCTTTCGGAGCCGGGTCCGCTCGGCTTGGACCGTCCGTATGTCCCGTGTGGGCGCCAGGGGCCCGTCATCGAGTCGTCGGAGATGGGACTCCAGCGAATCGATGGCCTTCAGCAGCCTCCACACCAAGGCCGTACTGAAGTGCTCGGCCGCGTTGGCGTCCATCACCAGTTGGACGATGCCGGTGTTGGCGAAGCCCCCGGGGCCCGCGTACGCGCTCCCCGTATCCGTGGCGTGGAGCGCCGCTGTCCCGTTCAGCGGCTGAATCCCTGAGGGGTCCGCAGACACATCACCCGACCGGGCCGCATCGCGACCCAGGGGTACGGGACGACATTCGTCGGGCTGGTCCTCCTGCGCGACCATCCGGGACCTTCCCGCGTAACCCCTCGTCAGGTCGTTCGCCCGTCGGCGGTGTACACACCCGAGCAGGCGAGGCTGCCGGGACCTTCCGCCGTGGCGTCCCCGGAGTTCCGTACCCGGATCGACACGCTTCCGGCGCCGCTCCCCTTTAGCCCGCCGCTGACCGCCGTACCACCGGCGCTCGCGCTCGCACTACCCGTGTCGGTCACCACATCGACGACCTTCGTTACGGGAGGGGGCTCGGCAGTGCCGGGAGTGGTGAGCAGGCTCCATGCCAGGGTGACGACTCCTGTGGCGCCCTGAACGGAAGCGGCGACCAGACGGCCGCTGCCTGGGCCGTCGAGGAGCCAGTACAGGGGCGTCGAGGCGATCGCCGCCCCCGCGCACGCCATGATCGCTACCTTCACGGTCTTCGACACGACCACGCTTTCCTCCCCAGCGGTTCAACGGTTCAACGGACGGTCCGCGGTCGGCGACCATCGCATCCCGACATCGACCTGCCCGCCGCTTCTCACAGGGTCCGCCACGAGAGGCGCTGGCAGGGACAAGGACGGGGTACACCATCCCTAACGAACCTCGGCCGAGCAGGTGGCGACCGCCCATCTGTTCGGGGTGCTCAGTCGGAGTCGTTCGACCGGACGGGCGGACCACGGCCGTCACCCTTCGGCGTACGTGAGGGACCAACAGTCCTCACACCGGGTCTTGTCGGCGTGGGTCCGCACCGCCCCGGAGGAACCGCCGTACCGAAGGCCGTTGCGGTTTGCCATCATGGGTGTCATGACGCAACGGAAGCCGCCCGGTGTCTCTTTCGAGGGCTGGGTCGACCACCAGATCCACGAGGCGGAGAAGCGCGGCGAGTTCGCGAGCCTTCCCGGCTTCGGAAAGCCCTTGCCGAATGACAACGCTCCCTACGACGAGATGTGGTGGATCAAGGCCAAGATGGCACGGGAAGGCGTTTCCTACCTCTCCCCGGTCATCGAGTGCCGCAAGCAAGCCGAGGACCTACCCGCATCCCTCGCGAAGGTCACGAGCGAGTCCGAGGTGCGGCAGCGGGTGGCCGATCTCAACAAGAAGATCATGGACCTTCTGCTGATGCCTCCTCCCGGGCCGCCGCTGGGGATCAAGCGCCTCGACGTGAACGAGGTGCTGCGGGAGTGGCGCCGGGCGAGGCGCTCCACTCAGTGAGGCATCGCCCGGAGGCGGGTCCCGCGACCGTTCGGTGCCGTGGCGGTCCGCGGGCCCACTACACCGTCGCGTCCGCCGCCCTGTGGAGCTCCGCCACATCGATCTTCTTCATGCCGAGCATCGCCTTCATGGCGCGCTGGGCCCGGTCCTGGTCGGGGTCGCTGATCAGCTCACCGAGTGCGGCCGGGACGACCTGCCAGGACAGTCCGTACTTGTCCTTGAGCCAGCCGCAGGGCCCTTCCTGGCCGCCGTCGGAGAGTTTCGTCCAGTAGTGGTCGACCTCTTCCTGATCGGCGCAGTTGATCAGGAGCGAGATCGCCTCGCTGAAGGTGAACTCCGGGCCGCCGTTGATCGCCGTGTACGGCTGGCCGTCGAGGACGAAGTCGACCGTCAGCACGGTGCCGGCGGGGCGCGGGCCGGCCTCGCCGTAGTGCGAGACGTTCGTGATCTTCGAGTTCGGGAAGACCGAGACGTAGAACTGCGCCGCCTCCTCACCTTGGGTGTCGAACCAGAGATTGGGCGTCAGGACGGGCATCGCATTCCCCTTGTCGTCGTGGTGCGGTTCTTTCGGCTTTCTCTCTGTGGACCGTCCGGCCGTTCGGAACTCATCGCACTCCGACACATCCATTGCTCGGGGGAGGCCGTTTCACACGCGGCGGGGGAGTCGGGGAGCCCGCGTTGGGGTGAACCGTGTGCGCCCGCCCGCCGACGAGCAGCGGACGGGCGGGGTGCACGGGGGTCGGGCGACTCGACATGCCGCCTGGTACTGAGGGAGCCGACGCGGGCGCCTTCCACGGGGATCTCCCGTGCGAGGCGGCACCGCGTCGGCTCCCTCAGTGGTGCCGCGCGCTCCGAACAGGCTCAGAGCAGGATGCGCATCGGGTGTTCGATGCGTGCCTTGAACGCGCCCAGCCATTGCGCTGCCAGCGCTCCGTCCAGCACCCGATGATCGCCGGACAGGGTGACGGTCATCATCGTGGCGGACGTGATGCCACCGTCGTCGTCGACGACCGCGCGACGTCGGGCGGCGCCCACCGCGAGGATTCCCGCATGGGGCGGATTGATGATCGCCCCGAACCGTTCGATCCCGTACATCCCGAGGTTCGACACGGTGAACGAGCCTCCTTCGAGTTCGGACTGGTTCAGCCTGCCCTCCCTGGCCCGTCCAGCCAGATCGGCGACGGTGCGGCCGATGTCGCCGATCGATCGGGTGTCGACGTTGCGTACGACCGGGGTCACCAGGCCGCCTTCGATGGCGACCGCGACCGCGATCGAGACCGACGAGAACCTGCGGATCGCATCCGGGGTCCAGATCGCATTGGCCTCGGGCACGTCCCTCAGCGCCCCGGCGACCGCCTTCACGACGAAGTCGTTGACGGACGGGGTCGGCGTGTCCGCGGCGTTGTCGGCCTTCATCGTCCGACGCAGCTCCAACAGTGCGTCGACGCGGCAGTCGATGTCCATGTAGAAGTGAGGAACGGTGCTCTTGCTCTCGGTGAGCCGCCGGGCGATCGCACGGCGCATACCGGTGTGCGGTACATCCGTGAACTCGCCGTCGTCGACGCGCGGAACGGGTCGGCTCGCCTCGCCGGCCGCCGGTGACGGTACGGCCTCGGTCCGGACCGCCGGTGCAGCCGGCTGGGCCGGGGTCGATGCGACGTGTTGTTGTGCCTCGTCGGCCTTGAAGCGGTCGAGGTCGCGACGGACGATGCGTCCGCCGGGTCCCGTGCCGACCACCGTGGTGAGGTCAACGTTCCGATCGCGGGCGAGCCGCCGTACGAGCGGGCTGGCGAACAGACGCTCCCGGGACGGCAGCTCCGCCACCGGCACCGGGTTCTCGGCGGGCTCCTGTGACTGGCCCTCCTGGCGGGCAGCGGGTGCCGTGTCGGGAGCCGTGGGGCTCTCGGCCGGGGCGGTGACGTCGCCCTCGCCATCGGATGCGGCACCTGGCGCGCCGGATGCCTCGGCCATCGCCTGCTCGGCCGTTTCACCGGCTTCCGCCAACACGAGCATCGGGGTACCGACCGTGACGGGGGAGCCGAGCTCGACGAGGAATCCCGCGACCGTACCGGCCTGCTCGGCCTCGTAGTCGACCGCGGCCTTCTCGGTCTCGATCTCCGCGATCGCCTGTCCGACCGACACTTCCTGGCCCGGTGAGACGTGCCAGGCGAGCACGATGGCCTCGGCCATCCCGGTCAGCACTTCCGGCATCCGAATGACAACGGCCATCAGTTGCCTCCCATGGCGGCCAGGCTGCGCCGGAGCGCGGCGGCGATGTCATCGACCTGGGCGATGGACGCGGCTTCGAGCACCCGGGAGATGCTGGGGCTCGCCTCGCCGCCGGTCACCCGCTCGATCGGCTGGTCGAGCCAGTCGAAGTAGCGGCGCTGGATCTCGTCGGCGAGCCAGCCGCCGTAGGAGGTCCCCTGTGCGCCCTGCTCGACGATGAGCACCGCATTCGTCTTGCGGATGCTCGCACCGATCGTGTCCCAGTCGATCGACGCCCGATCCAGCCAGCGCAGGTCGATCAGGTCCGCGTCCGCGCCGGTCTGCTCGATCGCTTCGAGCGCCTTGTGCACCATCGACAGATAGCTGATGACGGTGATGTCCGAGCCGGTACGGCGCAGGGCCGCCACCCCGAGGGGGAGCTGGTAGTCGAGATCGCCCTCGGGCACGTCCTGTGACACCCCGTACAGGTCGACGTGCTCGATCACGAGGACCGGGTCCGAGAGGGCCATGGCGGTGTTGAAGAGACCGATGTAGTCGGCCGCGGTGGACGGGGCCACGATGCGCCAACCCGGGCTGGTCGCGAAGATTCCGGCCGGGTCCATGAGGTGTTGCGAGCCGTAACCGGACCCCATCGCCACCTTGGTGCGCAGGACGAGGGGGACGGCGCTGTCGCCGCCGAACATGTGGCGGGCCTTGCCGATCTGGTTGAACACCTGGTCGGCCGCGACCCAGAGGAAGTCGGGGTACATGAACTCGATGACGGGCCGGAACCGGCCGTCCAGTGCCATTCCCGCGCCCAGACCGGCGAAGGCGTTCTCGCTGATGGGAGTACCCAGGACGCGATCGGGTGCGACCTGGAGCGCCCGCTTGGTCACGCCGTTGGTCCCGCCGCCGAGGCGGTGCACGTCCTCGCCGAGGACGACGACCCGCGGGTCCTCGGCCATCCGGCGGCCGAGAACATCGGAAGCCGCCGTAACGAATCGTTTCTGCTCGGCAGGTCCCTCGTACTGCGCCGGGTCCAGGGTGCGGGCGCCCGCCAACTCGCTGGCGTCGCCGCGCAGACCGTCGTCGGCCGTCGCGGGGTCTGGCCAGAGCGCGGGCACGATCCGCCGCTTGCCCCGGGCGTCGGGATCGGCTTCGACGAGCTCCTCCGTGAGCTGCCGCATCGCTTCCCGCGCCTGCTCGCGGACCCCGGCAGCCGTGGCCTCGTCGAGCAGCCCCAGCCGGGACATCTCGCGCTCGGTCTTCAGCAGGGGGTCGCGCTCGCGCCAGGCGGCCTCTTCCTCCTTGCTGCGGTAGCCGAAGGCGCTGCCCGTGTACCCGCCGTTCTGGTGGAAGTAGCGGTACACGTCGGCCTCGATGATGCACGGGCCTCCACCGCTGCGCATGACCTCCTCGGCCTGGACCATGGCGAGGTGTACGGCGAGGGGGTCCATCCCGTCCACGCGCCAGGAGGGGATGCCGAATCCGAGCCCGCGCCCCGAGAGCCGTTCCTCGCGGGTGACCTCGCCGACCCGGGTCGAGACGGCGTAGAGGTTGTTCTCGATGAAGAAGCACAGGGGCAGGTCCCAGGCCGCCGCGAGGTTCAGCGTCTCCAGGACGGATCCGATGTTGACCGCGCCGTCGCCGAAGTAGGTGACGGTCACGTCATCGGTGTTCGAGTGGCGCTGTGCCCAGGCGTTGCCGGCGGCAAGCGGAACCCCGCCTCCGACGATCGCATTGCTGCCCAGGGCGCCGGCTTCGAGCCACTGGAGGTGGATCGAACCGCCGCGTCCCTTGGTGAACCCCTGGGCGAGTCCGAGGATCTCCGCAAGCGTCCGGCGCAGCACCGTGCGCACCCCGTCGTCCACGAGGTTCCCGAGGTCGACCGAGCCCTTGGTCACATGCGTGAGGGCCTTGGAGAGGAACTGGTGGTGGCTGCGGTGCGAGCCGTTGATGCCGTCGGACGTGCGCAGTCCGATCGCCGAGCCGACGGCGCCGCCTTCCTGGCCGATGCTGGAGTGCGCGGGGCCGTGCACCAGCCCCTCACCGGCGAGATCGAGCACCGTCTCCTCGAAGGCTCGGATGAGGTGTAGCTGGGCGAACATGCCGCGCAGCAGGTCGGGGTCGGCTTTCCCCCAGTCGGCCTGTGTGGCGGTGAACTCCACCCAGGGACGAATCGGTTCCAAACGTCGTTGGCGCGGCAAGGCTCCTCCGTGGCGATCGAGCGCGACGGCGCGTCGTCGCGCCATCGAAGCTGCGGCAAAAGTAGACCTAATAGGATCCAATCGCAATAGCGTGCTGGGTTAAGTGTCGGAATTTGCCGGAGTCTGGTCGCTCATTGTATCCAATGTTACGGTGGGGCTTCGTAGGCTTGAGAGAGGAAGACATATGGCCCTGCCCGGCTTCAGAGGTACCGAGCACATCGGATTCACGGTTCCTGACCTGGAGGAGGCCGATGCCTTCTTCACCGATGTGATCGGCTGCGAGCGCATTTACGAACTCGGCCCATTCGTGCACGAACAGGGGGAATGGATGAGCGAGCAGCTGAACGTGCACCCGCGGTCGATCATGCGCAAGCTGTACTTCTACCGCTGTGGCACCGGACCGAACTTCGAGGTCTTCCAGTGGGAGGCCGCCGACGGCCAGCTTCCCCAGCCCCGCAACAGCGACATCGGCGGACACCATCTCGCGTTCTACGTCGACGACCTCGATGCCGCCGTTGCGTACTTGAAGTCGCGGAACGTCAGGGTGCTCGGTGAACCGGTCGCGAGCTCCAACGCCAGCGCGGGGCAGCGCTGGGTCTACTTCCTCGCTCCCTGGGGCATGCAGCTGGAGCTGGTCAGCTTTCCCCAGGGCAAGGCATATGAAGCGGGGGCACCAGTGACATTGTGGAACCCGACGCGCCCGGCAGACTGAGGAGGCCCCGCACCGTGAGCGACAACGCCACGTCCACCCCGAGCACGCCCGAGGACGCCCGCCTCGCCCTCCCTGGGGAGAGCGGGGCGGGCACAGGCCGGCACGGCAACGCCAGCCGCCGCATCGCCGACGGCCTGCGCGCTGCGATCCTGTCCGGGGAGCTGCCTCCCGGAACCCGGATCCGCCAGGAGGAAGTCGCCGCGAACTACGGAGCCAGCCGCATTCCGGTGCGTGGCGCCCTGAACATCCTGCAGTCCGACGGCCTGGTGACCCTCGTGGCGAACGCCGGGGCCTGGGTCGCACAGCTGAACCTCGCCGAGTGCGAAGAGGCGTACCAATTGAGGGAGCAGATCGAACCGCTCTTGCTCCGGGCCAGCAGGCCCGGTCTGACGGCCGACAAGCTCGACCGGATGGACGCCCTCGCGTCCCAGATGGAACGGGCGGCGACTCCCGAGGAGTTCTTGCACCTGGACCGGGAGTTCCACGACCTGTCGTACTCCGGTGCCGAGACGGTCGTGCTGGCCGACTTCGTCTGTCGGCTGTGGAACATGACCCAGCAGTACCGACTGGCCTTCGTGCGCCTGTTCGAGGAGCACGGCAGCGCGATCGTCCACGACGAACACCGCATGTTGGTGCGTGCCCTGAGGGAAGGTGATGACGACCAGGCCGGCCTCGTCATGCGGGGGCACATCCGCAGGACCCGGCTGGCCCTCGCACAACACCCCGAGCTGTTCGACACCGCCGCGCCCAAGCCGAGTTGACCCGTCGTTCTCGCGCGCCTTGCCGGGCGGGCATCAGCCGCCCGCCCGCGACTGCTTCCCCACGATGGTGCGACCCACCCCCTCCGGGGCATCGGTGTACGCACGCGGTGTGCTCATCGGGTGTACGCACGGGTGAGCGGCACCGCACCGGCCGGAGCCTTGCGGTGTCTGACGCCTGACGCGCGCGGAAACCGGAAGGACGGACGGTGACCGGCCCCGCTCAACCGCCGCCCCCCTCGGCTTCCGGTGTCGTTCCGGCCACCACCCGCCGCGCTGCCTCGCTCTCGGCGGCCGGAGGCGACAACTCGTCCAAGGTGTCGAGGTCATCCCTGGCCAACTCGGCCTCCCAGGCGGCGGCCAGCTTCTCCCGCTCGGCGTCCGGCCGCTTGCCGACCGCTTCCCGGTCCTCCGGGCTCAGGGCGGCGAGGAATCGCGTGACGGAGTCATTGGGCATCCTGTTCTCCTTCGATCACATGGGCACGGCATCCCGGGCGCCCCAGCATGACCGAGCCATGCCACTCGGCCGCGGATGCCGCGCCTCGGAGCCCCCGAATGGGTACACCCGTACCGGTGGATGCGGGCTCGACTCAGCGGGTGCCGGATCCGCCAGCGGGCGGACGCGGTGCGGGCGCCGCCGGGTGGGGCAGGCGGCTCGCGGACCCGGAGCGCGGCCCTGCCCTGACGTTCGTCGACGCCTCCCTGGCGATGCGGTACCCGGTGCCGGTCACCTCCGGAGTACGAAATTCGGGGGTCTCAGGTTGCACACTGCCATCTCATAGATTCCATAGGTCCCCGTTGGACAGAGACAACAAGGGAACTCAGTTCGTTCATCGGGTTGAGGACTTCGGCCCGAATGCGATCCTTGGCCGATCCCTTTCGGACATTGACGAACACTCGGCCAACCCGAATCACGTGAATCCCGCTTCTCCCTGGGTGAGCGAGGCCGCATCGGCACGCTCAACTCCCCACTGGAGGGCATGTGTTCAACAGACAGCAACGCGCCGCTGGCGCGGCGCTCACCGCCGCGGTCGCCCTGGCGTTGGTGGCCGGGATGACCGGGGCCGGCGCTGCCACTGCTTCCCCGCCACCGGGCGGAAGTGCAACAGAGGCGCGGCCGGCTGCCGGCGGATCGGGCTGGGTCACGCTGATCACGGGCGACCGTGTCCGGGTCGACGCCAAGGGCAAGGTCACCGGCTTCCAGCACGCCGAAGGCCGGGCCGGCATACCGGTGCAGAGGTACACCGACCGCGGTCACACCTATGTGGTGCCCCATGACGCCCGTCGACTGGTCGCCGAAGGCAAGCTGGACCGACGGCTCTTCGACGTGACCGAACTGAGCCGGCCGGAGAGCCGCACGGCACATCGGGACGGGCTGCGACTGATCGTGGCGTACGGCGGATCCGTCGGCTCCAGCGCCCGCAAGGCCGTCCGGGCTGTCGACGGCACTGAGCTCAACCGTTCGCTGAAGACCCTCAACGCGGATGCGGTGACCAGCACGCCCGAGCTCTGGGACACCCTCACGAAGGACACGGAGGGCAAGGCGCGCACCGCTGCATCCGGGATCAGCCGGATCTGGCTCGATGGTGTGCGCAAGGCCACGTTGGAGAAGAGCACCGGGCAGATCGGCGCACCGAAGGCGTGGCAGTCCGGGCTCCGGGGCAAGGGCGTGAAGATCGCCGTCCTCGACACCGGTGTCGATGCGGACCATCCCGATCTCAAGGGCCGGGTGGTGGCCGCCCAGAACTTCAGCGAGTCCCCGGACACCAAGGACCGCGTCGGCCACGGCACTCACGTCGCCTCCACGGCCGCGGGCAGTGGAGCCCGGTCGAACGGAACCCACCGCGGTGTCGCACCCGAGGCTGAGATCCTCAACGGCAAGGTGCTCAGCGACCACGGCGGTGGCAGTGACTCCGGCGTCCTCGCGGGCATGGAGTGGGCGGTGGCGCAGGGCGCGGACATCGTCAACCTCAGCCTCGGCGGGCGGGACACCTCGGACATCGACCCGCTGGAAGCCCACATCAACAAGGTCTCGGCCGAGACGGGTGTGCTTTTCGCTGTGGCGGCAGGCAACACGGGCAGGCTCGGCATCGATTCGCCGGGCAGCGCCGACGAGGCCTTCACCGTCGGTGCAGTGGACCGCAACGACACACTCGCCTCCTTCTCCAGCGTCGGCCCACGGGTCGGTGGTGGCACGATCAAACCCGATGTGACAGCCCCGGGAGTGGACATCTCGGCAGCCGCTGCTTCCGGGACCACCGCGGACGGCACCGGGTATGCAACCAGTTCCGGTACGTCGATGGCGACCCCACACGTCGCCGGCGCAGCGGCCCTGCTCAAGCAGCAGCATCCGGGGTGGAAGGCGAAGGAGTTGAAGAGCGCGCTCTCCTCCTCCGCCAAGGATGTCGGACACGTTCCGCACGAGCAGGGCACCGGTCGGATCGCCGTGGACCGCGCGGTCGCCCAGACCGTGGTCTCCGAGGAGGTCTCCCTCAACCTCGGCAAGCAGTTGTGGCCGCACACCGACGACGTCCCCGTCACCAAGAAGATCACCTATCGCAACGACGGTACGACGGACGTCTCCCTCGACTTGGCGGTCACCGCCCACGGTCCCCAGAACCAGCCCGTACCCGCCGGTCTCTTCACCCTCGGCACAAGCCGTGTCACGGTACCGGCCGGGGGCAGGGCCTCGGTCGATCTCACCGCCGACACCCGGCAGGGCAGCGTTGACGGTCACTACGCAGCCGTGATCGTGGCGTCCGGGGGCGGCCAGACGGTTCGGTCCACCGCGGCCGTCGAACGTGAGGTCGAATCGTACGACGTCACCTTCAAGCACATCGGACGGGACGGAAAGCCCAGCAGGACCTTCGTGTCCGGAGTCCATTCGTTGACAACCACCTACGCGGCACCGCACTTCTTCGACTCCTCGTCCGGGGACGTCACCGTCCGGCTGCCCAAGGGCGAGTACGTGGTGGACACGCGGACTCCGATCGACGCCACGAACCCCCTCAAGGGGCTCGATGTGTTGCTTCAACCCAAGCTGATGGTCGCCAAGGCGCTGACGGTCACGCTCGACGCCCGTCGCACCAAGCCCGTGAAGCTCACCGTGCCGGACAAGAAGGCACCTCTGGGAGCCGGCATGATGGAGTACACGCGGACCAGCCCGGTCGGAGGCGTCGGCGGGTACTACCTCGTCGACTCGTTCGACACGTTGCGCGTCGCCCACATCGGCCCGCAGATCACGGACGGGTCGCTGCACCAGGTATGGGCCGGCAACTGGCGCAAGAACTCCGTCACCGAGTACAACGCCGCTTCCGGCGGTGTGGTGAAGGAGATGGCCACCGGCTATCAGCGCGACTTCAAGGCTGCGGAGTTCGCCACGGTGAAGGTCGGCATCGGCGCTTCGGCCAAGGGTAAGACGGGCACCGTCGAGCCGACCGCAGACTTCCCGGGCAGCCACTGGGGAATGGCCGGCTTCAGCATTCCGCGGCCCCTGCCCGACACTCGCACGATGTACGTCTCCACCGGTGACAAGGCGAAGTGGAACTTCTACGTCGGCCAGAACTCCGAAGTTGATCCGAACGGCTCGTACCAGATCGACGTCATGCTGAGCTCCCAGCCCAAGACCTATGCCGTGGGCAAGACCCACCGGGAGAACTTCAACACCGCGGTACTCGGACCGAAGATGGACACGCGGTCGGGCTTCTGGCGCTTCGGCGGTCAGTTGTTCGCCGCCATGCCCCAGTTCGCGGACGGTCAGGGCAACACCGGCTCCTCCGCGATCGAGTCCGCCCGGACCACGTTGTACCGCAACGGTGTGAAGATCGGCGAGAGCGCCGATGAACTGACCAGCGGAACGGTCCTCCCCATCGGCCGGGAGGCCGGTGAGTTCAAGCTCACCACATCCGCCCTGCGCAATGCCACGATTGCCCGGGCGAGCAGTCGGGTCGATGCCGAATGGACGTTCCACGCGGACGCATCGCCCACGGACCAGGAGGTGGCCCTCCCGGTCTCGACCGTTCGCTTCACCGACGCCCGGGTCGGCCTGGACAGCACTGCCCCGGCGGGTGCCACCCAGAGCATTCCGCTCCAGATCCAGGGCGCGGCGGCGAACGGCAACGTCAAGTCCCTCACCGCGCACGCGTCGTACGACGGCGGCAAGACCTGGCGGAAGCTCACGGTGACCAACAACAAGGCGAAGGTGACGAACCCGGCCAAGGGCAAGTCGGTCACCCTGCGGGCCAAGGTCACCGACAAGCAGGGCGGCTCCCACCAGGTGACCGTCCACGACGCCTTCTTCGGCAAGTAGTTCCCACCGCACCACTCCACGGCACAGTGGCGGCCCGCTGGAACCCGGCTCTCGGGTCTTCGGCGGGCCGCCGTCGTACCCCAGGGAGCGTGACCGATGGCCCACCCGCACTGCGCCTCCCTGCTGACGGGGGCGTCCGCCGGAATCCGTCACCCGGATGGGAGGGTGTACGAGCACCCCATCCGCTCGACGGAAGAGAGAGCCCTCATGGCCGTCATTCACCACACCGTCCTTGAGCCGACCAAGTTGGAACTGCTCGCCCACTGGCTGCCCTCCCGCCCGTGGTACCGAGGCAACTCCGATGAAATGAAGCTGGCCAAAGCCGGTGGCTTCCGATTGGACGACCCGAAGGGTGAGGTCGGCATCGAGTTCATGGTGGTCACTGACACATCAGGCCTCCAGCCGACCAGCTATCTGGTCCCGCTCACCTACCGCGGAGCGCCACTCGAAGGGGCGGAGGATGCGCTCGTCGGGACCATGGAGCACGGGGTCCTGGGACGGCGCTGGGCCTACGACGGCTGTCACGACCCGGTGGCCGTGACCCAACTGCTCGCCCTGATCGAGGGCAGCGTCCAGGCGCAGGACCAGAACATCAGCGACACCCTCGACCGTGAACTCGTCGTCCACTCCTGTACGGCCGAAGACCCCGTCTCCCAAGACCCCGCCTCCCAAGACCTTGTCTCTGAGAACCCCGTCTCCGAGGGCCCCAACGCCACGGTTTCCGACGACGACGCCGGGACCGAGCTGTCCTGGCAGTCGGGCAGGACCCTCCGCCTGCACCGGATCCTACGACCCGTCACCGACGGCCCGTCGTCGCCGACGCACGAGGCGAACGGCAGTGTCACGGGCCCCTGGCAACTGCCGGACGGCACCCGTGCTCACGGACCGTTCGCCGTCCTGCACCACGAACACCGCCCCTGAGTGTGTTGAGGCAAAGCCGCCGGCGCTCTCATCCTGTGCCGCACGAGACCCTCAGTACGGTGGCGCGGACCGGAAGCGTCATCGCCGACCGGGACGATCGCGCTGGGGGTCGAAGAGATGGCCGGCGGCCCCCGCCACCACCAGACCCGAGGCGATCAGCAGCCCGTCTGCGATAACCACTCCGACTCCGAACAGTGCGATCGCTGCAGCCAGCAGCAACCACGCCGACCGGCGCCGGTACTCCCTCGGACGGCAGGGCTCTCCGCGTTCCATTGCACGGGCGAACCGCGGGTCCTCGGTCCTCATGCGATGTGCGAGGTCATGGAGGGGGTCGTTCCCGCTCCTGGCCATGGCGCCTCCTCCCTGGGACGTCGGCGGTACCTACACCTGCGGGCAGCGTCCTGCGCCCCCGGCCACGACACCGGGCACCGTCTGTGCTGCCCACGGGGCCGCACCCGCTGGGTGTCGGTCGTCCGCTGGCTCCCACGATCTCCGAGGCCGGCTCTCGACACCATCCGTGCCACCACCCATCTTCGCGGCGGCAACCATGTAGAAGGCACACCGGACGGCGGGCGGGATGGGTGGTGGCACGGATGGACGAAGAACACGCCCGCCACCAGGCTGGGCGGGTGGCCCAAGGAGGTCACACCAGGGGGCGGGGGAGCCGTCGCCGCAGGTAGGGGCCATAGTGGAGACAACGAGATGGAGAGGAGGGGGCACAGCCGTGTCCTTGTTCTGGCGGATCTTCCTGTTGAACGCCGCAGTGCTCACCCTGGCCACGGCACTCCTGCTGCTGGGACCCGTCACCGTCTCCACACCGGTCGTCCTCGCGGAAGCAGTGATCCTAAGTGCCGGTCTGGCCATCATGCTCATCGCCAACGCAGCGCTGTTGCGGCTCGGGCTCTCCCCGCTCCAGCGCCTCGCCCGGACCATGGCCACGCTCGATCTGCTGCGACCCGGCCCCCGGCCGGCCGCCGTCGGGCACGGGGAGATCGCCGATCTGATCACCACCTTCAACAGCATGCTCGACCGGCTGGAAGCGGAACGGGCCACCAGCAGCGCCCGTGCCCTGTCCGCACAGGAAGCGGAGCGTCGACGCATTGCTCAGGAACTGCACGACGAGGTGGGTCAGACGCTCACCGCAGTACTGCTCGAACTGAAGAGGGTCGCCGACCAGGCCCCGGACGGCGTGCGGACCGAACTGCTCCACGTCCAGGAGACAACGCGGGGCAGCCTGGACGAGATCCGGCGGATCGCCCGCAGGCTGCGCCCCGGTGTCCTCGATGAGCTCGGCCTGGTCAGCGCACTCAGATCGCTGGTCAATGAGGTTCCGTCCCATGGCGGCCTCACGGTGCGGCGCCGGCTTGGGACGGACCTGCCTGAGCTGGAGAGGGACGTCGAACTGGTGCTGTACCGGGTTGCCCAGGAGAGCCTCACCAATACGGTCCGTCATGCGCACGCCTCCCAGGTCGAGCTCGCCCTCCGTCGGATCCGAGCCGGAGTGGAACTACGGATCCGCGATGACGGACGTGGGCTCCAGGGCGCTCCGGAAGGCGCGGGCATCCGCGGGATGCGCGAGCGGGCCCTGCTCATCGGGGCGGAGTTGCACCTTGACGCCGGCCCCGGCGGGGGGACGGACGTGCGCCTCGTCGTGCCCGTCGTCGACGGAGGAAACGGAAGCGACTGACCATGCCCGAGGACACAACGCCCGAGAACACAGAGCCCAAGGACATCAGGCCCGAAGCCACCACAGCCGGCGAGTCCAGAACCCGCATCCTGCTCGCCGACGATCACGCGCTCGTACGCCGTGGTGTACGCCTCATCCTCGACAACGAACCCGATCTGACCGTCGTCGCCGAGGCGAGCGATGGCGCCGAAGCCATCGTCATGGCGCGCGAACACCGCCCCGACCTCGCCATCCTCGACATCGCCATGCCGCGTCTGACCGGCCTCCAGACCGCACGTGAACTCTCCCGCCTCCAACCGGAGCTGCGCATTCTCATCTTGACCATGTACGACAACGAGCAGTACCTCTTCGAGGCGCTCAAGGCCGGCGCGGCGGGTTATGTGTTGAAGTCCGTCGCCGATCGGGACCTCGTCGAAGCCTGCCGCGCAGCCATGCGCGACGAGCCGTTCCTCTACCCCGGTGCCATCAACACCCTGATCCGCAGCTACCTCAACCACGCCAGGGAAGGCGGTGCACTCCCGGCGAAGGCCATCACCGACCGCGAGGAGGAGATCCTCAAGCTTGTCGCGGAGGGACACACTTCCAAGGAGATCGCCGGCATCCTCGTCATCAGTGTGAAGACGGTCGAGCGGCATCGGGCCAATCTGTTGCACAAGCTCGGTCTCAAGGACCGGTTGGAGCTAGCCCGCTACGCCATTCGCGCCGGACTCATCGAGCCATAGGTCGTCAACTGGCCTGTAAATCGGTGGAGTTGCCCTCCGATGCGGCGCCGAGTGTCGGATGTCACCTCAGCTGGTGCCGGTGTCCGATCGGTTGGGGCCGGGGTGTCCCGAACCTTCACCCGATTTCACCCTCTGCGCAGCAAGGCTCACTCACTTTTCTCACCCTATGGTGATGTTAGGTTAATTTGCTGCACTTTGCCCTGCGCTAGAATTCCTCACCGAAGCACATGCTCCATACAACGGGTGGGTGTTCATCCAAGCGTTGGGGCTTTCGGCCAGGCATACCGGACCATCGGGGGAGGGGACGACATGGCTCGACGCACATGTGCCCTGCGCCTCTCCGTGACCGGCCTCGCGCGCTGTCGCTTTCCGTTCCCGCCCACTCCTTGGGCCGTGCGCGTCGAGACTCCCGCTCGCGACAGCGTGCCGGATATCAGCCGAGTTGGCCGCCACTCTCCGTCACCAGCCCGGTTGACCCTTCTCGCCGTCTGAGGTCCATCGCCTCGTTCGCCAGCCGTGGAACGGGGGTTCGCCCCGGCCGTTGGCACCCCTGGTCGATCGTCGCGGCTGATGCAGAGCCCCTCACCACCGGTAGCGCCCGGACCCCAGGTCTCCCGTGCCGGCAGGTGATGTCCGCACGTCCGCTGTCGCGCCCGGGAGAACGCCATGGAGTCGCACGCCCGCCGACCCTCCGCACTGACAGGAGTCGGCATCCGCCACCACCTCGAAACCGAGGCGGGCCGCTCACCATCGCCCGTCGCAGCACTGCACCGCACCACGGGCGTTCCCTCGCCTCGCCCCTCGTACCGCCGTGTCGTCGCCGATCTCCTGGTGGGCGGCGACGGCGGAGGCAGGGACGCCGTGGTCGAACTGAACTCCGGAGGATAGAGGCCCGTGCACAACACCACTGAACTGCTCATCGAACTCGGGGCGATCATCCTTGTCCTCGGCTTGCTGGGGCGCCTCGCCGGGCGGGTGGGGTTCTCCCCCATTCCCCTCTACCTCCTTGCCGGGCTCGCCTTCGGTCACGGAGGCATCCTGCCGCTCCAGGCCAGCGAGGAGTTCACCGCAACGGGCGCCGAGATCGGTGTCATTCTCCTCCTGCTCCTCCTCGGCCTGGAGTACAGCGCCTCCGAACTCGTCACCAATCTCAAATCCCAGTACCCCTCCGGCATCGTCGACTTCGTCCTGAATGCCGCTCCGGGGGCCGCGGCAGCGCTGATCCTCGGGTGGGGTCCGGTGGCCGCGGTCGTCCTCGCCGGCGTCACGTGGATCTCCTCTTCCGGAGTCATCGCCAAGGTCCTCGGCGACCTCGGCCGTCTCGGGAACCGGGAGACACCGGTGATCCTGGGGGTGTTGGTGATCGAGGACCTGGCCATGGCCGTGTACCTACCGATCCTCACGGCCCTGCTCGCCGGGGTGAGCCTGGCGGGTGGCGCGACCACGCTGCTGATCTCCCTCGGCACCGTGGGAGCAGTGCTCTACCTCGCCCTCCGGCACGGTCGGCTGATCAGCAAGGCCGTCTCCTCCGACAGTGCCGAGATGCTGCTGCTGGTCGTTCTGGGTCTGACGCTCCTCGTCGCCGGAATCGCGCAGGAACTCCAGGTGTCCGCGGCCGTCGGCGCGTTCCTCGTCGGGATCGCCCTGTCCGGGGAGGTCGCCGAAGGGGCCCGTAGCCTGCTCACCCCTCTGCGCGACCTGTTCGCCGCGGTGTTCTTCGTCTTCTTCGGGCTCTCAACCGACCCCGCGGACATCCCGCCGGTGCTGGTTCCCGCACTGATTCTCGCCGCGATCACCACCCTCACGAAGATCGCGACGGGCTGGTATGCCGCCCGCCGAGCCGGCATCAGGACGGCGGGTCGTTGGCGGGCCGGAGGCACCCTCGTCGCACGGGGCGAGTTCTCCATCGTCATCGCGGGCCTGGCGGTCGGCCTCGACCCGCGCATCGGCCCACTCGCCACCGCCTACGTCTTGATCCTGGTCATCCTCGGTCCCCTCGCCGCTCGCTGGACCGAGCCCGTGGCCCGTCGCCTCACTCGTCGTCCGGCGCCTCCCGCCCCTCCGGCGCCGTCTGCCGGACCGGCGACGGAAGCGATCGACCCCATTGCCACCAACACGTGAGGCGCTTCCGCTCGCTGAAGTCGCCGTGTCATGCCCGACGGCGGCCGTGGTGGAGGACCGATTCCACCACCCGGCGGCTTCCCACCGTCGCAGCGCTCTGATCCACCCTTCATCCGACGCAGTTGCCGGGGCGCCCGAGCATCCCCGGCAACTGCAAAGAGCGACATCATCGCATCTGGCCAATTGCATATTTCTGCAATTCATGCCCATGCGAAAAGGAGCGAAGGGCTAGCGGAAATGCCCCTCGTCGTAGGGGTGGAGGGAGGCGTCGCCGCTCGTCTCCCAGCGCCGGGGGTCGACAGCCGGCTGCGGGTACCAGGGTTGGTAGTGGGCGGGTTGGTCGAACATCGGTGGTGACGGGGACAGTTCGCCGGCGTACTCGTCGCCGATCTCGGTGGACTCGCCCTGGACGTCGTATCCCCACTGCGCGTGCGGATGGTTTCCGTGCTGATCGTGCCGCCGCACGGGAGAACTCTGATGCGCAGCGCCGTGGCCATGCCCCGAGGCTGTCAGGTGCGGGGTCGGCTCCGTACCGTACGGGTGCGCGATGGCCGACTCGGACGGTGCAGTCAGCGACGGGTCGGCATCGAGCTGCGACTCTTCCGCCGCGGCCTCGGCAGCCTCTCTGGCCGACTGATCGCCCCGCAGCATGACGGCGACGTGTTCGGCGCCTGCCTTGCGGCGCTGCTCGGCCCATCCTTCGATCTCGCTGAGGCAGGCCATGTCCAGATGGACGATGCCGCGGGCGTCGATCTCGACCCGGGAGGCACCGGACACGGACTCCAACGCGTCGATGAGACGGGTCAGTCGGAGGAATGTGGCGTTGCCGCGCAGTTCGAGCCGGGCGAAGTCACCTTCGGTGCTCTTGCGGATCGTCATGGTCGACATGCGCAGCACGGTCAGGACGATCGCGACCGCCAGCCCGGCGAGCACGCCTTCGAGCAGATTGGCGACCACGATCGCGAGGGTGGTGATGAACATGACGATGCCTTCACCGCGGTCGGCCTTCCACATGTCGACGAACGCGGGCGGATTGAACAACTTCCAGCCGGCGTGCAGCAGGATGCCGGCGAGGACCGTGACGGGGATGAGGCCGAGCAGGCCGGGGAGCAGCAGACCGAAGCCGAGCAGCCAGGCCCCGTGCAGCACGCGTGAGGTCTTCGTCTTGCCGCCCGCCTGGACGTTGACGGCGCTGCGGACGATGACGGCGGTCATCGGCAGTGCACCCAGGAGCCCGCACACCGTGTTGCCGACCCCTTGTGAGAACAGTTCCTTGTTGTACTGGGTGCGGGCTCCGGTGTGCATCCGGTCGACTGCCGCGGCACTGAACAGGCTCTCGGCCGAGGCGATGATGGTGAAGGTGACGACCATCATCAGTACGGCCGGGTCGAGGAGACCACCGAGATCGGTCGGGCCGACGACGTCGATCGCATCCAGCATGTCGTCGACGACGACCTTCTTCACATCGAACACGGGCAGGGAAGCGGCGAGGGACCCCAACACCACGGCGACCAGCGGGGCGGGCACCCGACCCAGGGGAGCGGGGACCTTCTTCCACAGGAAGCAGAGCGCCACGGTCAGTCCGCCGAGGAGCAGTGCGCCCCCCTTCTGCCCGTCGGAGAGGACATCGTTCGCCAGGTTCGGTAGACCCGCGAGGTTCTTCAGAGCGGCGCCGAGTTGCTTGGAGTCCACGAGTGCGTAGGTCTGGCTGAGGATCAGTGGCAGACCGATCCCGGCGAGCATTCCCTGTACCACTGCGAGGGAGATGGACTGGAAGAGCCTGCCCATCTTCAGCATTCCCAGGACCATTTGGAGCAGACCGGAGATCAGGACGACCGGGCCGAGCAGTTCGACGCCGTGTTCGGTGGTGAACTCCAGCACGAGGACGGCGAGTCCGGCGGCCGGCCCGGAGACCTGGAACGTACTCCCGGGAAGGAACCCGACGATCAGGCCGCCGACGATGCCGGAGATGATCCCCAGGGACACCGAGACGCCCGATGCAGCCGCCACGCCGATGCAGAGGGGCAGGGCCACCAGGAAGACGACGACGGAGGCGACGAGATCGGTACCGATGGAACTGGTGAGAGCGGGGGAGGGCGGGGACTTCTTCGCCGGGCCGCCAGCGCTCCTCTTCGCATGTCGGCCCGTACCGGGACGTGTTCGTTGAGACGACACAGTGATCCTTTCACCGCGTCCATCGGTCGACGGGCAAGAAGGAGCTCACACCGGCCGACGGGCACGTAGGGGGGAGATGAATCCGGGTGTCACATCGCCGGGAGCGCTGCGCGCGGAAAGTACGTCTCCGCGGACGGGGCACGGGAGACCCCTCACGGGGCACGTACGGCAGCCGGCACCGGTGAGCGTTGGGGCTCCGGCGCCGGCGTCGACACGAACCGACGGAGCGAACTGCCTCAGGGCGCCGCGCGATGCCAGAAGTCGCGCGCGTTGCCCAGCAGCCGCTGCACGGTCACACTCCTCCAAGAGCCAGCTCGGCAGGCCGGAACGGGAGACACACCCGGGGGATGTCCTGCGCCCGGAAGCATGCGCCCGTGCCATGAGTCAGCCGTGAGATCACGATGAGAGAGCTCTCACGCCCTCGTGGGGACGGCTCCCAAGCGGGATCACAACCGGTCCTGGTCCGGGACGAAACTGCCATGGCGCCCGATTGCTGGGGGGCCATGTCTTTTGTCTGAAGTGGGGTGGGAGAATTCCTCGCTGGCAGCAGGCCCCGGTGGCATGAGGCCACATCCAGTGTCCCCACGGGGTGGTGGAACCGTCGCCACCCGACGAAGGACGGCGCAGTGCACGAACACGTGGAAGAGCCACCCCGGGACGGCGCGACGGGCCGGGAGTTCTCGTGGCCGTGATTCCTGGTGGCAGTCGTCGTGTACGCGGCGATCATTCAGGGCGTCGGACTTTTGACCGGCGTCGACACCAGCAGTTCGGAAAGCCAGTTCCCGACCACCGAGTCGCTGGTTCGGAACGCACTCATACCGGTCGGTGCGTCCATTGTGTTCGTCGCGGGCCTGATCGCCCTGGCTCGGTTGGTGGGGCGAGGTGCTGCGCTACCGGGCCCCGGTGCGGCGGTGGGTGCGCTGGGTGCCGATCTCCATGCTCGTAGTCGCTCTGAGGCCTACGTCAGCGGCGCCTACGCGGATGCGGGCTTGGCGTAGTTGCCGTACCCGGTCCAGTCCACGGCTACGCAGGGTTCATCGCCCACCACCCAGGCGTCATGCCCGGGCGCGATCTGGAGGAAGTCACCGGGACCGGCTTCGGCGCTTTCGCCGTTGTCCATGACGACCTTGATGCGCCCGCTCACCACGTACCCGGTGTGGGCCTCCTGGCAGGTATCGGTGCCCGCCAACGGTTTGATGTGTTCCGACCAGCGCCAACCGGGTTCGAAGACCGCTCGACCGACCGGTCCGCCGGCCGTTTCGATGAGGTCCAGCCTGCCCTTGCCGTCGGGGAAGGGTCTTGTCTCATCAGCGGAGTCGAAACCCCGGATCTCCAGTCCAGCCATGATCAACCGCCTCCCGGCGGGAAGGCCCCGAGTCTGCCCTCCAGCCTAGTCCGGTACCGGGAGCATTGCGACGAATGAGATCGGTTCGGATCGGTTCGGGTCAGGTCGGTTCGGTTCAGGGCGCGACATCGATGGCCGCTCCTCCCCGCTCGGCGCCGTCGAGGTCGACGTCCCCGCTGGCCCTCTGCGCAGTGTCTCCAGCCGCTGTCGGACCGGGCACAACGTCGACGGCCATGTGCTCCGACCTTGCCTGCCGGGGCCTCGCTGAGCCTTCGAGTAGGGCAAGACGGGTTGGTTTGGCGCGGAGTTGGCGGCTTGCCCTACAGTGACCGCCATGGTGGGGGCAGCAGGACGTCTCGTAGGCGGACGGTACCGTTTGGCCGAACTCGTGGGCCAGGGCGGTATGGGCCGGGTTTGGCGGGGTCACGATGAGACCCTCGACCGCAGCGTCGCGGTCAAGGAGGTCGTGTTGCCCGCGGGTCTTCCGTCCGACGAGCGCGAACAGTTGCTCCAACGGACCCTGCGAGAAGCCCAGGTGGCCGCCAAACTCAGCCACCCGGGGATCATCACCGTCCATGACGTGGTCGAGGACGACGACGCTCCCTGGATCGTCATGGAGTTCATACCCGGACGCTCCCTCGGCGATCTGATCACGCAGAGCGGCAGACTCCCCTGGGACCGGGTGGCCGTGATCGGCGCGGAGGTGGCCGATGCACTGGCCCACGCCCATGCGGCCGGAGTGGTCCACCGCGATCTCAAGCCTGACAACGTCCTGATCCACGGCCGACGTACGATCCTCACGGACTTCGGCATCGCCCGTGTCCTCGACGGCTCGGCGGGCACCCGACTGACCCGCACGGGAACCGTGGTCGGCACTCCGCACTACATGCCTCCGGAACAGTTGGAAGGTGCGGACGCCACCGCCGCCGGGGATCTCTGGTCACTCGGTGCCACCCTCTACGCGGCCGTGGAGGGGGACGCACCCTTTGACGCGCCCACCCTCATGGCGCTCTTCCACGCGATCCTCTCGCAGCCCATGCCTCCGCCCTCGCACGCGGGACCGCTCGCCCCCGTCCTGCGCGACCTTCTCGCCAAGAGCCCTGACCAACGCCCGGCCGCCGCCACGGTGACCAACCGCCTCGCCGCGCTGGCGCACCCCCGCACCCAACTCGACAATCAGCCGCCGCCCCCGCAACACCAGCCGACCGTGACCGCACCGGTCCGTCCGCGCCCCAGCACGCCCCATCCGCCGACGGCCCACGCGTCCACACCGCCCCGCGCCGCGACGGCACCTGCAACCACACCTGCGACGGCGCCGAGGCCCCCGGCGGCCGGCTCCACCACGACGGGGTCCAACACGACCGGGTCCACCACAGCAGTGCCCCACAGGGTCAGTCGCCGCAAGGTCCTGTTCGCCGGTACCGCCGCAGCCGCGGCCACCGCCGGTGCGGTGTGGTTCTGGAAGCCCGACTCCGCCGACGCATCGGACCGACCCGGCATCGCCACCCTCACCGGCCATGACTACATGGTCAACGCACTCGCCTTCAGTCCGGACGGCAGGATGCTGGCGACCGCGAGCGACGACAGCACCGTACGGCTCTGGGACGTGCCGAAGAGGGAACTCCTGGACACGCTCACCGCCCACACGGACATGGTGTTCTCCGTGACGTTCAGTCCGGACGGCAAGACCCTGGCCACCGCGAGTGCCGACTCCTCGGTGTTGCTCTGGGACCTCCGCACCCGTCGACGCATCGCCGTCCTCAACGGTCACAAGGGGCGGATCCGTTCGGTGGCGTTCACGCCCTCGGGCAAGACGCTCGCCACGGGTGGGCAGGACAACACGGTCCGGCTGTGGAACGTGGCGGATCGACGCCGTACCGCGGTGCTCCCGATTCCGGGGGAGGCCGTGCACGCGCTGTCCTTCAGCCCGGACGGGAAGACCCTGGCCGCCACCGCCGGGTTCGGGCCCGCGGTGCGCCTGTGGGACGTGGCGTCCAAGAAGTCCCGGGACCTCGCGACGAATGCGGGCACCACGAAGTCGTTGGCGTTCAGCCCGGACGGGAAGACGATGACCATCCCCGGAGCTGACTACGCCACCGCCTCCTTGTGGGACGTCGCCACCCGCAAACTGATCGTCGAACTGGACGTCGCCCACACGTCCGAGGTCAACGCCGTGGCCTTCAGTCCGGACGGCAAGACCCTGGCCACGGCGAGTGAGGACAAGTCGGTCCGGCTCTGGGACACGGCCACGCACGCCCACAGCGCCACCATCACCGGGCACAAGGATTCGGTGATCGCCCTGGCGTTCAGTCCCGATGGCACCATCTTGGCCAGTGGCGGTCACGACCGGTCGGCCCGTCTGTGGGATCTCGTCTGACCGTGCCCCCTCCTGCCGTTCGTCCTGGGGGAGCCTGAATCACCGAGCAGACCGTCGGGAACGGTGGCCGGGGCCGGCGCCGGATCAAGGCCGTTTCTGGTCGAGCAGCCCGTCCAGTAGGTGTTCCAGGGCCTCCGCCATCTCGGTGCGGGTAGCACGGGGATCGTCGGCGTGGGCCACGGTGAGCGCTGCCTCGTTCAGCGCGCCGAGGAGGACGTGGGCCAGCGGGGGAACGGGTCGGGGCGTGAACGCTCCGGCCGCCATCGCCGCCTCCAGGGCCGCGGTGATCGCCCCCAGACCGTGGTCCTGGCCGATCTCGCGCCAGCGTCGCCAGCCGAGGACTCCGGGAGCGTCCAGGAGGAGGATCCGTTCCGCGTCCGGTTCGGTGAAGGCGTCGAGGAAGGCGCGCGCCCCGTCCTTGAGGGCTTGGACCGGGTCGGAGGCGGTCGCCAGGACCTCGGTGGTGATGTGTCGGGTGATGTCGGCCTCGACCGCCTGCACCGTGGCGTCGAACAGGTCGGTCTTGTCACGGAACTGGTGGTAGAGCGCTCCCCGGGTCACGCCCGCGGCCTTGACGATCTCCTCGGTCCCCACCCCCGCGTAACCGCGCTCGGCGAACAGTTGCCGGGCGGCGCCCACCAGTTTGGCGCGCGTGGCCTGCGAACGCTGGGCGTGCTTGCTGCTGGCCGATTCCATTCTGCCCCCTTGAGTTTCATACAGTCTGCATGCACTCTACGTACATACAGTCTGTATGTAATTCGACGAGAGGCCACGCCATGCCGCAGATCACGCTCGACCAGGGGACCGTGCACTACCAGGACATCGGAAACGGAGAGCCGACGGTCTTCCTCCACGGCTACCTGATGGACGGTCGCCTCTGGGCACCGGTCGTCGACCGGCTGGCTCCGGACTTCCGGTGCATCACCCCCGACCTGCCCCTCGGCGCCCATCGAACCCCCATGGATCCCGACGCGGATCTCAGCCTCCCCGGGATCGCCCGACTGGTCGCCGACCTCCTCGTCGCCCTGGACCTGCGCCAGGTGACGCTGGTCGGCAACGACCTCGGCACCGCCATCGCCCAACTCGTGGCAGCCGACCATCCCGAGCGGATAGGCCGACTGGTCCTCACCGACGGCGAGTGCTTCGACAACTGCCCGCCGAACTGGTTCAAACCGCTCGTTCCGATCTCCAAGGTGCCCGGACTGCTCCACTTGACTCTCCAGCCCCTACGACTGCGAGCCGCTCGCCGGCTGCCGTCTGCGTACGGTCTGCTGACCGAGCGCCCCTTGCCCCACGACCTCATCGACGACTGGATCCAGGCGTTCTTCGGCGCAGCCGGAGTCCGTCGAGACTGTGCCAAGGTCACTCGGGGATTCGGCCCGACCGTGCTGCTGGACGCCGTTGACAGGCTCGGCACCTTCGACCGACCTACCCTGATCGCGTTCGCCCCCGACGACCGGCTCTTCCCGTTCGAGCACGGCGAGCGCATAGCGGAGTTGATGCCCCGCGCTCGACTGGAGACCGTCCCGAACAGCCGTACCTGGGTCATGCGCGACCAACCCGAGCTCACCGCCACGCTGATCGGCGAGTTCATCCGGTCCACACCCGTTCCGGCACCACCTGCGGGCACCCTCCACCCCTGAGTCACGACCGGCGGTTCCTACGGGTGAGGTGTTCCTGCCCCCGCCCATATCGCGCCCCGGCCAGCCGACTCACATCCGGAGCCGGCACAGAGAGAATGGTTCCGTGACCGATGACAGCTTTGCTGACGACATGGATCCGGGGGCACACCCCCACGAAGGCGGGGGCACGGTCGCGGAGTGGCTCGAAGGGTTACTGACCGAGGTCTCCTTGGGCCCCAAGGCCGCGCACGTCCGCGACGTGCTGACGACACAGCCCACCTACTGCTCGTACGCCACGGCTGCCGAGGTGGCCGCCCGCGCCGACGTCAATCCGGCGACCGTGGTGCGGTTCGCGCAGCTCCTCGGCTATCCGGGCTGGCCCCAGCTCCAGGCCGGGTTGCGGGCCGTCTACCTCGACCAGCGGTTCGACAGCGGGCACCCGGCCGGCAGCGACGGAGGACTACTGGCGACCGCGTTCGCCCGGGACGCACAGAACCTGAAGGCATTGGAGCGGTCCTTCGACTACGAGACCGCCCGGCTTGTGGTGAGCGCGGTCCGAGCGGCACGGCGCACGGTCGTCGTCGCTTCGGGCACCCACGCCATCCCGGCGAGCGCCCTGGCCATGGTCGCTGCCAGCCGGGGCTTCCCGGTCAGTTACGAGGATCGGGGCGGACCTCAACTCGCCAATGCACTGGGACGACTGGGTGAGGGCGACTGCCTGGTGGCGTGGAGCTTCTGGCAGCACTATCGGCAGACGGTCGCCGCGGTCCGGATCGCGCGTGCCGCAGGCGCGGTGACCTGCGTCATCACGGACACCCTGTACTCTCCTCCGGCCCGCGAGGCCGAACACGTCCTGGTCGTTCCCACCGAGGGAGTGGCGAGCATCCAGTCGATGACGGCCGCGACCAGTGTTGCGTACGGCCTCCTCGCCGAGCTGATGGCGTCCGATGCGCCGGGGAGCCGTACCGCGGTGCGGCATGTGTCCGGCATCTGGCGCGAGCTCGATCTGTTCGCCGAAGACGCGTCGGAGCGGGGCGTGTAGCGCGGCGCGGCCAGGATTCGCCGCGGGCGGTGATGGACTTCGCCCATGTCGAACGGCAGTGTTCGGGCGTCGACCGGCGAAGGGCCGGAACTGGCTGGAACTGGCTGGACTGGGCTGGGAGCGGCCTTGCCTCCGGCCGATCGCGGGCGGGCGATGAGTTCGCCCGTCCGGGAGAGTCTCACCACCGTCATCGCCATCACAGGAGGAGCACGTGGCTCAGCTGCTGAGAGTCCAGAACTTCAACGTTTCGAACGACGGCATCGGGGCCGGTGAGGACCAGACCCTTGAGCGACCGTTCGGCCATGTCGACCCCGAGCGCCTGTTCGCCTGGGCAGGTGCCACGGCGAGTTGGCCCCGGCGTACCGACCCCGGGGGCAGCCGGGGCCTCGACGACTACTTCACCCGGGATTACGCCCGCAACATCGGTGCCGAGATCATGGGCCGAAACAAGTTCGGTCCCCAGCGCGGGCCCTGGCACGACGACGAGTGGCGCGGCTGGTGGGGCGACGAGCCCCCCTTCCACACGCCCGTGTTCGTCATGACCCACTACGAGCGTCCTTCGTTCACGCTCTCCGACACCACGTTCCACTTCGTCGACGGTGACCCTGCCACGGTCCTTGCACAGGCCCGGGAAGCCGCCCAGGGCAAGGACGTCCGACTCGGCGGCGGGGCCACCACCATTCGACAGTTCCTCGATGCCGACCTCGTCGACACCCTGCACGTCGCTGTGTCGCCTATGGATCTCGGGTCCGGGGTTCGCCTCTGGGAGTCCCCGGACGAACTGCTCGACCGGTTCCACCTGGAGGTCGTCCCCAGCCCGAGCGGGGTGAGGCACCACTTGTTCTGGCGAAAGTGACCGCTCCCGAGGAGTGGTACCCCGCACAGGAAGCTCCCTAGATCTGCACCGTCACACTGCCCGTCGGCACCGCACAGCACAGGAGCACCTGACCCGGGTCCAGCGGTACGGACGGGGTGATGAGGTGGTGTACGGCGCCGGTGACGCGTTGGCGGCAGGTTCCGCAGCCCCCCGACCGGCAGGCCGATGGAGGGGTGAGCCCTGCGGCCTCGGCGACGTCAAGGAGGGTGCCGTCATCCTCTGACCAGCGGGTACGGATGTCCGACCCGGCGAAGTGGACGTCGAAAGGACCGGGTGCGGGCGGTGGCCGCTCCTCCAGGGGTACGTCCCCGGGGGAGTGGAACAACTCGTCCGCGATGGCGTCGTCGGACACCCCGGCGCGCACCAGCGCGTTGCGTACGCTCCGCACGAAGCCGTCAGGGCCGCAGAGGTAGGCCTCGACGTCGCCGTCGGCCGCCAGTTCCCGGAGGTCCTCTTCGGACGGGCGACCGGCGGTGGCGCCATCGGGCAGGGCGTCACCGGCGCCGTGTGCGGTCACGAAGAGACGGTGGGAGGCGTGAGGCAGCCGGGCCATCAGTGCCAGCGCCTCCTCCCAGAGGGGCACCTCGTCGAGGGTGCGGACGACATTGAGGACGGTCACCGCCCGTGTCGGGTTCTCGTCGATCAGCTGGCGCAGTACCGGCAGTACCGGTGTGATGCCGATTCCCGCACAGGCCAGCAGCAGGGGGCGTCGATGGCCGGAGGTGATGAGCTCGTCCCCGTGCGGGCCGGAAATCATCACCTGGGAATCCGTGGCGAGGGAGTGCAACAGGGGTGACCCCCGGCCGTCGTCGACCCGCTTGACGCTGATCCGGATGGTGGTCGGTGTGGCGTCGGTGATGGTGTAGGAGCGCCACAGCGGCGCACCTCGCCCGTCTCTGAGGTGGACCCGTAGATGCTGGCCGGGGCGGCAGCCGGCGCCCGCGGGGTCGCTGAAGGTCAGACTCGTGACGGTGGGGCTCTGCGGGGTGCGGGCGACCAACGTGGCGTTGCGGGGCCAACTCGGATCAGGCGCCGGCAGTGTGGCCGGGTCGACGAGCGGGCCCAGATCGGTCAGCGCGTCACCAGGGGCGATCGTGCCGCCGCGCACGACCCGCGCATACACACCACAGCACATGTGGCCGTAGCGGGAGGCGAGCAACACCGGCACATTGAGGTTTCTGCGCCCGGTGTTCGGGTCCACGGTGGTGGCCCGACAACGATCGGTGGTCTGGACGACCTCCAACTCCGCTTCGCCGATCCGAATCCGATGCCCGACGAGCGCGAACTCCCGCCAGGCCCCGAGCCCGGAGACATAGAGGTTGGCACGGAACCTGCGCGGATCGACGGCGACCCCCGAAACGGTCGCCATGTCATCCAGGCTGTCCAGATTGATGAGGGACAGCGCCGCGTACGGCCAGTCCCACACGGGTGCCTTGGGCCGGGTGAGCTGCACGGGGCCGAGCTGGCCGGCGGAGAACCACTCGGCCAGCTCGGCATTGGCCTTCTTGAGTTCGGTGGCGTCGGGGCTGCCGTCCAGCCCGGTGCGGATCTCCACCGACCGGCCGTCCGGCGCGCTGATGCACAGCGAGCCGGCTCCCGCGGGGCCCTCCTCCACCAGCGCGACCCGGTAGCGGGCGAGCTCCGCGTTCCGTACGAGACGCAGGAACGCCGAGCTCGCGATCCAGCCGTCCTCGACCGTGGCCGCGACCTCACCGTTGAGCAGACCGCAGACACGGTCCATGGGTAGCCCGCTGCCGGGGGTCAGGGTCACCGCGGACAGGGAATGCCCGGGGAATCCTTTCACCGGATAGCGGGCGATCTCCGTGAGCCGGGCCGGGGCCATGAGGGGACGTCCTTTCGCGATCACGAGGTGGTCATGGTCAGAAATGCTGCCAGGCCGATGCGCCCGCCGTGCAAGGACCACCGTCGTGATACCGCAGGTTACCCGCGGCCAGGTCCAAACTGACGGTGAGCAAGGTGCTCCACTGCTGGTGGGAGGGTAGGTCCGGCTGTGGATGACAGCAGATCGGCGCCCCGTCCACCTCGTGCGCACACAGCAGCTGCGTCCAGTGCGCCCTGTCGCTGGACATGAGCAGTTCGCGATGGGCGCTGAGGTGGGCGAGACGGGGGTGGGTACTGGCCTGGGGCGCTGCCTGGTCCCCCTCGGCCAGACCCGGATCGAGGAAGTGGTTGGTGTGCAGCAGCACTCCGTCGCGGTCCGGCCGGACGACCGCTGTTCCCGCCGGACAGAGCTCGATACAGGCCGCATCGCTCTCCCGACCGCCATGGGTGACCACGGTCAGCACGGTCGATGCGGAGACGGGGGCCGATGCCGCGATGTCCCGTGCCTCCGCGATGCTGGTCGCCTCCTCCAGGACCCGACGGGCCACGGCATGGACGGGAACCCCGATCCCGGTGCCGTCGGTGCGATGGCTGAGGATGTTGAAGTGGACCCCCAGCCCACTGGAATTGACACCGATCTTGGCGAGGATGCCCGCTTCGGTGAAGGTGCTCACCGTACGTCCGCCCCCGGCCGACGGGAAGTGGACGAGCGTCCTGGACGCGGCGAACTCACGGTGCCAGTCCCACGTCTGTATGGTGTGCGGCGCCCCCGGGTCGCCCACGTACACGGCGGTCGAGCACTCGCCCTCGGCGGTCGCGCCCACCGTGGCGAGGATCTCCGTACGGGCGTTGAGCATCCCGATCCGCCACGGCGGGACCTCCGATCCTGCCGCCACCGCCATGAGCTCGCGATGCAGCCCAGGGGCCCAGCCCTCGATCGCCGCCAGTGCCCGTTCGCCGTGCGCGCGCAGATCGGAAGGCTCCACCCCGACCGCGGCGAACAACGCGTCGTATCCGGCGACGGCCGTGTGGACGCCCCTGCGCACGGCTGCACCCACCGCGAGCCCCCGGCGCTCCCGGTCGACGTCGTCGATGCGGACGTGGGCGATGGACAGCGGGAGCTCGGGGCACTCGGTTCCGGCAGGGATCACAGGGCGCTGCTCAAGATCGCGTCCCACATGACCTCGGAGGCCACCGCACCGAGCCCGACGGAGGTGAGGGCGTGTTCCCCCAGCCGCGACGGAGTGCTGGGAAGGTCGATCTCGTCGGTGGTGAGGGTGAAGAGGGTGTCACCGTCGAGATTGGTGTGGAAGGGCTGGATGCCGCGGTGCATGGAGCTGTGTACCTGACGGCCGAACATCCGCAGCTCCTTGTCGCCGAGCCGGACATTGGTGATGACGATGGAGATGGTGGTGTTTCCGGACAGGGTGGCGGGGGCAGCTCCGGACTCGGCGAAGGCGGCCTCGTAGTCGATCGAGGGCAGTCGACGGGTGCCGGTGGCGCTGTCGTAGTTGCCCCGGACGACCGTGCCGTCCCGGTCCACGATGACACCGACGGCATTGACGACGGTCGCAGCGAGGATCTTGACGTCACCGACCTGGCGGAAGGCGGCGCCCTGCCCGGCGAACTCACATCGGCCGTGCTCGATCTTGCCGACGGACGCGGTGGCCCCACCGCCGCAACGGCCGACGGGGAACGCGCCGTGGACGGCGTTGCGCAGTGCCGCGGCGCCGAGGGCCGCATCGGGGTGGACGGAGTTGTCACGGGCGGCGAAGTCGTAGACGATCGCGCCGCTGGCGAGTTTGAGGTCGTTCCAGCCGACACGGTTCTCGTTGCGCCGGAGCAACTCCTCGTTGACACCTGCGGTGGCGGCCAGTCCGTAGAGGGAACCGCCGGCCAGGCACACGGCATGGGTGTACTGCTTGTCGCTGGAGAGCAGACCGATGGCGCCGCCGCGCTCGTCGATGTGCATCCGGGCCCCTGCGGGCACATGGATGACGGTGGCGCCTGTGGGGCCCTCGGCGTACTCGGCGGTGCCGACCTCGACCCCTGGGAAGTCGAACTTCACGGTGTCGCGCCCCGGGCTGGGCTGGGGGACCAGGGGTGCGCCGAAGTCCCCGTTGCCCCGCTGTGCGCGGTCGCGGGTGTCGGCGGGCACCAGACGGGGGCCGATCGGGTGCAGCGATGCGGCGGTGGTGGTGGGATCCGTGGTCACAGCGTCTCCAAGAGTTGTTGTGAGTAGGGGTGTTGGGGTGTGTCGTAGAACCGTTCGGTGTCGGCGAGTTCGACCACCCGGCCGTGCTGCATGACCGCGATGCGGTGGGCCAGATAGCGGACCGCCGCGAGGTCGTGCGAGATGAACAGCGCACCGAAACCGTGTTCGGCCTGGAGGTCGTGGATCAGATTGAGGATCTGTGCCTGGACGGACACGTCCAGGGCGCTGACGGCCTCGTCGAAGACGATGAACCGGGGGCGGGTGACGAGCGAACGGGCGATGGCGACCCGTTGGCGTTGCCCACCGCTGAGTTCGTGCGGCAGTCGCTCGGCGAACCCGCCGCCGAGGCCGACGTCTTCCAGCATCTGGAGGACCGCGGCCCGGTGGGAGCGCAGCCGTCCCCCCTCGGTGGCGGTCAGCGGCTCGGCCACCGAGTCACCGACCGTCAAACGGGGGTTGAGGGACCACTGGGGGTTCTGGAGCACTGCTTGGATCGCACCGGCGCGGGACCGGGGAGAGCCGAACGCGCCACCGAGGAATCGGACCGTGCCCGAGTCGGGCCGTCGCAGGCCGAGCGCGATCGAGCCGGTGGTGGTCTTGCCCGAACCGGACTCGCCGACGAGGCCGAGCGTCTCACCTGCGTGGATGGAGAAGGTGACCGAGTCCATCGCGGTCACGGAGCACCTGGAGCGGCCCCGCCCCGAGGAGAACACCACACTGACCCCGTCGAGTTCGAGCACCGGCCGAGGTGTGGTTCGTGGAGTGCTCATCGCGTGGCCTCCGCCTGCTGGACCGATCCGGCCACGAGGGGGTCGGTGACCCCGGGCGGTAGTGCGCCGGGATGGTGGCATGCGACCGTACGACCGGTGACGACCCGGGGTTCGGGGCGGTCGGTCCGGCACAGTTCCGTGACGCGCTCACACCTCGGGGCGAAGACACAGCCGTCGGTGTGGGCGTCGGGCGCCGGCGGTCCGCCCCTGATGGTACGCAGCCGCTCGCCCGAGGTCGCCCTGGCCGGATCGGTGTCCGACAGGGCCGCGGTGTAGGGGTGTTGGGGTGCGGTGAGCACATCACCGGCCGGACCGTCCTCGACCACGCGACCGCCGTACATGACCACGGTCCGTTCGCACCAGCGGGTCACGCCGGCCAGGTCGTGGCTGAGCCACAGCACGGTGGTGCGGTGTTCGGAGGCGAGGGAGAAGATCAGCCGCAACACCTCCGTCCGCACCTGACTGTCGAGGGCGGCGGTCGGTTCGTCGGCGATCAGCAGATCGGGTTCGCGGGCCATGACCATGGCGACGGCCACACGTTGCGCCATGCCGCCGGAGATCTCGTGCGGGTAGAGCCGCAGCACCCGTTCCGGGTCGCGGATCAGCACCCTGTCGAGCATGGCGCTCAGTTCGCCGTCGCCCGGCTTGCGGGCGGTTCTGCGGCCGGAGCGCAGCGCGAGCCGCAGCTGACGGCCGATGCGGAGCGTGGGGTTGAGCGCGCCGACGGGATCCTGGGCGATCAGCCCCAGCCTTTCGCGGCGCAACAGCGCGATGCGTTCGGGTGGCAGTTCCAGTACGGATTCGCCCTCCACGAGCACTCGACCCCGTGGATACCGGGTGGCGGCGGGCAGCAGCCGACCGACCACGAGTCCCAGGGTGGACTTGCCCGAACCGCTCTCGCCGACGACGCCGACGCGTTCGCCGCGGTCGACCACCAGGTCGACACCGTCGAGGGCCCGCACGGTGCGTTGTGGGGTGCGGTACTCGGCGACGAGGTCCTCAACGGCCAGCAGGGGTACGCCCGTTCCGGTCTGGGACGCATTCGTGCCGGTCTCCGCCGGAGCGTCGGGAGGTGGTGTACCGGCGGTCATGTCAGCGACCTCGTCTCTCGCGGTTCGAATCGGTCACGCAGGCTGTCACCGATGAGGTTGATCGAGACGATCGCCGCGACCAGTACGACACCGGGCGCCACGATCAGCCAGGGTGCGTTGACCATGTACAGACTGCCTTCCTGGATCAGGAGGCCGAGGGAAGCGTCGGGGAGTTGGACTCCGTAGCCGAGGAAGCTCAGTCCGCCCTCGACGAGGATTCCCACCGACAGGGCGTAGGTCCCGTGGACGGCGATGGTGCCGGACACATTGGAGAGGACGTGCCGTCGCATGATCGTTGTCGTCGGTACGCCGCTGATCCTGGCCGCGACCACGAAGTCGCGTTGGGCGACCGAGCGGGCCGCCGTTCCGACCATGCGCGTCATCAGCGGCACGGTCACCAGGACGATGCTGGCGAGGGCGGCGATCCTCCCGGGGCCGATCACCGCCGCGACCAGGACGGCCAGCACGATCGCCGGGAAGGAGTAGAGCACTTCGCCCAGCCTCATGATGAGCCCGGCCGTGCGTCCGCCGCGGTAGCCGGCCACGATGCCCAGGGCCGTACTGATGAGCGCGGTGCACAGGACCGCCGCGGACGACAGCAACAGGGTGGTTCCCACGCCCTGGAGCAGCCGGGGCAGTACGGACCGTCCGAGGTTGTCGGTGCCCAGCGGGAGTTCGCCGCTCGGAGGTGACAGCCGTTGCCCCACGGTGGCATCGGGTGCGCCGCCCACTCCGGCGAGTTGGCCGGCCAGGGTCACACCGATCAGCAGGACCAGCAGCCACACCGCCCCGCGGAACAGCGGATCGAATCCGCCCATGGCCAGCAGTCGGCGTACCGCGCCTCGGGGTTGGGATGGGCGTTGGGTTTCGGTACTCATGCTCCGTCCCTTCCGGCCGTGGTGTCGATGCGGGGATCGATCCATCCGCTGACCAGGTCGACCAGGAGGTTCATAACGATGAAGACGGCAGCGGCGAGGAGCACTCCGGCCTGCACGATCGCGTAGTCGCGGCGGTCGAGTCCGTCCACGAGGTAGGAGCCGAGACCGGGCAGGTTGAAGAGGCGCTCCACGATCACCGTGCCGCCCAACAGATATGCGGTCAGCGTGCCGACGAGGGTCAGTACGGGGATGGCGGCGTTGCGGAGGATGTGGTGGCGCACGATGAACCCCTTCGACTCGCCTCGGGCGACCGCAGCGGCGACATGGGGTTCCACCAGGACGCCCATGACCGCGTCCCGTGCGGTGCGGGCGGTCACGGCGACGCAGAACACCGAGAGGACGGCTGCCGGCAGGAGCATCGAGGTGATCGAGCCGGCAGGATCCTGGGACCAGGGGACGTGCTCGCCGACGGTGAGTCCGAGGCTGTACCGGGTGAAGAGGAACAGCACCAGGGTGCCGAGGACGAACTCGGGCACGCTCATGCCCAGGCTGCTGACCAACCGTCCCACGATCGCGCCGCCACCGCTGCCGGCACCCCGGATTCCGGTGATCACACCGAGGGGGATGCCAATGAGGAGGATGAGCACCAGGGCCAGTGCGGTGAGGAGGACCGTCACCGGAAGGCGGACGGCGAGTTCGTCGCCGACCGGCGTGCCACTGGCCAATGATGTACCGAAGTCGCCCTGGACGGAGTTCAGCAGCCAGTGTCCGTACTGTTCCACGATGGGACCGTCGAGCCCGAACTTCTCCGTGGCGGCCTCCTTCGCCTCGGGGGTGGCGAGGGGGCCGAGCACGAGGTCGGCATAGCTGCCTGGCATGGCCCGGACGGCTGCGAAGATCAACACTGAGACGCCGAGCATGGTGAGGGCCGCCACCCCGACGCGTTGGACGAACCGTTGGAGTGGGCGCAGCGCCCTGCGGACGCCGTCCCAGGGTGCGGCGGGCGATGCGCCCGCTGTGAGGGTGAGGTTCGGCATCGCTGGCTACTTCGCCGACGGGAGGGTGAATTCGACGATGTTCCGGAGGATGTTTCCGTATCCCTCGTTGCTGTGGAGGGTCGGACTCACCTTGTCGGTGCGATAGCCGATGACTGCCGGACGGGTGACCAGGGGAAGCATGGCCGCGTTGGTGTCGACACGTTCGCACAGCTGGGTGAGGGTGGTGTTGCGGGTGCTGCCCGCGGGCTCTCCGCCGGCCTTGTCGATCAGTTTGTTCAGCTCGACGTCGTTGTTGAGGAACGTGGCCGAGAAACCGGCGACCTCGGGGTTCCACCAGCGGGTGACCATCGCCGGGTCCACATAGCCGGCGAACCAGCTGATGGCGAGGTCGAAGTCGGGCTTCGCGCCGTAGACCTTGGAGACGAACGTGCTGGTGTCGTACTTGAGGATCTTCACTGTCACACCGGCCTTGGCGTACTGCTGCTGGATCACCTGGGCGATCTGGCCGTTGGCGGGTTCCGAGTTGTACACCGCGAGTCGGAGCGTGAGGTCCTTGAAGCCCGCTTCCTTGAGGGCGGCTTGCAGGGCTTGTTTGGCGGATGAGGTGCCGGCCTTCGCACCGGGGAGCTCCGCCGGGTCGCACGCGCCCGGCAGCACGGTGGGAGTCACTCCGGTGGGTTGGGTCTTGCCGCCGAAGGCGACGGTCGCGATCTGTTCCCGGTCCAGCGCGCTGTTCAGGGCGAATCGCACTTTCGGGTGTGCCAGGGGCGAGCTCTTGTCCTTCTCGTTCTGGATCAGATAGTAGAAGTCGCTATTGCGCTGGCTGACGGCTTTCGCATTCCGTGTTCCGCTCAACTGGTCAAGGGTGTCGATGTTGTTGAAGAACACGAAGTCGGCACTGCCGTTTCGGAGGGCGGCGAGTCGTGTGGTCTCCTGGGGGACGATTTTGACTTTGAGTTCGGAGATCTTCAGTCGTGCCGCTTCGCGGTAGCTGGTGCTCGGCGCGAAGACCCAGTGCTGGTCCTGCTTGTGTTCCTTCACGGTGAATGGACCCGTGCCCAGCATTTCCTTCTTCAGGTCCACCGAACCGTCGTTCACCTCCTTCATGGGGAGGATGGCGGCCGGCGTGTTCGCGAGGGCGGCGAGGAAGGGGGTGTACGCGCTGCTGAGCTTCACCGTCACCTGGGCGGGGCCGGTCGCGGTCACCGAGGTGACGGGGCCGAGCTGACGGCCGTACGGAGTGGTCGACTTCAGCAGGCGCTGGAGACTGCCGACCACGTCGGCCGTGGTGAGGGCGCGCCCATTGGAGAAGGTGACGCCCTTGCGCAGGGTGAAGACGTAGGTCGTCGCGTCGGGCTGGGTCCAAGAGCTGGCGAGGAGCGGCTTGATGGCGAAGTCGGGGCCGACGGTCACCAGGGGTTCGTAGACCAGGGAGCCGAGTGACCAGGAGCGGGCGGTCTCGGCGGTCTGGGGGTCCAGACCACCCGCCTCCACCGAGTCGTAGTCGAGTTGGACGGTGAGCGGGCCGCGCCCGGTGGCGGACTTGTCCGCCACGGCGAGGAATCCTGCCTTCTTCGGGGACTTCTTGGCCTCGGTTGCGGCGGGCGCAGAGCAAGAGGTGATGAGGGCCGACAGGGCGGCGGTGCATCCTAGGGTGACGAGTGTTCTCCGCATAGGGCCGCCTCCTTTCCGAAAAGGAAGAGCCGGATCGTTCCGGCATGGGGGAAAATTAGTCCCCCCGAAATGGCGTGTCAACGGGTTGTGCAAGGAAAATCGAGGGGTAATGCGAAGGAAATAAGGGGCCCGGAATTCGGACATGCGAAAGGGCCGGACGGGCCTGCTGGCCCGCCCGGTTGATAGGAAGTCTCTACCAGCGGGTGGAGTCCCTGATGTTCATCTCGATCGGCAGGGAACGCGTGGTACCCGGTTTCGCTTCCCCAGTCAGGATTTCAACGAGCAGACGCGCGCATTCGGCGCCCATCACCCGCGGTCGAAGATCAATGGACGTAATCGGTGGCTCTGCCATGCGCATGGCAGAACTATCGACGCACGAGGCGAGCAGAATGTCCTGTCCCACCGTCCGACCAGCCGCACGGATCTCCGGGAGCACCGCTGCCGCGGCCCCGTCGGCGCCGCAGACCAGGGCATCGATCTCGGGAAAGCGGGTCAACATGTCGCGCACGGTCCGCTGGAGCACATCAGGGGACGCACCGAAGGGAGCCTTGCCCACGAGGACCGGCACATCGTTGGCCGCACACCACCGGGCATGGGTGTCGAACAGGGTGGTGGCCCAGTCGGACGTCGTATCGGAGGCGAGGAAGGCGGGCTGGCGCGCTCCCGCATCCCTGAGGTGATCGAGCAGTTGGGTGATGAGCTGCTCGTGGTCGGACCAGATGACGCCGGTCGGTTGCACCTCACCCACGTACCGCTCGGCCGTCACCACGGGCAGATTCGCGTTCATCAATTGGTCGACGACGGGGTCACCCGCCACGGGGTCACACAACAGCAGCCCGTCCACCTGCGGAATCGTGCTGTGTTGGGGGAGATGGCCGGAAGAGATCAGGGTGACGTTCAGCCCCGCCCGTGCAGCCTGCTCGGCCACTCCGAAGACGAAGGCCATGTAGTACTCGGCGCTCGTCAGGAACTCGGGGATGTGCAGCGCGATGGTCTCGGTCACCGAGGTCCGCAGCGAGCGCGCATTGCGGTTCGGTGCGTATCCGAGCCGCCGGGCGGCTGCCAACACCGCCTCCCGGGTCGCGCCCGACACCCTGCCGTGCCCGCGCAGCGCATCGGACGCGGTCGTCTTGGACACGGACGCCGCCCGCGCGACATCGGCGATCGTCGGGGCCGCTGGGGAGTCTTCTGCGCTCGGCATGAGCGGAATCCTAGAGGCCATGAGCGACCGCCCTCCACACATCGGAGCACGGCGTACGGCCCCGGCCCCGGGCCCGCGCTGTCGAGGGGATCTGCACGGCCGTCGGACCGTCGGGGTCACCAGCCATGGGACAGTACGTCGTCGAGTGCGGACAGGAACACATCCGCGCTCCGGGTGGTCAGACACATCGGTGGTTTGATCTTCAGGACGCACTGGCGGTCCGAGGTCGGTTGCACGATCACTCCCAGCTCGCGCAGCCGTTCGCAGATGGCCGCGGTCTCCTCGGTCGCCGGTTCCAGGGTGTCGCGGTCGCGGACGAACTCCAGTCCCAGATACAGACCACTGCCGTGGACGGCACCGATCAGCCGATGCCGTTCGGCGAGCGCCTCCATGCCGGCTTTGAGGTGAGCGCCCACCGCGCCGGCGTTCTCCCGGAGCCCCTCGTCGCGCAGGATGTCCAACACGGTCAGGCCGACCGTGGAACTGACCGGGCTCCCGCCCGCCGAGGCGAAGAAGTAGCCCTGCGAACGATAGGCGTCCGCGATCTCGCGCCGGGTGATCACCGCACCGAGCGGATGCCCGTTGCCCATCGACTTGGCGATCGTCACGATGTCGGGAACCACGCCCTGCTGCTCGAACCCCCAGAACCACCTGCCGAGCCGTCCGTAGCCGACCTGCACCTCGTCCGCTATGCACAGGCCGCCGGCGGCACGTGTCGCCGCGTACACCTGCTCCAGATAGCCGTCCGGGAGTGCCATGCCCCCGGCGTTGCCGTAGTACGCCTCGGCCAGGAACGCGGCCGGAGCCCGTCCGGAGCGCGCGAGTTCGGCGATGGCCGCGGCTGCCTCCGGTCCGTAGCGAGGAGCCTCCACTCCTCGGTACCGGCCGCGGTAGGAGTTGGGAGCCGGCACCGTGTGCACCCAGGAGGGCCGCGAGGTGAGGGCGTTGGGATTGTCCGCGATGGACGTGGAGACGGCATCACTGGCGTAGGTCCAGCCGTGGTACGCCTCGCCGACCGCGACGACGTCCTGGCGCCCGGTGGCGGCCCAGGCGAGCCGCAGTGCGAGATCGACGGCCTCGGAGCCGCTGTTGACCAGGAACACCGTGTCCAACCCGGGCGGCAGCAACTCGGTGAGGCGTTCGGACAGTTCCACGACGGACGCGTAGTGGAAGCGGGAGTTGGTGTTCAGCCGCTGCCACTGTCGGTGCACCGCGTCACTGAGGGCGGGATGGCCGTGGCCGAGCACCGTGACGTTGTTGAGCATGTCCAGATAGGTGCGGGCCTCGGTGTCCACCAGGTGGTGCCGCCAACCGCGCTCGATCCGGGGCGGTTCGAGGTAGTAGTGCTCCTGAACCCTGGCGAACGCAACGTCCCGGCGGGCCAGTAGCTCCGCAGCGGATTCGCCCGGTACCGCCGTCGCGGGCGCCCCTGCTTGAACCGGTTCCGGGGCCGGGTCCGCTGTGAGCAGGGGCGTCGGGTCGGGGCACACGGCCAGCCACCCCGCAGCAAGGTCCGCATCGACGAACCGCGGGGGTTCGACGTCGGCCGTCAGTCGCGACAGCTGGATCCAGAGGCCGTCTCCCTCATCTGCACCGGGGACCGTCCCCAACGGCTGGCCCGCGATGACAGGACCGCCTTCGGCGACGAATTCCAACCCGTATAGGAACAGCACCTGGCCGTCGTCCCGCGTGAGTGTCAGACCACGCCCGGCACCCGGTGTGACCGTACCCGCCCAGGGAGCGTGCACGGTCGTGGTCGACCGGGGGTGCACCTCGATGCCGAGTGCGAGGGTGGCCGCGCTGCTGGTGAGGTCGGTGCGGGCCCGGGTGAGCCGGTGCTCACCGTGGACCGTGCGAACGGCGCCGGCCGTAGGGTGTTCGACCAGCGCGTGTGCCACGAGCCTGGACTCGATGCCGTCCACGAGCCACCGGCCGGAGTGGAGCGCGTCGTTGTGCACCGACAGATTCACCACCGGGATACGGGCCGAGGTGGCTTCGTGACCCGGGGAGCGGTCGTCCGACCCGGTCAGCAACGGGTGCAGATTGCTCGGGCACTGCTCTGCCGCGGTCCGTCCGAGCGCATGACGCACCTGCGCGGTCATCACCTCGACCGGTTGGGAGGTGGCCATCTCGAACATCGCCCACTCGCGTTCCAGCGCGGCAGCGGCGTACGCATTGCCCGGGTCGTGCTGTACGTCGTACCGACCGCTCACCACGAGCACACCCGCCCGCAGGACGATCAGGGGCCACAATGCCGCCGCCTCGTCGGGGCCGAGCGGTCGGACGGCGTGGAAGGCCCGTACGGCGGGGAGCACGGATGCCGGGGATGCGCCGTGGTGGTGGAGGATCGAGGTGCAGGTGACGGCGAGTTCGGCCACGGTCCAACCGTGCGAGAGATCACCGAAGTCGATCACTCCCTGGGGGAGTGGTCGACCGTCCGTCTGGCGGTCACACACCACGTTGTTGTCGGTGACATCGCCGTGGATCACCTGCTCGGGCAGGCGGTCCGCCACCGCCATGACCGCTCGATGAGCCGCGCGGGCGGCCAGGAGCACCCGTTCGGCGTCCTTCGCCTCGCTCATGTGCGGTGCCAGTGACTCCACCACGTCGAGGGCGTTGCGCAGGTCCCACATCGTCGCGGGAAGGGGCCCCTGGGGGCTGAAGTCGGCCAGTCCGGCTGCGATTCGTCCGGACAACTCGCCCAACCGTGCGATGACGTGGGGTGCGAGATAGCGGCTGTCCATGATCGGCTCGCCATCGACATAGTCGAACAGCCGACAGTTCAACGTGCCGTTCCGCGTCCGCAGCGGCTGGAGGTACTCCCCGTCCGTGCCGCGCCGAGCGCGGGGCAACCGCAGGTCCGGGGCGGTCGACGCCAGGTGGTGGACGGCCCGGCATTGGGCCCGCAAGGCGTCGGGACCGGTGGCGGGATTCGACACCTTCAGCACGCGGCTCGCACCGGAGTCCGTCCGCACCCGGAAGTTGCGGTCCTGCTGGCTGCCCAGGTCCCGGACCGTCCCGATGATGCCGAACCGCTTCGCCAACACGTCCTCTACGGCTTCGTCGGTGAACTCGGGCGTCGGCCCTACGCACCAGTCGGCAGCGGATGCGCTCATGGGATGGTCCCTCTCTGCTGTGCCGGAACGTTCCGGCAGACGGTAGTGACCGCCCCCAGCGGTGTCAATGGTCGGGGATCGCCCTTGTGCGTCCGACATATCCGGTGCCCCCGCGGCCGCGCGTCGTCCACCGTCGCGACCGAAGCGACGGGCACCCACGGAGGTGAAGCGACGGTGTCCGCTGATTCCATCGGGTGACCCCGCTTGACCTTGACACGATGACAACGTCTTCACTGTGTGCAGGAGGTGGTGGCGATCACCAGGTCAGTACGGGACACGGACGCCGTTCGAGCGCTCCAGGGATTGGCGGATGACCATCCGTCGGTACGGCTGCGCGCGGCGTTGGCCATCGGTACCAGCCCCGACGAGCGATTCATTGGGGGACTCGTCGAACGGTGTGCGATCGAACCGGACTTCTCCGTGCGTGAGATGCTCACCTGGGCACTCACCCGTCACTCGCCGTCGCTCACGGTCCCCGAACTGCTCCGGGAAGTCCGCTCGGGAGGTGCGCAGGCACGGAGCCAGGCCCTGCACACGCTCTCCAAGATCGGCGACCGGCGGGCCTGGTCGGCGATCACACCGGCGCTGCTCACCGATGCCGATGACGAAGTGGCACGGAGCGCTTGGCGGGCAGCGGTCGTCGTGGTGCCGGACGGTGAGGAGCCCGAGTTGGCCGCCGTGTTGTCGACACGGCTCGGGCGGGGCGCGCGTGAGATGCAGCTGAGCCTCAGCAGGGCGCTGATCACACTCGGTGAGGTGATCATGCCGGCTCTCCGGGTGGCGATGAACGATCTCGATCCACAGGTACGGGCGCACGCACTGGCCACGGAACGGCTGTTGCGCGACCCGGACACCGGATTCGAGTTCGCCGTCGAGGAGGCGAAGCGGATCGTGGCCCTCGGGGGAACCCCGGGCCAGGAGGGATGACGGACGGTGTTGATCGGCGATGTGGCACGACGGTCCGGGGTCAGCGCTCGGATGCTCAGACACTATGAGTCGCTGGGGCTGGTGCAGCCCACGGGGCGCACCGACGGTGGATATCGCGAGTACTCCAGCGACGACATCCGACGGATCTTCCACATCGAGAGCCTGCGGTCGCTGGGGTTGTCGCTGCGTGACGTCAAGCGGGCGCTCGACGATCCCGCCTTCACGCCCTCGGAGCTCGTCGACGACCTCATCCGCCAGACGCGCGAACGCATTGCACGTGAGACGGAGCTACTCACCCGGCTGAGCCGGATCGACGCCGTGGAGCCCGCCCGCTGGGAGGACGTCCTCCAGGTCGTCGGACTCCTCCAGGCCTTGGCGTCCAAGAGCGCCGGGAAACGCCAGCGTGCGGCCTTGTCCTCGGTCGACGAGTTGGTGTTGCCGGTGGAAGCGCTGGTCGAAGCCGTGCTCGGCGAGTCCGACCCCCATGTTGCCGGAGCCTTGCGCTGGGCCCTGGCGCAAGCGGGCGACAGCGGGGTGGCGCTGCTGGCCGAGGGCCTCGAATCCCCGGTGGCCGAGGTGCGCAAGCGGGCCGTCCACTCCATCGCCGAGATGACGGGCGGTGAGGCGACGGCCGTCTTGCAGGACGCCCTCGTACACTCCGACGTCGTGGTCCGCAGATGTGCGGCCCTGGCGCTCGGCGCACGTGGTGTGGCCGAAGCGGTCCCGACCCTCATCGACATGGTCGTCAACGAGGCGAACGACGTCGATGCGGCCGATGCGCTGAGCGCGCTGGCGAGTCGCCCCGCCTTGGCGGATCAGATCACCACCGCGCTCGTTGACCGCCTCGCCCACGACACTGCCGGTGCGGCTGAGCGCCGACGACTGACGCAGGCCCTCGCAGACATCCCAGGAAGCGAGGCGGCACGCGCCCTCACGGAACTGTCGCGCGACGAGGACCGTGTTGTTGCCCTCACGGCGACCTATGTCCTCGGGATGCGCAATGACGCGCGATAGCCCGTCGTCGTGCATGGACCGCCGTCCGTTGAGACGTGTGTCGGACGGTTCCGATGGTTCCACGGCTCGTGCCCGGGCGCTGCCGTTCGGTGTGCTCGGTGCGCGCCACGAGGGTCCGACATCACGGCACACCGAATCGGTACCTCCCTCGGTCAGCGCCCCACTGCATCCGCGTGGGCCGGGTCGTCCGGGTAGAGCAGGGTGATGCGACCGCCCTCGTCCAGCGGTGTCGGGACCGTCAGGGTGGTGCGTCGGTCGGGGCGGTCCGCGTCCAGGAGTTCGATCTCGCCATGACCCCCTCGGGTGACGGCGACGAGCGGACCGGCGGGGGAGGCGGCGATGGCCCGGCGCTGGACCCCGTCCCAGGGGGTTGCGCCCCGTTGTGGGGCGCCCGTCATCGGTGGTAGGGGTATGCGTGCCGCGATCCGCGGGGACGGCCCCGGTTCGACCAGGACCACGTCGTCGCCGTCGGGGTGGACGCGGGCGTACGCGATGTGCCGTGCTGCGACCGCCAGGCGGAAGACCAGTCCGGGGCCGAGCGGCAGTCGACCCGTGCGGCCCGAGTCGAGGTGGTGCCACCAGGCGTCGTTGTTCCATCGGTGCCATTGGTCCGGCTCGGGCGGGCCGCTGCGGACGCCTGACCAGAGCAGTCGTCTGACGGGATCGAGCCGCAGATAGTACCCGCGCCCGGGGCCGATCCAAGGGATCGCGGCTTCCGGCACCAGGTCCGCTCCCTCGTAGCGGGCCCGGTGCACTCCGGAGCCCGTTGCCGCGAACAGGCGTCGGGTGTGCGGGTCGTGGGCGTCGCCGTGCCCGTCGTCCGGCAACGGCAGTGTGGATCGGGGCCGGGGGCGTGGGCACCCCGGCGCGGTGCTCAGCAGATCGGTGTGACGGTATGCGGCCAGGAGTCCCGGCTCTCGATGGCGCAACACGACGAGCGGGTCTTCGGAGCCGGTGAGGGTGACACCGGGCTCGCCCGTGCGGGCGCGAAAGCGCACGGTGTCCGGTGAGTCCGGTGCCTCCAGGTCGATCGCTGTCACCAGGTCCGACCATGCCTCCTCGTGGTGACCGAGCCCGGTGGTGACGGCGAGGCGCGTGCCGGTGGGATCCGCGGCGAGATGCTCGGCGGGCACGGCGACCGGTGCCGTCATCTCGATCAGCGGGCGGCCGTTGGCCGGCCCGTACGGGTCCAGGACGACCAGTTCGCCCGCCCGGTCGTCGACGAACGCCGTACGGCTTCGAGGCAGGGCGAGGAATCCCGCGTGTTCGGCGATGTGACGTCGTTCGATGGTCGAACTCACCTGCCCTGAGGGCAGGTTGAGAACTCTCAACGATCCGGCGATCTGGTCGGCGACGACCAGAAGCGGCGACAGGGGCACGGCAAAACCTCCATGATGGCTTTTTGGTAATGATTATCATGTGGCACTATCGCACCCATCGACAAGAAGATCCGGGGGGACCCATGCTTCGTAGAACTTCACTCACCGTGCGCCGAATCGCACTGGCTGCTGTCGCGGCCATCGCACTCGCGGGCTGCACCACCACCGACAGCACCACCGACAGTGCCGCCGAGGGCAAGGCCGGTGGCGGTCCCACGACCGATGTCACCGTCCAACCCATCGAAGCCGCCCGGAGCGTGACCGACGCGCGTGGCGTCACCGTGGCCACGCCCGAGCCACCCCGACGCATCGTCTGCCTCGTCGCACTCTGTGATGACATGCTGACCGAGTTGGGCATGACGCCCACCGCCACCAACTCCCAACTCCTCGCACACGACGCCTTCCTCGGCCCCGCCGAAGCCGCCCGCGTACCCGTGGTGCCCGGCGGATTCCTCAGCCCCGAGGTGGAGGCGATCCTCTCCTTCAAGCCAGACCTCGTCATTGGCTTGAAGGACACCCACGGCAAACTCGCCCCCGCGCTCAAGGGCGCCACCGTGTTCTGGCCGGTGCAGCCCGAGACCTGGCAGCACAGCGTGGGCTATCTGCGCGATCTGGCCGCACTCACGGGACGTACCGCCCAAGGGGAGAAGGCCGAGGGCATCTTCCGGCAGCGGCTCGCCACCGCGGAGGCCGAACCCAGTGAGAAGACCGCCCTCGTGATGTACGGCAACGACGAGAACTTCGGCGTCGCCACGGCCGGCACCGACGTCACCGCAGGGCTCTTCCCGAAGATCGCCCGATACCCGTGGCAGAGCCGCGGCGTCGAAGGGACCTACAGCCTGGAGGAGATCCTCGCCAAGGACGTCGACGTCCTGTTCGTCGAAACCCTGTCCTTCGGCGGCCCCGCCAAAGCCGGGGAACGACTGTCCGACAAGCTGGCACAGAACCCCCTCTGGTCGCGGATCCCCGCGGTGAAGAACGGCAAGGTCATCGAGGTCGACCCCGAGGTGTGGGCCAAGGGCCGTGGCACGCGGTCGTTGGGCATTGTCCTCGACGAGGCCACGGCCGCACTGCGGTGACGGCGCGACGGTCCTCGCCCCGGGGCGTCCTCCGCCCCCTGCTCCTGGTCGGGTTGCTCCTGGCAGCGGCGCTGGGCTCCCTGTCCCTGGGCACCCCCCGCGTGTCGCCCGTCGCACTTCCCACTGCGTTCGGCGGAGACGATCTCGCGGGAGTGGTCCTCACCGAACTCAGGCTGCCCCGGCTGGTCCTGGCCGTCGCCGCCGGAGCCTGCCTCGGGGTGGCCGGGCTGGTGCTCCAGGAGGCGTTGCGCAATCCGCTCGCTGTACCGGAGATGTTGGGTGTGTCCTCCGGGGCGGCCCTCGGCGTGGCTGCTCCGCTGGTCCTCGCCGTGGCGGTACCGGTCGCCGTCGAGCCGCTCCTCGCACTGGCCGGCGCGGTGGTGGGCGGGGTGCTGACGTTGGTGGCCGGCGGATTCGGTCGCAGTCCCTCGGCGGTGTTGCTGACCGGCGCAGCCGTGACCGCCGCACTCCAGGCCGGACTGCTCGTCCTGATGGTGCTCGCCGACCAACTCGACCTCCAACTCATCTACCGCTATCTGCTGGGCAGTCTGGCGTCGCGCACCTGGGACGACGTCGTCGGGCTGTGGCCCTGGCTGGTCGTGGCGGTACCCGCCCTCGTCCTGTGTGCGCCCGTGCTGTCCGTCCTGCGCCTCGGCGACGACGAGGCGCGTGCCCTCGGCGTACGCGTACGACGGGCGCGGCTCGCGGCCCTCGCCATCTCCATCCTCCTCATCGCACCCGTGGTCGCCGTCTGCGGGCCCGTCGCCTGGGTGGGCTTCCTCGCCCCCCACCTCGCCCGCCGGCTGTCGCCGCACACCACGTCCGTCGGTTGGTTGCCGTGGTCCGCGCTGCTCGGCGCGGTCACCGTGGTGCTCGCCGATCTGCCGGCACGGCTCGCCCTCGCCCCCGTGGAGACCCCGGTGGGTGCCTGGACCGCACTGCTGGGCGTGCCGCTGGGAGTGGTGCTGCTGCGCAAGGGGCACAGGATCGCGGAGGCCGGCCGATGAAGCCGATGCCGCCTTCGATACGCCCCGTCCTCGCCGGCCGGCCTCCGGCCTTCATCGTGCTGTCGGTCCTCGGCCTGCTCGTCGTCGCCGCCGGATTGGCCGGCCTGGTCTCCGGCCGGGCCGTCGGCCTCCCCGCGGTGGGGGAGGTGCTGACGGGCGGTGGAGATGCCACCGCCCGACACGTCGTCCTCCAACTCAGGCTGCCGCGCGCACTCGTGGCCCTGGGCGCCGGTGCGGCGCTCGGGCTGGCGGGCGCCGTGCTCCAGTCCGCGTTGCGCAACCCACTGGCCGGTCCTGAGGTCACCGGTGTCACCCCGGGCGCGGTGCTCGGTGCGGTCGCTGCCACCGGCCTCGGGCTCGCCGGCTGGGAGGATCCGGCCGGGGTGGTGGTCGCCGCTTGCATCGGCGGCTTCGCCGGCGCCGGGTTGCTCTGGCTGCTCGCAGGTCGGGAACAGGGCGACCCGGTCCGTACGGCGGTGTACGGCGTCCTGGCCTCGGCGGTGCTCTCCGGGCTCACGGCGATGGTCCTGCTGGTGGCACCCGGCGAGTTGGGCAGCATCGTGCAGTGGCTGGTCGGATCGACCGAAGGGCGGGTGTGGGAACACTGGCACCTGTTGTGGCCCTGGACCCTCCTGTGGGGCGCGTGCGCCCTGGCGCTCGCGGCCCCACTCACCCTGCTGCGCTGCGGTGAGGAACAGGCCGCGGCGGCGGGACTCGCCACCACCGGGGCCCGGGCCGCCGCCCTGGTGGTGGCGGTGGCGTTGACCGCCGGCGCGGTGCCTGCCGTGGGCGCGCTCGGATTCGTCGGACTCCTCGTCCCTCACCTTGCGTTCGCCCTGTTCGGAGCCGATCTGCGCATCGCACTCCCCGGCGCGGCACTGCTGGGCGCGCTGGTGGTCGGGGGTGCGGACGCGGGAGCCCAATGGCTCTCCCGTGCTCTGGCCGAGGTGCTGGGTTCGGACCGTCTGACCATTCCCGTGGGTGCCCTGACCACGGCCGTCGGAGCGGCTCTGCTCCTCGCCGTCGCCCGTCGCACCGGAGGTGTGCAGGAGTGATCCCACCACCGGAGCGCCGACGGGCGCAGGGGAACACGAGCGAGCCGAAGACAGCGACCCGGCAGCCGGGTGAGGAGGACGTCATGACGACGAAGGACATGGATGCGGTACGGGACGGTGCACCGGAGGTGATCGATGCGGGCCGGGTGCTGGTCGAAGGTCTGCACTTCGGGTTCCCCGGCCGGGATGTGTTGCGCGGCGTCGACCTCGATGTCACGGCCGGCGAACTGGTGGCCCTGATCGGCCTCAACGGCTGTGGCAAGAGCACGCTGCTGCGGTTGTGTGCAGGGCTGTTGCGTCCCCGGTCGGGGTCGGTGCTGATCGATGGCGCGGACGTGGGTCGGCTCTCCCGTCGGGCCACGGCGCGCCGGGTGGCCCTGCTGCACCAGTCCGCACCGTCGGTCCCCGGCATGACGGTGCGTCAGCTCGTGAGCCAGGGGCGATATGCGGCCCGTGGTCCGCTCGGCATGTTGCGCGATGCGGACGACGCGGTGTGCGTGCGCGCCATGGCCGACATGGGGGTGACCTCCTGGGCCGATCGGCCGGTGGATGCCCTGTCCGGCGGTGAGCGGCAACGGGTGCGGTTGGCGATGGCGCTGGCGCAGGACACCGGGGTGTTGCTGCTCGACGAGCCGACGACGTATCTCGACCTCCGGCACCAGTTGGAGGTGATGGACATGGTGGTCCGGCTTCGCGAGGAGCGCGGTCTGACCGTGGTCATGGTCCTGCACGACCTCGGCCATGCGGCCCGCTACGCCGACCGGATCGTTGCGTTGCGGGAGGGGCTCGTGGTGGCGGACGGTCCCCCGCGGTCCGTGGTGACACCGGGGCTGTTGGCCGATGCGCTGGGTGTGGCGGGGCGCGTGGGAACCGACCCCGTGGGGGGTTGGCCGGTGTGTTACCCGGATCACCCACTCCGGTCCGAGCATTCAGTCTTGCAAAATGACAATCATTTTCACTAGGGTGTTCGACATGGCAACGAACGTTGCCGCCAACACCGATGAATCGGAGGCTCAAACCATGGAGCAGTACCAGGTGTTCACCCCGATCGCAGAGCCGGGCCAGCTGGCCCACCAGTCGGCCACCCACTCCAACGCCCTCGTGGAGAACCCGTTCGACGAGATGGCCATGGACGCCGTCCAGGCCGACGCCGACCAGTAGGTCCCGTGAGCGGGCCCGTCCGGAACACAGACCGGGCGGGCCCGTTCCGTCCCCTTCCACACAGGTTCCACACAGGAGACACACCGTGGCCACTGCACCACGACTCACCCCCGGAGCCACCCTCGTCACGGTCCCCGGACGGGGTCTGGTCGTCCGCACCCCCGATGGCGAGTTCCTTCAGGTCGACACCGCAAGCGTCGACCCGCAGACGTTGACGGAGGCGCTCACCTGCGGCGCGTCCGATCCCGATCCCGAACTCGCCCGGCTCATCGGCGCTTTCGACCAGGCCGGATACCTCCGGCGGCCCGAAGCGGAACCCACCGGAAGGCTTGCCGACCGTACCGTCCTCCTTCTGGGGGATCCCCAACTCCTCGCCCCGCTCGACCGGTTCGTCCGGGCCGAAGGCGGCCGACCCCGATCCGCGGCCCCCGCCGAACTCGCGGCACTGTGCCACGGCCCCCGGCGTCCTCGAACCGCCGTCGTCTGGTGTCTCGACGCTCCCGTGCCGCCCGGATTGTGGGACGAGGCCGACCGCCTGCCCGGCCGAGGAACCGCCTGGCTGCGCTGTCACCGTGAGGGCGCCCAGGTCTGGTTGGAGCCGCTGGCCGACCGTCCGGGCGATGTCACCGCGGCCCACGTCAGACTGCGTCGTCTCGCCGCGACGCCCGCCCACCGCGAACTGGACGCCTACTGGCGAGGGCTGCGGACCCCCGAGAGCGGTTCTCCGAGCACGGCCACCTCCGCAGCCCTGATCGCCGCACTGCTGACCGGCGACCTCATCGCCTGGGCCGCCGGCGACCCCGGAGCCGGTCCACTGCCCGTACGGCGCCGACTACGCCGGCTCGACCTGCGCGACCTCACCGTGACCCAACACCCCGTCCTCCCGGTCCCCGACGTGGCATCCCTCCCGGCGAGGACCGGGCCGTGATCACGACCGTCCGGATCCCGATGGACGACGGCGCCGCCCTCGCGACCGATGTCTGCCTACCGAATGCCGGCGCAGGACCTCGCCCCGCCGTCGTCCTGCGCACTCCCTACGGACGACACCACCACCACGCGGAGTTGCGGGCGTGGACCGCTCACGGCTTCGCCGCCGTCGCCCAGGACGTCCGCGGCCGACATGAATCCGACGGTGACTGGCGCCCCTACCACCACGAGTCCGCCGACGGCGCCGCGACCCTGCGCTGGCTCCGCTCACAGAGCTGGAGCAGCGGCCCCGTCGTCGCCGTCGGCAGTTCGTACGCCGCTCACTGCGCCCTCACCGCCGCGCTCGACGGCGACCCGACCGGACGCGCCGATGCCGTCATCGCCGCCGTGCCCGCGCTCGGGGCCACCGCAACCGCTCGCGAACCCCTCGGCCCGGAAAGGCTGTTCTCCCGCGCCGGTTGGTGGGCCGCCCACGGCGACCGCCCCGACTCCGACCCCGACGCCCTCGACCGTGCACTCGCCGCCGAACCCCGACTGCTGGAGCACCTCCCCGTCTCCGCGCTCCCCGAACACCTCGGGCGTCCCCTGCCGTCCTGGCGCGGTGTGTGGAGCGACGAACACCCCGACCCGCTCACCCCCGAAGACCTCCGCACGGCCCGGGTGCCCCTGCTCGCCGTCGGCGGCACCAGGGATCCGTTCGTCCGGGACACCCACCGACTCTGGGCACAGTGGGGCGGGCCCGTGCGCCTCCTGATCGGCCCCTGGGGCCACGGCCTCACAGCCGACCCCGGCCCCGAGGCGCACCGAGGTCACCGACTCAACCTCGGCCGGCTGTACGTGCAGTGGGCGCGCGCCGCCCTCGCAGGAACACTGGGGCAGGGACGAAGAGGTGCCCTCGCCCTCGGCGGGAGCGCACTCTGGTGCCCGGCCACCGACGCCCCTCACGCGACCCTCATCCGGGACTTCGGCAGCCACGACGGGCCGAGACCCCTGCGGGGGACGTCGTTCGTCGCCGATCCCGTGCGCCCCGTGCGTTCGGACCGGCTGGACGTGCCGGACACAGGCACCCCGGACCGCTGTCTGCTCCTGACCGCGCCCCTCTCCCGCCCGCTCGACCTCCTCGGGCCGGCTGAGCTGCGACTGACCGCCACCGCCGACGCATCACCGGCGGACTGGGCGGTGCGGATCGTCACCCTGGACCCCGAGGGCACCGCCGACCGGCTCGCCACGGCCGTCGTCCGCCGCACCGACCCGGCAGGCACCGCGGCCGAGTTCACCGTGCCCCTCGGGAATCTGGCCCGTCGGCTTCCCACCCGTACCCGACTGCGCATCGAGATCGCGGGCCACCACTTCCCCGCCCACGTTCGCCAGCCCCACACCGGTGAGGACCCGGTGACCGCCACCCGTCTGCTCGCCTCGCACCGGACCGTACGACCCGACGGGAGCGCCCTCGTGCTCACCGCGGGCCGCGGCCGAGGCGTCGACCCCGTACAGGAGATCTGTCGTTGAACACCCCGCCGCTACCACTGGACGCACTCGTCGACCCCGTGTGCGGAATCGTGCGAGCCGTCGCACCCGTCGAACACCCCGCTGGCGCGCCCCTCCTCTACACCGCCGTCACCGCCGACATCAGCGACGCCCGCCGTCTCGGCGCCTGGCCCGCCGACCGGGTGTCGCTCGGCACCACCTTCGGCGACCGGGCCGGTGCCGAACTCGCCGCCGTCGCCGAGGCGGTCGAACGCTACTGCGGCAACCGGCTGCCGCCCACCGGCCATCCCGACGCCCCCCGCCGGGCCACCGCCGCCGAACTGGCCGCCGAAGGACTGAACCTGTACGGACCCGGTGACCTGCCCACCTACGCCGCCTGGCAGTACGACCGCCCCGGCTTCCCCTACCAGCGGTTCGACACCCACACCCCGGCGCTCTGGGTCCGCGGCGACGAAGGGGGACGGGAGTGCTGGGCGCCCGTCGCCCTCACCCACCTCAACTGGCGGCAGGGCGCACTGCGCTCCCTGCCGCGCACCCACCATCTGAACTACGCGGGCATCGCCACCGGTCAGGGACTCGACGACGCGGCCGAACGCGGACTGCTTGAGGTCGTCGAACGCGACGCCCTCGAACTGTGGTGGCACCTCGACGGACCCGTGCGCGGGATCGACCCCGCGAGCGTCCCCGGTCTCGACCGAGCCCTGGCCGGCTGCCCGCTGGACGTATGGATCGTGGAGATGCCCTCCGAGTTCGCGCCCTGCATGGCCGCCCTCGTCCACGACCGCCGACGCGGCATCCACGCAGCGGGCTTCGCCTGCCGTTACGACCCGGCGGAAGCCGCCGTCAAAGCCGTCCTGGAAGCCGTACACACCTGGGTCTTCACCCAAGGCGCCAGGGAAGCGGACGGCTGGGTGTTCCGCGCCATCGACGCCGGAATGCTCGCCCGCGGCCTTTACCTCGACCACCGCGCGGACCGCCTCTACCTCGACGACTGCGGGGCGCAGTTCGAGCGGATACGTGATCTGGGCGCCCATGTCCAGGTGTGGCTCGACCCTCGGATGGCCCCGTTGGCCAGCCGGTTCACCGCCCCAGCCCTGGGCACGGTCGACGTCGGAGACGTCCCACGCGGTACGCGTACCGCACTCGACACCCGAATCGCCGAACGCGGCCACCGCGTCGTCACCGTCGACCTCACCACGGAGGACATCGCCGAAACCTCCCTGCGCGTGGCCCGCGTGCTGGTCTCCGGGCTCGTTCCCAACGCCCCCGCGGCCTTCGCCTATCTGGGCTGCGACCGCTTCGCCGACGTCGCGCTCACCCGGGGCTGGCGCACCGCGGCCCCGACCGGTCCGGACGACTTCACCCTCGCGCCGCCCCCGCACATGTGACCGCCGTGCCCCACACCGACCCCACCCATCCCGTCACCGCAGCCCTCGCCCGGGCGCGCTCCGCCGAGCAACCCACCGCGGGGCCACCATGCAGCCAGGCCAGCCAGCTCAGTCAGCGACCCCGGCCGCCCGGCCCGAGCGCCCCGCTTCCACCCGACCTCGACCGCATCCTGCGACTCTCCCTCGCCGCCGGCCCCGACCGCCCCGACGGACGACTGCGACCCGTACCGTCCGCCGGGGCACTGCACCCCGTCGACGCACACCTCCTCGTCGGACCGGGCAGCGCCCTACCGGCCGGCAGATACGCGTACCACCCGCTCACCCACCGCATCCATCGACGCGGCCCTGCACCTTCCCCCGTACCGGCCGGCACGCTCGCCGTCCTCACCGCCACCGTCGGGCCGACCGTCGCGCACTACGGGCACCGCGCTTGGCCGCTGCTGCTCCTCGACATCGGACACGCGGCGGCTGCGCTCGCGCTCGCCGGCAGCCCGGCCGCATGTCTGGACGCCCCCGGCGACCTGCTCGCCGCCGCCGCACGACTGGACGGAGCCGACGGACTCCCGCTGGCCGCCGTACGTATGACGGCCGACTGTCCACCCGACGCCCTGACGCAGTGGGCAGCCCCCGACCCAGCCCACGGTGCGCCCCCGACCGGTCCCACCGGACCTTCGACCCTCGATTCGGGAACCCCCGACACAGCCGAATCCGCGACCACCCGACGGCTGCTGGCCGCGCTCGGCCCTGCGGCCGGCACCCGACACCACTGGCATCCGACCCCACCCGTCGACGCCCCCGACACCGTGCTGCTCACCCGACGCAGCGCACGTCCGGACCTCCTCCTCGGCACCCCCGACGAACGGCAGTTGATCGCGCTGCTCACCGCGGCGGCAGCAGGTCATCCCCGCGGTCCGTCCTGGTGCGTCGCCACGGGCGGCACCCGACCCGCACTCCTGCGCCTCGGCGACCACGGTCGCCTCGACCTCCTCGCCAGCGGTGACGCCCGCCCCACCCTTGCCATCTGGGCCGCCCATCAGGAGTGGATCGCCACGACCGGCGCCGTACTGCTTGCCCACGGCTGCCCCGACGACGCACCACCCGAACGGGTGCGCGCCCTCCACCACACCGCCGGCTACGCCGTGGGATTCGCCCAACTGACCGCTGCCACGCTCGGCCTGCCGTCCCGACCGATCGGCTCCTGGCAGCGCGCCGACCTCGGGGCGGCCATCGGCCGGGAGCCCGGCCGCGACTGGGTGCTGCACGGCCTCGCCATCGGCCGCCGACCCGACGAACGCCACGAAGGAGACGACGACCCCTCATGATGCTCCACCCCGAACTGCTGCGCGCGGCCCGCGTCGCACGCGGGCCGCTCCTCGCCGCGACCGGCCTCCTGATCGCGGTCACCCTCACCCAGGTGGCACAGGCGGTCCTGCTCGCCCTCGCCCTCGCCGACATCGCCCACGGACACACGCACCGACTCGTGGTGCTCCTCGGCGTGATCCTCGCCGTGGTCGCCCTACGAGCCGTCCTCGTCCTGGTGCAGCGGGACCTCGCCGTACGCGCGGGAACACGGGTCCGCGTGCATCTGAGAGACGCCCTCCTGGAACGCCTCGGGCGTCTCGGCGGCATCGCAGGAACCGGAGCGCCCGGGGAACCAGCCCGCGCCGGAGCCCTGCGGGCCACCCTTGTCGACGGCGTCGAGGGCGTCGACGCCTATGTGTCGCGCTATCTGCCCCAAGCTCTGGTGACCTGCTGCATTCCTCCCGTACTCCTCGTCTTCATCACCGCCCGGGAACCACGCGCCGCCCTCGCACTGGTGCCCGCGCTGCTCCTCGCCGTCCTGGTGCCCCGCTGGTGGGACCGATTGTTGAAGCGGCGCGGCGAGCAGCACTGGGGAGCGTACGAAGACCTCGCCGCCGACTACCTCGAAGCCCTCCAGTCCATGCACGTGCTCCGGGCCGCCGGTGCCGTCGGACGCACCCGCGCCACCCTCGTGCGACGATCGGCGGCACTGCACCGGGCCACCGTCGCCAAACTGCGCGTGTCCCTGGTGGACACCGGGATCACCGACCTCGCCGTCCAGGGCGGCACCGTCGCCGCCGTCCTGGTCGCCTGTTGGTCCGCCGGCACCGGTCGGGCCACCGCCACCGGCACCTACCTCCTGCTGATGCTGGCGTCCGAGTGCTTCCGGCCCGTGCGCGACCTCTCCCGCGAATGGCACGCCGGCTACCTGGGCGTGTCCGCCGCAGACGGCATCGCCCGGCTGCGCACCGCCACCGCAGGGGTCCCCGACACCGGCACCAGAAGCCCCGACTGGCCGATCGCACCCGAGATCGCCTTCCACAACGTCTCCTACCGCCACCCCGGTGCCGCGCAACCGGCGCTGACCGCCGTCACCTTCACCGCCGAAGCCGGTCGCACCACCGCGATCGTCGGTCCGTCGGGCGCCGGCAAGTCCACCCTGCTCGGTGCGCTCCTGCGCCACCACGACCCCGACAGCGGCGCGGTCCTCGTCAACGACGTCGACACCCGCGAGCTCACGCTCGTCTCGCTGCGCCGCGGCATCGCCGTTGTCGCGCAGGAGACCTATCTCTTCCACGGCACGGTCGCGGAGAACCTCAGGGTCGCCCGCCCCGACGCCCTCGATCAGGATCTCCACCAAGCGGCACGCGCAGCCGGCATCCACGACGAGATACGACGGTTGCCCCACGGATACGACACCGTCGTCGGTGAGCGCGGCGACACCCTCTCCGGCGGTCAACGCCAACGCCTTGCACTGGCCCGGGCACTCCTCGCCGACACGTCCGTGCTCGTTCTGGACGAAGCCACCAGCGCCGTCGACGAGAACCGGCAAGCACGGATCGGACACGCTCTGCGCAACGCCGCACGGGGGCGCACCTGCCTGGTCGTCGCCCACCGCCTCGCGACCGTACGGCACGCCGATCGCATCGTGCTCCTCCACGAAGGCCGGGTGGAGGCGATCGGCACGCACGAAGAACTCCTGGCTGCCAGCGGGCTGTACGCACGGCTGGTCACCGCCGATGACGCCCACGGCGTCGAGTCCCTGTGCCCCGCTTCCGTCCCCCAGCCCGTCCACCAGGGAGACGCCGCATGACCCCGTCCACCCTTGACCATCCCCGGCCGGGCGCCCTGCGGGCGCTGTTGCCGGTCCTCGCCGCCCACCGGGCCATGACCGTGCGCACGTTCGCCGCCGCCCTCGTCGACCAGGCCGCCCTGGTCACCCTGGTCGCGCTCGCCGCGCACACGCTCGGCACCGCCGTCGTGGCCGACACCCTCCCGGGCCCCTCCACCATCGGAGCGCTGGTCGTTCTCGTCGTGGTGCGAGCACTGGCCACCTGGCGGGAGATGGACCTCTCCCACGACCTCGCCTACCGGGTGCTGGCCGAACTGCGGGTACGCGTCTTCGACGGGCTGGCCCGCAGCGCCCCGGCCCGGATCGACGGGCGCCGCAGCGGGGACCTCGCCGCCGCCGCGCTCTCGGACGTCGAAGCCCTGGAGTTCTTCTACGCCCACGCCGTCGCCCAACTGGCCTCCTCCGTAGTGGTTTTCGGCAGCGGAGCCGCCGTGCTCACCGCAGTGGAACCCTGGCTCCTGGTCGTGGTCCTGCCACTGGCCGCGCTGCTCGCCCTCACCCCTCTCCTGGACGGACGGGGTCGCACCGAGCGCGGCACCAGGACGAGGACGGCATCCGCCGAACTCTCCGCCGACGCCGTGGAGACCGTGGACGGGCTGCCCGAACTGCTCGCCTTCGGCGCGTTGGACGAGCGCAGGGAGCGACTGCGTCTGCGCGGCCGGCGGCTCGGTGACGCCCAGCGCGCCGAACACCTCTGGGAGGCGGGTGCGGGCGCGATGCGGGACCTCCTGGTCGTGGGGGCGGTGGTGGCCGTGGTGGCCGTCGTCGGGCTGGCGGTCTCCGCCGGTCGACTGGACGGCGCCTGGGCACCGGCGGCCATGGCGCTCGCCCTCGGCGTGTTGGCGCCCGTGGCCGACTCGGCCGCCGCGCTCGGACAGGCGGGGGGACTGCGTGCCGCCGCCGCTCGCGTCGGCGCCGCGGTACACGCTCCCGCCGGCGCTCCCGAGCCCGCCAGCCCGATGGCCCTGCCCCTCGGACCCCTGGGGGTGCGGCTGCGGGGCGTTCGCTTCGACTACGGAGGTGCCCGGGTGCTCGATGGCATCGAGCTGACCGTGCGCGCCGGCGAGACGCTCGCCCTGGCCGGAGTGTCCGGAGCCGGCAAGTCGACCTGTGCGCATCTGCTCGCCCGGTTCTGGGACCCGTCCGAGGGTGCGGTGGAACTGCTGCCCCTCGACGGGGAACCGGTGGATCTGCGCGACCTCACGGAAGCAGACGTGCGCCGTTCGGTGGCCGTCGTGGGTCAGGACGCTCCGCTGTTCCGCGGCAGCTTGGCCGAGAACCTCCGATTGGCCGAGCCGGACGCGTCGGACGGACAGCTGAGGGAAGTGGCGGCCCTGTGCGGGGTGGACCGCATCGCTGCGGGGTTGCCGCACGGATACCGGAGTGCGGTGGGGGAGCGGGGTGCCACCCTCTCGGGCGGTCAGCGGGCCCGTATCGCGCTGGCCCGTGCCCTGTTGGCGAATCCCCGGCTCCTGGTTCTGGACGAGACCACCGCCCACCTCGATGCGGAGGGCGATGAGCACATCGCGAACGCGCTTCTCTCTTCGGGCGCAGGTAGGACCACGATCGTGATCGCCCACCGACCGGCCACCCTTCGGCGCGCCGACCGGATCGCGGTCCTCGCGAACGGCCGCGTCGTGGAGGAGGGCCCGTGGAACGCCCTCGTGGCGCGGCCCGGGGGTGCGCTGGCCCGGGTGCTCAACCAGCGCGATGCGCACGCGTCGGCCGCGAAGCACTGACCCGAGGGCGAACGCTGCACTCTCCGGTCGTCAACGACTGCGCCCGCTGGGCAACGCGGCGCATACCGCCTGGTGCACGGCACGGGCCAGGCGCGCCCCCCCACAGCGACCGTGGGCCGGCGAAGGCATGGGTCTCGGCGCCCGGGTGCGGACGGCGGGCGGCGATGCACACGGCGTCGGTGGGGGTGCCCGAGCAGTCGTATCCGGCGTCCAACAGCGCCTGGACCTTGGCCTCGGTGGCGGTGGACACCGCGTTGACGAGAGCGGCGTCGGTCATCGGCACCGGGAGGGCAGCGATGATGTTGATCGTCCCGGGCAGCGCCTCACGAGGGGCGCTCTCCGGCCAGGAGGCGGCCCAGCCCCGTACACCGATGCCCGCGGTCACCACGGCTGCCGCACCCGCGTCGTGCCCGTGGGCGTGGGCGGAGACGTCGGCGGCCGTCAACATGCCCACTCCATCGCCCCTGGCACGGGCAGCCCGGGCCAATTCGGTGAGGTGTTGTGCGGGATCGGTGCGTCGGTAGCCGTGGGACACCTGCGCATTGAGGACCCATGCGCGCTCGGCGATGCCGCCGCCGAGGACCGTGCTGCTGATCATCCGCCAGCCGGGGCCGGGGGACCACAGCAGGGCGTGCAGCCGTTCGCCGTCCTCGGTGCGTGCCAGACACTGCACGGGCAACGGACGGGCACGGGTGTGGGGCGGTGGAACGAGGGCGGTCACGGGCGGGGCTCCTTCTGGCAGCTCGGACCGGCTGATCGTAGGCGGCCCCAGCGACCGGGACGCGCCGGGGTCCGCGCCGGGCCCGTGCGCTGAAGGAGGTCGGCGGCCCGAACGGCATCGCCTTCGGTTGCATGCCGTCCGTGGACGTTCCGGCTCGCCGGCCTCCCCTGCCGGCGAGCCCATGGCGTCTGCTACGCCGTGTGTTGCAGCTCGGGCGCCTCCTCGTTGGGATCCGATGCGAGGTAGTCCGAGACCGTGTCGCAGTTGACGAGCAGGGTGCCGTCCGGCAGCCGCTTCACCAGTCCTCGGCAGGTGAAGTTCTTGAGGAAGAACCCGATGCGCGACCGGGTCGTTCCCACCATGGCGGCGAGTTCGTCGTGGGTGATGCGGGCGTCGATGTGTTGCCACTGCGAGCCCCGGCCCGCGAATCTGTGGGACAGGTGCAACAGGATCGCCGCGAGTCGGTACTCGCACTTCATGGTGACCAGATGCTTGATCGTGCTCTCACGCTCACGAATGCGCTGGGCCAGGTGCTGGCTCCACTTCTGGAACAGATCAGGATCACTGCGCAACATGCGGACGAAGTCTCGGCGGTTGATGCGCAGTACATGACTGTCCAACATTGCGGTGGCGGATTCTTCGTGCACGGAAGGTCTCAGTGAAAGAGCACCCAGGATGTCGCCGCGTCGACAGATGTCGAGAATACACTCCTTTCCGCTGTGGGCACTGGTGGTGAGTTTGATTCCGCCATGGATGACGAGGAAGAGGTTATCAATGCTGTCGCCGCAGGTGTAGAGGTTGTAGCCACGCTCCAAGTTGATGGGGGTCAGTGAGATCTTGTACTCGTCCATGTTCTGCAGCAGATGTAAATAGAAGGCAGACTTGCCGAATCGAGCGTGCTGCACCGAAATGCCTCCCCATTGTTTATATGCCGCCCTGGAGGATTCGTGTTCGAGGTCCGGGCTGGCCGGACCTCGAACCATCGAATCATTACGGATATAGCTTCTCTTTGTTCGACATCATCGCGATGAACTTCTCGATGCGTTGGGCGCGGGTCTCAGGCTTCTTGGCGCTCTGGATGCGATACAGAATGGCGTACCGGTTCTTGCTGTCCAGCGTGGCGAAGAAGTCCGCCGCTTCGGGGTCCTCGACGAGTGCGGACTGCCAGTCGTCCGGCACGGTCATCTTGCTCTGGGAGGCGTAGGCGGCCTCCCAACGCCCATCGGCCTTCGCCGCATCGATCTCGCGTTGGCCCGCCGGGCGGATGCTGCCAGCCCCGGTCAGTCGCTCCACCCGCTCCCGGTTGGCCTGGGACCAGGGGCTCTTCTTGGTCCGCGGGGTGAAGCGCTGCCGCCAGTAGAGGTCGTCGACCTTGTCGCGCTGGCTGTCGATCCACCCGAAGCAGATGGCGCTGTCGAGTGCCTCCGCATAGGTGATGCTCTGCAATCCGCTGGCCTTCTTCGCGATCTTCACCCACACACCGGGAACAGTGTTGTGGTTCTCCTCCAGCCACTGCTCCCACCGTCGTTGTTCCTCGAAAAAGATGATCGATTCGCTCATCCTTCGATCCAATCAGAACCGTGCGGTCCGCGGGCGTTCGTCGTCGGTGCCGGACAGGTGAAACCTGACCGTGACTTCGCTCTCCTGCTCGATGGTGGCGTTGCCCTGCACCGCTACGGCGAGCAGTCCACCGCGCTGTACCGGCCACTGCCTGAAGGTGTACCGGGCGTGCTCCGGACCTGCGGCGAGGGACCGCAGTGCAGGCCGAGCGGTGCCGACCTCGAACTCGCACGCGGTCATGGGAAACCTCATGCCCGAGCCGATCGCCTTGAGGTATGCCTCCTTCACCGTCCAGTAGCGAAAGAACAGTTCCTGGCGCCGGCCCGGCGGGGCCAGATCGAACTCGCGCTGCTCGCGTTCCGAGAGCACGACCTTGGTGAGCCGGTGCAACGGCAACACCCGAACCGGGCGCTCCACATCAACACCACAACGCGCACCATGGGTTGTCACACAGGCCACCATGCCGTCCGTGTGGGACAGATTGAACCGCAGGGCGCGAGCCCAGGTCGGCTGGTGCACCTCGGGACGGCCGAGGCTGGAACGGAGAAAGCGCCACTCGTCCGGGCACACCCGGGGTTCAACGGTGCTCAGGGCGTGCCGGACGAGACCCCATGCCGCACCGTACACAGCGCGATCCTGTGCGCGGCGCAACGCGTCCCGGCTGGTCCGTTCGGTGTCGGACAGTGCCCACTCGACGTCGGCAACGCCCAAGTCGGAGCTGGTTGTCGTCTCGTCGACGACCTCCCGGCACCACACGTGCGCCACCGTTCCGGAGTATTGCATCGGCCCTGCGCCTCCTCGTGGCCACGTCGGAGCATTTGGGACTGATTTTGCACTGGGGCACTTCTAGCAGCTCCGCCTTAAGGAGCCCTTTGGTGGCGTCCGAGTGATCGACGCTCGACCTCCTTCCCTCCGCACCGTCGTTGATCAGGCCCGCTTGCCGTCTGGGTGAAGGCGTCCGGCTCCCTTCGGGCGACCGGGGCGAATGTTCATGTTCCTGACACAGCTGTGTGAGGTTAGCGTGGTACGCAAGAGGATCCCCGGACTGCGCAATAGTGTGCAGTCACCGATCCCTCGTCCGCGTCATGCTCGGCGCCGGTCAGACGGACGCCGGCGCGCTCCGGCAGACGGGAGAGCCGCATGGGCGTCGGGATCAGAGCCATCCATCCGTACGTGGGACGGACCTGCGTCGACATCAGGACCCTGTACGAGACACGGGGCCACGATATGAGCCGCTTCGGCAATCTGATGATGCGTCGCAAGTCGGTCAACCTGCCGTTCGAGGACGCGGTGACCAATGCGGTCAACGCCGCACTACCGCTGGTGCGGGGGCTCACCCCGGCCGAACGCGAGCGGATCGAGGCCGTCGTGGTGGCCACCGAGTCCGGTGTCGACCTCGGCAAGTCCATCAGCACCTACGTCCACCACTACCTCGAACTCGGCCCCCGCTGCCGCTCCTTCGAGGTCAAACAGGCCTGCTACGGAGGCACCGCCGCACTGCACTCCGCCGTGGGCATGGTGCACGCGAGCCCCTACGACGACGCGCTCGCCCTGGTCATCGCCGCCGACGCAGCCGGAGTGCCGGCGCTCGGCGAACAATGGGAGGGCGCCGAAGGCGCCGGAGCGGTCGCCATGCTCATCGGCCGTGATGCCACCGCCCTGGAGATCGACCTCGGCGCCAGCGGTTGCCACACCTTCGAAGTGATGGACACGTTCCGCCCCGGCCCCGGCATCGACGTGGTCAACCAGGACGTCTCTATGCTGGCCTACCTCGAATGCGCACAACAGAGCTTCGACGCCTACCGCGCCCGGGTCGAAGGCGCCGACATCGTCGACAGCTTCACCTACCTGGGCTTTCACACACCCTTCGTGGGCATGGTGCGCGGCGCACACCGAAGGCTCCTGCGTCAGCAGCGCCACTTCGACCAACAGGGGGTGGACACCGACTACGGGCAGCGCGTGAGCCAGTCCCAGACGTACGGTGCGGAGGTCGGCAACATCTTCTCCGCCTCGCTCTATCTGGCGTTGTGTTCACTGATCCGGCACGGCAGCTTTCCGCAACCCCGAAGGATCGGACTGTTCTCGTACGGGTCCGGCTGCGCATCGGAGTTCTTCAGCGGAGTCGTCCACCCCCGGGCGGTCGACGACCTGGCCGCGCTCGGTGTCGAAGAGGCGCTGGCGTCCCGCAGACCCCTGACCATCGCCGAGTACGACGAGGTCGCAGCGCAGGGCGACCGTGCGCAGTTCGGAGTGCGCGACGCACACTTCGACCTCGACGAGCACGGTGACCTCGGCAAGGAGTTCACCGGACGGGGACTGCTCGTACTGGACCGCATCGAGGCGTACCACCGCACCTACAGGTGGACCTGATGACCACGCACACCACCGGGCCGGCCGTGCTCGCCGATCGGGACGGCCCGGTCACCCGCCTCACGATCAACCGACCGCACCGGCGCAATAGTCTGACGCCCGACGACGTCGCCCTGCTGCGCGACGCACTGGAGTCGGCCGCCGCAGATCCGCAGACCCGTGCCGTGGTCCTCGAAGGCAGCGGTGGCACTCTGTGCACGGGCATGGACCTCGCCGAGCTCTCCACCGACGAGGGCGACACCGGAGGCGGTGACTTCTTCGACCTGCTCCGCCGCCTCACCGAGGTCCCGGTGACCGTGCTGGCGAAGGTCGACGGCCAGGCAGCGGGCGGCGGCGTGGGACTGGCGGCGGCCTGCGATCTCGTGATCGCCACCGACCGCAGCTCCTTCGCCCTGCCCGAAGCCCTCTGGGGCCTGCTGCCCTGCAACATCCTGCCGTTTCTGATGCGCAGGGTCGGCTTCCAACGGGCGTACGCCATGACCCTGTCGACCGCACCGATCACCGCGTCCGACGCCCGGGCCTTCGGGCTGGTCGACGAGGTGGAAGGCGAACACGGGCAGCAACTGCGCAGACTGCTGGGCCGCGTCACCAAGATAGACCGGGCGACCACCGCCGCGGCGAAGGCGTACTGCGCCGGCCTCGCACCGATCCCCGCCACGGCGCGTGCCCACGCGGGAGAGGTGTTCGCACAACTGCTCGCCACACCGGCCGTGCGCACCCGGATCGGCAACTACGTCCACCACCAGCGGATGCCGTGGGAGGGATAGGCCCGTGCTGACCGTCCTCGCCTTCGCCGGCCAAGGCGCCCTGCGCGGGCAGAACGGCGCCGATCTGCTCGACCGGCATCCCGAGCTGACCGCACAGGCCGAAGACGTCCTCGGCCATCCGCTACGGCCGGTGCTCACGGCCGAGTCCGGCAGCACCTGGCGTGAACTCTCCCGGGTGCAACCGACGCTGTTCGTCATCACCCGACTGGCCGCGCTCACCGCACCCGACCCGTCCTACCTGGCCGGACACAGCATGGGCGAGCTCACCGCGTTGTGTCACGCCGGCTGCATCGACTTCCCCACTGCACTGCGGCTGGTGCACACCCGGGCCCGGCTGATCTCCACCTGTCCGGTGCCCGGCGGGATGATGGCGGTCACCGGTATCGGGGTCGAGGAGTTGACGGCGGTGATGGCGACCGAGGGGTTCGCCGACATCGACATCGCCAACCTCAACGCACCGGACCAGACGGTACTGGCCGGTCCCACCGGGTCGCTCCGTGCACTCGGCGCGGTGATTCGCGCGGAGGGCGTCGCCAAGGCGACCCTGATCGACGCCCCCAACCCCGGCCACTCCCGGTACATGGCCGATGCAGCCGCCGGCTTCGCCGAAGTGCTCGCCACCGTCACCTTCGCCCCACCCCGCATTCCGGTGATCTCCAATGTGACGGCCCAACCCCACCGCCTCGACCGGCTGCCCGAACTGCTCGCCCAACACCTGTACCGGCCGGTGCGCTGGTCGGAGAGCATGGTCTACCTCCGGAGCGTCGGAGTCAGCCGGCTTCACCAGGCCGGCACCGGCAGTCTGCTGCCGCGCCTGTGGACGGCCTGCACCGCGGAGGCCGAGACCGGCGGACCCGTCACAACGCTCAGGAGTGAGCGGGGCGAGAGCCCGTACGCCTCTAGCGTGCAGTGCGGAACACCGAACGCTGGATGACAGGGGTGAGCGTGGTGTACAGCGAGCAGGAACAATGGGTTCTCCTCTCGGCGGCCGACGAGGAGCGGCTGGTGCACCTGGCCCGGCTCTACCGGGACTTCCTCGATGCCGCGGCCGACACCGCGGAGCCGCCTGAACTGGCTGACATCGCGTTCACCAGTCAGAACGGTCGGGTGCCGCTCGGCCACCGGCTCGCCGTGCGGTGTGACACGGTCCAGCAGTTGCGGACGGCGCTCGACGACGTGGTGCGGGCCCGCTCGTCGTCGGCGGTGCGGCGCTCCGTGGTGCACGTACCACCTTCCCCCGGGGGGAAACCGACGGTGGCTGCCGACCGGCAGGAGGCGGTGGCGGCGTGGCTGGCCGGACAGGACGTGGACTGGCGCCCCCTGTGGACGGTGCCCGCCCGACGTATTCCGCTGCCGTCCTACCCCTTCGACATCCCCGACCCATCACGCGACCCATCACGCGACCCGTCACCCGAGCCGTCGACCCCCGAACCGGCCGATTCCACCGACAGCGGTTGGGCTCTCGACTACCTGTGCCGACTCTTCGCGGACGTTGCCGGTCTGCCCGTCGATGAAGTCCATCCGCACACCTCCCTGGAGGAGTTGGGTCTCAGTTCCTTTCTGATCACCCGACTCAACTCCCGTCTCGAACACGACCTGGGGGAGCGGAACAAGACACTGTTCTTCCAGCACGGCACCCTCGCCGACATCGCCGCCGTGCTGGCCACCCGACACGACGCACCCGCGGCCCCCACCCCCAGCACCCCGGTAGGCGAACCCCTCGGCACACCGATCGGGCCCGACCCCCTGGCCATCGTGGGCATCGCCGGCCGGTTCCCCGGTGCCGACTCGCTCGCGGAGTTCTGGGAGCTGCTGCGCGCGGGGACCTGCACGGTGGGTCCGATGCCCGCGGACCGGGTGCAACCGGGCTGGCCCGCCTCCCTGATGCACGGCGGCTACCTCGGTGACGTCGACCGGTTCGACCCGCTGCTGTTCGGCATCTCCCCGCGGCACGCGGAGCTGATGGACCCACAGGAACGGCTCTGTCTACAAACCGTCTGGGAAGCCCTCGACGACGCCGGCTATCCCGCTCCCCGGCTCCGCGCCGCACACCGCTCCAAGGTCGGGGTCTACGTCGGATCCATGTACAACGAGTACCCGTACTTCGGAGTGGAGCACAGCCTGCGCGGCACGGTCGCCGACAGCGGGTCCACGGTGGCGGGGATCGCCAACCGCATCTCGTACGCCTTCGATCTGCACGGCCCCAGCATGACCGTCGACACCATGTGCTCCGCCTCCCTCGTCGCCCTGCACCTGGCAGCCCGTGCCCTGCGCGCAGGAGACTGCGAGGCCGCCGTCGTCGCTGCCACCAATCTGTCGCTCCACCCGAACAAGTTCCGCCAGATCGAGCGGCTGGGCGGCGCTTCCAGCGACGGTCTGTGCCGCAGCTTCGGGCGCGGCGGCGACGGAATGGTCCCCGCCGAGACGGTCTGCGCACTGATCGTCAAACCGCTGTCGGCCGCCCGGGCGGCAGGCGACCGGGTGCACGCCGTCGTGGCCGGCACCGCCGTGGTCAATGCGGGACGCACCAACGGGTGGATCGTACCGAGCCCCACCGCCCAGGCCGAGGTGGTCCGACAGGCACTGTCCGATGCCGGGCTGGACCCCCTGGACATCGGATACCTGGAGGCGCACGGCGCCGGTACCGCACTCGGGGACCCGATCGAAGTCGAGGGGCTGCACCGGGTCTTCGCACCGGAGGCGATGGGCCGCGCCACCCTGCCGATCGGATCGGTGAAGTCCAACATCGGACACGCCGAGGCATCCGCGGGCCTGGCCGGGATCGCCAAAACCGTGCTCCAGCTCACCCATCGGACGCTGGTGCCGTCCCTGCACGCCGAGGAACTCAATCCCGACATCGACTGGAACACCTCCCCCCTGCGGGTCCAACGCACCCTGCAACCGTGGACTGCACCCGAGGGGACGCCGCGCCGGGCGGGGATCAGCTCGTTCGGCGCCGGGGGCACCCTGGCCCACGTCATCCTTGCGGAGCCGCCCGCTCACCCGATCGTGCCCGCACAGCCACCCGCCCCGTCCGCACCTGCACCCACACCGATCATGCTGTCGGGCTACGACGAAGACCGTCTGCGCGAGGTGATCACCCGACTGCTGGAGCATCTGCGCGACCACCCGACCATCGACCTCACCGATCTGGCCTTCACCCTCGCCGAGGGCCGCCATCACCTACGGGAGCGGGCCGCCGTGGTGGTGGCCGACATCGACGAACTGGCCCACCGACTCCGCCGCCACCTGGACGGGGACGCGACCGCGCTCCTCCGCGGCCGGGCACCGTCGAACCGACAGCCCGGCGAACCGGTGAGCGCCGGTGGACCGGAGGTGCTCGCACAACAGTGGGTCGCCGGACGGCCGGTCCGCATCGCATGGCCGGCAGGACACCGGCCGACCGTCGTGACACTGCCCGCTTACCCGTTCGCCCGAATGCGGTGCTGGCTGCCCGAGCCGACTCCCACCGCTGCACCTGCCGCGTCCCGTGGTGGGGGCGGGGTCGACGAACTGCCCCTGTACCGCAAGACCTGGCAGCCGACCGGACCGGTGGGCACACCGATGGCCCCGCGCGGAAGTCTGCTGTGCCTCTACGGTCCGGGCAGCCGTGCCCTGGCCCGTGCCCTCGTGGCGCGGGTCGGCAGCGAACGGGTCCATCTGGTGCAGGAGGGCTCCCACGACGGCGATGCGCACGCATCCCTCACCGGTGCGCACGGAGCGGACATCGTGGATCACGCCCTCGCCGCACATCCCGATCTGGCCGCCGTCATCGACCTCACCGACGTCGACCGCCCCACCGACGACGCCGGGCCGTGGCTCACGCGCATCGCCCTGCTGCAACGGCTGATCGCCACCGGACCCGCCCGCCGAGCTGCCGGTCGCACCCGGCCGGTCAATGTCCTCCACGCCACCCGCGGTCGTCGCGCGATCGTCAATGACGAGGTACGGAACACCGGAGCGCGCATGGCCGGATTCATACGCCTCCTCGGTGCCGAGACCGGCCATCTCACCGGTGTCACGGTCGACCTGGACGAGACCGGCCGGACGCTCGACGAACAAGCCGGTGAACTGCTGGCCGCGCTGCCGGGGAATGCGTACGGCGAGTCCGTCCACCGGGGCGGACGCACGTACGCACCCGCTCTGGTCCCGATCACCGACGCCCACCCGTCCGCTACCCGCCTGGACCACTACGGCGTCTATCTGCTCACCGGGGCCACCCGGGGCATCGGAGCCCGTGTCGCCCGGCACCTCGTGGCACGCGGCGCCCGTCATCTGGCCCTGCTGGGTGCCCGCTCGCTCCCCGAGCCGGCACGGTTCGACGATCCGGACCTGAGCATCGAGTCACGCGCCGCGGTGGACACCGTACGGGCGTTGGAAGCCGCCGGCGCACGGGTGCACGTCCACCGCGGGCCCCTGCTGGACCGGGGAGGGCTTGAGGAGTTCCTCCACCAGGTCCGCGAGGTCGGCGGACCGGTGCGCGGAGCCGTCCACTGCGCGGCGGTGACCCCTCCCGTGGGCCCGTTCGCCGGGCGTACCGGGCTCGAACTGCAACGCGTGCTCGAACCCAAGGCGGACGCGCTGGAAGTCCTCTACCAGGTGTGCCTACCGGACCGTCCCGACTTCCTGGTGGCCTTCTCCTCGCTGGCCGCGGTGGTACCACCGGTGGCTTCCGGGGTACTGGAGTACGCGGCGGCCAATGCGTTCGTCGACGATCTGACCGAACAGTTGGCGACCGTCACCCCGTGGGTGCACTCGGTCGCCTGGCCCATGTGGCGCGACAGCGGGGCACGGTCGGGTTCGGGCAACCCGGGAGCCCGGTTCGGTCTCGACTCGGCCGGGGACGCGGAGGCACTGCACGCACTCGACCGGATCATCTCCTCGGGGAGCGGCGGTCCGGTGGTGGCCTTGCGCACCCTGGGCGACGCAGACCCCAGCGACCTCCTGAAGCTGCCAGGCGTTGCCGCCGACGCACCCCCTGCCGCACTCCCCGCCGTCCGGTCCGCACCCCGTGCGAACGGCCGCCGTCCCGTGCCGGACTGGCTGTACGACATCTTCGCCCGGGTGGTCGGCATCCCCGCCACCGACTTCGACGCGACCGCCGAGTTCGCCGAACTGGGCGTCGAATCGGTGATGCTCGGCGAACTGCTGGATGCGATCGAACAACAGGTCGGCACGCCCCTCGATCCGGTGCTCCTGCTGGAGCACAGCACCCTGCGAGCCCTCGCGGACCGATTGCACGACATCGTGCCGTCGACCGACCTGCCATCGGAACCCGCACCGGCTGCCGAGTCCCGGACCGAGACGGACCAGCGACCGCCCGCACCGGCTGCTCCCCGGCCCCGGCCGGCAGCGGAGCCGCAGCCGAGCCATGCACGGACAACCAGCTCACCGGAACCGGGACCAGAACCCAGAAGAGAACCGGAACCGGGACCGGGACCGGGAGCAGAACGGGAACGCGACGCCATCGCGGTGATCGGCATGGCCTGCCGACTCCCCGGCGCGCCCGACGTGGCAACCTTCTGGCGCAATCTCCTGGCGGGACACCTCGCCATCGAGGAAGTGCCGCCGGAGCGCTGGGAGGCCTCCCGATTCCACCGGTCCACCCCCGGGCCGGGCCACACGGTCGGCAAGTGGGGCGGCTTCGTCCGAGGGATCGAGGAGTTCGACCCCGGACACTTCGGTCTGACGGACGACCAGGCCCGCCATCTCGACCCGACCATCCGGCTCTTCCTGGAGACCACGGCCGACTGCTTCCGCGACGCCGGTCTGGAGGGACCCGAACTCGCGGGACGGGACGTCGGGGTCTTCGCGGGCGCCCGCGGCAGCGGCTACGCCTCCCGTGGCGGCATCCGCGCCGAAGTCCCCGAGTCGGACCCCAACTTCGTCGCCTCCCACGTCGGACAGCACTTCGACCTCCGAGGCCCGCACCTCGTCGTGGACAGTGCCTGCTCATCGTCCCTGGTGGCCGTCCACCTGGCCTGTCAGAGCCTGCGCAGCGGGGAGATCGACCTGGCCGTCGCAGGCGGCAGCAGCGTACTGCTCGACGAGGCGCCCTTCCTGGAGTTCTCGGCCGCCGGCGCCCTGTCGCCGACCGGCCGCTGTGCCGCGTTCGACCGCCGCGCCGATGGATTCGTGCCGGGGGAAGGGAGTGTCGTGCTGCTGCTCAAGCCGCTCCACGCAGCCTTGCGCGACGGCGACCCGGTCCGCGGCGTCATCGAAGGGTCAGCCGTGACCAACGACGGCCGGACCATGGGCCTGACCACCCCGAATCCCACCGCACAGGCCGCCGCGGTGCGCCGCGCCCTCCGTGCGGCCCGACGCACACCCGCCGAGATCGGCATGATCGAGACACATGGCACCGGCACCGCGATCGGTGACCCGCTGGAATTCCGGGCCCTGCGGACCGTGTTCGACGAGGACGGGTCCCTGCGAGTCGAACGGTGCCTGATCGGCTCGGCCAAGACCAACGTGGGCCACCTCCTGCACGCGGCAGGAGCGGTCGGCCTCCTCAAAGCACTCCTGGCCGTCGAGCACGGCATCGTCCCGCCGACCCTCAACTGCGAAACCCCCAACCCCCGGCTGCAACTCGACGACTCACCGTTCGCCCTGGCCACCGCGGCGCAGCAGTGGCCCCTGGCCGGGTGCCGAACCGCCGGGGTGAGCTCGTTCGGCTTCGGCGGTACCAACGCCCATGTGGTGGTGGCGCAGGCGCCTCCCGCTGACCGGGCGCGTCGGGCGAGTCGGCCCCCCATCGCCTTCGAGCGCCGACGCCTGTGGCTGGAGCGTCCGGGTGGGGCAGCGCCCGCCCCCGCTCAGTCATCTGCCTTGCGCCTGGTCTTCCGATGATCGCCCCGTGTTCCGACTCGCGGACGTGGCCGGATGCCGGCGAGATCCTGCCGAACCCCCCTCAGGGCCGGTAGTATCCCGCGCCGGCGCGGGATCCCGGGACTGCACGGTCAGTCAGTCACCGGGGACGGCGGAGCATCCGTGTCCGCAACCACGTCCAGAAGATCATCGGTATGCCGCATGCGGAGAATCCGTAGGCGCGGAATGGAAAGGGGGATGGGTTCCGGGCCTTCGGGAACCGGGCCCTGACTACCCATGGCAACGTCGCAACCGCAGGACTTAGCCAAACCCGAATTGAGCCAGCGGCAGATCAACCGCGCCATCATCGGTGTGATGACGGGCCTGCTGCTCTCCGCGCTGGACCAGACGGTCGTCAGCACGGCACTGCCCAGCATCGTCAGCGACGTGGGCGGTCTGGAGAACCTCGCCTGGGTGATCACGGCGTATCTGTTGACGTCGATGGCGAGCACCCCCGTCTGGGGCAAGGTCTCCGACCAGTTCGGGCGCCGCAGCGTGTTCATCGTCGCCACGAGCGTCTTCATCGTGGGATCCGCGCTGTGCGGCATCGCCCAGGAGATCACCCAGTTGATCGCCGCCCGCGCGGTGCAGGGTTTGGGCGCCGGTGCGCTCTACGCCCTCGCACTGGCCGTGATCGCGGATGTCGTGCCCGTCCGCGACCGGGGCCGCTACCAAGGCATGGTGGCGGGGGTCTTCGGCATCGCCACCCTGGCCGGCCCCCTCGTCGGCGGCGGTCTCGTGGACGCGATCGGCTGGCGGTGGATCTTCCTGATCAACGTGCCGCTGGGACTGCTCTCGCTGCTCGTCACGGTCTCCGCGCTCAACATCCCCACGGAACGCCGCAGCCACTCGGTGGACTATCTGGGCGCCACCCTCGTCATCGCCGCCACCACCCCGCTGTTGTTGTACTTGAGCTGGGCGGGCAGCGAGCGCGGTTGGACCGACCCCCTGTCGCTCGGACTCCTCGCCGCCTCCCTCGTGCTGTCCGTCGCCCTGGTCCTGGTGGAGCGGCGCGCCGCCGAACCGGTCATGCCGATCCCCCTGTTCCGGCTCAGACTGTTCGCCCTCGGGTCCGTCTACAGCCTCGTGGCCGGCATGGCGCTATTCACCGGGATCGTCTTCCTTCCGGTGTTCTTCCAGGCGGTCAAGGGCATGTCGGCGTTCACCGCCGGCCTGGCCATGGTGCCCACCATGGTCGGTGTCGGCTTCGCCTCGATCTACGCCGGCAACCGGATGAGCGCCACCGGCCGCTTCCGTATCTTCCCCATCCTCGGCGCAGCCCTGCTGGGGTTGACACTGCTGCCGCTCGGCTTCATCAGCGCGGACACGCCCAGTTGGCTGGTCATCCTGTTGGGCGTCGTCTTCGGCATCGGCGCGGGCTTCAGCCTCCAGCCGGTCATCACCGCCGTACAGGGCGTCGTGCCGCAGACGGACATCGGAGCCGCCACCGCAGCCGTCAGCTTCTTCCAACGGCTCGGTTCGGCGATCGGCGTGGCCCTGCTGGGGGCCATCCTCAACAGTCGGTTCAGCGATCTGCTGAGCGAGAAGGGCGCCACCGGCAGCGGTCTGGACGAGAAGTCACTGGGCAGCATCGACGCCATCCGTGACCTTCCCACCGCGCAGCGGGACGTCGTCGTGGGCGCGTACGGAGAGGCCCTCGCCGCGGTGTTCCTCACCGTCGTGGTCTTCGCCGTCATCGCGCTCGTGCTCGGCCTGCTCATGCCGGAGACATCGCCGCCCGAGACGGCGGAAGAAAGCGCCGAAGAGAGCCCCGACGACAAGGAAAAGGTTTCCGAAGAAGAGTAATTCGGGCAACTGCGCAAAACTGTGCGTCGCCGCGATCCCCGCTCCTCCTAGTGTCGGCTCATCACAGCCCATGAGGAGCGGAGGTCGCGGTGAACGACATTATGCAACCGGCCAGCCACCAGGTCGACAGGCCCGAAAGTGAACTACTGCACTCGGGCAATGCCGGTTTCATCATCTCGCGTTACGCACATTTCAAGCCCGGGCATGAACAAGAGGGTCTGAATTTCGTTTCCGAGGTCCTCAAGCATATGAACAAGGCCGACCTCAACGGAATGACGTTCTTCTTCTTCCAAAAGGCGTTCGGCGACCAGGCCAAGCACCACTGGTTCATCAACATGAAGAGCCCGGCCGACTACGCCGCCAGCCTGGAGATGGTCGACCACGACGAGACCACCAAGATCCTGCTGGAGGACGACGTCGTCGCCGACGACCGCGGCTTCGGCAGCTGGGGCAAAGCAGTCGTCCAGGGCAGCATCACCGAACACATCCTGGTGCCCCAGCACGGGTTGGACTACGGCGAGGACCACACCCACGAGGCATGGGTTCCCGAGGCGTGGCGCCAGACCTCGGTCGCCCCGGAGGAACAGCTCAACTCCGCCAACGCCCCGCTGATGGTCCACCGCGTCGCTCAGGCCCGGTACCCCACCCGCAAGGAAGCCCGGTACTACGCCTTCGCCTGGCAGAACTACGTCAACGAGAACCTGAAGGGCAAGGTCACCGCGTACCTGTACGAGGAGACCTTCGGCGCCATGGACCGGCTGCACATGCTGATCCACCTCGCCTCGTACGAGGCATGGGAGGAACTGCGCAATCTGCCGCACCGCGACCCGCAGTTCCGCAAGCTCCTGGAGCGCGAGATGATCGCCCCGGAGAAGGGCGGCGGCACCGGGGCGGCGGCCTTCGTGCCCGGCGGAGTTACCGACACCCTCCTCGTCCCGCGCCAGCTCTGACGTCGTGCGCGCGCTGCTCTTCGCCGGGCAGGGCAGTCAGCGCCGGGGCATGGGAGCCGAAGTCTTCGACGCCTTCCCCGAGCACTGCGCCCTCGCCGACGACATCCTCGGCTACTCGATCAGGGACCTGTGCCTCCACGACGAGGGAGGTCGACTTCGACAGACCCGGTACGCACAGCCCGCCCTGTTCACCGTCCACGCCCTCACCCATCTGGCACAGCGCGCCGACCGCCCGGAGCCCGATGTGGTCGCCGGGCACAGCCTGGGCGAACTCAACGCGCTGGTGGTCGCCGGCGTACTGGACTTCGCCACCGGACTGCGCCTGGTCGCCGAACGGGCACGCCTCATGGGCGAAGCCGACGGCGGGGCCATGGCCGCGGTCATCGGCCTCGGCGTCACCGACGTGGCACGCGTCCTCGCCGCAGCCGGTCGAGACGACGTGGAGATCGCCAACGACAACTCGCCGACCCAGGTGGTGATCTCCGGCACGCCCGTCGGCGTGTCGACGATCACCGGCCTGTTGACCGCGGGCGACCCCACGATCAGATGTGTGCCACTCCCGGTCAGCGCCGCGTTCCACTCCCCGGACATGGCGCCGGCCGCGGAGCGGTTCGCGGCGCTGCTCGCCCGAGTGCCGCTGGCTCCACCACGGCTCCCGGTGATCGCGAACGTGACGGCCCGGCCCTATCCCGCAGGGGAGCCGATGGCGGCGCTCCTGGGCCGCCAGATCCGCTCCCGGGTGCGCTGGGCCGAGTCCATGGACCATCTGCTGGAGTCCGGCGTGGACGAGATCTGGGAGATCGGACGGGGGCGAACGCTGACCGGGTTCTGGCGCGAGGCGGTCGCCGCCCGCGCGGAACCCACGGCAACGCGTCGACCACCGGCCGTCCCGGTGGGGGCGGCCCCGGTGCCGCCTCCGGCCGGGCGGTCCGGTACCGACCTCGGCTCGGCCCGGTTCCGGCAGGTCTACCGCACCCGCCACGCCTATGTGGCCGGGTCCATGTACCAGGGCATCGCCTCCACCGACATGGTGCTCCAACTGGCCGGAGCGGGCCTCTTCGGCTTCTTCGGCACCGGTGGACTCTCCCTCACCGAGGTGCGCGCCGCGCTCGACGACATCGAAGCACGGCTGCCGACCGGTGCCGCGTACGGGATGAACCTCCTCCACGACATGAGTGACGGAGCGCTGGAACGGGCCACCGTCGAGCTCTATCTCCAGCGCGGGGTGCAGTTCGTGGAGGCCGCAGCCTTCACCCGGGTCACCGCGCCGCTGGTGCTGTTCCGGGCCAAGGGTGCTCACCGCGGTGCGGACGGCCGACCGATGGCGGCGCACCAGGTGCTCGCCAAGGTGTCCCGGCCGGAGGTGGCGCGGCAGTTCCTCGCCCCGCCGCCCCCGGAACTCCTCGCCCAACTGGTCGCCGAGGGCGCGTTGACCGCCGAGGAGGCGGCCATCGCGGCGGAACTGTCCGTCGCGTCGGACCTCTGTGTGGAGTCCGACTCGGGCGGCCACACTGACGGAGGGGTCGCACTCGCACTGCTGCCGACGATGCTCCGGTTGCGGGAGCGGATGTCCCCCCTTCTGCGCGGAGAACCGGTACGGGTCGGTGCCGCCGGCGGCATCGGCACCCCGGAGGCGGTCGCCGCCTGTGTCCTGCTCGGCGCCGACTTCGTGCTGACCGGCAGCATCAACCAGTGCAGCCCACAGGCGGGCACGTCCGATCAGGTCAAGGACCTGCTCGCGGACCTCGACGTCCAGGACGTCACCTACGCACCGGCCGGCGATCTGTTCGAGATCGGCTCCCGCGTCCAGGTCGTACGACGGGGCACGATGTTCGCCGCCCGCGCCAACCAGCTCCACGATCTGTACCGACGTCACCCCGGCCTGGAGCACATCGACCGCAAGACCCTCGCCACGATCGAACGCACCTGCTTCCGCCAGCCGTTGCCGCGGGTGTGGGAGCAGGTGGCGCGGCACTACCGCGACACCGGTCGACCGGAGACCGTCCGCGACGCCGAGCGCGAGCCGAAACGGAAGATGGCGCTCGTCTTCAAGTGGTACTTCGCCGAATCGACCCGGTCGGCCCGGGAGGGCGTCAAGGAGAACGCCGCCAACGCACAGATCCACTGCGGGCCCGCGATGGGAGCCTTCAACCGACTGGTGGAGGGAACCGCACTGGAGTCCTGGCGGCGGCGTGACGTCGACGCCATCGCGGACCTGTTGATGACCGGCGCCGCCGAAGTCCTCGCTGCGGCCGGCACCCGCTGACCGACACACCACCGGACCAAGGGAAGAAGACCATGGACGACTCCCTGCCCACTGCGACCACAGCCCAGCACCAGGTGCGCACTCCCTCGGACAAGACCCTCGACACGGCGTCCGCCGAGGTCGTCCTGTGGCGCACCGCCCAGATCCGGGCCGGCCACGGCCCCCGCGCCCGAGCACAGACCCGGGCCCTCGCGGACGACTTCAACGAGCGGTACGAGGGGGTCGCCACCGCGTTCAGCTACGAGGACGGATTCGGCACCCGGGGTCAGCTGCACTGGCTGATCCACCTGCGCTCCTTCCAGGACTACACCGCGCTGACGCAGCGCGGCGCCGACCGCGGCAGCGGCGTCTTCGGACGTGCTGCCGGCGAGGACGACGGTTGGGAGGAGCTGTTCGAGGCGGGCAGCGTGCGCGAGACGGTGCTGCTGCCCCACCGATGGGGCATCTTCGGCACCGCGACCGAGGCGATGGCGAAGCCGGAGCTGAGCCCGGTCGAGAGGGTCGACGGCCGGGCCCGGTTCCAGTTGCTGCCGGCCGCCCAGCAGACGTCACTACCGGCCGCCGACCTCATCACCAGCGGCTCGGCGGGACTGCTCATGCACCGCACCACCCGGCTGAACTACGCCTATCGCGCGGAGGCCCGGGTGCTCGCGCGCACCCTCGCCGAGACGTACAACCTCAATGCGAAGGGCAGGACAACGGTCCTGCTGTTCGAGGAGGCGTTCGGTCAGATGGACCGGCTCCACTTCTTCATCCACATGGCCGACATCACGGCGTACCAGGAGTTGATGGCCCTGGACGCCAGCCCGGACCCGAGTGCGCCCCGGGCGTCCTACATCCAGGAGTGGATCTCACCCGAGCGCGGCGGCGGGACCTGGGACAAGATCGTCGTCCAGGACAGCACGGTCGACAGCCTCCTGGTGCCCCGACTGTTCGTCTGACCGACCGTCACACGACGACCGCGCCCCCCGGCCGCACCTGCGGTGAACGGGGGACGCGGTCGTCAGACGTGGGTCAGCCCATCGTGGTGATGCAGAACGGATAGCCGGACGGGTCGAGGAGGACCGTCCACTTTCCCGCGCCGGGCTGGACCTCCGGCTTGCTGGCGCCGAGCGCCACCAGTTCGGCCTCGGCCTTGTCGAGGTCCGCGACGCTGAAGTCGATGTGCACGCGGCTCGTCGCGTTCGGCCATGTCGGGGCCTCGAATCCGTCACTCTTGACGAATCCGAGACGCATGCCGTTCTGGCCGGCCAGATAGGCCGCAGACTCGCTGCTGAAGATCTTCTGCCACCCGGTCGCCCGGGCATAGAACTCCGCCAGTGATTCTGGGTCGGGGCAATTTAACGTCACGGCCCCGGGCTCGGCAATCGCTGCCATGATCCACCTTTCAGGAAAGGGATTTCTGGGCGGTTAGGCCCACGCACAGTCTTTCACAGGTGACGATATGGAGTGGGCAGCTCCACGATTTGCTCCGCATCGCCGCCACGGCAGCGCACTATTGAGCGGCCGTCACCAATTCCCGGCCGTACCGTCGGATCATGAGTGAGAATTTGGAACGGATGCCCGAGGACTGGACCAGCGCGCTCGTCCTCGCAGCCCACCCGGACGACGTCGAGTTCGGTTCCGCCGGAGCGGTCGCGGTGTGGACCCGCAAGGGCCACACCGTCTCCTATCTGCTGGCCACCCGCGGTGAGGCCGGGATCGACACCCTGCCGCCCGCGCAGGCGGCGGAGGTTCGGGAGGCCGAACAACGGGAGGCAGCTGCCCGGGTGGGCGTCAGCGACGTCGAGTTCCTCGACCACCCGGACGGCGCCGTGCGCGCCGGCGAAGCGCTGCGAAGCGATCTCGTGGCCGCGATCCGCCGCCGCCGTCCACAACTGGTCGTCGTCTTCAACCACCACCAACGCACCGGCACCGGGCGCTGGAACGCCCCCGACCACCGGGAGTTCGGCCAATGCGCACTGGACGCGGTGATGGACGCCGGGAACCGATGGATCCTGCCGTCGGCGGGTGAGCCCTGGTCGGTGCAGTACATCGCCGTAGCGAACGCCCCCCAGCCCACCCATGCCGTGGACATCTCCACCGGTCTGGACGCCGCGGTCGCCTCGCTGGAGGCGCACAAGACCTATCTCCAGGCGCTGGGTTACAGCCAGGAAGCCGTGCGACCCGCGGTCAGCGGACAGGCACAGGCGATCGGTGCCCGCTTCGGCGGTGTGCCGGCGGTGGCCTTCGAGATGATCCCCTGCTGATCGGACCCGCTCGGGGCCACCGCCCGCACGGTGGCCTCACGCCTGCTTCTGTGCCACCGTCAACCAGCACGACCACGCCTGCCGGCGCACCCGCCCCGGCTCCGGCAAGGCGTGCAGCTGCTTCAGGATCGGTTCGACGACCGCCGCCGCACGGTCCGGTGCGAGGCGCTGAAGGAAGGGCACCTGACGGTTGGCGATCAGTGCGATGAAGGTCTCGGGGCTCATTCCACTCTCGTACTCGGGCTCCAGACCCTGTTGGCGCATCAGTAGCCCCGCCGCCTCGGCCGCGGCCCGCACCGCGGCCGGCTCGTCTGGGCGGGCCGGCTGCATCCCCTGCACCTGACGCAGAATCAACACCAGATCATCGGCCTCGGCCACCGGATCTCCGTGCCGCACCACCACGCGCCCCCCGGGCCGCAGCACCCGAGCCGCCTCGGCCAGGGCGGCGGACATGTCAGGCATCAGATGCAACGCGTGCACGTACACGACGTTGTCCTGCGATGCGTCCTCGAACGGAAGCGCCATCCCATCGCCCAGCAGAAGTTCGCCGTCGAAGCGCGTGGCCGCGACCTCCAACATCGGCTCGGAGACGTCCACACCCCGCACGGTGTGTCCGATGGCGGCCAGCCCGGCTGCCACCACACCGGTGCCCACCCCCACTTCGAGCACCGAGCCGGGAGCGAGGTGCGGCGAGATCGTGGCGGCGGTCATATGGCCGCGCCCCTCACCCCCGCGGGCCGCGTCATAGGTCGCGGCGAGCTTGTCGAACTTCACCGACTGGGTCATGGAGTCACTCCCTCGTGGACGGGTTCCTGGACGACTGCGGGGGAGACGGCCAGGGCCGGAGCTCCCCAGACGATCTCCTGCGGACCGGTGGGCAGGCCACCGGTCGGATCGCCGAAGAAGGCCGCACACACCGACGCGACCACCTCCGGACGATCGACCATGCTGTAGTGCGTCGCGCCGACGAGTTCGCCGTGCCGCCCGCACAGCAACGGCAGCAGAGCCCGCGGCGGCTCGGGGGCGGCGACCCGGTCCAGCTGAGCCACCAGCGACAACAGCGGTGGTGCACCCGCCCCGGGCGTCGGCAGTGGGCGTTGCCACAACTCGGACAACTGACGGCTGTAGTTGACCAGTGCATTCGGGTCCCGGAAGGGGCGTCGCAACTCGTGCGCCAGACCCGGCGGCGTCCGGGCCAACACTTCGACGGCCGCCAACTGCTCGTCGGCGGGGAGCGCGGCGACCACCGCCTCACCGGTGAGCATCCGCAGCGCCCGGGACGCGCGCTCCGGCCGGGCGACGACGGACGCGCACACCGCGGCCAGATCCCTTTCGTAGCGGGAGGCCACATCCGAATCCGACCGCGGGTACGACCCGTTCAACAACACCGCCGCACGAACGAGACCGGGCCGCCCGTACGCGTACTCCCACGCCAGCTGAGCACCCGAACACCACCCGATGACATCGCACGCGGGCGCCCCTTCGGCCCCTACGACGGCGTCGATGTCGGACAGCTGGCCCGCCAGCGTCCAGGGCCGTCCGTACGGGTCGAGCTGCCCGGCGTCCCACATCACCACCCGTCGACCCCGAAGCATCCGCTCCACAAGTGGGTACCACACCTCATCGGTGTGTCCCAACGCGGTCAGCAGCACCAACAGCGGACCCTGCCCGCCGACCCGGTAGTGCACACTGCGCCCCGCGTGCCGGGCGGTACGGCGGCCCAACGACCGGGCCAGATGCGCGGCCCGCGCGGTGCGCAGCGCGGCGCGCCGGTCCTGCGCGAGCCGCCAACGGGACCAACCAACGGCCGGTTCACCGACGGCAACCGACCCGGGCAGGGCACACCGCCTGCGGTCCAACAGGTCGTCGACCGCGGTGAACTCATCGGCCCCCGTGGTCGACAACCGCACCCCGAACGCCGTGGCCACAGCTGTCTCCGCGCCCACCGGGGGTGCACTCGCCCGCAGCGGACGCGTGGTGAAGTAGTCGGGCGCCCGGCGCGTCACCTCCGCGAACGTTCGGTGCACGGCGGACAGGAACGACTCGATGCTCTCGGGCATGTTCCTCCAACGGTCGGTCACGAGCATGATCCGGCCGCCGCACCCCTGCTGCTCAGTAGTGAGCGGCGCCGGTCGGCGCGCGCCGCTTCGCTGGGCGTGTCATCGAGTGGAAGGGCGTCGTAAGAATGATCACGTACGAGACCCTGGAACAGATCCTGCGCGCCCAACTCCCGGCGCTGGAACACGAAGAGGTGGTCCCCAAAGACCTGCCGCTGGCCACCGTGGGATTGGACTCGGTCGGGTCGGTCGTCCTCATGGACACCCTGGAGGACATCCTCGGTGTGACCTTTCCCGACGAGGACATCGCCCCCACCACCTTCGACACCCCGGGCGCGCTCTGGGCGGTCCTCGGCCGGTTGTCCCGTGGCTGACCCGGTGCCCGCCGACCCGACACTGCTCGACCAGTGGTTCGACCGGGGGCGCGCGTTGGTTCCCGACGGGCCGGCACTCAGCGTGGGAGGGCGGACCCTCACCTATCGCGAACTGGACCATGAGACAACGGCTCTGGCGGGGCCGCTCCTCGCCGAGGGGCGACGCAGGGTTGGCGTCCTGGCCGCCAAGAGCGTGACGGCGTACGCCGGATTCCTCGCCGCCCTGCGGGCCGGTGCCTGCGCCGTACCCCTTGCCCCCGACGCACCACCCGACCGGCTCAGGGCCGTGGCGGAAGCCGCACGTCTCGATGCACTCGTGGTCGACGCCACGGGCAGCACCGCCCTGGCCGCACTGCTGCCGACGCTCCCTCCCGATGCGATCGTCGCCACCGACCTCACCGACCTGCCCCCGGGGGTGCCCGTCCGCAGGCCCGGACCGCCCGACCCACTGAGCACCCCCCTGCGCAGCGCGGACGACCTGGCGTATCTGATGTTCACCTCGGGCAGCACCGGAGTCCCCAAGGGGGTGCCGATCCGCCACCGCAACATCAGCGCCTACGTCGGCGCCGCACTCGCACGCCACCCCCTACGGCCCGGCAACCGGTTCAGCCAGATCTACGAACTCACCTTCGACCTGTCGATGAGCGAACTCTTCCTCGCCTGGGGCTCCGGCGGCTGTCTGTGCGCACTCAACCGGTTGCAGGCACTCGCCCCCGCCCGGCTGGCGGGCCAGCGGATCACCGTCTGGCACGCCACCCCGAGCCTCGCCGCCTCACTGCGCATCGCCGGCCGGCTGCTCCCCGGCTGCCTCCCCGACGTCCGAACGACGATCTTCTGCGGCGAACCCCTCACCACCGGCACAGCCCGCGCTTGGCAGCGAGCCGCCCCCCACTCCCTCGTGGACAATCTGTACGGCCCGACCGAAGCGAGCGTGGCGTGCACCGGGCACATCTGGGACGGTGATGACGACGAGCCCGATGACACCGTCGTCCCGATCGGAGAGCCGCTGCCGGGCGTCCGCACCCTCGTCGTCGACGACGCCGGCGCACCGGCCGGCACCGGTGAACTCTGCGTCAGCGGTGAGCAGGTGTTCAGCGGATATCTGGACGCCATCGAGGACGAGGGTCGCTTCCTCGACCACGGCGGACACCGTTGGTACCGCACCGGAGACCTGGTACGCAGGGGACCGCGGGGGCTGATCCACCTCGGCCGTACCGACACCCAGCTCAAGATCCAGGGTTACCGGGTCGAGACGGCGGAGGTGGGCAACGCCCTGCGCGCGGCGGCACCCGGCGCGGAGGTCGCCGTCCTCGCGGTCCCCGGCGACAACGGTCCGCACCTGGTCGCCTGCCTCATGGGCGGGCCTCCCGTTTCACAGGCCGAAGTCCTGCGCAGGGCCGCCCGCCACCTCCCCGCGTACATGCTGCCGCGCCTGCTCTGGTGGGTGCCACAGCCGATCCTCAACGCCAACGGCAAGGTCGACCGACCGTACCTGTGCCGAGTCGCCGAACGACGGCTGGCGTCCATGCAGTCTTCGTGACACCGAGCCGCTCAGAACTGAGCGGGCACCAGCGCAGCCGCCGATCATGCTGAGCCGGTCCGGGCCACACCGGATCGCGCACGGGAGGTAGTCATGCTCAGTCCGGGTTCCCGCGTCGAGGCAGAAATAGCACTGGAGCCGACCGATTTCGTCGTCCACGAACACCGGTTGCGCGATGTGTGCCTGCTGCCGGGCAGTGCGTTCTTCGATGTGATCTGGCGGCTCCTGCACGCCCGCGATCTCGATCCGACCCGGGCGGTGCTCACGGACGTGCTGTTCTCGGAGCCGGTCACCACGGCCCCGGGGATCGGCCGTGAGATCCGCGTCGTCGTCGCGGCGGACGACACGGGTGCGGTACACGTCCGCGCCACCAGTCGCCCGGTCGGCGCGCAGGTCCCGGACGCGGGCTGGGAGGAGAACCTCCGCGCCGAACTCAGTTGGACCGACGACGAACTACCCCCGTTGGCGACCGGCATCGCAGCCGTCATCGGCAACAGCGATCACGCCGATAACGCTGGGAACGCTGGGAACATGGACGCCGTGTACGGGAGGGCTCGCGCCCAGGACGTTCACCACGGGCCCCGGATGAGCTGTGTCGGCACCGTGCGGCGCGGGGCCCATGGTCTGCTCGCCGACATCGACCTCGACGCCGGCGACGCAACGCAGGACTTCCACCTCCACCCCGCCCGACTGGATGCCGCCACCCTGCTGGGCTTCTGCCAAGTACCACCGTTGGCGGATCCGTTCGTCCCCATGTTCGTCAGCCGCTTCCGTGCGGTACGGCCCCTGCGCGGGCCCGCCCTGGTGCACGTGCCGACAGCGGAACGGCTCACCGAGTCGGGTGAGCTCCTCACCAACGATGTGCGCGTCTACGGACGCGGTGGCGAGCCCATCGCGGAAATCGTCGGGTTCGCGTCCAAGCGACTGCGGCCCGGCGCCCAGGTCTCCGCTCCGGCCGCCCCGTCGGACCGGACGCCTCCGACCGCGCCACGCATCCGCCCACAGGACATCAGCCGTACGGCACCGGTAAACGGTGGACTGAGGGACCGCGTGCGCGCGCTGATCGCCGAACACCTGGGCCGACCGGCCGCCGAAGTGCCCACCGCCGTGGGGTTCTACGAACTCGGCCTCAACTCGGTCGACGTACTGCGGATCACCGAACAACTGGAACAGCTGGTCGGCTCGACCCTCTACCCCACGCTCCTCTTCGAGCACACGACGGTGGACTCCGTGGTCACCTTCCTCGCCACACAACACAGCGACGCACCCGGCAGCACCGGCCCTGCCACCGAGCCGGACGGCGTCGATCCCGAAGCCGCCCGGACCGAGGCCGCCGCGCCCCGCGAAGCCGCCCCCCGGGAAACCGCGAGCCGCGAAGCCGCGAGCCACGAAGCCGCGCCCCCAGGAACCGTGTCCCAAGACACCGCGTGCCATCACCCCGCTGCCGGCACCGTTGCCGACGGCAGTGCCATACCCGCCGAGACACTTCCGACGGGCGAGCTCAGCGCCTTCACACCGGTCTGGACAGCGGCCGGACCACCCGCACGCGGAGGGGACGAAGGCGACATCGTGGTGTTCGGCGCCACGTTCGCCGAAGCCCTGCGCGCCGCCCGACCCGGCCGCCGCATCGTCCCCGTGGTCCACGACGGCCCCGTACCCCTCGGCGGATACCGCGTCGACCGGTACGACCGGACCGCCCTCACCGATCTGCTGCACCGGATGACAGCCGACGGGATCGCGCCGGCCGTGTACATCGACGCCCTGTGGCCGGCACCCGCGCCCTACGCACGGCTGTGGGCGCTCGCCTGCGCGATCGTCGACAGCCGCAGACCCGGACCGCACAGCCTGCTCGTCGCGCACGGACCCGAAGCCGATGCCGAGCACCACGCACTGGGCGCACTGCTGCGCACCATCAGCGCGGAACTGCCCGCACTGCGCTGCCGGATGCTGACCCTGCCGGCCGGACCCCCGGATCCCGTGGCCGTACTCGCCGAAGCCGAGGATCCCCGCAGCGAACCGGAAGTACGTCTGAAGGCGGGCGAGCGGCTGGTGCGCCGCCACCGGTCCGTACCCCTGCCCCCTGCGGACGACTCCCTCTTGCGCACCGGAGGCTCGTACCTCATCGCGGGAGCTGGTCGGATCGGACTGCACATCGCCGACTGGCTGGTGCGCCACCACCGGGCCGATCTCACGCTCACCGGTCGCCGCACCGAACCCCCCGAGGTAATCCGGTGCCTCGCCGAGTGGCGCCGGCTCGGAGTGCGCGCCCGGTACGTGGCCGCCGACCTCTCCCTGCCCGCCGACGTGACCCGTCTGACCGATGCCGTCCGGCGCGAACACGGACGCTTGAACGGTGTGTTCCACTGTGCCGGTGTGGTCGACGACGCCGTGTTCTTCCGCAAGCGGCCCGAGCAGTCGGCCGCCGTCCTGTCCGCGAAGATCGATGCGGTCACCCTCCTCGATCGGGCCACCGCCGACGACGACCTCGATCTCTTCGTTGCGTTCTCCTCGCTCGCCGCCACCTTGCCGAGCCCCGGTCAGTGCGACTACGCCTACGCCAACGCGGCACTGCCCGAACTGCTGCGCCGACGCACCGGGCCGGGCGTCGGTCTCGCGTTGGAGTGGCCGTTCTGGGCGGACGGCGGCATGAGCGCGCCGCCCGCATCCGTCCGGTACGACCGGGAGTCGCACGGACTGGAACCGATGCCCACCACCGCTGGCATCGAGGCCCTCCGCAGCGCGCTCGCCCACGCCAGGACCTCCGGGGAATCCCACCTCCTCATCGGCTACGGCGCACCGGATCGACTGCGGACCGCACTTCGCCCCGCACCCGACGCGGAACAGCCGTGCGCCGCCGCTCCTGGCGCCGAGCCGGACGCGGGCGCGCACTGCGACCCGGATGCGATCGCGGTCGTCGGCGTCGCCGGACGCTACCCACAGGCCGACGACCTCGATGCGTTCTGGCGCAATCTACGGGCCGGGCGCGATGCGATCACCGAGGTCCCGCCCGAACGGTGGCCCCACGAAGAGCTCTTCGACCCCCAGCCCGGCACCCCGGGGCGCACCTACGGCAAATGGGGTGGCTTCCTCGACGGGATCGACCGGTTCGACCGCGCCTTCTTCGGCATCTCCCGCCGGGAGGCCGAACGCATGGATCCACAGGAACGGCTGTTCCTGACCACCGCCTGGCAGACGTTGGAGGACGCGGGCTACCGCCCCGACCGACTCGCCGACCGCCGGCTCGGGGTGTTCGTCGGTGTGATGTCCTCCCACTTCCAACTTGTGGAAGGCGCACCCGACGACACACTGCCCCTGGCTCTTCACTCCTCCGTGGCCAACCGGGTTTCGTACCGGATGGATCTGCGCGGGCCCAGCATGGCGGTCGACACCGCCTGCTCGTCGTCGCTGACCGCAATCCACCTCGCCGTGCAGTCCATCAGGGCCGGCGAGTGCACCTGGGCGCTGGCCGGCGGTGTCAATCTGATGCCGCACCCGCAGAAGTATCTGCAACTCGCCGCTGGACAGTGGTTGTCGAACGACGGTCGATGTCGCAGCTTCGGTGCGGGCGGCAGCGGATATGTACCCGGCGAAGGCGTGGGGGCACTGCTGCTTAAACCGCTCGCCCGCGCGCTGGCCGACGGCGATCACATCCATGGTGTGATCCGCGGCTCCTGCCTCAACCACGGCGGTCGGGCCAGCGGTTTCACCGTGCCGAGCCCGGGTGCGCAGACGGAGGTGGTGGCCGGCGCGATGGCCGCGGCCGGCATCGCCCCGGACACCGTCACCTACATCGAGGCGCACGGCACCGGCACCTCCCTCGGGGATCCGATCGAGGTACGAGGGCTGCGCGAAGCGTACGCAGGAGTGGAAACCACGTGCGCGCTCGGTTCGGTCAAGTCCGTCATCGGCCACTTGGAGAGCGCTGCCGGGGTGGCCGCGGTGACCAAGGTCCTGTTGCAGATGCGGCACAGGACACTCGTCCCGACCCTGCACTGCGACGAGCCGAATCCGGCACTGTCCATCGACGACGGCCCCTTCCGGCTCCAGCGGACCGTCGAGCCGTGGGAGCCGGGGTCCGCCGGAGTACTGCGGGCCGGTGTCAGCTCGTTCGGCGCGGGTGGCTCCAACGCCCATCTCGTACTGGAGGAAGCCCCACCGCCTGCCGCGGTGCCCGCGGTGGAGGGTCCCACCGTTGTGGTGTTGTCAGCTGAAGACGAGGGACAACTGGCCCGTCTCGCCGCCGAACTGCTGGCCCTGCTCGACCGTGGCGGGGACGTGGCGCGTTGCGAGGTGGCCCGGCTGCTGGGGGTGCAGCCCGACGACGTGCCCACCACCGTGCCGCTGAACGAACTGGGCTTGGGACGGGTGGACCTCGATCTGCTCGCGACCGCGGTCGGACTGCGCACCGACGGGCTCGCCCACCGCACCCTCGATGAACTGGCTCCGGGCGGTCGCCCCGAGCTCCTCGCCGACATCGCGTACACCTTGCAGGTCGGCCGGGCCCCGCGCGAACACAGGCTGGCCGTCGTCTGTGCGGACGTCGATGCCGCCCGCCGTGCCCTGGGCGCGTACCTCGACAGGCAGGCCCCACCACCCGGAGCCCACTGGGGACGGACGACGGAACCGACCGAGTACGGGGATCTGGTCGAGGCTGCCCGTGAACGGCGCTGGGAACACCTTGCCGCAGCCTGGGCGGCCGGGGCGGACGTGCCCTGGGACCTGTGCCACCCCCAGGGCGGGCGAAGGGTCTCGCTGCCGCCGTACCCCTTCCGCGGGGAACGCTGTTGGCCGGGACTGTGGCACGAGACGAACAACACGACCGACACCACCACCCTCACCAAGGAGGTGCTCGTGCCCGCGCTGAGCCCGGACCCGGTGGCGGAGATGGATCGGCCGGCCTGCGAGGTGCGCCGACTGCCGGACGGCATCCTCTTGATCACCCTCGGCCGCCACACGTTCACCGATGAGCTGTTGGCCGGGTTCCACGACGCCCTGACGTCAGCCACCGAGGACGACTCGGTGAGCTGTGTGGTGATCACCGGCAGTGGTGAAGTGTTCAGCATGGGTGCCACGCCGGAGGCGATGGCCCAACTCGCCGCGAAAGAGGGCACGTTCGCTCAGGTGTCCTTCCTCCATGAACTGATCCTCCGCTGCGACAAACCGGTGATCAGTGCGATTCAGGGCCATGCCCGCGGCGGTGGTCTGGTGTTCGGGCTCTACGCCGATGTGGTCGTGATGGCTCAGGAGGCGAGCTACGGCGCACCTTTCCTCACCTACGGGTTCACTCCTGGCGCCGGGTCCACCTTCTTCCTGGAGCGCAAGCTGGGCACGGCGGTCGCCGAACAGCTCTTCTACACCGGGGGCACGCTGACAGGTGCGGAACTGCGCGAGCGCGGGGCGTCGGTCGACATCAGACCGCGGGTGGAAGTGCTGGACGCCGCACTGGGCCACGCCCAGTCGGTCACCCGGCAGTCCCGCACCGCGACGGCCGAACTCAAGCGGGAACTGGCGGGCCGTACGCTCACCGCGCTGGCCGATGTGATCGAACGGGAACTGCACATGCACGATCGCGTGCTGGGCGGCGAAGCGGTTGAACGGGTGCAGAGCCGGTTGATCCGTGATGCGACTCCGGCGGCCGAAACCCCGGCACCGGTCCCACCTCCGGTACCTTCGCCGCCGCCTCCCGTACCTCCTGCGACGATGCCGTCCTCGGTCGCCCCCGTACGGCCGCTGCCGCCCCCGCCTGCCGGACCGACGGGTGAGGAGCTGCGGGACGCGGTCGTCGAGGTGGTGGCCGGGCAGCTGTATCTGAAGCCGCACGAAGTCGATCTGCGCCAGACGTTCTCGGACATGGGGCTCGACTCGATCGGGGCCGTCGAGGTGACCAACCTCCTGGGCACCCGGTTCGGCGTCCCGTTGGAATCGGTGTTGGTGTACGACCGGCCGACCGTACCCGAACTCGCCGATGCCGTGGCCGCGGCCGTACGGCATAAGCACCGGGTGGCCGAGGCCGCCACGGCCACCGCGCCAGCCCTGGAAGCATCCGATCCGCCCCCGGGGCCAGCAGAGGTGTCGGTGGCGCTGCCGGGGTCAGGACTGCTGTCAGTGCCGTCGGCTGCTTCCGGCGTACGTCCTGACACATCACCCGACCAGGCCGCAGCGCAGTCACCTGGGGTGCCGCCGCTCGTACTGCGCGGTGCGACCACGCGTGAGAAGGGGAGCGGTACGACCCCGCTGACCCTCACCACTCCCGCACCCCTCTTGGCCGCCCCCGAACTGCATCAGCCTGCAATGCCCATCGAGCACACCGAGCCCGCCGCAAACCGGGCGAGCGCCCCCGAGACCGCGCACAACCCCAAGAGCGCAAGCAACGCCAACGATGCGAACACGCACGCGATCGCGGTCATCGGCATGTCCGGTCAGTTCCCGGATGCGCCCACCCTCGATGACTTCTGGCGCAATCTCGCGGCGGGCACCCAACACACCGAGGAGGTCCGACCGGACCGTTGGGACGTCGACGCCTCCTATGACCCGTCGGGACGCCCCGGCACGACCGTGAGCAAATGGGCGTCCTCCCTCTCCGACATCGACCGGTTCGATGCGCCGTTCTTCCGGGTGTCCCCGCTCGAAGCCGAGGACATGGACCCCGAGCAGCGGCTGTTCCTCACCGAGTCCTGGCGTGCGCTGGAGGACGCAGGCTATGCGGTGGGTCCCGATGAGGCACTGGCCTGCGGCGTCTTCGTGGGCTGCACCCAAAGCGACTACCGGCGCATCCGTCATGACGCCGGCCGGCACGACACCGCACACAGCTTCCTCGGCGGCGCCCCCTCGGTGCTCGCCGCGCGCATCTCCTACTTCCTCAATCTGACCGGCCCCACCGCCGCCGTGGACAGTGCCTGTTCCTCGTCCCTGCTGGCGGTGCACCTGGCCTGTCAGAGCATCCTCGGCGGCGACTGCGACCTGGCCGTCGCCGGTGGGGTCGCGCTGATGCTCGGCCCCGACATCCACGTCCAGACCAGCGCCGCTGGCATCCTGTCGCCGACCGGGCGCAGCGCTCCCTTCGACGCGACCGCGGATGGCATCGTGCTCGGCGAGGGCGTGGGCGCCGTGGTGTTGAAGCCCCTGGCGAAGGCCCTCGCCGACGGCGACCACATCCACGGAGTCATCCGTGCCAGCGGCACCAACGGCGACGGCCGCAGCAACGGCATCGCCGCTCCCAACGGTCGGGCGCAGACCGATCTGCTCACCCGCGTCTGGGCGCGTGCCGGTATCACCCCGGGTCAGATCGGGCTGGTGGAGGCGCACGGCACCGGCACCCCCCTCGGCGACCCGATCGAAGCCAAGGCGCTCACCGAAGCGTTCGCCCGTGGCGGTGCGGGGTCCGCCTCCTGCGCGATCGGCTCGGTGAAGGGCAACATCGGCCACACCACCATGGCCGCCGGCGTAGCCAGCTTCCTCAAGGTGCTGCTGGCGCTCAAGCACCGTGAGTTGCCGCCGACCGCGGGCTTCAGCGCGCCCAATCCACGGCTCGACCTCGACGCCAGCCCGTTCCATGTCGTCACCGAGGCCGCGCCCTGGCCCGTTGGCCCCGACGGGTCGCGGATCGCCACGGTGAGCAGCTTCGGAGTCAGTGGTACCAACTGTCATCTGGTCGTCTCCGAGGCACCGGACCGACCGAGACACATCGACGCGAGGGCCTTCGTCGTCCCGGTATCCGCCCGCACTCCCGAGGACCTCAACACCCACCTCGACGCCCTGGCCGACGCGGTGGGGACGGGGGAGCGGCAACTCGCCGATGTCGCGTACACGCTGTGCGCAGGCCGTCGCCACCACCAGGTGCGCACAGCGGTCGTCGCCCACTCCGTCGACGACCTCGCCGCCCGGCTGAGGGCCGTCCGTGCGGACACCGGGCCGTCCCTCGCGGGCGCCACGCCCGCCCAACTCCACCTCGTCGAGGAGTACACGGCCGGCGCTCGCCCCGACTTCTCCGCCCAGTTCCACGGGGTCGAACCCCGGCGCACCCCGCTGCCGCCGCACCCGCTCCGTGGCGTGCGGCACTGGTCGGAGCCGACCACCGGACGGGGGTCCGCGCCTGCTGTCACCTGGTGGATCGGCCCTGACGTCTGGCAGGTCGCGGACCATCGGGTGGCCGGCACCCCGGTGCTTCCGGGCACCGGCGCCCTGGCCCTGGTCGCAGCCGCGGCGGGGGACGAAGGCCCGCTGGAGTTCACGGGCGTGCGCTGGCTCCGGCCGCTGCACGCCGACGATACGAAGGAAGTCCGGGTCGAACGGAACGGTCCTCGCTTCACGCTCCACTGCGCCGAGGAGGAGATCGCCACCGGCACGGTCCGGCCGACGGGGGAAGTACCCGTACCACTGCCCGTCGACGAGATCAGCCGGCGCTGCCCCGACCACCGATCGGGCACCGACCTCTACGCCCGGTTCGCCTCGGCAGGACTCCACTACGGTCCCGCCTTCCGGGTGGTCGGCGAGGTATGGGTGGGCGATGGCGAGGCGCTCGGAAAGCTGACCACCACCGAGCGACCCGCAGGCACCTGGAGCGCCCTCGTCGATGTGACCGCACTGGACGGCGCAATCCAGGTGGCATCCGTCCTGGCCGGTGAGGGCGAGTTGCTCCTGCCGTTCGCAGCGGCCCGGATCGTGGTCCGACCCGGCGCTCAAGCACCGACCTGGGCGCACGTCAGCCGCTCCCACACCGGCATCACCGTGCGGTTGGCGGATGCGGACGGGCGTGAGTACGCCCGTATCGAGGGCCTGGTGGCACGCCCGGCCCGCGCCGCCGCGCAGCAGGAACCGGAACTCTCCGTCCTGACGCCCCACTGGACGCCGGTCGACGGGGAGCGCGCCACGCCCACCGCACCCGGACGGACCGTGGTGCTGTACGCCGTCGGGGCCGAGCCGCTGGCACACGACCTCGCCTCGCGGTGCGCCGGCGAGGTGCTTCCCCTGGCCGGCGGCCCCGGGCGGCTGACAGCGGGCGACGTCGACACCGTCTTCCTCGTGGCGACGGGCACCACGGTCAACGATGCGGACACGGACACCGCTGTCGCCGGGGTGTTCGACTGCGTTCGCGCCCTGGCGCGGGGGCCCTTGGCCCGCCGGAGGGTGAACCTGACCGCCGTTTTGGACACGGTGGTGCCCGCGGTCGACGGTGACGTCGTGTGCCCGGCCCGGGCCGCGGTGCTCGGCATCCTGCGCGCTGCGGGCGCCGAGCACCCCCACTGGCAGGTCAGCGGCCTCGATATCGGTGACGCCGGGGTGGAACCGGTGCTGAGCGCACCCGCGGGCCACCCGCTACTCGCCCGGCGGCACGGACAGTGGCTCACCCGGGCATTTCAACCCTTCGCTCCGTTCGGCGCCGAGCAACTCCCGACACCATGGCGGGACCGCGGTGTGTATCTGGTCCCGGGCGGCGCAGGCGGCATCGGCTTCGCCCTGAGCCTCCATCTCGCCCGCCACACTTCCGCCGATCTGGTCTGGCTCGGCCGCCGCCCGGCGGACGCCACCGTCACGGCCCGGCTGGCCGCGGTCGAAGCAGCCGGCGGACGGGCTCGGTACGTACGGGGCGATGTCGCCGAACCGGGCGACGTCAAGGCCGCCCTCACCGTCGCCCGTACCGAGTTCGGACCGGTCACCTGCGTCATCCACGCAGCCATGGAGCTGCGCGACCGGGCGTTGGCGTTCGCCGACGCAGACGATCTGTCCATCGCTCTGCGCCCCAAGGCTCGCGGTGTCCGGGTGCTCCACGAGGCGGTGCGCAACGAACGCCTCGACCACTTCGTCCTCTTCTCGTCGGCCGCGTCCTTCATCGACTCGCCCGGCCAGGCCGCCTATGCGGCTGCCAGCGCCGCTGAGGACGCCCTGGGCCAGGCACTGCACACGGCAGGGCCGTTCCCGGTGACCGTCGTCAACTGGGGGTACTGGGGCACCGTGGGCGCGGTCGCCGATCCCGAGCGGGCCCGGGCCATGGCCGATGCCGGGGTGGGTTCCATCGAACCGACCGACGGATTCGCCGCACTCGGGCGGCTCCTGGCGGCCCGCGTACCGCAGGCCCTCGTCTCCCGTGCCGCGCCCGAGGCGCTGCACAGACTCGGAGTGACCATGACGGATTCCGTCGATGACGCCCTCGAAGCGCTGGCCGGCGCCCTACTGGTCGCCGAACTGGCCGCCGCGGAGGTGCTGCCCCGGCCCGGTGAGCGACGCTCAGTCGATGCCATGGCCGACCGGCTCGGAGTGACACCCACACATCGCAGGCTGTTCGACGCCCTGCCCCCGATCCTGGAACGAGCCGGTGCCGTACGCCGCGACGAGGACCACCTCATCGGCCTCGCCCGCCCGGTCGACGCCCCGAACCGTGTCGTACCACCGGAGCAGGAGAGCCTTCTCCGGCGTTGTGTCCAAGCGCTCCCCGAGGTGCTCGCCGGACGCCGCAACCCGCTGGAGGTCCTCTTCCCCGGCGGCTCCACCGCCATGGTGGCCCGGTTCTACGGCGGTGGCACGGCCGAACGCGCCACCGCAACCGACCTCGCCGACCGACTGCGCCGCCACATTGATGCGCGCGGGCCGGGCGCACGGGTGCTGGAGATCGGCGCCGGCACCGGCGCCACCACCCGTGTGATGCTCAACGCACTGTCCGGTGCGCGCGCGGTCGAATACTGCTTCACCGACCTGTCGCCGGCCTTCCTGCGCCAGGGCGAGGAATCGCTACGGGCCCTCGTGCCCGACGGCGTCACCCTGCGGTACGAGAGGTTCGACGCCGAGGTCGATCCCGCTGCGCAGGGCCGGAGCGCCGACCACGACGCCGTGGTCGTCGCCGGCGTACTGCACGCCACGTCCGACGCCACCGCGGCACTGCGCAACGCGGCCCGACTGCTGCGCCCTGGCGGGCTGCTACTCGTCCAGGAGACCACGGGCCACTCCGACTTCCTGACGCTCACCTTCGGACTGACCGAGGGGTGGTGGCGCCATCAGGACCACTCCCTCCGCCTACCGAACTCACCACTGCTGTCGGCCGACTCCTGGCGAACGGTCGCCGAACGGGCAGGGCTCACCGAGGTCGAGGTGCACGACGGTTCGGTCGGCGGGCACGCCGGCCCCTGTGCGATCGTCGGCCGGGCCCCCGCCCAGGAGCCGGCCGGCACGGTCACACCGGAGGCCGTCCGCCACTACGTCAGGACGGTCTTCGCCGAGGTGCTCAAGCACCACCCCGACGACCTCGCCGACGGTGCCGCGTTCGACGAGTTCGGCATCGATTCGCTGGTCAGCCTCAGCATCATCGCCCGATTCGAAGCGGACCTCGGCCCCTTGCCCTCGACGCTGCTGTTCGAACACCTCACCATCGCCGCACTCGCGGACCATCTGCACCGCCACCAGGAGCCCCGGCTGACCGCGGCGATCCACGAGGGCGCGGACGAACCCACACCACTCGGCACCGAAACAGCCGACCCGGTGGCAGCAGCCGTCCCAACGCCCCCACGCCCGCAGTCGGCAGCCCCGGACGACATCGCCATCATCGGCGTCAGCGGTCGCTATCCGGGCGCGCCGGACCTCGAAGCGTTCTGGCACCTCCTCGCCTCCGGCAAGGACGCCATTTCCGAGGTCCCCGACGACCGGTTCTCCTGGCGCGAACACTACGATCCGCGCCCGGGCACCGCGAACCGGCTCTACACCGCGGACGGCGGCTTCATCGACGGTGTCGACCGGTTCGACCCCGCCTTCTTCGGCATCCTCGCCCGCGATGCCGTCACCATCGACCCGCAGGAGCGGCTGTTCCTGGAAACCTGCTGGGACCTGCTGGAACAGACCGGCAACCTCGGCGACCGAGCCGTCGCCCGGACCGGGGTCTTCGCCGGCGCCATGTACGGAACGTACGGTCAACTCGGGGCGACCGCCTGGCCACAGGGCGAGCTCACGGGCGCGCACTCGTCCTACTGGTCCATCGCCAACCGGGTCTCGTACCTGCTGGACCTGTCGGGGCCCAGCTACGCCGTGGACTCCGCCTGCTCGTCCTCGCTGACGGCGCTGCACCTGGCCTGCGAGAGCCTGCGGCGCGGAGAGTGTGACACCGCCATCGCCGGTGGGGTGAATGTGATCATCCATCCCGCGCACTTCGTCGCGTTGTGTTCGCTGACCATGTTGTCACCGCACGGTCTGTGCAAGGTGTTCGACGCCGAAGCCGATGGATTCGTCCCCGGCGAAGGAGTCGGTGCGGTCCTGCTGAAACCGCTGGGCCGTGCGATCGAGGACGGCGACGACATCTGGGCCGTGGTCAAGGGCAGCGCGGTCAACGCGGGCGGACGGACCTCCGGCTACACCGTGCCCAATCCGAACGCACAGGCCGCCGTGATGCGTCAGGCCCTCGACCGGGCCGGCGTCGAGCCGGGCACGATCGGCTATGTGGAAGCCCACGGCACCGGTACCGCACTCGGCGATCCGATCGAAATCGCAGGGCTTCGACAGGTCTTCGACCAGGTCGACCCAGCTACGGGACGAGTGGCGGTCGGTTCCGTCAAAGCGAACGTCGGCCATCTGGAGGCGGCTGCGGGCATCGCCGGGCTCACCAAGGTACTGCTCCAACTCCGCCACGGGGCGATCGTCCCGTGCGCACATCTGAACGAGGTCAACCCCCGCATCGACCTCGGCGCACGGCTCGACCTGCCACGCGAACTGCGGCGTTGGGAGGCGGGCCCGACGCTGCGGCGGGCCGGTGTCAGCTCGTTCGGCGCGGGCGGTGCCAACGCCCATGTGGTGATCGAGGAGTACCGCTCGCCCCTCGCCCAACAACCTTCCCCGGTCGGCGAGGACCACCTGTTCGTGCTCTCGGCCCGCTCCCCGCAACTGCTCACCCAGTACGCGTCCGACGTCGCCACCGCCCTCGCCGAGCCACTGCCCCCGGGGACCGGGCTGCGTGAACTCGCCCACACCAGTCAGCGGGGACGGCCCGCGTTCCGCGAACGGCTCGCCGTGCTCTGCGGCAGCGTGCCGGAACTGGTCACCCGGCTGACGGGCGCCGCCAGGGGAGACGATGCTCCGGGAGTGTGGCGCGACACCGCCGGTCCCGGCCGCGCCACCTCCGTACCCACACAGGCGGGGGAGTGGGCAGAGGCGGCCCGTCAGTGGGTCGGTGGGGCGAACGTCGACTGGGCGGCTCGCTGGCCCAGTCCGCCACGGGTGGCCGCCTTCCCCGGGCACCCGCAGCAGCGACGCAGGACCTGGTGGCAGCCGGCTGCGGCACTTCCCACACCTGCACCGGCTGCCTCGACATCGCACGAACCGGTCGCCGTGACCGTACGGGCACTCGGCGAGGCCGTACGACAGCACCACGTCGGAGGGCGCCGCATCCTGCCCGGTGCCGCCGTGCCCGAACTGGTCCACACCGCCCTGGCATCCGCACTTCCCGATCCGTCCGGGCCCCTGCGCTTCACCGATCTCACCTGGCTGCGGCCCCTCGACCTCGACGCCTCCGACGAGGCACGGGTGGTCCCTGGCGAACACGGCCCGGGACGGTCGATCCCCTTCACCCTCACCTCCACCAGCGGTGTCGTCCATGCGCAGGGAGCGGTCGAATCCCTGCGCAGCGCGGACCTCTCGACTGCCACCGCGCCCACCCCCGAGCAGGTGGGCCCACCCGTTGCGCCCGCCGTGGTTTACGCCCGCCTCACCGCGGGCGGCGTCCACCACGGCAGCGGCCTCCAAGTGCTCCAAGCACTGTGGGCAGGACCGGGAGAGTGCCTGGCCGACCTGGCGGCATCGCCCGCATCCGGCCACCGGATCGATCCCACCGTGCTCGACGGGGCCCTCCAAGCACTCGCTGTGCTCGACGACACCACCGGATACCTCCCCACCTCCCTAGCCGAGTTGATCAGCAGCCGTCCGCTCCCCGCCCGCTGCCGCGTCCACGCCCGCGACGTCACATCTGCCACCGCATCCGATGTCCGCACGGTCGACGTGGACGTCTACGACGGTGACGAACGGGTCCTCGCCCTCAAGGGACTACGGCTGACCGCCGTCCACACCCGGACCACGACACCTGCTGCATCGGACGCAACAACACCCGCTGCAACACCCGCCGCAATGCCCACCGCAATGCCCGCGCCCGCACCGCAGGCCGCCGAGGTCGAGGTACGACACCGGCGCCCCCGCTGGCAACCGGCCGGCCCCGCGCAACCCCAGCGCGAACCGAAGCGCGTCCTGGTGCACTGCTCGGACCCCGCTCTGCGTGCCGAGTTGGCCGGCGAACTCGCCCGCCGCGGCATCGACTGGGACACCACCACCGCCGGTGCTCCGTTGGACGCGGTCCTCCAGGTATGCCCCCCGGACGAAGGAGACCTCAACACCCAACTCCGGGAGGGGTTCTCGACCGCACTACGGCTCGCCACGGACACGCTCACCACCGGCGGACCCCTGCGGATGCTGGTCGCCCACCACAGCGACCAACACACCGGGCGGCCACGACCCGCATACGCTGCCCTCGGTTCCCTGCTGCGCACGCTCTCACTGGAGCACACCGACTACTCCGGCGTCCATGTGCACATCGACGCACCCACCGTCCCCATCGCCCGACTGCTGGTCGACGAACTGCTCGGCAGCACCGAAGGGGACGTCCGGCTGACCGCCGCGGACGAGCGGCACACACTGACGTACGAGGAGTACGAACCGTCGGCAGGACCCGGCCCGGTCGGCGGCCCCGGGCGCACCTATCTGATCACGGGCGGCGCGGGCCGCATCGGTGTGAACATCGCCGGCCACCTGGCCGCGAACGGCCCGGTCAACCTCGTGCTGTCCGGGCGGAGACAGCTCGATGCCACGGTTGCGGCTGCCCTGACGAAACTGTCCGCGACCGGTGCGGAGGTGATGTACCACCCGGCCGACGTCAGCGACCGCCAGCAGGTCGACGAACTGCTCCGGGCGGTCCGACGACGGTTCGGCACACTCCACGGGATCGTGCACTCCGCCGGTGTCACCCGTGACTCCCGCGCGGTGCACAAGAGCGCGGACGAGATCGCCGATGTGCTCGCGCCCAAGGTGTGGGGCGTTGTCCACCTGGACGAGGCCACGCGCGACGAGCCACTCGAGTTCCTGGCGCTGTTCTCGTCCGTCGCGGCCACGACGGGCAACCTCGGCCAGGCCGACTACACCTTCGCGAATGCCTTCCTCGACTCCTTCGCCGAGGAACGGGCCGCCCTGCACACCGCCGGACTGCGCCAGGGGCGCACGATCTCGATCGGCTGGCCGCTGTGGGAGGACGGCGGAATGCCGGTCCACGAGGCCAGCCGCACGCTGATGGAGCAGTACGGCGGAATGGTCCCACTGTCCACGCCGCACGCACTCCGCGCCTTCGACGCCGTCATGAACGGTACGGAGACACGACCGGGGCTGATCGCGTACACGACCGCATCGCGCCAATCGGCGGGCACCCCCCAGTATGCGCAGCCACCGACCGTTCACCCGGACACCGTCGAACGGGGGCTGCGCACCATCGCGGCCGGATTCCTGATGGTGGCCGATGAGGACGTGGACACCGAAACGGACCTGATGGAGCTGGGTTTCGACTCGATCTCCCTGACCGAGCTGATCACCCAGGTCAACACCCGCCACGGGCTCGACCTGCTGCCCACGGTGCTGTTCGAGACGCCCACCCTGCGGGCCCTGGCCGAACGCCTGGTCCGCGACCATCCACAGCTCGGACACCGGGCCACAGTCGAACCACCGCCGGCGGTGGAGTGCACCCCACTCCACCCGGCAGCGGAGACGCTGGTCAACCGACCGCTGTCGCTGGCCGCGGCCCCTGACAGCGGACCCCGGGGTGTTCAGCAGGCGCCGCCGGTGACGGTACGGGAGACCGCGGCCGTTGTGCAGTTCCCTGGCGTCGCGGATTCCGGGCCCGCTGACCGAACCGGGATGCCCGTCGCCGTCGTGGGCATGGCCGGCCGGTTCCCCGGCGCCGACGATCTGACCGCGCTCTGGCGGATCGTGTCGACCGGAGCCGATCAGGTCGGCCCCGTCCCCGCGGATCGAACCGATCTGGCCGCCGACCCCCGGATGGACCGGGTGCGGGCCGGCTTCGTGCAGCGGGTCGCCGACTTCGACGCAGCGGCCTTCGGCATCTCCCCGCGAGAGGCCGGCTTCATGGACCCACAACAACGACATCTGCTGGAAGTGACCTGGCAGGCCCTGTACGACGCGGGCCGCCGCCCGAGCGAACTCGCCGGCTCCGCGACCGGTGTGTTCGTCGGTGTGGCAACGGGCGACTACAACGAACTGATGGCGGCGCACGGAGGCACCCCCGAAGCCCATATGGCGACCGGGGTCGCCCATGCCGTCCTGGCCAACCGGGTCTCGCACCTGCTCGATCTCCACGGCCCCAGCGAGGCGTTGGACACCGCGTGCTCCAGCTCGCTGGTGGCCGTCCACCACGCCGTCCGTGCGCTCCAACACGGTGACTGCGACCTGGCCATTGCAGGCGGCGTCAACCTGACCTTGAGCCCGGCCCTCTTCGCCACCTTCGAGCGGGCCGGAATGCTCAGCCCCCGCGGCCGTTGTGCCAGCTTCGACGACTCCGCCGACGGCTATGTGCGCGGCGAAGGCACGGGAGTCGTCGTGCTCAAGCCGCTGGACCGTGCGCTGGCCGACGGCGACCACGTCCATGCCGTGGTGCTCGGCACGGCGGTCAACCACAGCGGTCGTTCACCGTCGCTCACCGCGCCCAATCCACAGGCCCAGGCGCAGGTGATCGTCGATGCGGTACGCAAGGCGGGCGTGGACCCGCGGACCATCGGCTTCGTCCAGGCCCACGGCACCGGCACCGCACTGGGTGACCCGGTCGAGATCGAAGGACTCAAGCAGGCGTACGCCCGGTTGTACGAGGACTGGGATCTTCCCGACGCCGTCGAACCGCATATCGCCGTGGGATCGGTGAAGACCAACATCGGCCATCTGGAGGCGGCGGCCGGGATCGCCGGTCTGTTGGCCACCGTACTGGCGATGCAGAACGGAGCGATCCCGCCCCACCCGCGTCTGCGCGAACCCAACCGCTATCTCCGTCTGTCCGGCACCCCCCTGTACCTCGCGGACCGGGCCCGGGAGTGGGAACCGGTCCTGGACGAGGCCGGGCAGCCGGTGCGACGGGCGGGCGTCAGTTCGTTCGGCTTCGGCGGAACCAACGCACACGTGGTGTTGCAGAGCGCTGGTACGCCACCGGCCGCACGGCTCACCAGGGGCGTTCCGATGGTGGTACCGGTGTCGGCGCGCGACGAACGAGGGCTCGCCGACTACTGCGAACAGCTCGCCGACGCACTCGACCGCACTCCGGAGCTCGATGTGGAGCGCGTCGCCCACACACTTCAGTCGGGCAGGGACGAACTACCGCACCGGCTGGCCCTGGTCGTCACCGACCGCACGGAGCTCATCGCACTGCTGCGCGGTGGGAGCGGCGAGGTGCAGCGCGGTGTCGTCCCGGACTCAGTCGCCCGCACCCCCCTCGGCACCGAGCGGTACACCGCCCAGGAGATCGCCGCCGCCTGGTGTGCCGGCCGTGCCGTCGACTGGTCGTGCCTCTGGCCCACGGCCCCCGGTCGGGTGCCGCTGCCCGGGCCCGGGTTCACCGGGACGGCCCACTGGTTCCCGCGCCCCGCTCCCCCCACTGACCAAGCAGGGCCCGCGTCCACCCAGGTGGAGACGGACCGGCCAACGACCCGCGAACCGGTCCGATTGGCCCCCGTACGTCGACGCACCCCTGCGCAGTCCACCCCACGGCCGCCGGTGGAATCCACACCGATGGTCCTCCCGGCCCCTCCCGTGGGGGAGTCGTCCACGACCGCGCCGGAGCACGCGGTCCCATCGACACCCCCGGTTGCGGTGGTGTCCGACGTCCCCAAGGTCGTCGGTGGGATCAGCGCCGAGGTGCTCCGTGACCGGGTGGCGATCGCGCTCGGCCTGCCCGCCGATGTGATCGGCGACCGGGATTCGCTGACCCGGCTCGGCCTCGATTCGATCATGCGGGTGGAACTGGTCCGCTGGTTGCAGGCGTCGTACGGTCTCACCGTGCCGGCGAGCGAGCTCTATGAGCACGACACGCTCGCCGAACTCGCCGGCCATGTCCACACGGTCACCGCCACGGCCCCCGAGCCACAGCCGAGTGCCCCTGCTCCTGCCGCCGCTCCTGCCGCCGAACCGGAACTGAAACCGGAACCGGAACCGGAACTGGAACTGGAACTGGATCGGGAGCCTGAGCAGAGCCGCCGTCCGGACCTCGTCGCCGTGGTGCGCGCGGCCGTCGAACGCTCCGCCCAAGCCGAACTCGGCCCCGAAGGCCGGTTCACCGAGGGCGGTCTCAGCTCCCTCGACATGCTGCGTGCGGTGCGCTCCCTGGAAACCACGCTCGGCACCCTGCCCAAGACCCTGTTGTTCGACCACCCCGACTGCCCCGCCCTGACCGCTCATCTGGTGGAACGCTTCGGCGAACCCGCCGTGGCTCGGCTCGCCGACGGCACGTCCGTACCTGCCATCACGCGGGAACGGACCACCGACACCGGTCACGAGGCTCCCCCTTCCGGACCGAGCGCCCTCGTCGTCCCGCGGGCCGACCTTCCCGACCACCCCGAGCTGCTCCACCTGGTGCAGGATGTCGAACGCCGCTACGGCCTGGAATCCGGTCTCGCCGGGCTGAGCATCGCCCCGCTGCTGTTCTTCCCGTCCACCCGCGACGGCTATCTGGCGATCGGCCGCCGCGAGGACTCCGTACTGGTGTGGCGGTACACAGGGGCGCCCGAACGATTCCGGGCCGCGGCCGGCGAACTGCTGGTCCACTGCACCCGCAACGGACTGCGGCTCAACCTCCTGTCCACCGAACCGCTCACCGAACTGGGCGGCACCCCGATGCTGGCGACCGCCTTCGGCGTCGTCCAGCGGCTCGATGACCTCGGTTCCTTCTCGCTCGACGGCGGCCATCGCAGCAAACTGCGCTATCTGGTGCGCAGGTTCGGTCGTGAGGGCGACAACCGAGTCGAGGAGTACACCAGCGGCTCCCACCCGGCCACCGACGCGGCGATCGCCGATCTGGTCGACCGCTGGTCCGAGGGCAAGCAGATGGTGAACGCGTACGTCGCCGAGGTCCGCGAGCAGATCCGGGCCGGCCGGCTGACCGATCGACACCGGATCTTCCTGACCCACCGGGACGACAGGCTCCTGAGCGCCATCGTGCTGACCGCGCTGCCGGCCGAGAACGGCCAGCTGCTGGACGTGGAGTTCTATCCGCGCGACATGCCGTTGGGCGGCCTCGAATACTCCCTGGTCGAGATCATCGGCCGGCTCGCCGCAGAAGGCGCCGAAGTGCTCAGCTTCGGCGGTAGCTTCGGGGTCGAAGTGGCCGCCACGCCCAATCCGGCCGAGGACGTCCGGCAGGCACTGGCCGAACTGCGTTCCGTCGGCATCTTCGATGAGGGCAACTACCGGTTCAAGAAGAAGTTCCGACCGGCCGAGGTGCCGCTCTACGTGTGTCAGCCGGTCTCCGGCCGGACCGACGCCATCGACCTCATCATGATGATCGCCAACGCCGCGGAGACCGGCGGTCAGACCGACCCGCCGCAGGTCGAACCCGAAGCAGACGAACCCGAAGCAGACGAACTCGAAGCGGCCGCACCCGGCCGGGACGCCTTCCTGACCCGCGCCGGACACAATCCGATCCTGCTCGACCACACGGACGTGGAGACCGACCTCCTCACCGACTCGTGGTTCGAGCGCTTCGACCCCTTCGTCACCGACCGGATGGCGGCCCTGGCCACCCGGGTCGCCGACACGGGCCACACCGCGCAGGAACTGCCCGCCTGGCTGCCGCAGCGACAGGTGTCCTGGACGACGTCCGGACGGGCGGCCGAGCTCCGGCTCTGCCGTTCATGGCCCGGGCGTCGCGGAGTGGTGCTCCACAACGACCTCTTCCCGACCTGGCAGTTCGCGCTGGCCGAAGCCGGGCTGCGGGCGGTGCGACTGCCGCGTTCCGAGGGAGCCGCACCGGGTGGTGACGACCGGCTCGCCGGGCTCGCCGCCCTGCTCGACGAACACGGCTCCGACGTGTCGTTCGTCTGTCTGGAACTGAGCACCAACGCCGCCGGAGGTCTCCCCCTGTCCCTGGAGGCCCTCCGGGAGACGGCCGCTCTCCTGCGCACCCGCGGGGTGCCGCTGGTCCTGGACGCCACCCGCGTGGTGGACAACGCATGGGCGATCACCGAACCGGGTGCCGATGTGTGGCAGACCGTCCGGGACCTGCTGGAGAGCGCCGACGCGGTGACACTGAGCCTGTCGAAGAACTTCGCCCTCGCCACGGGCGGCATGGTCGCCACGCGCCGCGCCGACCTGGCCGAGCGCTTGGCCGAGGACGAGGACGCCTACGGCAGACAACTCGGGCTCCAGCAGCAGGCGCTCCTCACCGCCGCACTCGGGGACACGACATTCGTCGGTGCACTGATCCACCGCCGGGCCCAACAGGTCCGACTGCTGCACGGGCGCCTCACGAAGGCCGGAGCTCCCCTGCACGGCGCACCCGGAACCCACTGTCTGCTCCTCGACCCGGGGCGCGATCCCGCGTTCGGCGATCTGACGCAACCCGGACCCGCCCTGCTCGCCTGGCTCTACCGCGGCACCGGGGTCCGCGGCGGCCCGCACGTCGGCGACGACCCGGCCGGACTGATCCGGCTGGCACTACCGCTGGGACTGTCCGACACCGAGGCCGAAGCACTCGCCGACCGGTTGGCCGACCGCTTCGGCGACCGCACCGACGTGGTGGACCTGATGCCGATGCAACCGGCGGATTCGCCGATGGCCCTGGCCAGGGCCCGGTTCGAACCGGTGGACCGGGTTCCCGACGATGTACGGGCCGCGGTTGCCGCCGGGTACGAGCGGACGGGTGACAACCTGGCGGTCCTCACCCGACGCGCACCGACCGTCCGCCGTCACCTCGTCGAGTTGGGGACCGCCACGGTCGAGGCGTTCGTCCACGGGGACACGGGCCCGACCCTGCTGCTCATGCACCCCTTCAACATCGGGGCGGGAATGTTCGCCGACCAGTTCGCCGCCCTCGGAGCCGACCACCGCCTCGTGGTCCTCCACCACCCCGGGGTCGGCGCCACCCGCACCCGGGGGACCATGTCCCTGGACCACATCGTCGACCTCCACACCGCCGCCCTCGCCGAACTCGGCATCGAAGGCCCCTTCCATCTGGTCGGTGCGTCCTGGGGCTCGCTGGTGGCCCAGACGTTCGCCCTGCGCCACCCCGAACGCGCGGCCTCGCTGACCACCATCGGCGGCTCCTACCGGTACGCCAATCGGGTGGGGGAGGTGAACCGGCTGGAGGTCGTCGTGGCGGAGGACCTGGCCGCCGTGGCGGCGGCCACCGGTGACGACGGACCGAGGCCGGCGTTGGCTGCCGACCTGCTGTGCTGCGAAAGCATGGACGCCTACGTCGGACTGTCCTATCTGGACCTGTTCGTCGGCGAACCCGATCTGCTGCGCCGGCTGCCGGAGCTGCGGCTGCCGGCCCTGGTGATCCAGGGCCGACTGGACACCGTGGTGCCGCTGGAGACCGCGCGGCGCCTCGCCGGAGCGATTCCCGACGCCCGTTACGAGGAACTGCCCGACGCCGGCCACTTCCCCTGCGTGACGCACGCCGACGAGATCACCCGACTGCTGCGCGAGGTCATCGCGACGGCCGCCACCGCCCCCCGGCCCACCGCCCTTCAGTCCACCGGCCCCCAGTTCGCCGACCCCCGGACCACCGAGGAGACATCATGACCGAGTCACCGCGGGTGACGGTGGGCATCGAGGCGCTCGACGTCTACGCCGGCAGCGCCTGGATCAGCGCCGCCGATCTTGCCGCCGGCCGTCAGCTGGATCCGGCCAGGGTCACCAATCTGATGCTGGCAGGACGATCCGTCGCCCTGCCCTTCGAAGACCCCGTCACCCATGCGGTGAACGCCGCCAAGGGTCTGCTCGACGATCTGGAACCCGCGGTCCGCGCCCGGATCGAACTCGTCCTCGTGGCGACCGAGTCCGGTGTGGACTACAGCAAGTCGATCTCCTCGTACGTCCACCGCCATCTCGACCTCGGCCCCGAATGCCGACTGCTGGAGGTCAAACAGGCTTGTTACGCGGCGACGGGCGCCCTGCAACTGGCGGCAGGCTACCTGGCGTCGGGTGCCTCGCCCGATGCCCGGGTGCTGCTGATCGCGACCGATGTCGGGCTGGTCGACGAGCGCGCCGAGTACGCCGAACTGGCCACCGGCAGCGGTGCGGTCGCCCTGCTGCTGAGCGAGCACCCGCGTGTGCTGGAACTGGATCTGGGCGCGTTCGGTCTGCACAGCTTCGAAACCATGGACACGGCGCGACCCGGCCCTGAGATCGAACTCGCCGACGCCGACCTGTCGCTGGTCGCCTATCTGGAGTGCACGGTCCGCAGCTTCGCCGACTACTGCCGGCGGGTGGCCGATGTGTCCTTGGTGGAGACCTTTGACTTCCTGGCCTTCCACACGCCGTTCGCCGGCATGGTGAGGGCCGCACACCGACGGGCGATGCGCGAATTCACCGGACTGGATCCGGCAGCCGTCGCAGCCGACTTCAGCCGGCGCGTGGAGCCGAGCCTCCACTACCCGGCGCAGGTCGGCAATCTCTTCTCCGGCTCGCTCTACCTGGCGTTGAGCAGCCTCGTCGACCGGCTCCCTGCGGGGACCGATGGGGCTCGCGTCGGCCTCTTCTCCTACGGCTCGGGCTGTTCGTCGGAGTTCCTCAGCGGCACGGTGGGCGAGGACGCCCAACGGGTGGTGTCCGCCCGGGGGATCGAAGCGCGACTGGCCGCCCGTCGTCGGCTCACCTTCGCGGAGTACCGCGATCTCCTGCCGCTGGGCCGGGACTGTCTCGTGCCCCGGCAGCACCTGAAGGTCGAGTCCCACGCCGCATGGCGGCCCGACACCACCGGGACGCCGCTGCTCGCACTGCAAGGCATCGAGAACTACCACCGCCGCTACGAGTGGATCTGACACCGAAGGGAACACCATGAACCGCGAGGACACCTTGCATCACCTCGACGGGGCCGTGCTGGCCGCCATCCGCCGTCATGCCATCGCGATCCTGCCCGAGTTGGGGCCCGGAGACTTCCTGCCCGGCGTCACCCTCGCCGAACTCGGCCTCAACAGCGTGGACCGCAGCGAGGTCGTCACCAATGTGATGGACGACCTGGACGTCCTCGTGCCCATCACCGAGTTCCGCCAGGCCATGCCCGTCGCCGATCTCGTCCACCTGTTCGAGCGCTACCGGTGACAGCCTCCCGCGTACGGGTGGTGACCACCGGGATCGGCGTCCTCTCGCCGCTCGGGCCGGACGTGTCCCGCTTCACCGCGGCCCTACGGGCGGGTCGCACCGCGATCGCCCGCACCGGACCCGAAGACACCGTGCCCTATCGGGCCGAACTGTCGGACGCGGCAGTCGCCGAGGGGGCTGCCGTATCCGATCTTCCACCCACGGCGTTTCGCCGTGCATCCCGGCCGGTGCGGGCATCGCTGGCCGTCGCCGGTCAGGCATGGCGGGCGGCCCGACTGCACCATGCGGACCTCGACCCCCGACGGCTCAGCGTGGTCGTCGGGGGACACAACCTCAACGGTGCCCAGAGCGCAGCCGCCACCGGGCGCCTCCAACGCGATCCGATGCTGGTGCCGCCCAGGCTCGCCCTACAGTTCCAGGACACCGACCAGGTGGGGACGCTGAGCGAGACGTTCTCCATCCGCGGTGAGGGGATGACCGTGGGAGGTGCGTCGGCCAGCGGCCAGCTGGCGCTGATCCAAGGCGCCCGACTGGTGTCCTGGGGCGTGGCCGACGTCTGTCTGGTGGTGGGTGCGCTGGCCGAACCGGCACCGGCCGAGTTGCGCAGCTTCCTCAATCTGGGCGCCATGGTCCCTACCGCGGGCGATGGCCCCGGGGGCCCCTTCGACCGCTCCCACCGAGGTTTCGTCCATGGGCCCGCAGCCGTTGCCATGGTGCTGGAATCCGCTGGTTCGGCCCGCCGCCGCGATGTGCGACCCATCGCCGAACTGGCGGGCTACGCAGCCGGGTTGGACGCCAACAGCCAACCCGATCCAACGGTGGACGGGGAAGCCGACGTCCTGTCCAGGGCATTGGCTGACGCCGGTGTGTCACCGGGAGAGGTGGATCTGATCAGCGCCCACGGTACGGGCTCGCCCCTGGGCGACCGCGTGGAGGCGGCGGCCATCGCCCGGGTGTTCGGCGACACCCAGCCGTGGGTCAACGCGCCCAAGGGATTGGCCGGACACGCGCTCACCGCGGCGGGCACACTGACCGCGGCCGCCGTCGCCGTACAACTGCGTGACGGCTTCGTGCACCCCAACCCGTGGGTTCGCGACCCGATCGACGGCGCGCCCCGACTGGTGGGAGCCGCCGCCGTCGATGCGCCGCTGCGCTGCGCGGTGTCCAACGCCTTCGGATTCGGCGGATTCAACTCCGCCCTCGTATGGCGGTCCTGCCCGTGAGCGGGCCCATCGCGTCCAACAGGGTGCGCCGCAGCACCTCGGGCAGCCCCTTGAGGTAGAAGTGGTCACCCGGAAAGACGTGGAGACCAAAACCATCGGTGGTCAGGTCGCCCCAGCGCGCCATCTGAGCCGGGGTGACCTCGGGGTCCGCATCGCCGGTGAGGGCGACCAACGGGCACGACAACGGCGGGGTGACCGCCGGACGATAGGTCTCCACCAAGCGGTAGTCGGCCCGCAGGGCAGGCAGGAACAGCTTGGCCAGATCCTGGGAGTCGAGCACCGTCGAAGGAGTGCCGCCGAGCCCCTTCAACACCTTGAGGAAGGCGTCGTCGTCGAGCAGATGGCGTACGCCGGTCACGCCCGGGACACGTCTGCCGGAGACGAACACCATCGCCGGCGCCGGCCGCAACCGCCTCGCCACCTCGTACGCCACCATCGCACCCATGCTGTGGCCGAACAGGACGTACGGCCTGTCCAACAGCGGTTCGACGGCGGGTACGAGCTCCTCGACCAGGTCGTCCATCCGGGTGTGCGGCGGCTCGTGGATACGTCGCTCCCGCCCGGGCAGCACGATTGGGCAGACGTCGACGTGCGGTGCCAACATCCGGCGCCAGGGGAGGAACAGGGCGCTGCCGCCACCGGCGTGCGCAAAGCAGATCATGCGCACGGATGCGGCCGGTTCGCGCGTTCCGACGGTCCACAGGGAACTCATCGCGAACCTCCGGCCTCACGCACCACGACGTGTCCGTACGAGCCACCGGAGCCGACGGCATTGACGATCGCCCGGCGCGGCCCTGCTCCCGCATCCCAATCCAGTGCCTGTCGTGGTGCGTACACCGCCCCACCGTCCCATTCGACCAGTGGGTTCGGTCGGTCGGAGACCAGGGTGGGCGCGATGCGCCCGTGCCGCAGTTGCAACATCACCTTCATCAACTGTGCAATGCCGGCCGCCGCCTCGGCGTGGCCGATGTTCGGCTTCACCGTGCCCATCGGGACCGGGTGCGAGCCGTCGCCGAACAGGTCACGGAAGGCGGCGACCTCGGCGGCATCGGTGAGGCTGGCGCCGGCCGCAGCACTCTCCACGTAGGACACGTCCGCCGGGTCCACCCCTGTCGACCGCAACAACTGACCCAGTGAGGTTGTGAGCGGCGCCGGGCCCGGGGCTCCGAACCTGCCGTCGCCGCCGGCGTGGCCGCACCACGAGCCCTCCAGCACACCGAGCACCTGGTCGCCATCCCGAGCCGCGGTGTCCGCGCGACGCAACAGCAGCACCCCCACCGCCTCACCGAGGCACCAACCGGGTGTCCCGCCGTCATAGGCGAGGCCGGGTCGGTCGGTCTCCCGATGGGTCTCCCGGTCGGCGAGCAGCCCCAGCGCGGACAGCAGCCCCACATGACGGCGGTGGGTCACCAGATTGACGCCCGCGACGACGGCGCTGTCGCAGTCACCGGCGCGCAGCGCGTTGATCGCGAGGTGCAGCGCCGTCAACGACGACGAACACGAGGTGTCCACCGCCAGGCTCGGCCCCCGCCAACCGAAGGCGTGTGAGAGTCGGTTCGGCACCGTGGCCCGGGTGGTGACGACGTCCACCGCGCCGTTGCGCTCCCACCCGTCCCCGGCGGCGGCGAGGTGATCGTCCCACATGGACGCCACGAACACCCCGACGCGGGAGCCGTCTTCGGTGAGGGAACGTGGCGTGTGGCCCGCACGCTCCAGACACTCCCAGACGGCCGGCAAGAGCAGCCGCAGTTGGGGGTCGAGGGCGTCGGTCTCGGCCGGGGAGATACGGAAGGGGCGTAGGTCCACAGCTCCCGGTGCCTCCAGGAACCCACCGACCGGAGGCGGCCCGGTCCAACCCAGCGCCGCCACCCGCTCGGGTGCCATCGGCCCGATGGCACTGCGGCCCTCGTGGAGCAGCCGCCACAGTGCGTCCGGGCTCGCGGCGCCGGGGAACCGGCCCGCCATGCCGACGACGGCGATGTCGGCTGAGCCCTGCCGCCGGGGGGAGCTCGCCGTGGTCCACAGCGGTTCACCGGGGTCCTCGTCACCCGTCGCGTCCAGAGGCGCGCACAGGAGTCCCAGCTGGAACACCTGGGACTCCCCGAGCCCCAACGCGTCGGCCAGATCGCTCTGCCGTAGATCGCCGACGGGGCACAGGGCGACACCGGACGGCACCTGCTGTTGCATCAACAACTGGGCCATGTGTCCGGCTTCCAGCGCCAGATAGCGCGGCGCCTGGGCACCGTACAGGGGCTCGATGCCCTGCAACTCGCCCACCAGGTAGATTTCGGCTCCGGCCAGGGCCGCGAAGGGCCTGTTGTAGAAGACGTGCGCGTTCACCGGCACGTCGACGCCCGTATCGAGCGGTTCGAGCGCGTGCTCGCGCGGACAGTAGTAGTAGGAGCCCTCCTCCAACCCGTTCACCGCACCCTTGCGGACCAGCACGTACACCTGCACCGAGCAGGTTTCACCCGCGGACGGGTAGAGCGAGCCAGCGCCGGTCTCCGCGCCCGTACGGGCCAGCACCTTCAGCAGATGGCCCAGCTGCGTCGCGTCCAGGGCCCGTTCGTCGATCGGACGGCGGCTGGAACGCCAGCGCCGTTGCGCCTCCGTCGGCCGATCGCCGGCCAGGGCCAGTGGACGCGCCCGCCCGGACCCCCGCCGCCGACCGAAGTCGCCCTCCTTGAAACGGCGGCGTTCGTCCTCCGCGAAGAAGTTGACCTGCCCGGGCTCCCCGGGAGGCGGGGCGGCCGAGGTGCTCGGGACGACAGCGGCCTTCGGCGTGCCGGACATGTGCCGGGCGATGGCCGCGACCGTCGGTTCGGCCAGCAGCACGGCCACCGGCACCTCACGCCCGTACCGGTCACGCAACATGCGACTGGCCCTGACCATGGTGAACGAGGTCGCGCCCAGGTCCCAGAGGTCGGCCGCAGGGTCGACCGGCGGCAGGTCGAGCAGTTCGCCGAACATCGCCGCGATCGGTTCCGTGACCTCGACGGCAGGGGCGGCAACGGCCGTGGGGACAGCGATATGGTCGCCACCGTCGCCGAGGGGCTCCGCGGCGGTGATCGGCCAGGGCAGGGCGTCCCGGTCCAACTTGCCGTTGGCGGTCGCCGGCCAGGCGGCGACGAAGGCCACCACACCCGGCACCATGTAGTCGGGCAGCGCCGCAGCGGCGTGGGCACGCACCTCCTCCGCACCCGGTGGCGGACCGTCCGGCAGCACGTACGCCACCAACCGCTCCTCGCCCGACCTGCTCGTCCGCAACAACACCACCGCGTCCTCCACACCGGGATGTGTCCGCAGCCGGTGTTCGATCTCCGGCAACTCCACCCGGAAACCACGCACCTTGACCTGGCCGTCGCGACGGCCCAAGAAGTGCAGCACACCGTCCGGGCCGTAGCGGGCCCGGTCCCCGGTGGCGTACATCCGTGTCTCGGGCACACCCGGGAACTCGCCGGTGACGAAGCGCTCCGCGGTCAGTGCCGGCTGGAGGTAGTAGCCGCTGGCCAGACATGCCCCCGCGATGTACAGATCGCCCTCGACCCCGATCGGTACCGGTCTGCGCACATCGTCCAGCACGTGGTAGCGGGAGTTGTCGATGGGCCGCCCGTACGGGATGCTGCGCCACTCGGGATCCACCCGGTCCACGACGAAGTAGTTGGACCACACGGTGGCCTCGGTCGCCCCGCCCAGACTGATCAGCGTTGCACGGGGGAAGGCCGCCCGAAGCTGGTCCGGCAACCACAACGGGGTGTAGTCGCCGCTGAGGAACACCAGACGCAGGGTGTCCTCGGTGTGCCGGTCGGTGACCGCCGCGAACTCCGGCGCCAGATGCGCGAGGGTCGTCGGCGCGGAGTTCCAGAAGGTCACCGGCTCGGTCAGCAGCACCCGCAGCAGCAACTGTGGATCGCGCTGCTCCTCCTCGTCGGCGACGTAGAGCGCCGCGCCCATGCTGAGCAGTCCGAAGATGTCGAAGACCGACAGGTCGAAGCCGAGCGAGGTGACGCTGAGACCGAGGTCCCCGGGCCCGAAGCCGAAGGTGCGCTGACACCACTCGAACAGGTTGAGCATCGGACGATGGGTGACCGCGACCCCCTTGGGCCGGCCCGTGCTGCCCGAAGTGAAGATCACGTACGCCAGGTCGTCCACGTCGTTGACCGGCTCCGGCGCGGTCTCCTCCCGCTCGTGGGGCCGGGCGAGCACCGCGTCCAGATCGATGGGCCGTACGCCCGGTAGTTCCGTCGCCCAGGCACACGCCGAATCCCGCAGCAGAACGCCGGCCGCTGCGTCCCCGAGCATCACCGCGGCACGATCGCGCGGCAGTGACGGCAGGACCGGCAGATAGGCGCCGCCCGCCTTGAGGATGCCGAGGACCGCAACCACCATGTCCGGCCCCCGATGCACCGACACCCCGACCACGTCGCCCCGGCCCACACCGGCCTCGCGCAGGGTCCAGGCCAACCGGTTGGCCCGCCGCTCCAATTCCGCGTAGGTCAGTGTGCCCCCGGCCCAACGCACCGCCACGTCGGACGGTCTGATCCGCGCCTGGTCTTCGATCAGACACTGGACCGGGAGATCAGCGGGGAACGGCCGGGCGGTGTCGTTCCATCGCTGCGGAGGCGAACCGGGTTCGTCGAGCGGCTCCTTCGCGAGGGTTGCCAGGCCCTCCACCTCGGCGGTGAAGCGCCGGAACGCCTCGTCGAGCCACCCGCCGGGCAACTGGTCCTCCGACGCGTCCCACGCGAACTCCAACACGTCCCCGTCCAGGGTGGCCACGCAGTCCAGTGCCACCCCCGGTGTGCTCGTCGCCCAGGCGCCGGCGGTGATGCCGTCGGGGAGCGGATGCTCCGTCAGGTCGAAAATGCTGGTGTAGACGACGGGCATGGCGGATTCACTGCGACGGGAACGGCGGAGCTCCGCCAGGCCGCGCACCGCGTCGGCCTCCCGGTCTTCGCCCAGTACGGCGTCATAGCGCCGGGCCAGATCGAGCAACGGACATCCGTCAGCCGTCACCGTCACCCAACTCAACGCGGTCATTTCGGCCGGTCGTGCCGCGTCGCTGTCAGTCGACCAGCGCACCACCGGGAGCGCGAACACATCGCCGAGCCCGGGGGAGACCGCCCGGGTGAACGCCGCAAGCAGCAGCCCGTCGGGCGACACACCGTGCTCCTCGGCGGCAGCCGCCACCACATGCCACTGCGGCAGGCTGCCGCACATCCGTCTGCGTACGCCGTCGTCGGGCACCACCGGCAGCCGAGGGCCCCGTGGCAGCGCCGCCACCCGCTGCCGCCAGTGCTCGCGGGCCGCCGACTCGTCCAGCGCCGCCGGGCGCGGCTTCAGCCAGGGGAACGGGCGTACATCGGCGTCCTCGCCGTCGGCCGCATAGAGGTCCATCAACTCCCGCCCGACCAGATGGATGCTGCGCGCGTCGATCAGGGCGAGATCGACCGTGAGCAACACCAGGTCACTGCCGCCCGCACCGCGGCCCACCCGGATGTCCAGATGCCCTTCGCCCAACGGGAACGGGCGGCGCAGTACCTCCCGGCCGATCTCGGGTGTCAGGGGGACATCGGGTACGGGAGGTGCCGATGCCCTGTGCGGTAGCCGCAGACCATGCCCGGCGTCGACCTCCGCCGCCAGCACCGGATGCCGGGCCACCAGGCGCTCCACAGCCCGCGTCAACCGGTCGTGGTCCACGTCCGCCACCGCATAGCCGACCTGGAGCCGACAGCCACCCGCATCGGCCGGACCCAACTCCCGGGCCACCAGATACGACTGCTGGAGGTCGTTGAGCGGACGCACCGCAGGCTCCGCACCCCGGGCGAGCGTCCGCAGCCGATCGAGGTAGGCGTCGAACAGGGTCCGCGCGCCCGGTGCGGCAAAGGCGCGCTCAACCACGTCCCACCGAACGCGCAGCCCGCCGTCCGCCTCCCACACCTGATGGTCGAGGGAGACCCCGGCGGTACGGCCCACGGCATGGCGCTCGGCCGCGGCGAAGCCACCCGTCGGCTCCGGCTCGTCGAGCATGCTGGTGAACACGACGGGCAGCTCCGGCACCCGCCCGCGGAGCTGTCTGAGCGCGGCGACCCCGGGCACCGTCCCGTGCTCCAGACCCTCCGCGAGATGACGGTGCAACACCGCGGCATCCGTATCGCACACCGGCAGCACCATCGTCGAAGTGAAGGTGCCCACGGTGTCGTCGGTGTTCCGCATCCGGGCCCGGTCGCCGGTGGTCAGGACGATGCTGAAGGGCAGGGTCGCTCCGGACGCAACGAGCGTGTCCGAGAAGGCGCCCAGGAGCAACGCGGTCGCGGTCACCCCCCGCTGAACCGCCACCTCGCGCAGCCGGGCCCACTCGACCGCGTCGAGCGATCCGGTCAGCGGCTGTCTGTCCGGTCCGCCGCCGACATCGAAGGGCTCCCGGGCGGGAGCGCGCACGACGTCGGGCCCCGCCGGCAGCTCTGCCAGCCGCTCCCGCCAGTACCGCAGGTCATCGGCGTACCGATCCGACGTGGCCTCCTCGGCCACGGCGAGCGCGAAGTCCCGGAAAGAGGCCGCATCGGAGCCGGACGGTTCTGCCGCGGCGAACCCCTCGTACGCGTACCACAGGTCCCGCAACACGATCCGCAGGCTCCTGCCGTCGCAGATCAGACCGTCAACGGCGAGGTGCACCACCCACTCGTCGCGTCCGAGCGGGGTGACTTCCAGGTCGTGCAGGGGCCAGTCGTCCGTGGAGTACCGGAGTCGCGAGAGCCGTTCGCGCACTGCGCCCGGGTCATGGCCCACAGGGTGCACGGGCAGCGGCCGTCCCTGTGCGGGACGGATCCGGAGCTTGCCGCCAGCCGTGAGCGCACAACGCAACATCGCGTGCCGCACCTGCACCGCATCCCACGCCCGCCGCAGCCGCTCCACGTCCAGCCCGGTCAGGACGAACTCCCGGTAATGGTGGCAGCCGACCGCGTCCGGGACCAGGTCGTCCTCCTTCCCGACCAGATACGCCTGCTGCAACGCCGTCGGAGAGAAAGGCCCGTCATCGCCTGCGGGCCCGGATCGGGCCGTCAGCCGCAGTCCGGACGAGGTCGCACCCCGGGCCCCGGCGGCCAGCGCAGCCAGTGCCTTCGCGTTGTGTCCCGCGCGCAGCCAACTCAGCGGGACCGGCACTCCGAGCCGGTCCTCCAGGGCCAGTGCCAGGCGTACCGCCGTCATCGAATCCGCACCGGAAGGCAACACCGGATCGTCCACCGCCGGCGCCCGCCCGTCGCACACGTCACGGACCGCGGCGATCACCGCGTCGACAGGACTCGGATGCATCCGCATCACCAGGTCCACCTTCCGAGTCGGCCGTGCCGGGTGGCGAGCTCGTCCCGACTCAGCCGGGACGCCCGGGTGGTGATCGCAGCCGCCCGGCGCACCTCCTGCTCGAACCGGGTGCGGAACCTCTCGTCCTCGGGCAACCCCGCCTCGTCCGCGGCGGCCAGCATCAGTTCCACGAACCGGTCCTGTTGCTCATCGGTGATCTGTAGATCGGCATGCATCTTCTTGACGTGTTCGAAGCCGCCGGTCTCATCGGTGAAGGCACTGCCGTGCCCGAAGACCTCGACGAGATAGGCGGTCAGACGGTGCACGTGCGCATCACCGGTGTAGCGGAACATGCGCCCGATCAACGGGTCGGCCACCGCGGTTCGGTGGAACGCCTCGGCCAGGCGCCGCAGCGGGCCCTCGCCACCGACGTGGTCGTACATCGTCACCGCGACCTCCAGGGTCGTTGGCGCCACAGGGGAGTCCACGGCGACGATAGGCGCACCGATCCACACCGCCCGCTCACGATTGAGCGTCTCGGGGGTGGAGCACTGTGCCAACCTCGGTCCGTGCCCGCGGGGGTTCCGGATCTTGCCGTCCGAGCAGGAAAGAGGATCGCAGTGGTTGACCAACTGCCCACGTACCCGATGACCGACCGCACCTGTCCCTATGAACCACCCGCCGGACTGTTGGCGCTCCAGCAGCAGGCACCCCTGGTTCGCGTCCAACTACCCACCGGACCAGCATGGTTGGTGACGAGCTACGACGCGGCCCGGGCCCTGCTCGACGACCCGCGGACCAGTTCGGACATGGGCAGGGAGGGCTTCCCCACGCTATACCGGCAGAAGATGCGCCCCGTGCTCAAGGGCTCGTTCATGCGGATGGACGGCGACGACCACGCCTTCTACCGGACCATGCTCGCCGGGGAGTTCTCGGTCAAACGGGTCGCCGCGATGCGCCCGGAGATCGAGCAGGCGTGTGACCACCTCCTGGACGAGATGGTGCGCCAGGGGCCGCCGACCAATCTGCACGAGGCGTACGGCGTTCCGGTGTCATCCAGTTCGATCTGCCGACTGCTCGGCGTGCCCTACGAGGACGCCGACTTCTTCACCACCCATCTGGAAGCGCTGTTCGACCCGCACCGGGCCGGCGCACCGGAACGCATCGCCAGCAGCAAGGTCGCACTCAGCGGCTACCTCGACGAACTCTTCACACGCAAACAGAAGGAGCCCGGCGACGACATGATCAGCCGGCTCGTCGCCGACTACCTGGTACCCGGCAAGGTGGACCGGCCGGAATTGCTCCTCACCTGCTATCTGCTGCTCGCGGCGGGACACGAGACCACCGCCAGCATGATCACCACCGGCACCGCGGCCCTGCTGATGCATCCGGAACAGTTCGCGGCCGTGCGCGACGAACCACACCTGCTGCGGGGCGCAGTGGAGGAACTCCTGCGCTACCTGAGCATCTTCCAGTTCGGCATCACCCGCATCGCCACCGAAGACATCAGGGTCGGGGACCAGACCGTGGCCGCGGGCGAGGGCATCGTCGTCTCACCGCTGCTGGGCAACCGGGACGAAGGCGTCTACGAGGACCCGCACGTCCTCGACGTACGCCGTCGTAGCCGCCCCCATCTGAGCTTCGGTCACGGTCCGCACCTGTGCGTGGGCCACAGCCTGGCCCGCATCGAACTCCAGATCGCCTTCGAGCGCCTGCTCACCCGCCTGCCCGATCTGCGCCTCGCCGTGCCCGAGTCCGAAGTGCCCTTCCGCTACGAGACCCTGGTCTTCGGCACCATCGACCTACCGGTCACCTGGGGTGAGCCGCGCCCGGGGGCACCCGCGTGAGCGCGTCCGAAGGTCCGGAACCGCTGCTCCTCCAGGTGGACCACGCGTCCTGCTACCGCTCCGGCGCCTGCTCCCTGGTCGCACCCGACCTCTTCGACCAGGGCGACGACGGCAAGGTGGTGCTCAAGAACGCCCGGCCGCCCGCCCATCTGCGGGAAGCAGCGGAAGAGGCCGCCGACTACTGCCCCGGCTCGGCGATCCACCTGGATCCCCCGGCGCGCCGACCGGGCTGACTCGGCTGTCGTCGGCAGCGAGGAGGGGCCCGGTGGACACCGACCGCGCCGGCGCACCCCGCCCCCAGCACCGCCCGTCGGCGCCAGCCGGCAGCATCTCGACGTCGATCGCGAGGAAGACCATGGACCTGCTCAGCAAAGCGGCCATCAACGGCGCGCCTCCCGAGGAACTGGAACGCCTGCCCCTGCCCGATGAGTTCCTCGCCGGTCATCTGCGGGCCGCCGACGCCGCATCCTTCACCGACGCGGTCGACAAGGACGTACGACGGACCATCCGCGTGGGTACGGTGCCGATGCCCGAGCTGGCCCCCGACGAGGTCGTCGTCGCCGTCATGGCCAGCTCGATCAACTACAACACGGTCTGGTCGGCCATGTTCGAGCCGATCTCCACCTTCTCCGCCCTGCGCCGCTTCGCCCGACAGGGCGGATACACCACCCGGCACGACCTCCCGTACCAGGTCATCGGCTCGGACGCCTCCGGCGTCGTGGTGCGTGCCGGTGCAGGAGTGCGGCACTGGCGGGTCGGCGACCACGTGGTGGTGAGCCCCGCCTACGTCGACGACCAGGACCCGGGTTCCCACGACGACGGAGTGATGGGCGAGCACATGCGCGCCTGGGGCTATGAGACGAACTTCGGCGGACTGGCCCACTACACCGTGGTCCGAGCCAGCCAACTGCTGCCCAAACCAGCCCATCTGAGCTGGGAGGAAGCGGCCACGATCCCCCTGTGCGCGGGTACGGCGTACCGCATGTTGGTCAGTGACCGGGGCGCCCGGATGAAACAGGGCGACGTCGTCCTGATCTGGGGCGCTACCGGTGGGCTGGGGGCGAACGCGGTGCAGATGGTCCGCAACGGGGGCGGTGTGGCCGTCGGAGTGGTGAGCTCCACGGCCAAGGCAGAGATCCTGCGGCAACAGGGATGCGACGTGGTGATCGACCGCCGGGAGATCGGCATGGGAGACGTCCTGGATCCCGAGGCGGACGCCATCGAACTGGGCCGACGCCTGGGCCGACGCATCCGTGCCGAAATCGGCGAGGACCCGAGCATCGCCTTCGACTACGTCGGCCGAGCCACCTTCGGCACCTCGGTGCACGTCGTGAGACGCGGTGGCACCGTGGTCACCTGCGGATCCAGCACCGGATACCAACACACCTACGACAACCGCTACCTATGGATGAACCTGAAGCGGGTCGTCGGCAGTCACATCGCCAACCTCCAGGAACAGACCGCGTGCATGCGCCTCTTCGACCAGGGCAGGATCGTGCCGATCCTCAGCAGGACATTCCCGCTGGAGAGGGTCGCGGACGCCGCACGCCTCGTCCAGGAGAACCAGCACATCGGCAAGGTCGGCGTGCTGTGCCTGGCGCCGTCCGACGGTCTGGGCATCACCGATCCGGCAGCGCGCGCACACATCGGCGAAGACCGGCTGACCGCCTGGCGGCAGTACGCGACCGGTCCCGCCGGGGCGGGACGATGAGTGGCCTGGGCATCGTCGGCACCGGTTCCCATCTGCCGGACCGGGAGGTCAGCAACAAGGAGGTCGCCGAATGGTGCGGTGTGACCGCCGAATGGATCGAGGAACGCACCGAGATCCTCACCCGGCGGTACGCCGCGCCCGACGAAGCCACATCCGACCTCGCCGCGCGCGCCGCCACCCGGGCCCTGCGAGCGGCCGACATCACGGCGGACCAACTCGACTACCTGATCGTCTCCACCTCCACCGGTGACGCACCCCAACCCCCTACCGCCTATCTGGTCCAGAACGCCATCGGTGCCTCCCGCGCGGCCTGCTTCGACATCAACGTGGTGTGCAGCGGCTTCGTGTACGGCCTCGAAGTGGCCCGGAGCCTCCTCGCCGGACGCCCCCGCGGCCATGCGCTGGTCATCGGCGCCGACATCTACTCCCGCATCCTCGACCACGGCGACCACCGCACCGCGGCCCTCCTCGGCGACGGCGCCGGCGCAGCCGTGGTCGGCCCCGTCGCCGAGGGCTACGGCTTCCTCGGCACCGAACTGTCCAGCGACGGTGCCGCACACCACCTCATTCGTGTCGAGGCCGGAGGCAGCCGCAACCCCAGCACCGCGCGGACCCTCGCCGACGGCGGCCACTTCTTCCGCATGGACGGCCGTGCGGTCCGGGACTTCGTGATGGACAACGTCCCTCCGGTCCTCGACCGACTGATGCAGCGTGCCGGGGTTCGGGCCGACGACATCGACCACCTCGTCCCGCACCAACCCAACGGGGTACTGCTGCGCCGCCTGGTCGAGCGCACCGGAATCACCCGCGCCCACACCCATCGAACCCTCGAACGGTACGGAAACGTCGGCAGCGCATCCGTGCCGGTGGCACTGGACGACGCCTGCCGAACCGGGCGGATCCACGACGGAGACCTGACGCTCCTGGCCGGATTCGGCGGCGGCATGTCGGTCGGAGCGACACTGATGCGCTGGCAGGAGTCTTCATGAACCAAGAACCGATGACCCGCCTGGGCGTGGTCGGCTGCGGAGTGATGGGGGCGGGCATCGCCCACATCGCCGCAGCAGCCGGTCTCGACGTCCGCGTGGTGGTGTCCAACCCCACCGGAATACCGAGCGGCTTCGACCGCATCCGCCGCTCCCTGGAGCAGGACGTCCGCAGGGGCAGGCTCGGCGAGGCGGACCGGGACGCCGCACTGGAGCGCATCGAGGTCACCGCGGACGTCGAACGGCTCGCCGACCGTGCATTCGTGATCGAGGCGATACCCGAGGACGAGGACCGCAAGATGGCCCTGCTCACCCGGATCGACGGGCTCCTCAAGGACGACACCGCCGTCCTCGCCACCAACACCTCCTCCATCCCCATCGGTCGCCTCGCCCGGGCGACCCACCACCCGGACCGGTTCATCGGCGTGCACTTCTTCAGCCCGGTGCCCGCCATGCCCCTCGTCGAGTTGATCAGCGCCCGCCACACCAGCGAGTCGACCCGGTGCCGGACCGCCGCGCTGTTGACGGACACCCTCGGCAAGACCCCCATCGACGCCCCCGACCGAGCGGGATTCGTCGTCAACGGACTACTGGTCCCCTATCTGCTCAGCGCCATGCGCCTGGTCGAGTCGGGCCGGGTGACGGCCGATGTGGTCGACCAGGGGATGACCCTCGGGTGCGCCCATCCGGTGGGACCGCTGCGGCTCGCCGATCTGATCGGACTCGACGTCGTCAAGGCGGTGGCCGAAGCGTTGCACCGGGAGTTCGACGAGCCGCAGTACGCACCTCCGCCGATGCTGCTGCGCCTGGTCGAGGAAGGGGCGCTCGGCAAGAAGACCGGCCGTGGCTTCCACCCCTACGAGCAGTGAGCCGTACCGCCGGGAACACACCACCACCGAGGGATCCCTGTCGCGCACCGCCTGCCCGGGCGACCGCTCGCGCAGCCGGACGGCCATGAGCGGGGGAGTGTCACAACACAGGGGAGTGGTCGGAAGTCAGGACGCCTTCCTACGGGAGGGCGCGGCCCGTGGGGAGACGGTGTTGCCGTACGCGCCCACACGCGTCGGCAGGATGTTGGAGCCCTTCGG